>MPMX01000003.1 GCA_002238725.1 Rhodospirillaceae bacterium bin65
ACATGGTGGTCGCGACCCTGAGCCACATGTACGTGCTCGCCGGCGACTGGGAGCTGGTCCCCGACGACTTCGACAATCCCTGCCAGGCCATCCCGACGAACCCCGAACGCAAGCGGGAGCGGTTCCTGACCGACGCGGAGTTCACCCGCCTCGGGCAGGTGCTGGACGAGGTCTCCGGCAATGGCAGCCAGATATCCGCCGGGGCGGTGACGACTATCCGCCTGCTGATGCTGACGGGCTGCCGCAAGAACGAGATCATGACCCTGCCCTGGGAGAGCGTCGATCTCGGCAAGGCCGAAATGCGCATCGTCGACGGCAAGACGGGGTCGCGCACTGTCCACCTCTCGCCGTCGGCGGTGAACGTGCTCGCGGCCCTGCCGCGCGTTCCCGGCAATCCCTGGGTCGTGCCGGGCACGAAGCCGGGCATGCACATGACCGACATCGACACGGCCTGGCGGACCATCCGCGCGAAGGCCGGACTCCACGACGTGCGCATCCACGACATCCGCCACTCTTTCGCCTCGCGGGCGCTCGCGCTCGGCGAGGGCCTGCCGATCATCGGCCGGCTGCTCGGCCACCGCCAGGCGGAAACGACCGCGCGTTATGCGCATCTCGATCGCGACTCGGTCCGAGAATCCGCAGAGCGGGTCGCCGTCAGGATCGCCGGGTACATCCTGTAGACGGCTCGATTGACAGATGCACACATTCACGACTTACGGCACCGCTTTGCGTCCCGCGCCCTGGCCCTCGGCGAGAGCCCTCCCATGATCGGGAAGCTGCTCGGTCACACCCTGGTCCAGACGACCGCACGATATGCCCATCTGGCGAACGAATCCGTCAAGGCCTCGGGTTCGCGCGTTGGGGACACCATCGGTGCTCACATCGCGCCCACGGAGCCGACATAGGCTGTTGTCGGAAAAACTGTTTCGCTGGCTCTTGGCTTCCAGCGAATACCTCGCACCCTTTGCTTCGCCGGAAGCGGTGGCCAAGCCCGTCCAGAATCCAAAAGCAACAGCCCCGGATTTGCGGCCAACCGGCCATGGCCGCACACCAGTCCGTCAAACACCCGGGCCGGCACCGCCACGGGCCACTGTCTGCCAACCGATTTCTTCGACAACCGCTAGTCGAACTCGCTGTGCTACATGAACCACCTGCTGATGGAGAACCCTAACGCGCCGATTGTCGAGGCGGCACTGCCCATGCTGGGGCTCCATTCTGGCGGGTCATTGGCGTTATGCGCACATCACGGCGTGGCGCGGTAACGCGGTGAACCCGGCCTTGTTGGGGATGAGCCGTGTTGTGACCGAGGACGCGGTTCGTCGCGGTCTGGAGCGGATCGGGTTGGAAGCGGGCGTCCGCTGGCTGCAGGGCCATCGCGACGACACGGTGCGGCCTTTGCTGAGCGCGTCTTGGGTTCAGTTCATCTCGCCAACACTGACGACCAGTGTGACGGGGCAGAAACCAATGAATCCGCTCCTGCCTGGTCCGCCCATCCCCTGAATTTTGTGCATGAGCACTCCGTCCGCTGCCTTTGCGGCAAATCCGTGACATCCAAAAGAGGGGCGACAAAATTCATCTGCAATCGCTCGAAAGGAGGATCGAATCTCCCTGTCAGCCATCCTATCGCGTATCCCGCAAGCATCGATCCCACAGCTGTCGTCAGATATCCAACCGTATTTATCTGACGCTCTCGCAGCCAATACGGATCTGGATCGTCACCCCGACTCCGCGCTTCCGCCGCCGCCGTCGAGCGGGCTGCTCGTTCCTCGTCGGACATTAGCTCCTGTGCTACCCGCCTAGAATCAATCATATTTCTGCAAAGCACGCATGGATCTGCCGCCAGAAGGCGCACAAATTGCGCAACCTGCCCTGAAATTACCCCATCCTCTCCTTCGAGCACAACACCGCAATCCATTGCCGGCACTAGATATCGGAAGGCTAGATCGCTAAGCGCTAGTCGGCTGTGTTGCCTATCCGTACAGCCTAGGGCAATGTCAGAAGGCACAACGGCGTCGACCACTTCAGGTTGAGGAAGTCGTCCTTGCAACGCCACCACTTCAATTGACGGATCGATTTGGTGCACCAACTCCCGCGCAACTACTACCTTTGGTGTCTTTCGTTCGGAATGGATAGGAATACTTCCGTGAATCCTGTCTAAATTCGATTGCTCGACCACATCCGGATCGACAAGTACTAGGCGACCAACGCCAGCCCTCGCCAAAACCTCGACGGCAGCAGATCCGGTACCACCTGTACCAATAACTGCAACACAAGAGTCTCGAAGCCTAGACAGCGCTTCCTCTCCGAACGCACTAACAAATCTGGCAACACGCTCTACCTCGAAATTTGATTGTTGCTTGGATTGTCTCTTGGGCCAATTTCCTACAAAATTGCCTTCTGCCAGTGTACGGTCAAGTACTAACCAACTTCCGTTCCAGAATACGCGCCCTGAAACAAGTAGCTGATGGTCGACAACAGAGAAAATTAGACTGACATAGGGGCGATTTGGTGCAAAGTCGGCAAAGTACCGCGAGTAATAGTAATCCATGTCATCATCTATTGGACTTGGTCGTGGCGCACAGTTCTCCGGATGCGAGTGAATAACACCAACGGACAAGGCATGATTTTCCGCAGATAATGCTACCCGTAGTGTATATTTTTCGTCAAAAGCCACATGGTCGACATTCTCGTCTAGGTCACCAACTTCTGGCGAATCTATACCCGCAAGAGTAATGATAAGGGTGTGCCCGATGTCTCTCCACCCAAATCGAGCAAACGTCGCCCATTCCTTGTCAGGGTATCGTCTAAATACCAGTTCCTTTAGCGCTTGGAATTCAGGTTCGGCGGCGCGAAGAACGAACTTCTTGCAATCGGACGGTTGAAGAGTCGGTATTGTCATAGGCTGTCCAACCAAGAGATTAGGTGGTCAAAGTAAGTGTGGAATCCATACTGGATTTGGTCCCACGGCGGGCCGCCACCTCCGTTGTGCGGATGATAGCTAGCCAATTGCCATTGGGAGCCGTTGACTGACCGAAGTCCTTGGCTATTCTGTCCACCCTTGACCCGATCCAAGAACGGTGACCCAACAGGCAAGCCAGCCAGATCGATTGCGGCCCCAGGGTAACCCGAAGGAACTGGAACGACCACGTCGGTTTTGGACGGCAGCCCATATGGCCTCCCTCCTGTCGCAACATCTCGGTAGAGAACAAATCCTTGATTGCCCTCTATGATCAGTTCGGCGCGTTGACCGCCTTCCGAGAGGATGGAAAGTTCTCGCTCAATCCGTTCCGAGTTCACAGCCACCCTCAACCGTTTTTCGGGTCACAAGGAATTGGAACCCATCTTTGATTTCGATTTTTTGTTCGATTCCGATTTCCATGGGTTCCTCCCGGGTCTCGAGTCGGACCACAGCGTTGTCCGCGGGGACCCCGACCAGCGCAGCAATCTGTGCGCCGGTCATTTCGGGTTCAACACCATCACCTTCGTCGAATTTGCGACGGTTCACGTAGATCTCCAGTCGCTTCGGATCGTATCCTCTTTCGGCCATGTCGGTTTCTCCTTGCATCCTGCGCCGTAGGACTATACATTGGGTATAGGCTACTACGACATCGTATAGTGAATATATACGGAGGAGCATGGATGTCAAGAAAAAAGGGCGAGGGTGGCACCCTACCGGAGAATCTGCGGAAATTCCGGGATCTTCGGGGCCTGACGCAGGCTCAGATGGGCGCACGGTCGGCTATCGGAGCCGCGTCGATTTCCCACTTCGAAACCGGACAGCGCACACCGACGCTGCATACGATTGTCAAGCTCGCAGATGCTCTTGATGTCACTGTGGATGCACTGCTGGGTCGCGCGCCCGTCGAGAGCTCCGCGCATGTTGACCCCGTCTTTCTTCAAGCATCAAAGGCGGATGCGCAAACACTCGAGACGGTCCGACGTGTCGCGGAAGCGATATTGGAAGATGCAAACAAGCGCACCTAGCGGCTTATCATATGAGACCCTTGCGTCGTGCCGGCCGATTTCTCGGGCATTCGCCGATGCGAATGGAGAAGCGGAGTATGGTCTCGGGGAACCAGTCGTGTGATTGGGTTCGCACCGACGCGATCGGCGTGACCCGCTGGACGCACGGTGGATCCCTAAGATCACCACTCACGGACAATGCGGGATCCGACCAGAATGACAAACCCAACGACGCCGGATGTCGAGCATCCGGAAGCACGGGGCAAGCAAGCGATTCTCGGTCACCTGGACCATGCGCTGACTGGGAATCAGCAGCGTACTGTAGTAGACGCACCAGCAGGCAAATCCGCCGCCTGGGCGGAACGCCCGGGCGGCGCGATCATGCACATATCACAGCATGGTTGAGATGACGCGGCGACGACCGGTGGTGACGGGGCCTATGACGCGGCCGATGTCCGAAAGGGCGGACCCGCCTAGGACCAACATCCCGATCTAGCTCAACCGAAATCCCGAGGGAGGATTAGACATTATGCCAAGCAAGCCAACTGGCGCGGGCCACAAGCATGGCTCATCAACCAAGAACGTGACACATACCGCTAACCAACAGGACCCATCCGATCCAACAACCGAAGAGATGTCTATCGAACAAATACAAGAAATTCTCCGACAAGCTCACCAAACAGTGAAACCGATCGTAAAGCGCGAAGCATTGAATGAGCTTGTCGATGAAGACATTCTCGGTTTCAAAATGCTGTGAACTCGGATATAGGTAAATGCAGAAAATGAAACGCTTCGATTATCCAACCTACAATATTGAAGTCTTGTCTATTGATGACGGTTTTGCTGCTCTATACGCTTGTCCGCCGGGTTTTGTCGAGCATTCATGGTCCTTAACACAAGCTGAGTATTTGCAGGTCTATCTCACGCAAATTGGCTGCAAAACTATGGTCATAGAAGATCACTATATTGATCGCGTGTTTATGCGTGACAGCGAAATCTATTATGTTCGCAGCCTGCGATCATACCCTAATTTCACAAAACGCGTACATTTCTTTGACAAACAATTCGACAATACCGAATGGAAGAATATGATACAGCAAGCGGGACACGGCAAGTTACCTGAAATTCAAGATATTCTACAAGCAAGCTATCTTGGGTTTACCGTCATAAGGCCATTACCAGAATCTCCTGTTGGTAGAACCATACTGCCCGCCCGGTTTCCCCACGCCCCAGCAGAGGAAGAGTCATATTTTGGAACCATTCGCCGCCATAATGTACATTTAGCCGGCATTTCTTTATTTGTCGACGGCGTGCCCTTCCAAAGTCAGGATCAGGGTGTAAGTGCATGCGCCACTACTGCACTTTGGAGCGCGTTAGATAGCGTCGCATCCAGAGAAGAAATTACAGTGTCTTCGCCGGCGAGTATCACAGAGTCAGCCACCCGTTACCCTTGTATGGGGCATTTCCGGTCAATCCCTCGGGTGACACCCTCAGGCCTTCTATTCCCCACCCCTCTCAAAGCCCTACTCGACCTCTTTCATGGAGGCCGGCTGGATGAGAGAGGAACGAATGATGGGTGCCGAACCGCGCTGCAGTTCAGAATGAGCGTGGGCCGCGATCGGCAGATGTTGGAAGCAATGCGTCGGTTGTTGGCCTTCGTTCTGGACTACTTGAATCCGAGGAGGAGCTCTACCGCGGGCGCCTACCGCGCCACACCCTTGTATTCGGTAGGCCGATTTTCGGCCTGGACCATGATGCAGTCATTCGCATCGTCGGCTGAGCTCCGAGGCGGCGGGCCCATTCTCTTCAGCGGCACGAAAGCCATGAGTGAACACGGGTTGCCGCCACCTCGGATCCGTCACGTCCGGGCCCGGAAGTTCGTTCCGAGCCGGGTCGCTACTCCAGTGCGCCGATCATGCCGGCGCCTTGAAGACAAAGCCCTCGGGGATCTCGCCCAGGGTAACGAACCGCCACAAGGCGATCAGGAGCTTGCGAGCGAGCGCCACAATCATCGTCTTTCGCACGCTGCTGCGGCCATCGGCGGTACGTTCGCGATACCAGCGCGCAAGGGCGCTGTCCTTGTGGAAGATCAGGAAGCGCCAGGCGAGCTGGATCATCCCGGCGCGTACACGGCTATTACCGGCCCGGGCCAATCCTTTCTCACGGCGTCGCTTGCCGCTCTCGTCTGGCGATCCGGTCAGCCCGCCGTAGCGTGCCAGTGCGCGGCGGTGAGGTATGTCACGCGAGAAGATTTCGCCAACAAGCATGTCGGCCGTCTCCAGGCCAAGCCCGTGAATCTGAGACAGCAGTCGGACCATGCTGTGATGTTTGTCGTCCGGGTCAGCTGCCAGGCGTTCCTCGCGGGCGACCTCGATCTCCTTGATCTGCTCGTTGACGTAACGCAGACGCGCCATGTCCCGCCGCAGTTCAGCCAATGTGTTGGGCGGGATCGGCGCCCCTTCCGGCGTGCGGAGGTCCTTCAGGCGGTCTGCCGCGCGGCGCAGCTTCGGATTGAAATCCCGGATGCCAAGGCGCACAAACGTCGACTTCAACCGGTTGACGATCCGTGTACGTTCCGAGACTAGGTTGTCCCGTTCTCGGTGCGCGCGGCGGGCGTCTTCCTCCTCAAGGGATGGGACCGGAACCATCCGGCAGTGTTCTATCTCGCCGCGAAGCCAGCTGTTGTCTCGCAGATTATTTGACCATGGGTTTCCCGGATTATTTCGCGCGACAGGTGAGAGGGCGCAGGCTTTTGGCGGGGACCGGGGGGTGATCCGCTCGGAATAATCGAGGTTTTGGGGTGGGTGCCCCCCGAAGAGCTTGCAAGAAGCGCTCCGGGGGGCTTGTCTCGGTGACGGTGAAATCTCCAGAGACGCCCCAATGTCGCACAAGCTGTTCCGCCATTCCATGCTTTCCAACGCCCGGGTCTGGGCTTTCCTGAAGCGGGTCGACGCGGCGGAGGCGGAGGCCTCCCGTGCAGCGGGCTGTCCGCGCTGCGGCGGAGACCTTCACAGCGCGAGCTACCTGCGCAAGCCGTACGGCCTGTCGGCCGATCTTCGTGACGATGCCCGGCGCTTCAGCTTGTGCTGTTCGGTGTGCCGGCGCCGCGTGAAGCCGCCATCGGTGCGTTTCTTCGGGCGCCGGTTCTATGTCGGGGGGTTGTTCCTCCTGGTGAGCGCGCTGGCTCTGGCCGGCGGCGTGCGCCTGCAGACGATCGCACGCAGGTGTGGGGTTCCGGCCTCGACCCTGAAGCGCTGGCGGCGCTGGTGGCGGGAGACCTTCCCGCTGACCCGGGAGTGGCGGGCGAAGCGGGGCGCGCTGGCGCCGCCGCCCGGGGTGGCGCCGCTGCGCTGGCTGCTGCGTTCCATCCGGGGCCTCGGCTTCCGCTCGCGGCTGTTGCGCAGCCTGGTCTGGCTGATGCCGTGGACGGGTTTTTGCGCACTCGGCGCCGGGTCGGCGGCGCCCGCAGAGAGCGTTTCTGTCATGAACGGATAGGGCGTTCTACATCGGCATCTCTCCGACACGGCCAGGGAGGGATGCGGGGATGGGCAGCAACGACGGAGGCGGCGGCCGCGACCGGTGGGCGCGGCTGCGCTTTGCGGTGATCGGGCCGCTTCTGGCCTCGCCGCCGCCGGCGGGGCAGCTGCGGGCCGAGCTCGAACGGCTTGCGGAACGCGACTGGGAGCACCCGTCGGGCAGGGGCCCGGTGCGCTTCGCGGCCTCCACGATCGAACGCTGGTACTACCAGGCGCGGGCGGCCGAGCACGATCCGGTCAAGGCGCTGCAGCGGCGGCCGCGCGCCGATGCCGGGCGCGAGCGGGCGATGTCGCCGGCGCTGATCGAGGCGCTGCGCGAGCAGTACCGGGCGCATCCGTCGTGGTCGGCGCAGCTGCACTACGAGAACCTCGGCGCGCTGGTCGAGGCCGACCCCGCGCTCGGCCCGATGCCGTCCTACGCGACGCTGACCCGGGCGATGCGCAGCCGCGGCCTGGTTCGCAAGCGCCGGCGGCGGCGCTTCGAGCCCGAGCCCGCGCCGGTCGCGCAGACGCGCGAGGTGCTGAGCTACGAGGTGGAGCGCAGCCACGGCCTCTGGCACTGCGACTTCCACCACGGCAAGCGCCGCGTGCTGACCGCATCGGGCGAGTGGAAGACGCCGATCCTGCTCGGCTTCCTCGACGACCGCTCGCGGCTCGGCTGCCACCTGCAGTGGTATCTGGCGGAGACCGCCGAGGTCTTCGTCCACGGGCTCTGCCAGGCCTTCATGAAGCGCGGCCTGCCGCGCGCCCTGATGAGCGACAACGGCTCGCCGATGATCGCCGGCGAGGTCGAGGAGGGGCTGCACCGGCTCGGCATCGTCCACTCCACGACCCTCGCGGGAGCCCCTTATCAGAACGGCAAGATGGAGGTCCTGTGGGCCTCGGTCGAGGGCCGCCTGATGGCCATGCTCGAAGGGGTCGAGGCGCTCACCCTGAAGACGCTCAACGATGCCACCGTCGCCTGGGTCGAGCAGGACTACCACCGCCGCGTTCACCGCGAGCTCGGCACGACGCCGATGAGGCGACTGCTCGACAGCGTCGATGCGTCGAGGCCCTGCCCCGGCGTCGACACGCTCAGGGCGGCGTTCCGGATCACCCGGAAGCGCACGCTGAGGCGCTCGGACGGAACCGTCTCGGTCGAGGGCGTGCGCTACCAGATGCCCGCGCCATGGCGCCACCTGAACAAGCTCTGGATCCGCTACGCGCGCTGGGACCTGTCCAGCGTCGATCTGGTCGACAGCCCGGATGGCGAGCGGCTGTGCACCCTCTATCCGCTGGACAAGCGCGGCAATGCCGGCGGCGTGCGCCGCCCCACCGCCCCCGGCGATGACGATGGCGGCGGCAGCCCCGGCGCCGCCGGGGGCGAAGCCGCGCCGCTGCTCAGGCGCATCCTCGACAACCAGGCCGCCACGGGCCTGCCGCCGGCCTGGCTGCCCCATGCCGCAAGCCCCCGTCCCGACAAGGACGACCAACAGGGAGACCCCTCATGAACCGCGAACTGCTCACCTTCTTCGGCCTCAAGTGGAACCCGTTCAGCAGCGAGCTGCCGTTCGACGGCCTCATGGCGACCCCCGCCGTCGACAGCTTCTGCCACCGGGTGGAGCACCACCTGGTGCGCCAGGGCGGCTTCGCGCTGATCACCGGCGAGCCCGGCACCGGAAAGAGCGTCGCGCTTCGCCTGCTCGCCGACCGGCTCGCCCGCACCGACGGATTGCGCGTCGCCGCTCTCTCCCACCCGTCCTCGCGTCTCGGCGACTTCTACCGCGAGATGGGCGAGCTGTTCGGCATCACCCTGGTCACCGGCAGCCGATGGACCAGCTTCAAGGGGCTGCGCGAGCGCTGGCTCGCCCATCTCGACGACACCCGCTTGCGGCCCCTGCTGCTGATCGACGAAGCCCAGGAGCTGCACGTCACGGTCCTGTCCGAGATCCGCCTGCTCGGCTCCATCGACTTCGACTCGCGCGCCATCCTCTCGGTCGTCCTGGCCGGCGACAACCGCCTGCTCGACAGGCTCGGCCAACCCGACCTGCGGCCGCTCGCCTCGCGCATCCGACAGCGCCTCGTCATGGCGCCCGCCGAAACCGAAGAACTCGCCCGGTTGCTCGACCACCTGCTGCAGGAGGCCGGCAACCCGGCGCTGATGACCGCCGACCTCAAGGACGCGCTCTGCGCCCATGCCTCGGGCAACCCCAGGACGCTCACCGTCATGGCCGATACCCTGCTCGCCATCGCCGCAGAACAGGATCGCGAGGTGCTCGACGAGAAGCTCTTCCTGGAGACCTGGGGCGAGGCCCCGCCGCGCAGGGCAAATCGGCGATGAAGGGCTTCCCGACACGAAGCCCGGCCGACCTCGAGGACCGGCCGCGCCGGCAGCAGTGGCTGGTCGACGGGCTCTGGGCGCGCCAGGCGGTCGGCATCGTCGGCGGCGAACCCAAGTGCGGCAAGTCCTTCCTCGCGCTGGACCTCGCCGTCGCCGTGGCCGCCGGCGTGCCCTGCCTGCGCTGCTTCGCCGCCGAACAGCCCGGACCGGTCCTGCTGTTCGCCGCCGAGGATGCCGCCCACATCGTGCGAGCCCGCCTCGAGGGCATCGCCCGCGCCGCCGGCGCCCGGTTCGAGACCCTCGACATCGCCGTCATCGACGTCCCGATCCTCCGCCTCGACCACCGCAACGACCGACAGCGCCTGCTGGAGACCGTGGAGCGCGTCGGGCCACGCCTCGTGGTCCTCGACCCCCTGGTTCGCCTCCACGGTGTCGACGAGAACGCCGTCGCCGAGGTCGCCCCCATCCTCGGCTTCCTGCGCGACATACAGCGACGCTTCGAGACCGCAATCCTGCTCGTCCACCATGCCCGGAAGAGCGGCGCCGCCCGGCCGGGCCAGGCGCTCAGGGGATCATCCGAGCTGCACGCATGGGGCGACAGCAATCTGTATCTGCGCCGGAGGGACAAGCAGATCGTCATGACCGTCGAGCATCGCGCCGCCCCGGGCATCAACGATGTCGAAATCGAACTCGCCGATGACGGCGAGGGACCCGCCTTGCGCCTCCGGCGCCCGGCGCCGGCCGAAGCCGCGCCGGAGCCGGAAACCCCCGAACGGCGTATCCTCCAGGCACTCGCCGACGCCGACGCGCCGCTCTCCCAGCGCCAGATCCGCGAGCGCGCCGCAACCCGGCCGGCAACCGTCGCCGAGGCGCTGCACAAGCTCGTCCGCGAAGGACGCGTCGAGCGCGCTGCCGAAGGCGGATACCGCCTCGCCGCCGACAACGCCACGCCCCCGGCCGCCGTTAATGGTCGGGGCCGCAAGGACGCGTTACCGAAAACCGTTACCGCCTCGAACCCCTAGGGAGGCAGGGTAACGGTAACGGGTAACACCCCCCGCCAGCCTCCATCGCCCCACCGCGTCGAGCGATCGGCTCATGGCCGAAAGCTTTGCTTACGGCCATGGATGCACTCCGTCGGATGGACGGCGGCGGGTCACCCGAAGGGGCCGGAGCGAAGCGAAGGAGCCGCGCAGCGGCTTGACGCGTCGACGGCCGTCCGACACCCCGACAGCGTTCCTCAGAACCTGACCCGGCAACCATCGAATAACCCGATCACCACGCCATCAGATACCGGAAGCGCGCTCACCTGGCTGATGGAGCAGAACACGGCGCTGGAAGTGGGCGGCCGCTTCGAGTACGACGATGTGATCGACCCCGCGGATACCCGCGACATCCTCACGAAAACCCTCCGCGCCCTGCCCGCGCCGCCGCCCCGCGCCGGCCGCAAGCGCACCGTCGACGCTTGGTGATTGCCATATGAGCCGAACCAACCACGATATCCGCTCGCTGCTTGCCCAGGCGGGTCATTACCTCGACCCGGCGACCGGCGCCGTGGCGCCACCGATCCACGCGGCGGTCACCTTCGCGCGGGACAGCAACTACGAGCCGGTCGGCGAATATTTCTATACCCGCTACGGCAACCCGAGCTTCACCCCGGTCGAAGACCTGCTGGCGAAGCTGGACGGCGGCGCCGATGCCCTGCTGTTCGCTTCCGGCCTCGCCGGCGTGGCGGCGCTGGTCGAGCTGGTCGAGACCGGCCGCCATATCGTCGCGCCGCAGATGATGTATTTCGGCGCCCAGGTCTGGATGCAGCGCATCGCCCGGACCCGCGGCGTCGGCCTCACCCTGTTCGACCAGACGCAGCCCGGCGCGCTGGAAGCCGCCGTCCGTCCCGGCGAGACCGCACTGGTCTGGATCGAGACGCCGGCCAACCCGACCTGGGACGTGATCGACATCGCGGCGGCGGCCGAGGTTGCACACGGCGCGGGCGCCCTGCTCGCCGTCGACAGCACTGTCGCGCCGGGCCTGAGCCAGCGGCCGCTCGATCTCGGCGCCGACTATGTCTTCCACTCGTCGACCAAATATCTGAACGGCCATTCCGACGCGACCGGCGGCGTGGTGGTGACGCGGGAGAAGAACGACCGCTGGGACGAGCTGGACACCGTGCGCAAATACTCCGGCGGCGTGCCGGGGCCGTTCGAAGCCTGGCTGCTGCTGCGCGGCCTGCGCACGCTCGCCCTGCGCTGGGACAGGTCGTGCGAGAACGCCATGGCCGTCTCCGGGCATTTCGTCGGCCATCCGAAGATCGAGCAGGTCGCCTATCCGGGGCTGGAAGACCATCCCGGCCACGCCATTGCGAAAAAGCAGATGACCGGCGGGTTCAGCGGCATGCTCTCGCTGCTCGTCGCCGGCGGCTACGAGGGCGCCAACACGCTCGCCCGCTCGACCCGCCTGTTCATCCCGGCGACCTCACTGGGCGGCGTCGAGAGCCTGATCGAGCACCGCGCCGTGGTCGAAACGCCGGAATCGCCGACGCCGAAAAACCTGGTCCGCCTGTCCTGCGGCATCGAGACCGCCGCCGACCTGATCGCCGATCTGGAGCAGGCGTTGGAAAAGGTCTGACGGCCGGACGCCGAAGCGGGGCAAAGGGAAAAGCATGGCGCAAAGATTGTCCGCGCAACGGGTTACGCTGATCTCGCTCGGCGTTGCCGATCTCGAACGGTCCGGTGCCTTTTACAAGGCTCTCGGCTGGCAGCCGGCGGAAGAACTGCCTGAGGTGACGTTCTTCCGCTTGAAGGGCCTGATGCTCGGCCTGATCGGTAAGGAAGCGCTGGCGGCGGACCAAGGACGGGATGGGGCGGAGTTCGGCGCCGGGGCCACAGCGCTGGCGCAGAATTTCGGTTCTCCGGCAGATGTCGATACGGCGTTCGTCGCTGCGGTTTCAGCCGGCGCGACCGCGCTCAAACAACCGCAGAAGACCGAGTGGGGCGGCTATTCCGGCTACTACGCCGATCCGGACGGCCATGTCTGGGAAATCGCGCACAACCCCTTCTGGCCGCTCGACGCCGAGGGATACCTCGCGGAAGCGGAAGATCGGTAGACTGCGCCGGCGCCCCTAGTTCAGCTTGCGGCGCAAGCTCTGCATCAGCTGCGCAACCTGGCGCTGCCAGACGCCGGTCTCGTCCAGCCGGGCGACCCTTCCCAAGGCGTCGAGAGCGGCCCTGGGGCGGCCGGTCTCGGCGTTCAGCACGCCCAGCGCATGCCACAGCGCAGCGCGGTCCGGCGCGTAGAGCAACATCCGCTCCACCGTCGTGCGGGCGTCGTCCAGCCGGCCGGCCTGGATCTGACGGAGCTTGATGTTGTTCTGCAGGCGCAGAAGGATGTCGCGGTTTTTCGCCGGAGCATGGTGATGCGGTTTCAATTCCGCGTCCTCGCCTTCGACCAGTTTCAGCAGGGCGCGCAGGGAGCCGGTACCGATCGTCCGCCCGCCATCGAACGGGTCGACCATGAGCCGTACCGGCCCGTCGCTGAGACGGACCAGGAAATGACCTGGGAAATTGACGCCTTCGGCTGGCCAGTCCATGGCACGCGCCAGATGGAGATAGAGGATGCTCAAGGCAATCGGCAGCCCGCGGCGGCGCTCGATCACCGCGAGCAGGTTGGCGTTACGCAGGTCGTCGTAGGTCTCGGTATCGCCGCGATAGTCGTGCTTGCCGAACAGGACGGCGGCGATGGCATCGGCGCGTACCGGCAGCGCCGGTTCCGGGCCGGGCGCCGCGCCGCGCAGGTCTTCGGCCAGGCGGGCGAGATGGTCGACCTCCCGGCCCAGCTTCTGCCACGGCCGCTCCAGCGCGCCGAGCGCCAGGCAGGCCCCGGTGAGGTCGATGGAGTCGTCCGGTACGCCGGCCAGCGCCGCCAGCCATGCTTCCGCAGCGTCGGGATCGGCGAAGGCGCGATAGCGCAGCGCATCGTTCGAACCGGTCATCCTTGTCCCGTCAGGCCTGCCAAGCATTGGGCAAATGTAGCGGCAGGCGACGCGGCGTGACCAGCACGACATCGAATCGGACCGTGAGCCCCGCCAGCCCCGGCCGGGCCGAGAGCAGCCAGTTGGCGGCGTTGACCAGGCGGCGTTGCTGGGCCGGCGGGACCGCGCTGCCGAGCTCGCCCGCGTCCGGCCGGCGCTTGACTTCGACGATAACGAGCGTGCTGCCGCGCCGCGCCACGATGTCGATCTCGCCGAGCGGCGTGCGCAGATTCTGCACTTCGATCCCGTAGCCCTTGCAGCGCAGGTACCACGCGGCGACCGCCTCGGCGCGCAATCCTGCACGGCGCGCGCGCCGACGTTTCTCCGTCATGCGGGCGGGTTGCGGCGGCGCGACAGGGCAAGCGCGCGCTGGTAGACGGTGCGCCGCGGCGTCCCGGTCTGCCCGGCGACGGCGGCGGCTACCGAACTGAGGCTCCCGCCCGCCTCGATCCTGGCGCGGATCATGGCATCGAGATCTTCTCCGAACGCCGCGTCGGCGTCCGGATCGCGGGCCGCCTCGTCAGGCCGGCCGGCCACCACGACGACAATCTCGCCCTTTGGCGCGGCGGATTCCCAGGCCGCCGCCAGGTCCGGCAGCGCACCGCGCCGGACTTCTTCGTAGCGCTTGGTCAGTTCGCGCGCGAC
Organism: Rhodospirillaceae bacterium bin65; assembly: GCA_002238725.1. Taxonomy (GTDB): domain Bacteria; phylum Pseudomonadota; class Alphaproteobacteria; order Bin65; family Bin65; genus Bin65. Next base: position 14,489 of record MPMX01000003.1, read on the forward strand.
CGCGGCCGGCCGGTCGCCGAATATATTCGCCATCGCACGCAGGCTTGCCGCGAGCCGCGGCCCGCTTTCGTAGAAAATCAGGGTGCCCGGTTCGCCGGCCAGCGCCTCGATCTGCCGGCGGCGTTTCGCGTCTTTCGGCGCGAGGAAACCGACAAAGCGGAACCGGTCGGTCGGCAGGCCAGAGACCTGCAGGGCGGCGATCGCCGCAGTCGGGCCCGGCACCGCCTCGACCCGGTGGCCCGCTGCGATGGCGGCCCGGACCAGCCGGTAGCCGGGATCGGAAACCAGTGGCGAGCCGGCGTCGCTGACTAGCGCCACACTATTGCCCGCATTCAGCGCTTCAATAATCGCCGGGCGCTGCCGGGCGGCGTTGTGGTCGTTGTAGGCCCTCAGCCGGGCCTCGATACCGAAATGGGCGAGCAGCCGGCCGGTCACCCGCGTGTCCTCGCAGGCAACGATGTCCGCCTGCGCCAGCGTGTCGAGTGCGCGCAGGGTGATGTCGCGCAGGTTGCCGATCGGCGTCGCCACCAGATGCAGGCCCGGTGCGAGAGGCACGGCAGGCGGAGGATGAGCGGCTTCGTGCGACGGTTCGGTCATCGGCCGTAACCTAGCGTTTACAACAAATCCGGCAGTCACTACCTTGACCCGAAGGCGTCGGATACATGGCTTCGAACTATCTCGTCAGGGCCGGGAGAAACGGGAGCGACTGGTGACGGTAGCCTATGCAGGTCCGCCCATAAAGCCGGAGACCGGAATGGGCCGCGCAGCCGGCTTCGCGACGAGGGTGCCGTACCGGCCGGTCGCAACGCTGCTGGTGGTGCTGACCCTCGCTTTCGCCGTAGCCGCCTGCGTCCCCAAGGGCAAGACCGGATCGGCCGGCCGGCAGCCGGACCAGGTTGCGAGCGGGACGGCCCAAGTCAAGGTAGCACTGCTCCTGCCGTTTTCGGGCCGCTACGCCGAGGTTGGCAAGTCCATGGAAAACGCCGCGCATATGGCGGTAATGGAATCGGGCAGCAAGCGGCTGACTGTCCTGTCCTTCGATACCGCGGGTACGGCGAAAGGCGCGTCGGAGGCGGCGCGCAAGGCGATTGCCGCCGGCGCCCGGTTGATTGTCGGCCCCCTGTTCCGCGCCGCGGTCGCCGCCGCGAAGCGAAGCGCCGCCCGCGCGAAGATTAATGTAATCGCCTTCTCGAACAGCGAGAGCGTCGCCGGCGGCAATGTGTTTCTGCTGAGTTTCCCGCTGCGCGAGCAGGTCGACCGCATCGTCCGGCATGCTGCTGCAAACGGCTTTTCGGAAATCGGCGTTCTGGCGCCGGCTTCGGCAACCGGAGAGCGTATCGTCATGTATGCCGAGACGGCCGCCCAGCGCCATGGCGCGGAGATCCGCCGCACGGCCTTCTATTCCGACCACCGTGCAAAGACGCGAAAGCGGATCGAAGCCTTCGCCGAGGAGCCGCCCTACCGGGCCGTGCTCATCCACGCCGGCAGCGACAGTTTGCGCACCGTTGCCGGACTGCTGGCGCTGAACGATGTGTTGCCGCCTGACTACCAGTTCCTCGGCATTTCGAACTGGAACGATCCCAGCCTGCGTTCGGAAAATATCCTGCGCGGGGGCTGGTTCGTGGCGCCGGAGCCGGCAATCAGCGCCCGCTTCGCCGGACGCTACGAGAAGACGTTCAAGGCGAAACCCGACCGGTTCGCCAGCATGGCCTACGACGCCATCGCGCTGGCCGCCGCGCTGGCCGAGCAAGGCCGCCCGAAAGGCAATCCCTTCACCCGGCGGGCGCTCACCGATCCGGATGGCTTCCTCGGCGCCGACGGCATTTTCCGTTTCGGCGAAAACGGCCTGATCGAACGCGGCCTCGCGGTCCTGGAAGTGACGCGCCGGGGTTTCCGCGTCATCGACCCGCCGCGCACCAGCTTCGCCATCGGCACGAACTGAACAGCCGGCGGCGCGACGGCGACTCAATTCAGGATCGCGGCGAGCACGGCGTTGAGGCGCTGGCGGCCGGCCGCGGTCGCGCGCAGCCGGTCCGGATCGTCCGCCAGCAGGCCGGCTTCGGCGAGCCGGGCAATTTCGCTGCGATCCAGCGCGGCCTCGACATTTTCCGGGGCATCGCCCAGCGCGGCCAGCCGGGCCAAAGGCACGCCTTCCGCCGTGCGCATACCCATCATGACCGCCTCGACCACGGCCTCAGCATCGGAAACGACCGCGGAACCCCTTTCCGCCGCCATGGGATCGCAGGCTTGCGAAGCGCGCTCCAGCCACACTTCGGGTGCGCGGTGGTGCCGGGTGGCGTGGCGCACCCCGCCGATCGCGAGGCGGCCGTGGGCGCCCGGGCCGATCCCGGCATAGTCGCCATAGCGCCAGTAGGTCAGGTTGTGGCGCGATTCATCGCCGGGCCGGGCATGGTTGGAAATCTCGTAGGCCGGCAGGCCGGCGCCCTCCAGCACCTCCTGCGTGGTCTCGTAGAGATTGCCGGCGGCGTCTTCGTCCGGAGTTGCAAGGTCGCCGCGCTCCCACTGCGCGTGGAAGGCCGTGCCCGGTTCGATAGTCAGCTGGTAGAGCGACAAGTGCCCACCGGCCTCGGCCAGCGCGTCCCGAAGCTGCCCGCGCCAGTCCCGGTCCGTCTGCTCCGGCAGCGCGTAGATCAGGTCGAAGCTGGAACGGTCGAAATAGCGCCCGGCCAGCCGGATTGCCGTTCGCGCATCGTCGGCCGAGTGGCGGCGGCCGAGAAACCGCAGCGCCCGATCATCGAAGGACTGCACCCCGATGGAGACTCGGTTGACCCCGGCCGCGGCGAACCCGGCGAATCGCTCCCTGTCGACCGCCGCCGGGTTGGCCTCCAGGGTGATTTCTGCCGCGCCGTCAAGACTCCAGGCCGCTGCGGTCGCATCGACGATAGCGCCCGCGGTTTCCGGCGGCATCAGGCTGGGCGTGCCGCCGCCGAAAAAGATGCTGGTGATCCGTCGCGGCCCGATACGCGCCGCATAGGCCCGGATCTGGCGCAGATAGGTCGCCTGCCACGCCGCCGGATCGACGCTCTCGCGGACGTGGGAATTGAAATCGCAATAGGGGCATTTCGACAGGCAGAACGGCCAGTGGATGTAAACCGCCAGATCGGCCGGGCCGCTCTCCTTCTCCCCCTCTCCTTGAGGGAGGGGAAATCGGGGTTGCGGCGGCGGCACAGGCGCCGTCATGCCGCAGCGCCCCACGCAGCCAGCAGCTTCGCAAAGGCGTCCGCCCGGTGGCTCATCGCGTGTTTGGCCACGGGCGCCATTTCGCCGAAGGTCAGCGTATGGCCGTCCGGCACGAAAATCGGGTCATAGCCGAAGCCGCGACCCCCGCGCGGCGGCCAGGTCAGATGGCCGGCTACCGTGCCTTCGAACACAGCCTCGGCGCCGTCCGGTCGCGCCACAGCAAGCGCGCAAACGAAGGCGGCGCGCCGGTCGGCGGCATCGCCGAGCGCCCGGTTCACCTTTGTCATCGCCACAGCGAAGTCTCGCTTCGGCCCGGCCCAGCGCGCCGAATTTATGCCCGGTTCGCCATCAAGCGCGCGCACCGTCAGGCCGGAATCGTCCGCCAGGGCCGGCATGTCCGCCGCCTCGGCCGCTGCCCGCGCTTTCAGAAGCGCGTTGCCGGCAAAGCTTTCCTCCGTCTCCTCCGGCTCGGGCAGGCCGAGTTCCGCAGCGGAAACGGCCTTCACGCCCATCGGCGCAAGCAGTTCGCCGATCTCGCGCACCTTGCCGGCATTGTGGCTGGCGATGACGATCGCGCCGGCAATCGGAAATGGCGAGGGCGGCGTCACGGCGGCACCGAGCCGGAGGCTAACCGACCGCGGCGCGCTGCAGGGCGCACAGCTCGCCGATGCCTTTCTTCGCCAGCGCCAGCATCTCGGCGAACCGGTCTTCGCCGAACGGTTTATCCTCCGCCGTCGCCTGCACCTCGATCAGGCCGCCGTCGCCGGACAGCACGAAGTTGGCATCGGCCTGACAGGCGCTGTCCTCGGCATAATCCAGGTCCAGCACGGTCTCGCCCTCGTAGAGGCCGCAGGAGACCGCCGCCACCTGGCCGGTCAAAGGGCTGGCATCGATCTCGCCCTGCCCGATCAGCCACTGGAAAGCGTGGAAGAGCGCCACCCACGCGCCGGTGATGGCGGCCGTCCGCGTCCCGCCGTCGGCTTTCAGCACGTCGCAGTCCACGGTGACCTGGCGCTCGCCGAAGCCCTCAAGATCGGTCACCGCACGCAGGGAGCGGCCGATCAGGCGCTGGATTTCCTGGGTCCGCCCGCTCTGCTTGCCGCGCGCCGCCTCCCGGTCGGTGCGTGTGTGGGTCGAGCGCGGCAGCATGCCATACTCGGCGGTCACCCAACCGCGTCCGGTCTTGCGCAGGAACGGCGGCACCCGCTCGATGACGGAGGCCGCGCACAGCACCTGTGTCTCGCCGAACCGGACGAGGCAGGAACCCTCGGCATGGCCGGCAAAGCCAGGTTCGAGCGTGACCGCGCGCATCGCGTCACGCGCGCGGCCGGACGGTCTGCCGGAGGGTTTCATGAAGCCGCTTTCGACGAGTGTTCGGGAGCCGGCAATCTAGCGGAAGCGCGCTTCGATTCCCATGACGTGCAAGCGGCTGGCGGGCGCGCCAGATTGACCGCATTTTCCCCAGCGCCTAAATAATCGGCGCCGCTCCCCGTTCGATCCGACGCCGCGATACCGCCATGACGACTCCGGACACAGGCAGCATCGTCACCTCCCCGCCCGCAGAGGCGGCCGGCCGCGCGCCGGTGCAGGCGCTGAACGACCGGGCGCGCGATATTCTGCGCCACATCGTCGAGACTTATGTCAGTTCCGGCGAGGCCGTCGGCTCGCGCACCCTGTCGCGCATTGACGATGTCAGCCTGTCGCCGGCGACGATCCGCAACGTCATGGCAGACCTCGAGGATGCCGGCCTGCTCTATGCCCGCCACACTTCGGCCGGCCGCCTGCCGACCGATGCCGGCCTGCGCATGTTCGTCGACGGCTTGCTCGAGGTCGGCCGCCTCAGCGAGGACGAGCGCGAGCGGATCGAGGCGCAATGCGCCGCCAACGGCCGCAGTGTGGAACAGGTCCTGACCCAGGCCAGCCAGTCGCTGGCCGGCCTGTCACATCAGGTCGGGCTCGTGGTGGCGCCGCAATCGGAAAGCGCGCTGCAGCATATCGAATTCGTCGGCCTCGGTCCGGGCCGCGCCCTGGTGGTCATGGTGTTGAAGAACGGCGTTATCGAGAACCGGATTATCGACGTGCCGGTCGGCATGCCGACCTCCGCGCTGGTCGAGGCGTCGAACTATCTGACCGCCCGGCTGATCGGCAAGACGCTGGCCGAGGCGCAGCGGGCAGTGACCTCGGAGCTGGCGCGCGACCGGGCCCAGCTCGACGCCCTCACCGGCGATCTCGTCGAGCGCGGTCTGGCGGTCTGGTCGGGTACGGAAGGCGCGGCGGCGGAACGGGGTGCGCTAATTGTCCGCGGCCAGTCCAAGCTTCTTGAAGATGTCAACGCGATTGACGATCTGGAGCGGGTACGGCGGCTGTTCTCGGCGCTGGAGCGGAAGGAAACCCTGTTGCGATTGCTCGATCTGTCGAGCGACGCCCAGGGAATCCGGATCTTCATCGGTGCGGAGAACGAGCTGTTCCGCAACGCCGGTTGCTCTCTGATCATTTCGCCCTACAAGAATACGGACGAAATGGTTGTCGGCGCGATCGGCGTGATCGGACCGACACGCATGAATTATGCCCGGATCATTCCGATGGTGGACTATACGGCGACCGTCGTCGGCCGGCTGATCGGCTGATCGGTGAAGCTGCCGCGCGACCGCGACCCATGAATTGCACGATATGACCGACGAACCGCGCAAGACTGAACACTACGAGGAAACCCCGGCAGGCGACCCTGCAGCCGGCAGTGCCGCAGACGCGGAAGAACTGCCGCAGGCGGAATCGAAACCGGACATCGATTCCGCCGTTCCGCCCGAAGCGGCGAACGATCGCGACGTTCCCGAAGAGGAAGTTACGGAAGCCGGTATTTCCGAGACTGGCGAGAGCCCGGGCAGCGGCGAACCGGAAGCCCCGGCGCTGACCGAGGATCAGCAGCGCATCGTCGATCTGGAAACGGAGATCGCCGAACTGAGGGACCGCGCCTTGCGCGCGATGGCCGAGGCCGACAACACCCGGAAGCGGGCCTCTCGCGACGTCGCCGAAAGCCGAAAATACGGCGCTACGCCGCTGGCTCGGGACGTGCTGACGGTCGCCGACAATCTCGGCCGCGCCCTCCAGGCGGTGCCGGAAGTCTCGCCCGAAGACGACGAGAATCTGTTCAACCTGCGCACCGGCGTGGACATGACGCTGAAGGAATTGCTGCAGGGCTTGGAACGGCACGGCGTGAAGAAGGTGACGCCGGAGGCGGGAGAACGCTTCGACCACAACCGGCATCAGGCCATGTTTGAGGTGCCGACCGGCGATCTGGCGCCCGGCGCAGTCGCCCAGGTCGTGCAGGACGGCTATGTCATCCACGACCGGCTGTTACGTCCGGCCCTGGTCGGCGTCGCCCGGAAACCGGCCGAAGATGCCGCGCCGGAGCCCGAAGACGCCGCCGAAACGCCCGAAGAAGCCCCGCCGCCTGCAGAAAGCGCCGAAGAGAGCGACGCGGCGTAGCGAAGAGTCCGGGCCGAAACGCCGGCCGCCTCCCCCTACCGCTCCCCCAGCATCGCTGCGCCGTCATCGCGTCTGATGTGGGCCGCCTTCGCCCGGCTACGGTCGGCGACCGCATAGCAATAGACGCAACCGTGCGGGCAGGTGTCGTAGGCGCCGATGTCGCGGGATTGGGCGCATAGGCAGCCGGGCCGGTTGCCCCTTGTGGGCGTGGCGATGGGGCGGCCGGCGACATCGCCCAGCCGCAGGGCATCGATGCAGCGCGCCGGAGCGGCGACCCCGGCCACCGTCTCCGCTAGCGCCGGCTGCGTGCACAAGGTGAGCGCCATGCCGGCGTCGCCTGCGATCCCGGCAAGATCGTGCACCAATTCAGCCTTTTCGTCCGCCTCCGGCAGGCGCCATTCCAGCCCGGTGTCCCGCGCCAGGCGGTCCAGGTTCCGCCGTGTCTTACGGTAGGGTTCGACGAAGGAGAGGACGGCTTCGTCGACATGGCCGCGCAGCAGGCTTGCAAGGCGGGCGAAGGTTTCGCGGTGCCACTCGGCCCCGGTGGCCGAACTCAGCAAGATCGGATCGTAGCGCCAGACCGCGGCGCGCGGCCCGAAGCGCCGGGCGACCAGCGCGATCTGGGCCGCAGCGTCGACCGCGCGGATCACTGAGGGCTCCAGAAGCCGCGGATAGCCAGTGACCGTGAACTGCACGACAAAGGGCCAGCCCCGGTCGGTGACGGGCGTTAGCCGATCCACGAGCGGCGCAAAATTCCGCGTCCAGAATACGATACCGCCGACATCCGCCCGCCGCAGCGAAACGCTCACCGTGCCGCCGCCGAACGGATTGCGGAAGCGGACCTCGCCCACCGCGATCCGATTCAGGAACCAGTCGCTGTAGAAGGCCGGAACATCCGTGCGGTAGGAGGCGGAAATAATCATGATCGCAGGCTAGCCCGGATTTCTCATCACAGTCATGGTCTGCGGGTCGCTGTCGGACCGGCAGGGCAGGAATGACAGGCGCCGCCATGGACCGTTTACAGGGGTGACGGTGTATACTGTTTGTCTGGCTTCCGCGCCGGCAGGCCCGGTTCATCGGCCCGTTCTTGCTCCCCCGCATCGCGCGCCATAAGTTCTTGCCATGCTGAACGGCAAGACCATCCTGTTGATCGTCACCGGCGGGATCGCGGCCTACAAGAGCCTGATCCTGATCCGCCGCCTGCGGGAAGGCGGCGCGACGGTCCGCACCGTACTGACCGCGGCCGGCGAAAAGTTCGTCACGCCTCTCAGCGTCTCAGCGCTCAGCCACGAACAGGTCTACACCGACATGTTCTCGCTCACCGACGAGGCCGAGATGGGCCATCTGCGCCTGTCGCAGGAGGCCGACATGGTCGTCGTCGCCCCGGCCACCGCCGATATCCTGGCAAAAATGGCGGCCGGTCTGGCAGACGATCTGGCGAGCACCCTCCTGCTCGCAGCCGATGCGCCGATCCTGGTCGCACCGGCGATGAACCATCGCATGTGGCTGCATCCAGCGACTTCGGCGAACATGGCGGCGCTGGAAGCCCGCGGGGTGCTGAGCATCGGGCCCAACGACGGGTCGCTCGCCGAAGACGAAAGCGGGCCCGGCCGGATGGCCGAGCCGGAGGAAATCCTCGCCGCCATCGAAGCGGCTCTCGGTTCCGCTGCGCACCGGCCGCTCGCCGGCCGCCGCGCGCTCGTGACCAGCGGCCCGACCTACGAGGCGATCGACCCGGTCCGCTTCCTCGGCAACCGCTCGTCCGGGAAACAAGGCCACGCCATTGCCGCGGCATTGACGGCGCTGGGCGCAGAGACGGTGCTGGTGAGCGGGCCGGTGGCGATGGCCGATCCCGCCGGGGTCGAGACAGTCCATGTCGAGAGTGCACGGGACATGCTGGCGGCCTGCGAAGCGGCCCTGCCAGCGGATATCCTGGTCTGCGCCGCCGCGGTTTCGGACTGGCGGGCCGAACAGGTCGCCGACCGGAAAATGAAGAAGGAAGGCCAGGGACCGCCGGACCTTCCGCTGACCGATAACCCGGATATTCTGGCGACCCTCGCCCGATCGGCCCGGCGTCCGGCCCTCGTCGTCGGCTTCGCGGCAGAAACCGAGAATGTCATTGCCAATGCGCAGGCGAAACGCGCGCGCAAGGGCTGCGACTGGATCGTCGCCAACGACGTCTCGCCCGCCACCGGAACCTTCGGCGGCGACGCCAACCGGGTCCATCTGATCCGTCAGGACGGAGTCGAGGACTGGCCGCGTCTGGCAAAAAAAGATGTCGCGCGCCGGCTTGCCGAGCGGATTGCCGGGGCGGTCGTATCCGGATTCGACGGGCCGCAAGATCGGAAGTCCTTGCGGGCCGAAGCGGCGGAATGACGGGCCCGGGCCCGGGTACCATGCCGGAGAGGATAACGGTCGCGATCCGCCGGCTGCCCCATGGCGCCGGTCTGCCCCTGCCCGACTATGCCACCGCCGGCAGCGCCGGCGTCGATCTCATGGCCGCGATCGGAACCCCTCGCCTGCTTGCGCCCGGTGCGCGCGGTGCGGTGCCGACCGGCATCGCCATTGCCCTGCCGCCCGGCTTCGAGGCGCAGATTCGGCCCCGGTCCGGCCTCGCCCGGCAACACGGGATCGGCATCGTCAACGCACCCGGCACGGTCGATTCCGACTATCGCGGCGAAATCGAAGTGCTGCTTATCAACCTGGGCGACGCGGCCTTCACCGTCGAGCCCGCCATGCGCATCGCCCAGATGGTGATTGCGCCGGTCGCGCGGGCGGACTGGCGGGAGGCCGCAGCCCTTGACCCGAGCGGACGCGGCGCCGGCGGTTTCGGCTCCACGGGCACAGCGGCGAGGCCGGCTTGACCGCGCCATGACTATCTCGGACGCCCAGCTCGAGCGGTATGCCCGCCATATCATTCTCGACGAGGTCGGCGAGGAGGGGCAGGAGGCGCTGCTCGCGGCGCGGGTGCTGGTCGTCGGCGCCGGCGGCCTTGGTGCGCCGGTGCTCCAGTATCTCGCCGCCGCGGGCGTCGGCACGCTCGGCGTGGTCGACGACGACACGGTCGACCTGTCTAACCTGCAGCGCCAGATCGTCCACGCCACCGACCGGGTAGGGCAGCCCAAGGTGGAAAGCGCGGCGGCCAGTCTGGCCGCCATCAATCCGGAGGTTGCGGTCGTCCGGATCGCGGAACGGCTCACCACCGCCAACGCCGGGCGCCTGGTTGCGGCGCACGACATCGTCGTCGACGGTTCGGACAATTTCGCGACCCGTTATCTACTCAACGACGCGTGCTTTTTCGCGCGCAAGCCGCTGGTCTCGGGCGCCCTGCTGCGCTTCGAGGGACAGATCGCGACCTTCAGGGCGTGGCGCGAGGGCGACGACAATCCCTGCTACCGCTGCCTGTTCCCCGAGTCACCGCCAGCCGGCCTGGTGCCGCGCTGCGAGGAGGTTGGCATCTTCGGCGCCGTCGCCGGCGTGATCGGCACGCTGCAGGCCGCCGAAGTGCTGAAGCTCCTCCTCGGCCTCGGCGAACCGCTGACCGGCCGGATGCTGCTCTACGATGCCCTTGGCACCGGCTTTCAGGAACTGAAGGCCCGCCGCGACCCGGACTGCGCCCTGTGCGGCAGCGTTCCGACGATAACGGATTTGTCCGGGCACGTAGGATAGCTTCCATCGGCCGGCCTACTCCTCCCGGAACCGGCGGGCGATCAGGGCGTCAACCAGGGCGTGGACGGTCTCGCCCCGGTGCAGGACGGCGTTCACGCCCCGGCAGATCGGCATTTCGACATTCAGGCTTTGCGCCATCGCCGTAACGGCGGCAGCGGTCCAGAAGCCCTCGGCGAGCGTGTCGCGCCCGGTCAGGATTTCTTCCGGCGTCCGGCTCCGCTCCGGTTCCGCGCCCAGGTCGGCGCCGAGCGACATGTTCCGGCTCTGAAAGGAATTGCAGGTCAGCATCATGTCGCCGATGCCCGACAGGCCCGACAGGGTCTGCGCCTTGCCGCCCCTCGCGACCGCGAGCCGGACAGTCTCGGCAAGGCCGCGGGTGACGACGGCGGCGCGCGCATTCTCGCCCAGCCCAGCGCCGACGACGACGCCGCAGGCGATCGCGATGACATTCTTGACCGCCCCGCCGATCTCGACCCCGACCGGGTCGTTGGAGAGGTAGATCCGGAAACGCGGCGCTCCGAGCAGGTCGGCAGCCTTCTCCGCCACCGAACGCTCGGTGCTGCCGACGGTCACCGCGGCCGGCAACCCCTGCGCCACCTCGCCTGCGAAGGTCGGGCCGCTCAGCACCGCGAACGGGTGACCAGGCAGGGCTTCGGCGACGACATCGGTCAGCAGGCGCCCGCTCGCCCGGTCGATCCCCTTGGCGCAGATGACCAGCGGCGGGCAATCCGGCAGGGCGGCTAACTGCACGGCCATTGCGCCGAGATGCTGGGCCGGTGTCACCAGCAGGGCCAGTTCCGCGCCCGCGACGGCTTCGGCCAGATCGCCGGTCGGGAGGACGTTCCCGTCGACCGGATGGTCGGGCAGGTACAGGGCGTTGCGCCGGTTGCGCCGGATTGTTTCGACCACTTCCGGCTCGCGCGCCCACAGGTTGACCGTGCATCCGCTGCGCGCGCCGACCATGGCAAGCGCCGTGCCCCAGGCGCCGGCGCCGATGACAGCGATCTTGCTCATGAGGTCCGGCTCATGCAGCGTTTCCGCTTGATGCGTCGCCGGCCGTTCCGTCCAGCGAGTCGAGCGGCCAGCGCGGGCGCGGCGCGAAATCCAGCGGCGAGGTCAGGCCGAGCGCGAGCCGCTCGACGCCGGCCCAGGCGATCATGGCGGCATTGTCCGTGCAATGGCGCTGGGGCGGTACAAACAGTGTCAGCTTTTCCTCAGCACACAGATGTTCAAATGCATACCGCAGACGCCGATTGGCGGCGACGCCACCGGCGACCACGAGACGTCGTAACGCCGGTTCCTCCTCCTGTATCATCGACAGGCCGTTGCGGGTCCGCTCGATCAGGACATCGGCGACCGCCTCCTGGAAGGCAGCCGCCATATCGGCTGCGTCGGCCGGCGCTGGGTCAGCTTCCAGGGCACGTAACCGGTTGTAGACGGCGGTCTTCAGGCCGGAAAAGGAGAAGTCGCAGCCCGGCCGGCCGCGCATCGGCCGTGGCAGAGCGAAGCGTGCCGGGTCCTTCGCCCCGGCGGCGGCCGATTCGATTGCCGGTCCACCCGGATAGCCGAGATCCAACAGCTTGGCGACCTTGTCGAAAGCTTCGCCGACGGCGTCGTCGACGGTCGTGCCGAGCCGGCGGTATCGGCCGACCCCGCGCACCAGCAGCAATTGACAGTGCCCGCCCGAGACAAGCAGGAGCAAGAAAGGAAAATCCACAGGGCCGGTCAGGCTCGCGCTCAACGCGTGGCCTTCCAGGTGGTTGACGGCGAGGAACGGCTTGCCGGCCGCCGCCGCGATCGCCTTGGCCATGGTCGCGCCGACCATGACGCCGCCGATCAGGCCCGGACCTGCCGTCGCCGCAACGCCATCGAGATCGCCGAAGCCCAGGCCGGTTGCCGCCATGGCCCGGCCGATCAGGCCGTCCAGATGGTCGAGATGGGCGCGCGCGGCAATCTCGGGCACGACGCCTTCATAGGGCCGGTGATCCTCGATCTGGGACAGCAGAGTTTCCGCCAGAATTTCCGGTGCGCCGTCCGCCCCGCGGCGCACGACCGCCGCGGCGGTTTCGTCGCAACTGGTTTCGATGCCCAGAACCGTCAGCGGTTCAGCCGGTTCACCCGTCATCGATCTCCTTCCGGGCCGCGCTGCGAGCCGAAGGCCGCCGGTAGGCCCGGCCGCTTTCCACCCGGCCACCGCCCAGGGCACGGCGCAGCCGCCAGAACGGGTCACGCGACCGCACGGCCTTCCTGACCCGTTTCTTGCGCTTTCGTTTCACCGTCATGGGTAGGATTTGCGTTGTTTTCGTCGTTGCGGCGGCAGGCACCCCCAGCCGCCGGGACCGGGAAATCGGAGGCTAAAAGATAATAGCCCCGCTGCGATGCGCCACCCCGCCGCCTTGCCCCTGCCGGGCGGGCCGCTACCTCGGCTGCCATGTCCGGGTCGTTGTTGCTGCCGCTGGAAGAACGCCCCCTGCGCATCGGCACGCGGGGCAGTCCGCTGGCGCTGGCCCAGGCCCATCTGGTGTCCGGTGCGCTGGCAGCCGCACATCCGGAAGCGCCGCCTGCCGACATTGTCCCCATCGTGACGACGGGCGACCGCATCGCCGACCGGCCGCTGGCGGACGTCGGCGGAAAGGGCCTGTTCGCCAAGGAGATCGAGGCGGCGTTGCTGGCCGGCGCGATCGACTGCGCGGCGCATTCCGCAAAGGATCTCGAAACGGTTCTGCCCGACGGGCTGACCGTTGCTGCGGTTCTGCCGCGCGAAGATCCGCGCGACGCCCTGATCGCCCCGGCGGCTCGGACGCTGGCCGAACTCCCCCGCGGCGCCCGCCTGGGGACGGCCTCGGCCCGGCGCCGGGCGCTGGTGCGCGCAGTGCGCCCGGACCTGCGGATCGACCTTATCCGCGGCAATGTCGACACCAGGCTCGGCAAAGTCGCGAGCGGCGAGTTCGACGCCACCCTGCTCGCCATGGCCGGCCTGATTCGCGCCGGCTGCGCCGGCGGCGCGGCCCCACTTGCCATCGACGACTTTCTCCCGTCGGCAGGTCAGGGCATCGTCGCGATCCAGTGCCGGACCGGCGATGCCACGGTGCTCAGCCATATCGCGCCGATCGATCATCCGGCAACGATGGCGGCGCTTCGGGCGGAACGGGCGGTGCTCGCGATCCTCGACGGCTCGTGCCGCACGCCGATTGCCGCTCATGCCGATATCGGCAATGGCCGGATGACGGTGCGCGCCCTCGTGGCCGACCCCGAAGGCGGCGATGTCTGGCGCCACAGCGAGAGCGCCCCGGTAGGCGATACCGCCGGGCTGGGGCAGGCCGTCGGGCGGGCGCTCCGCGCCATCGCGCCTCCGGCAATCCTGGCCGCGTGAATGACGGCGCTGATCGTCCGCACAGAGCCGGGCGCCGGCGATTTCGTGCAGCGGCTCGCCGCGGACGGGATCCAGGCCGTCGCCTGCCCCGTCACGACGATCCGTCCGCTCGACACGCCGTTCAGCGTCCCGGCAACGGCGCAAGCCGTGGTGTTCACGAGCGCCAATGCGGTTCGCTGCTATGCCGATTGCAACGCGCGGACCGATCTACCGGCATTTGCCGTTGGCGCTTCAACCGCCGGAGCCGCAGCGGCCGCGGGATTCGCGATCGTACATAGTGCCGATTCGGATGTACGCAGGCTGGCGGCGCTGGTTGCGGCGCGGTGCCGCCCGGCGCAGGGCGAAGTGATCTATCCGGCTGCGCGCGATGCTTCGGGCGAGCTGGGAAGCACGCTCGAAGCCTGCGGGATTTCGGTCTCGCAGACCGCCCTGTACGAAGCATGCGGTGCAGGGACGCTACCGGAAGCCGTGGAAAACGCGTTTCGTACGCGTACGGTTACTGCTGCGGCCTTGTTTTCGGCGCGAAATGCGGTAGAATTCGGTCGTTTGGTCGTTTCGGCCGGTCATACGGGTGCGGTTACCGGCATGTACGCCTGTTGCATCAGCAATGCGGTTGCGGCGGCCTTCGACGACGTGGCCGGGTTGCCGGCGGCGCGGCGAATGATCGTCGCCGCCTCGCCCGATGGCGATGCCATGGCCGCGCTCCTCGGGACGCTGCACGGCCGCTAACCGGCGGACGACGCCGACGACGCCGGGAACCGGACCGGCGGGAGGCAGAACATGGTGGAACGCCAACGATGAGCGAGCCGGTCCCGAACGACGCCGCGCGGGTGATCGAAGCCTTCGGCGGCATCCGGCCCATGGCGAAGAAACTCGGCGTGGCGGTGACGACGATCCAGGGCTGGAAAGAACGCAATGCCATTCCCATCCGGCGGCTCGACGAAATCCGCGCCGCGGCTGCGCGAGAGGGAATCGACCTCGGCGCACTTGCCGTCCCGGCGGAAGAACCGATAGAAGCCGGGGGCGCTGCGCCGCCTGCCCGAGAGGCGCCGCGCGAAGATGCACCGACCGGCGACGGCCCGGTCGAAGCCGAACCGCTGCGGGTCGAAAAAGTCGTGAATACTCCCTCGGGAGTAAAGGAAGCGGAAAGCGTGGCCGCCGGACCGACCGTGGATGCGGCACCGGCGAAACCGGCCGGCTGGAACTGGGCTTTGGCATTTGGCGCGGGATTTGCAGGGATGCTGGCGATCGGCGCCCTGATCGGCTGGGCAGTCGCGGACCGATCCGCCGACCAGGGCCTGGATCGGGAGACGGTAGCGACCCTGGAAAAGCGGCTTGCCGCCGCCGAGAAATCCGCAACCGACGCCCGCTCGGCAGCGACCGCTGCTGCCGGGCAGGCCGGTGCGCTGGCGCAACGCCTGGAAACGGCGGAGGCAAGCGCCGCAGCATTGAACGAAAAGCTTGCTGCGCAAGACGAAAGCGCAGCGGTAAAGACGCTGGGCGCGGCGGTAGAGGCGCTGCAGGCGAAACTGGAGGATCTGAGCCAGACAGTTGCTTCGTCCCGGGCGGGTGAAAGATTGTCGAGGGTCTCTGCCGATCTGGACCGTCTGAAGGCGAACGTCGCCGCGCTTCGGCAAGCAGTCGCCGAAGCTGCCGAACGGCCTGACGCCCGCAATGGGGAGAATGCGGCAACTCAAGCGGCGCTGAGCGAACTGTCGCAGGGGCTCGCGGCCTTGTCGGACAAGGTTGCAGCCTTCGACCGTAACCGGTTGGCAGCGGCAGAAAGCTCTCTATCCGGCCTGGCCGCACGCGTTGGCGCTGCGGAAGCGCGCCTGAAGTCGATACAATCGAGCGGCGGGGCGACCGGCATCGTCGTGGCCTTGAGCCAGTTGCGCGCCGCCGCCGCCTCCGGCCGGCCCTACGAGGCAGCGCTCGCCGTGGCTCAGAATCTGGCCGGCGCCGATGCGGCGGCGGCGGCCGTCCTCGAAGCTCTGGCGCCGGCGGCGGCAAGCGGGGCGCCGATCCTGCCGGCGTTGCGGCGCGAGTTCGACACGCTGTCGGGACGCCTGGCGGTCGCTGCGGCGCCGGCACAAGGCACAGGCTGGATCGACCGGGCCTGGAATAAGCTGAAATCGACCGTCATCGTGCGCCGCACCGGCCGCGGCGTCACGGGCGACTCGACTTCGGCGCTGGTTGCACAGGCCGAAGTCGAACTGACGGACGGCGATCTGGCCGGCGCGATCACCCTGGTGCGCAGGATGCCGGCGGCGGTGCGGGAAAGCGCGTCCGGCTGGCTCGCCCGGGCCGAACGGCGCGCCGGCGTCGACGCCGCGCTCGCCAGGCTGGACGCCCTGCTGCCGACGCTGTCCGGCGCAGCGCCGGACAGCAAGACGCGATAGGCGAGATCGGGCGTCGCCATGACCCTGTTCGTCCGTGTTTTCCTGGCGTTGGTCGCGCTTGCCGCGGTCGCGACAGCCGCGGCATGGCTGACCGAAACGCCAGGCACGGTCACCCTCGCCTGGCGCGACTGGCGGGTCGACACGTCCGTCGCGATGCTGGTCCTGTTCATCGCCCTGTTCTTCCTGTCGGGCGCCGGCGTCTATTGGCTCTTGCGGCTGTTCCTGCGCGCACCGCGAGCCATGATGGAAAATCGCGCGGCCCGGCGGCGCGAGAACGGGTATCTGGCATTGACCCGGGGCATGGTTGCAGTCGCAGCCGGCGACGCGGCAGAAGCCCGCCGCCAGGCCCGGAGAGCGAGCGAGGTGCTCGGCCGCCCGCCGGGCGCGCTGCTCATTGGCGCGCAGGCGGCGCAAATGGAAGGCCGGCCCGACGTTGCCCGCAAATTCTACGAAGCGATGCTCGAGACGCGCGAAACCGAACTGCTGGGCCTCCGGGGTCTGTTGGCGCTGGCCGAGAAGGCCGGCGACGACGAAGCGGCGACGGAGCTGGCTGAGAAGGCGCGCCGGCTGAACCCGCAGGCGCCCTGGGCACTGACCCGCCTGTTCCAGCTCCAGATCAAGGACCGGCGCTGGGAAGAGGCCGAATCGACCCTGCGCGACGCGATGGCGGCGGAAGCCGTTTCGGCGGCCGAGGGGCAGCCGCGCGATGCGGCGCTGCTGGTCCAGCTCAGCCTGATGGCGGAACGCGCCGGCAATCGCCGACTGGCGCTGGAGCGGGCGCGCAAGGCGCAGAAAACCG
The DNA here is from genome assembly GCA_002238725.1 of Rhodospirillaceae bacterium bin65. GTDB lineage: Bacteria > Pseudomonadota > Alphaproteobacteria > Bin65 > Bin65 > Bin65. The sequence goes on from MPMX01000003.1 coordinate 31,416, forward strand.
CGCCGTCCTTCCTGCCCTCGACCTTGCAACTGGTCACCCTGCTCCACACAGACGGCAAGAACCGCGCCGCCCGGAAGGCGGCCGAGGAAGCCTGGCAGGCCGAACCGCATCCGGACCTTGCACGCCTGTACCTCCAGGTCGAAGGCGGTAGCGATCCGACCCGCCGGCTGAAGGCCGCCGAGGCGCTGGCCGCCCTGGCGCCGACGGCGCGGGAATCCCATCTGGCGATGGCGCGCGCGCTGCTCGAGGCCAGATTGTGGGGTCAAGCGCGCAATCACCTGAAGACCGGCGGAGGCGAAGATCCGGACGCTGCCTTCTGCCGCCTCTTCGCCGAGTTGGAGCAGGCGGAAAACGGCGACGCCGCACTGGCGCGCGACTGGCTGTCCCGGGCATCGGATGCGCCGCGCGAGCCGGCTTGGCTGTGCAGCAACTGCGGCGCGACGGCGCAGGAATGGTCGGCCCTGTGCGGGCATTGCGGCGCCTTCGAAACCCTGCGCTGGACCACACCGCCCCGCGTTATGCCGCACAGCGAGGCAACGCAGCGGGGCGAAGCCGTCGACGCGGCATCGGACGGCGGCCTGGCGCCGGCCGCCACGGAGGACACGGTCGGCGGCGGCGTCCTGGAAGCGCCGCGGGCCTGAGCCGCGCATCGCCGCCGAGATTCGACCCGGCCTGGCAACCGGTGCGGCGGCGCAACGGACGGTTTCGGCCGGCGATTCATTGACCGTTGCCGTCCGGGCGGCTAAATGCCTGCCGTCCGAAGTCGCTGCGCGCCGGGTCCGCAGACGCCGGAACGATGCCGATGTAGCTCAGCCGGTAGAGCAACGCATTCGTAATGCGTGGGTCGGGGGTTCGAGTCCCTCCATCGGCACCATTCTCCCGAATGTCCGGGCGGCCGGTGGCCGTTTCCGGCCGGACGAAACCGGCCGGCCATCAGGAACGAGACCGCCATGCGCATCTGGTATCAGAGCTTCACCCACGAAGATGAATCCGCGGCCTATCTGGAGCGTCTGCGCGCGCATCTCCGATCGGTCGCGGATCCGGATACGGAAATCGTGGTCCACACCCTGTATCCCTCGGCCACCAATGTGCATCCGATCACGGAAATGCGCCTGGGGGTTCAGGTAGTCAAAAACGCTGTCCGGGCCGGCGAAGAAGGCTATGACGCCTTTGCCGTCGGCCATTTCCAGGACTCCGGCCTGATGGAATCGAAGTCGGTGGCCGACATCCCGGTGCTCGGACTGGGCGAGACCACGATGCTCCACGCCTGCACCTTGGCGCGCAAGACCGGGCTGGTGACGATCCACCCGGTGTTCATCCCGTGGCACGAAGAGCAGATCGCGGCCTACGGGCTGAACGGCCGGATGACCGGCGTGCGGGCCATGACGACCTCGCCGCTGGACTACGTGGCGGCGATCTCCGACCGGTCGGTGTACGAAAGCATCCGCGATCAGTTCGTCGCCCAGGCCCAACCCTTCGTCGAGGAAGGCGTCGACGCCCTTATCCCGGCCGGCGGCCTGCCGATGCTGCTTCTGGCGTCCGAGCACGGCTTCAATGTTGGCGGAGCGCCGGTGCTCAACGGAATCAATATTCTTGTGAAGCAGATCGAAGCGGCGGTGAAACTGAAGGCGATCGACGGCACGGCAGTGAGCCGCCGGTCCAACTTCGCCCGGCCGAGCGACGGGGCGATGCGAGACTTTCTCGGGCAATGACCGACGCGACGGTCTTCGGCATTTTCCGGGCCGCTGCCGCCGAAGCGCCGGCGCGCGAATTTCTGGTCATTCCGCCCTCGGCGTCCCGGCCCTATGCGCCGGACGGCATCGCGCTGAGCTATGCCGAGGGGCTGGCGCGCATCGAAGAAAAGCGTGCCGCCTATGCGGCGGCGGGCTACGGCCACGGCCAGCGCGTCGCGATCCTGCTGGAGAACCGGCCGGATTTCCTTGTCCACTGGCTGGCGCTGAACGCGCTGGGCGTATCGGTCGTCCCGGTCAATCCCTATTACCGCAGCGCGGAGCTGACCTACCTGCTGGACCACAGCGATTGCATCCTGGCCGTGGCTGTGCCGGAACGCGTCGGCGACATCGAAGCGGCGGTCCCGGCGGTCGGCCGCTCGCTGCCGGTCGTCGGCGCGGACGATCCGCTGCCCGAAGCGCCCGTGCCGGCGCAGCGCGACGCCCCCGGACCGGCGAGCGAATGCGCCCTCATGTACACCTCCGGGACGACCGGCTGGCCCAAGGGCTGCATACTGTCCAACGAATATTATGCCGGGGTCGGTCGCTGGTATGTCGACCAGGGCGGGTTGGCGGCGGTCGAACACGGGCAGGAACGGCTGCTGACGCCGCTGCCGCTGTTTCACATGAACGCGATGGCCTGCTCCTTCGTTGCGATGCTGATCGCGCGCGGCACGCTGATCCAGCTCGACCGTTTCCATCCGTCGACCTGGTGGTCGGACGTGCGCGATACCGGCGCGACCATATTCCACTATCTTGGCGTCATGCCGGCCATCCTGCTCAACCTGCCCAATGATCCGACGGAACGGGACAACAAGATCAAGTTCGGCTTCGGCGCCAATGTCGATCCGGCCCAGCACGTTCCGTTCGAGGCGCGCTTCGGCTTCCCTCTGATCGAAGGCTGGGCGATGACCGAAACCGGCGCCGGCGCGACCATCGCCGCCAACCGGCCGCCCCATGAGCCGGGCAAGCGCTGCATCGGCCGGCCCGCGGGGTGCGAGGCCCGAATCGTCGACGACGGGGACAACGACGTGCCGGACGGGACGCCCGGCAGCCTGATCGTCCGCAAATCGGCCGACGACCCTCGGTGCCTGTTCTTCTCCGGCTACTACAAAGACGAGGCGACGACCGAGCGCGACTGGCGCGGCGGCTGGTTTCACACCGGCGATGTCGCTATGCGCGCGCCGGACGGCCGCTTCTATTTCGTCGACCGGGACAAGAACATCATCCGGCGCTCGGGCGAGAATATCGCAGCGCTGGAAATCGATACGGTGCTGGTGAAGCACCCGGCCGTCGCGCAGGTCGCGGTCATCGCGGCGCCGGACCCGGTGCGCGGCGAAGAGGTCATGGCCTGCGTCGTGCCGGCCGCCGGCATTGTCCGCGACCCGGCGCGCGACGAAGCGACAGCGCGCAGCCTGGTCGAGTGGTGCCTCGCCCGGCTGGCCTACTACAAGGCGCCGGGATGGGTTCTGTTCCAGGACGAACTGCCGGTCACCGCGACCAACAAGATCAAGAAGGCCGATCTCAAGGATCTGGGCGGCGATCCGGCGGAAAACCCGGCCGCCATCGACCTGCGCAGTATGAAGAAGGCGCCGCGGCCGGCGAACTGAAGCAACGCTTTGCCGGCATTTGAGCCGAGCTAAATCGGCGCCAGATCAAGCAGCGATTTGCCCAGGCGCGTCACGCTCACCAGCACGACGATGCCGAAACAGACGATCGCCACGCCGGAGATGCGGTTAATGCGCTGCATCCGCGCCTCGTTCAGGCCGGTCCGGAACAGGCTGGTGAGGGCGGCGAGAGTCAGCCACCACAGGGTCGATCCGGCAAAAACGCCGAGGATAAGCGTCCAGGCGCGCGGCAGATCGCCTTCCGGCACGATCGCCCCCAGGGCCGGAAACACGACGACGAGGCTGGCGATCGTTGCCGGATTGGTGATCGTGAGCATGAATGTGGTCGCAAAATCGCCGAAGCTGCGGGTGAAGGACAGGCGCCGGTTCCCCTCCGTCCTGACCTGCTTGAGTGCGGTCAGCACGCCGAGCAGGATCAGCAGGATGCCGCCGCCCAGACGCAGGCTCGGTTCGATCTCGTGGAGAAACGCGGCGACGAAGGTGATGCCGAAGGCAGCGATGGCGCCGAAGACCGTATCGGCCAGCGCGCCGCCCGCGCCGGCGATCAAGCCGGCGGGAATCCCCTTCGCCAGAGTGCGCTGGGCGACCATGATCCCGACCGGGCCGACCGGCGCCGCGATGACGAAGCCGGCGATCACCCCCTTGGCCAAGAGCACAAAATCCACGGTCGGCCGCCGCAGTTCGGGTTATCCGGCCCACACGGGTACGGCGTCAAACCGCGCGGTCGGATTGACGATTTCCCGCTGTGCCGGGATCAGCGCCAGGGAATCCCGGTTCAGTTTCTCGGTCGCCAGAAACACGCCGTAAATCGAAGCGACCGCCCTGCAGAGCGCGGCGTGGGGGTCCTGCAGATCGAATCGGGCGCCCAGGAACAGGGCGGCAAAGGCGTCGCCTGCCCCATGGGATGCGATATCGACCAGCGGCGTCGTCACCTGCCAGGCCTGCCCGCCAGTGACCAGCAGCACGCTGATTTGGGATTCGTGCCGCAACCCGGTGACCACGACCGTCGTCGGGCCCTGGTTCAGCAGGGATGCCGCAGCGCTCGCCGCTGTGTCGACATCGTCGATCTTCCGGCCCGAAAGCTTCTCCAGTTCGAACAGGTTCGGCACGACGATATCGGCGCGTTGAAGGGCTTCGTCCCGAAAGAACTCGGCAATGCCGTCGGCGACATAGGCGCCGCGCTCGGCATCGCCGATCACCGGATCCAGAACATACAGCGCGCCGGGGTTGGCGCGCTTGATCCGGTCGACGGCGTTGAGCAGGACCGGCCCGGTCGCAGGCGCGCCGAGGAAACCGCTCAGCACGGCGTCGCAACGGTGGAAAGCGCCGCGCCGTTCTATCTCGTCCAGGGTTTCCGCGATATCCATGGCGTGAAAGACACCGCCCCGATAGCTGCCGTAACCAGGATGGTTGCTGTAATTCACCGTGTCCACCGGCCACACTTCGTGGCCCAGCAACTGCAACGGAAAGGTCGCTGCCGCGTTGCCGACATGACCGTAGGCTACCGAGGATTGGACCGACAGAATCTGCATTGCGCCCCGTTTGCTTGAGCCGTGTCCGTATCGCCAGACCCGTCGTGCGGCCGGCCGGGCGCGACGCAGGCCGTGACAATGGCGAAACTTCCGGGCTAGATGGGCGCACCATTTCTTCGGGACCTTGCTGTCGTCAATGGATAATTCGCGCGCTCGCCGCGATGTGAAAGGAGGCCGGCCGCGCCGCTCGGCGCTCTACATGCCGGGCGCCAACGCCCGTGCGCTCGAAAAGGCCCGTGGCATTCCCGCCGACGTGCTGCTCCTGGACCTGGAAGACGCGGTTGCGCCGGACGCCAAGGAAACGGCGCGTGCCCAGGTCTGCGCGGCGGCGGCGGCCGGGCAATACGGCCGGCGGGAGGTCGTTGTCCGGATCAACGGACTCGACACGGGCTGGGGCCACGCCGATCTGCCGTCGGTCGCGGCCTGCGGCGCCAACGCGATTCTGCTGCCCAAGGTGGAGAGTGCGGATCAGGTCCGTCATCTCGAAGCGCTGATGGCGGACTGCGGCGCACCGGACGACATGGCGATCATGTGCATGATCGAAACGCCAATGGGCGTGCTCCACGCCGGGGAGATCGCCGCGTCCAGCCCCCGCCTCACCTGCCTCGTGATGGGCACCTCGGACCTGGCAAAGGACCTGCAGGCCCGCGATGTGCCCGGCCGCGAGCCGCTGCTGACCGCTCTCAGCCTCAGCCTTCTTGCGGCGCGGGCGCACCGGCTGGCGATCCTCGACGGCGTTTCGCTCGACCTGGACGACGACGACGCCCATGCCGCCGCCTGCCGGCAGGGCCGGGAGCTCGGATTCGACGGCAAGACGCTGATCCACCCGAAGCAAGTAGCCGCCGCCAACGAAGCCTTCGCACCAGACGCGGCCGAGGTCGACTGGTCGCGCCGGATTATCGCCGCCCACGCCGAAGCGGAAGGGCAGGGCGCCGGCATCGTGCTGGTCGACGGCAGGCTGATCGAGAATCTTCACGTCGAGGAAGCGCACCGGCTGGTCGCGCTCGCCGAGGCGATCGAGCGGCTGTCCGGATAGCGGCGCAGCCGATTACTGCATTGGCGGGAAAGGGGGCTGCCATGGCCCTGTCTGAGCAGACCGCCCGCCTGCTTGGCCGGCTGCCGCCGGAAGCGGCGCACCGCTGGTCGGTCTGGCTGCTGCGCGGCGCACAGGCGTTGAGACTGCCGCTGGAAAGCGGGCCGCACCGCCTTGCGCCCCGGCAGGTTCTTGGCCTCGACTTTCCCAATCCGATCGGCCTTGCCGCCGGCTTCGACAAGGATGCCGAAGCGGTGCGCGCCGCCTTCAGCCTCGGTTTTGGTTTTGTCGAGGTCGGATCGATCGTGCCGCAGCCCCAGCCGGGCAATCCACGACCGCGGGTCTTCCGCCTGCCGGAGGACGGCGCGGTCATCAACCGCTACGGCTTCAACAGCAAGGGGCTGGACCATGCCGAGCGGCGGCTCGACCGGTTGCTGCGGCGCCCGCTGCCGGGCCCGCTCGGGATCAACCTGGGCGCGAACAAGCTGAGCGAAGATCGGCCCGCCGACTACGCCATCGGCGCGCGCCGGCTTGCGCCCTATGCCGACTACCTCGTCGTCAACGTGTCCTCGCCCAACACGCCCGGCTTGCGCACCCTGCAGGATGCAGCGGCGCTGGACCGGCTGCTGGAGCCCGTCCGCGCGGCCATGGCGACGGCGCGGCCGCTGCTGTTGAAGGTCGCACCGGATCTGGAACCGGCGGATATCGACGATATTGCGGGGGTCGCGCAGGGGCCGCTGCTCGATGGCCTGATCGTCGGCAACACAACTGCCGCCCGGCCTGCATCGCTGCGCTCGGCGCTGGCGAGCGAGGCCGGCGGCCTGTCCGGCCGGCCCCTCCTGGCGCCTTCGACCGCCGTGCTGAGAGCCTTTCGGGAACGCCTCGCCCCGGACCTGCCGATCATCGGCGTCGGCGGCATCGCGAGCGGTGCGGACGCTGCCGCCAAACGGGCAGCCGGGGCGACGCTGGTCCAGCTCTACACCGGTCTGATATACGAAGGCCCAGCCCTGATCCACGCCGCCGCCCAAGCCTTCGGTGCAGAGGCGGATTGACGGGCCGGGGATCGCGGGAAATCCGGGCTAAGGCGGCCCAAAGGCGGATATCTCGGGAATTCCTTTCCGGTATCGAACGGGCAGCCGCCCGCCGTTAAGCCAATCCACGGCCTCGTTGCGGACATTTTGCGCTTCGGCAGAGGGCAGTTTCCGTTCATCGTCGATCAGATCAGATCGGAGATGGGCACGAACGCCGGCAATTTCGGCTCGCCGATAGGCCGCATAGCGCCAGAAATAGGCCGCTGGGGGGTCCGAATCCCAGAAATTGCCCTTCTCATCGTACAAATTGCCGAGGTTGCGCATCGCCGTAACATTCCGCCTGTCTGCCGCGGCGCCTAGGAAATAGGCAGCGGCGCGCCGCTTGTTCCTTACGACGCCCCAGCCGTTCAGATACATGACGGCCAGATTGTTGACGGCCCCTTTAATTCCGGCCGCGTAGGATTTCCGATACCAGTAGAGCGCCTTGCCGTAGTTGCGTTTCACGCCTTTACCATGGCGATACATCCAGCCCAGGTTGAGCATTCCGTCGCCGTTGCCGAGGCTGGCGCTGCGGCGGTACCAGTAGATTGCCCGGTCCGTGTTGCGCAGTTCGCGGGGGCCTTCGTCGTAAACGTAGCCGGCCCTGAACATCGCGTAGGCATCCCAAGCCTCGGCGGCCCGGAGATACCATGTCAAGGCTCTTGCCCAGTTCTGCGCCACATGCGTGCCGAACTGATAATACATGCCGGCTTTCACCATGCCTTCCGCGCATCCGGCGCGCGCTGCTTTCAGGTAGAGGGAAAAGGCGGCGCCTTCGTTTCGCGACCAGACGATATCCTGCTCATAGGCGTATCCGAGCAACACGACGGCATCGAGGCTGCCGGAAGCGACCGCCCGTTCGGCCAGCCGCACCATTTCGGGGAGCTTGTCGCGGCCGTTCCACGACCTGTAGAGGAAGTTCGCCCGCATGTAGAGGGCGAGCGGGTCGTTCTCCAGATCCGGCGCGGAGAGCAACCGGGTTGCATCTTCCCTTTTTCCGGCGTTGAACAAGACTGTGGCGACCGCCACCCGCAGCGACGTGTTATTCGGGTTGCGCCGGACCGCCGCCGCACAGTTTTCCACCACCGCCCGGTATCGTCCCGGCTCGTATCGCTTCAGCCTGTGGATCTGGCGCCAATGCCGCGGCGCCAGCGGTTCGAGGCAGCGGTCCGGCAACGGGCGCGGCGTACACAGATGCGCCGCCGCCCCGAAGGTTGACGAGAGCCAGACGATGCAGATCATCGGTACGCAGGCGAGAGTCCGGAGTTGCATGGCTATGCGCCGTCCGGTGGCTTCCTGAGCAGACCGGAAATCGATAAGATATCAATCGATTGACTTCAAGATCAAAAATTGCCGTTCCAGAGGAGCCTTCTCCCCTGCCGGGAAGTTTCGGCTGTGATGCCCCGTACATGGTCGTCGGCCGGCCGTTCGGTGCGCTGCAAGAAGGCCGGATGGCAGATATTATTGCCTGCGGCGCAATGTCTCCACCGCGAATCTGAATTATTTCCCGGCGCATCAGCAGGCCCGAAGGATATTTCGGCTTTCGGCGGAAACTCGCATTATTTTTCATGTTTACGCAAAAAAATCCCGAATTTATGGCTCCGCCGGTATGCGTAACTTACGTTGCCTGCCGGACGTATAGGAATTTTTTATGAATGTCTTGTTCGGGTTTGCCCCGGTGCGCTTCGAAGGGTGAGAATTCCCGATCTGACCCGGCGTGGCCGCGTGCCGGATCGCCGGCTTCGTCCTGCGGATCGTCTCACGATGGGGTATGCGCGGCTTGACAGACATATCGATTTAGTAAAGCATCCGCTCCGTGATCGCTCGCAGGCCCTGCTAGGTCGGGTCACCCGCTGAATAGAAGAGCCTGATGCCCGACGTGGGATAGCTTCCTGCGTTCAGGCGAATAGGCGGGACATCTCTGCATTCTCTGCGAGTTGGTCACAATGGCCCGGCGCCCCCGGCCGGGCCCAGTCGGTTTGTGGCCTGACTGGAGGGAATCGGAATTGACCTGTGTCAAGCGGGCGACGCATTTCCGCTTGAATTTGTGGGCGACACCGGCGGTCGGCGCTATTGCGCTGACCGTCGCGTTTTGCGCTGTGCCCGCCGGGGCCGCGGACTATACTTGGCCGGTAACCCGGGTGATCGACGGCGATACGGTGGTCGTCAATGCTTCGGCCGATTTGCCGCCGGAACTTTCCAGGCTGGCGGTGCGGCTGGACGGCGTCGACACGCCCGAAAAAGGCTGGCGCGCGAAATGCGCGGAAGAAAAGAAGATGGGCCGCGAGGCGAGAGCCTTTACGAAGAGGCAAATCGACAAGGCCAAGCGAATCGTCGTGCGCGATCCGAAATGGGGAACGTATGGGGGGCGCGTGATTGCCGATCTCGTATTGGATGGAAGATCGCTCTCGGACGCGCTAATCGAGAAGGGTTACGGCATTCCCGATCGCGGTAGGAAGACGAATAAAAAGGAAAGGGAAGAGAATAGGCGGAAGAGATGGTGTTCCGATTTGGGCAAGTAGCGTCCGGCGGCGGGTCCACTCAGGTATCCGGTCACTCTATTCCGCCAGTTCCATCCATCCCAGCGTCTCTTCCGTAACCCGGCTCGGGACATATTCCGCGGCGGCCCAGCCGTCGTAGCCCAGCCGGTCGAGCGCGGCGAAGACAGCGGGATAGTCGATGGCCCCGGTGCCGGGCTCGTGCCGGCCGGGATGGTCGGCGAACTGGATATGGCCGATGCGCGGCAGGATTTCCTCGAGCCGGGCGATCAGTCGGCCCTCCATGATCTCCATGTGATACAGGTCGTGCTCCAGCGACAGGTTCGGGCGATCCGCCCGGTCGATGGCTTCGAGCGCCTGCCGGCTGGTCGACAGCAGGAAGCCCGGCCGGTCCACGGTGTTGACTGCTTCGACCACCACGCCGAGACCGATGTTACCCATCAGGTCCGCCGCGACGCGCAGATTCTCCGCCAGCGTCGCCAGACAGCGCTCCCGCGCATATCCATGCAGTTCGGGAAATCCTGACAGCACATTGACGTTGCGCGGCCGGAGCGCCGCCGCCACGCCCCGCGCAGTTTCGGCCGCCCGCCGGAAGGCGGCCTGCCGGCCCGGCGTCGCGGCGAGGCCCGGCCCGCCGTCCAGCATGTCGCCGACCGGGATGTTGATGACCGAGACCGCGAGTTCCGCCGCCTCGATGGCCCCCTGCCACTCGGCGGCCGACCGGTCGTAGGGAAACTGGATCTCGACGGCCCCGAACCCGGCTGCCGCGGCGGCAGCCGGCCGGTCCAGCCAGTCGCGCTCGGCGAACAGCATCGAGATGTTGGCGGAAAAGCGCGGCATGGCGGCGGCTCGGCATGGCGTGACGGTACGCATCGTATCCTGATGGTTCCGGACCGCCCGGTCGAGGGGACCTGAGCGCCCGCTGCCCGCCCGCCTGCAGGGCAGGCCTGCAGCGAACGCCCTTCCCGCGCGGGCGCCGGGCGGCTATGCCCCCGCCATGCTTATCGAGAATCCCTGGTTCTGGGCGGCGGCCATCCCGGCGGTGCTGATCGTCGGCATCTCGAAGGGCGGGGTCGGCGGCGGACTGGGCACCGTCGGCGTGCCGATCCTCTCCCTGGTGGTCGATCCGCGCATGGCCGCCGCGGTGCTGCTGCCGGTGCTCTGCCTGATCGACCTGATGTCGCTGAAGGCCTATTGGGGCCGGTGGCACCGGCGCAACATGCGCATCCTGATCGCTGCCGCGATGATCGGAATTCTTGCCGGCGCGCTGACCTTCCGGCACCTGGACGCTGACGCCATCCGGGTGCTGATCGGCGTCATCGCCATCCTGTTCGCTCTGCGCACTTGGCTCGGCGCCCGGCGGATCGACCGGCCGGCGAGCGCGCCGAACGCCGTGCGCGGCGGCCTGTGGGGCGCGATCGCCGGCTTCACCAGCTTCGTTTCCCACAACGGCGGGCCTCCGGTGGCGGTCTACCTGCTGCCGCAGAAGCTGGACAAGACGCTGTACCAGGCAACGACGGTCGTGTTCTTCGCCTCGATCAACTATGTCAAGCTGGTGCCCTACTGGCTGCTCGGGCAGTTTCCGGCGACCAACCTGACCGTATCGGCGGCCCTGTTTCCGCTCGCCGTGGCAGGGACCCTGCTCGGCGTGTGGCTGCACACCAGGATCTCCGACCGCCTCTTCTTCATTGCGGCCTATGTCCTGCTGTTCGGCATCGGCATCAAGCTGGTATATGACGGCATGACCGGCCTGCTGGCCTGACCGGAGGAGGAGTACGATGACGGAAAACGAAGCGGCGCGGCGCGAGGCGCGTTGCCGGGCGGTAAAAGCGGCGGTTTCGGATATCCGCGCCATCGAACGCGACCACGGGGTGACGCCGGACGGCCTCGCCCGGATCAAGCAGTGCCTGCTCGATCTTGCCGCACAGGCGGACCTGTTCCCGGCGGAAGATTTCCCGCCGCCGGAAGGGGATGTCGACTTTCCCGCCAACATCTACCGGATCGCGGAGGACGACGACCATCGCTTCGCCCTCTATGTCCAGTCGGCGCGCGGCGCGCTGGATACGCCGGCGCACAACCACACCACCTGGGCGGTCATCGCCGGCATCCGGGGCGACGAGTTGAACCGCTTCTACGAGCGCACGGCGGACGGCGGCGTGGCCGAGACCGGCCGGCATGTCGTGCGGCAGGGCTCGGCCGTCGCCTTTCTGCCGGACGAGTTGCATTCCATCCACGTGGCGGGCGACGACCGGGTCGTCAACTTCCACATGTACGGCCTGGCGCTCGACCATCTGCACACGCGGGAATATTACCGGGCCGACGACCACAGCTGGCGCAACTTCCCGGCCCAGCAGGACATTATCGACGCGCGCGGCGCCTGAAACATCCCCCGGCAAATCTCCCGGAACAAACCATGAGCCTCTATATTTCCCCGGCGGACCTGCACGCCACCCTGCAGGACGGCGACGAGATCGCCCTGATCGATGTCCGCGAACAGGGCGTTTTCTACCATTCGCACCTGTTCTGGGCGGTCTGCATTCCGCTGTCGCGCCTGGAGCTTCAGGTTCTGAACCTCGTGCCGCGCATGAGCGTGCGGATCGTGCTGTGCGACGACGGTCCGTCCGGCATCGCCGGCGCGGCGATGGAGGTGCTTGGAGCCCTCGGCTACGGCGACGTCCGCATCCTCGACGGCGGCACGGCCGCCTGGTCCGAAGCCGGCTACGAGCTCTATTCCGGCGTCAACGTGCCGTCCAAGGCGTTCGGCGAGTTCGTTGAGCACGCCTACGACACGCCGCGCCTGCCGCCGGAGAAACTCGACGAAACCATACGCTCGGGCCGGGACATGGTGATCCTGGACAGCCGGCCCGTCGAGGAATACCGGCGCATGAACATCCCGGGCGGCGTCGACGTGCCGGGCGCCGAACTGGTCTACCGGGTCCACGAGATCGCGCCCGATCCGGAGACGCTGGTGGTCGTCAACTGCGCCGGCCGCACGCGCAGCATCATCGGCGCCCAGAGCCTGATCAATGCCGGCATTCCGAATGAGGTCGCCGCGCTCAAGGACGGGACCATGGGCTGGGAACTGGCCGGCTTCTCCTGCGAGCACGGCGCCGACCGCTTCGGTCCGGATCCGTCGCCGGACGCTGTGACGGTTGCGCAGGAAAGAGCGGCCACCGTCGCACGGCGTTTCGAAGTGTCCTTCGCCGACAAGGCGACGGTCGAGCGCTGGCAGACCGAAGCCGCCGTACGTACGCTCTATCTTCTGGACGTACGTACACCCGAGGAATACGAGGCCGGCCATGTCGCCGGTTCGCGCCACGCGCCGGGCGGGCAGCTGGTCCAGGCGACCGACGAGTATGTCGCGACCCGGCACGGCCGGATCGTCCTGTTCGACAACGAACGGGTGCGCGCCGTCATGACCGCTTCCTGGCTGATCCAGCTCGGCTGGCGCGATGTCCATGTCTACGGCGGCGCGATCGCTGACTGGCCGATCGAGACCGGGCCGCGCACGCCGGCGGCGCCGGAGATCGAGCGGTGGGACACGATCGGGCCCGGCGCTGTCGAGCCGGACGATTTCATCCTCGACCTGTCCGACAGCCTGACCTACCGGCGCGGCCATATCCCCGGCGCCTGGTGGGGCCTGCGCACGCGCCTCGACGAGGCGCTGCTGCCGGACGACGCGCGCATCGTCCTCTACGCCGACGACGACCGGATGGCCCATCTGGCGGCTGCGGAAATGTCCGGCCTGGAGATCGAGGACGATTTCGTCGTGCTGGCCGGCGGCCTCAAAGCCTGGCGCGCCGCCGGTAAGCCGGTCGAGCCCGATAGCGGCAGGATGACCCTGGCGACCACGGAGCCGAACGACGTCTGGTACAAGCCCTACGATACCGACGAAGAGGTCCGGGCGAAAATGGAGGAATATCTGGTGTGGGAAGTTGCGCTGGTGGAGCAGATCGCGCGGGACGGCACGGTCAGCTTCCGGAAATACGCATGACACTTTCGCAATGACCGCCGCACGGATCAGGGTCATGGAAGCCCGCGGCATTGATGCGGGCATGGACCCGGCCGAAATTTCCGCACCGCTGCTGTCCGCCACCGTACTGCTGCTGCGCGACGGCGCGGACGGGCTGGAAGTGTTCATGGTGGAGCGCAGCGGCCGGGTCGGCGCCTTCGCCGGCGCGATGGTGTTCCCCGGCGGCAAGGTCGCGCCCGAGGATTCCTCCGCCGAGCTGCGCGCTCTGGCCGACAATGGCGACAGCCTGGACGACGAGGCCTTCGGTTTCGCCGTCTCCTCGGTGCGCGAAGCCTTCGAGGAATGCGGCGTATTGCTGGCCCATCGCGACGGCGCCACGCTGACTGACGCCGAACTGGCGCCGCTTGCCGGGTTCCGCGAAGCGATCGGCCGCAACCGGCTTCCGTTCGCGCGCTTCCTCGCCGACCACGGCCTGCGCCTCGATCTGGCCGGTCTGGCGCCCTTTTCGCGCTGGGTGACGCCGACGTTCCGGCCGAAACGGTTCGATACCCTGTTCTTCCTCGCCGCCGTGCCGCCCGACCAGACGCTGAGTCACGACGGCAGCGAGACGGTGCACGGCCTGTGGACCCGGCCGCAGCAGGTCATAGACGCGGCCGACCGGCACCGGAAATATTCGCTCTATTTCGCCACCCGGCTGAACCTGATGGACCTGGCGCAGAGCAGCACGGTCGCGGAGGCGCTTTCCCGGGCCGCCGGCCGAGAACCGCCGCAGGCCATGCCGTGGCGCGAAAAGACGCCGGACGGTCCGCGGCTGCGGATCGATCCCGACTCCGGCTATGCCCTCGTGCAGGCGACCCTGGAAGTCGCCGGCGGCATCGCGCCCTTGCCGAACTGATGCACGGTTCTATATTAGAATTACTCTAATCTAAAACGGAGTAGGCTGGAGATGAACGTGCTGACGCGCGCCGACATCATGGCGATGGCGGACTATGAGGCGGTGCGCCGGGAAAAACGCCGCGAGATCGCGCAGATCAAGAAGAACCGGCGGGTCGAGGTCGGCCCCTTTGCGACCTTCTATTTCGAGAGCCGCGCGACCATGTGGCACCAGGTCCACGAGATGCTGTTCATCGAGAAGGGCGGTGAAGCGCAGATCGCCGACGAATTGGCGGCCTACAACCCGCTGATCCCGAACGGCCGCGAACTGATCGCGACGGTGATGATCGAGATCGACGACGACAGGCGGCGGCGCACGGTTCTGGGCCGGCTCGGCGGCTTCGAGGAGACCATGTTCCTCCGCTTCGGCGGCGAGGAGATTGCCGGAGTTCCCGAAGACGATATCGACCGCACCACGGCGGACGGCAAAGCCTCCTCCGTCCAGTTCGTGCATTTCCCTTTCACCGATGCCCAGGCGGCGGCGTTCAAGGCCGGCGGCGGCGAGGCCATCGTCGGCGTCGGCCATCCGAACTATGCCCATATGGCGGTGATGTCCGGGCCCGTGCAGGCAGCCCTGGCGGGGGATTTGAAATAAAGTTTCGGCGGAGGGGGCCGAATCGGCACGAATGGACTGCGTAACCGGAACATCGGGTAACGCCACGGACCGGTTACATGGGTGACACTGTTTTCGTTTCGTTTTGCTTCGGGGCGTCCGGGCCGGGCGGATTTGTCCGCCGTGGCGGCTTCTTGCGGCGCTCCCGCCCTCTCCCTATATGCAGCAACGAAGCGGGCAAGGCCCCGCAATCCTGTCATTTGCGGCCGGTATACCCCGCCCCGTCGGGCGGACAGCCGGCCCGGAAACGGTCGCAGCGGGGGTTCGCACCGGCGCCTGAAAGGGCTTGTGCGGGCCTGCTGCCGTAAGGAGAGACCTGACCATGGCCAAGATTATCGGCATCGATCTCGGTACCACCAATTCCTGCATCGCTGTAATGGACGGCGGGAGCGCCAAGGTAATTGAGAATTCGGAAGGCGGCCGCACGACGCCTTCGATGGTGGCGTTCACCGAAGACGGCGAGCGGCTGGTCGGCCAATCCGCCAAGCGCCAGGCGGTCACGAACCCGGAAAGCACGATCTTCGCGGTCAAGCGGCTGATCGGCCGGCGCTTCGACGATCCGATGACCCGCAAGGACATCGAGCTTGTCCCGTACCAGATCGTCAAATCCGACGGCGGCGACGCTTGGGTCGGCGCGCGCGACGAAAAATACAGCCCGAGCCAGATCAGCGCCTTCATCCTGCAGAAGATGAAGGAGACCGCCGAAGCCTATCTGGGCGAGCCGGTCGAGCACGCCGTCATCACCGTCCCGGCCTATTTCGACGATTCCCAGCGCCAGGCGACCAAGGATGCCGGCAGGATCGCCGGCCTCGAGGTCAGGCGCATCATCAACGAGCCGACCGCCGCCGCGTTGGCTTACGGGCTGGAGAAGAACGAGAGCGGCACCATCGCCGTCTACGATCTGGGCGGCGGCACCTTCGACGTCTCGATCCTCGAGATCGGCGACGGCCTGTTTCAGGTGAAATCGACCAACGGCGACACCTTCCTCGGCGGCGAGGATTTCGACGCCAAGATCATCGACTATCTGGCCGCCGAGTTCAAAAAGGACCAGGGCATCGACCTGCGCAACGACCGTCTGGCGCTTCAGCGCCTCAAGGAAGCCGCGGAAAAAGCCAAGATCGAACTGTCGAGCGCGACCCAGACGGACATCAACCTGCCGTTCATCACCGCCGACGCCAGTGGGCCGAAGCATCTGAACGTCAAGCTGACCCGCGCCAAGCTGGAAACCCTGGTCGAGGAGTTGATCCAGCGCACGGTCGGGCCGTGTCGCGCTGCGCTCAAGGACGCCGGGCTCAAGGCCAGCGAGATCGATGAGGTGATCCTGGTCGGCGGCATGACCCGCATGCCGAGGGTGCAGGAGACGGTGCAGCAAATCTTCGGCCGCGAGCCGCACAAGGGCGTCAACCCGGACGAGGTCGTCGCGCTCGGCGCCGCGATC
This sequence comes from Rhodospirillaceae bacterium bin65, assembly GCA_002238725.1. Classification (GTDB taxonomy): domain Bacteria; phylum Pseudomonadota; class Alphaproteobacteria; order Bin65; family Bin65; genus Bin65. Next base: position 47,864 of record MPMX01000003.1, read on the forward strand.
CAGGGTGGCGTTCTGAACAAGGACGTCAAGGATGTCCTGCTGCTCGATGTTACGCCGCTGTCGCTCGGTATCGAGACCCTGGGCGGCGTGTTCACCCGCCTGATCGACCGCAACACCACGATCCCGACCAAGAAGAGCCAGGTCTTCTCGACCGCCGAGGACAATCAGGGCGCGGTCACCATCCGGGTCGGCCAGGGCGAGCGCGAAATGGCGGCGGACAACAAGATGCTTGGCCAGTTCGATCTGGTCGGCATTCCGCCGGCGCCGCGCGGCGTGCCGCAGATCGAGGTCGCTTTCGATATCGACGCCAACGGCATCGTCAGCGTTACCGCGACGGACAAAGCAACCGGCAAGGAGCAGCAGATCCGCATCCAGGCGTCCGGCGGCCTGAGCGACGACGAGATCGAGCGGATGGTCGGGGAGGCCGAAGCCAACGCCGAGGAGGACCGGAAACGCCGCGAACTGGCCGATGCCCGAAACGCCGCCGACGCGATGATCCATCAGACCGGCAAGTCCCTTTCCGAGCATGGCGACAAGATCGAGGCCGCCGAGAAAGACGCCATCGAAAAGGCGATGGAAGACCTGAAAGCGGTCAAGGACGAGGACGATCTCGGCGCGATCCAGGAAAAGACCCAGGCGCTGATGCAGGTGTCGATGAAGCTGGGCGAAGCCATGTACGCCGCCCAACAGGCCGAGGCCGAGGCTGCATCCGCCCAGGACGCGGGTGGCGCCGAGGGTGCGGACGCCACCGACGCGCAGGCCGAAGACAGCGTCGTCGATGCCGACTTCGAAGAAGTCGACGACGACGAGCAGAAAAAAGCCTCCTGACGGTCACGGCATTTCCGCCGGCTGCCCCGGGAGGCCAGGGCATGGCGATCGGCATCGCGCATTCTTTGCGGAACCGGACGGCGGGGAGGACTGCTCCGCCTCACTTGCCGGATCCCAAGGACTGCAAATCCCGGAATACTCTCTTGGGAGAGCGGGACTTGCGGTTCGGGCGGGTTTGCCTGCGCGAGCCGGCGGCTTTCATGACGGCCTCGGCCTGACGGGCGGAGTCGGCGATGGCGCAACGGGACTTTTACGATGTGCTTGGCGTTGGCCGCGACGCCGACGAATCCCAGATCAAATCCGCCTTCCGCAAGAAGGCGATGCAGTATCATCCCGACCGCAATCCGGGTGACGGCGAGGCCGAGCGCAATTTCAAGCAGGTCAACGAAGCCTACGAAATCCTGAAGGACGGCGAGAAGCGCGCCGCTTACGATCGCTTCGGGCATGCCGCTTTCGAACAGAGCAGCAGCCCCGGAGCTGGCGGCTTCGGCTCCGGCGGGTTCGAGTTCAATTTCGGCGGCGGCAGCTTCGGCGACATTTTCGAAGACATTTTCGGCGACATCTCCGGCATGAACCAGGGCGGCCGACAGCGGCGTCCGACCCGCGGCCAGGATTTGCGCTACAACATGGAAGTCAGCCTGGAAGACGCCTTTACCGGCAAGCAGACGACCATCCGCGTGCCCAGCGCCGACCAGTGCGCGTCGTGCGGCGGCAGCGGCTCGGAAGGCGGCGCCGCCAGGGTAACCTGCGGCCATTGCGGCGGCCGCGGCCGGGTGCGCGCCAGCCAGGGCTTTTTCACGGTCGAGCGCACCTGCGTCCAGTGCCAGGGCGAAGGCGAGGTCATCGAGAACCCCTGCCGGGTGTGCAAGGGCGCCGGCCGGGTGCGGCGCGAGAAGACCCTGTCGGTCAACATTCCGGCCGGCGTCGACGACGGCACCCGGATCCGCCTCGCCGGCGAGGGCGAACCGGGCATGCGCGGCGCGCCGGCAGGCGACCTTTACATTTTCGTGTCGGTGGCGCCGCACGAGGTGTTCCACCGCGACGGCGCCAACATCTATTGCCAGGTACCCTTGCCCATGACGACGGCCGCGCTCGGCGGCAATCTGGAAGTGCCGACGGTCGATGGCGTGCGCGCCCGGGTCGCCATCCCGGACGGCGCGCAGAGCGGCGACCAGTTCCGACTGCGCGGCAAGGGCATGACTCAGCTCCGCTCGCGGGCGCGCGGCGACATGTATATCGAGATCGAGGTTGAGACACCGCGAAACCTGAGCGCCCGGCAGCGCGAAATCCTGGAGGAATTCCGCAATGCCGGCGGCAACGCCAACAGCCCGAAATCGGCCGATTTCTTCGACAAGGTGAAGAACCTGTGGGAGGGGCTGAAGAACTGACCGCCGCTTCAGGCCGTGCCCGTGTATCGAGGCAGCGGAGGGTTTAAAGCCGTGCGGCCTTCCGCACGGATCGCGGCCGTGGCAATAATTTCCGGCCGGCGGGCGCATTCCATAACTCCGGCGCGAATCATGACATATCCTGACACGCCATGACCGTCGCCGACCACATCCTCTATGCACTGGCGTGGCTCAGTTTCGGGCTGGTGCACAGCCTGCTGGCGCGGCAGAAGGCCAACCGGGCGTTCGATGGCGCACTCGGCAGCTTCGCGCGCATTGCCTACAACCTGATCGCCGCGGTCCAACTGGGCGCGATCCTAGTTCTGGAGTGGCGCGGTTTTCCGGACAAGGTTGCGTTCGAAACGCCGCTGTGGCTGCACGCCCCGATGGTGGCGGTGCAGGTCGCCGGCTGGGTCCTGCTGTTCGTCGCCCTGGTGCAGTACGATCTCGGCCGGTTCGGAGGACTGACCCAGGCGCGGGTGATCGTCCACCGGCGCGGCCGGGGGCGAGGCGCCGGGTACGGACCGATGGCGAACACGCCGTCCGAACTGCCGGACCCGCCGCTGGACATTCCCCAGGCAAGGCTGGAGCCACTGGTTACGCGCGGCATCCACCGCTATGTCCGTCACCCGCTTTATTCCGCCATGTTTCTCATGTTCTGGGGCCGCGCGTTCGACGAAGCGGCGCTGATGACCGCGCTCTGGGCGACGCTCTACCTGGTGATCGGCACGCGCTTCGAGGAACGCAAGCTGCTGCAGATCTACGGCGAGGACTATGCCCGCTACAGCGCCGCCGTGCCCCGCTTCCTGCCCCTGCGCGGCAAAGCCTGGGACGGGTAGGTTACGAGCGCGTACCCCAGCGTTCGGCGGGGCCGGGGTCGAGGGTCTGTTGCAGCCGCTGCCCCGCGGCGAGCGCGAATTTCAGGATCTGGGTCCGCCGGCGGGTCGCATTCATGGGCCGGACCGGCGCTTCGCGGATGATGGCGGCGTCGAAGGCGTCGGCCGCCAGAAGGCCTTGGTCTTCCGGCAGGATATCGGCGGGAAAGCCGTCCGGCACGGCAAAATAATAGGTGTCGCACCAGAGCAGATAGTCCGGCCATTTCGAGTCGCTGCGGAAATCGGCCAGCGTGGTCTTGATCTCAACGATGACGAAACGCTGCTCACGGTTCAGGCCGATCGCATCGACCCGCCGGCCCTTGCCGACGGGAAACTCGGTCAGGGTGCTGTAACCCCGGGCCGCCAGAAAACGGCAGACTCCGCGCGCCATCCGCAGCGCCCTTCCGCCGGGCGCGCCGTTGTCACCGGCATCCGCCGCCGCGGGCTGCGCCGCGCGGGCAAGGCCGGATTCGGGGGTGCGGGAGTCCACGGTGCCGCTGTCGCCGCTCGGTCTGAAACCGCCACCAGATTACAGGTATTGAACAATAAGTGTACAAATAATCGATGGCCCCGGAACCGGTACCGTCTTCCCTCCGCCGTTCCGTCCGATCGCGGCGCAGCTGGCATTGGGGCGTTGCCCGCGCATCCAATGCCCGCCATCGAAAGCGGGAGACACAGTCAGCGCTCGGCCGGTTCGGCGTCGATCGTTTCAGGCGGCGTTGTGCAGATCTTGCCGCCGGTCGTGTTCTTGCCGGGCCGGATCGGCACGCTGCGCACGGCTTCCTCGACCGCCGGGCGCGCGAGATCGATGCCAAGCAGGCCGTTTTCCAGCACAGCGCCTTCGACCTCGATGCCTTCGGCAAGCATGAATGTGCGCTGGAACTGGCGAGCCGCGATGCCGCGATGCAGGAACACCCGGTCTTCGCGCTCGGACTGCCGTCCACGAACGATGAGCTGGCGGCCTTCGACTGTGACTGTGAGATCGTCCATCGTGAAGCCAGCGACGGCGAGCGTAATGCGCAGCGCATTCGCGCCGGTCTGCTCGATATTGTAGGGTGGATAGCCGTCGGCCGAAGCTTTGGCGATCCGGTCGACGGTCTGCTCGAATTCGTCGAAGCCGAGCAGAAACGGGCTGTTGAACAGGGACAGGCGGGCCATGCGCGCGCTCCTGCTTGGCGAACTACCGGGAAGCGATGACCCCGGCGGACAATCTTGCACTATGGCAGATAGTGATCGTTTCCGCCTCCATCAATCGCGGCCCGGCTTTCCGGAGCGCTGCAACGCAAAGTCGACAAAATGTTGACCTCGCCGCAGCCGACGCCAAATTACGCGAGTCAAGGCCGCCAGCGCGGTCTGGGGTGCCAATTGCGGCGGGAAGAAAGCGATGACGTGGGCGCTTGGCCGCGAAGGCATGCTCGAGGTGGTCTCGGAGACCGACCGCAGTGGCCGGCCGCTGCGCACCGTGATCTGCGTGGATACCGGGCTGGTGCGCAACGATCCGATCCCCAGCGATGCGGAACTGGAACAGTTTTACGGCCACGAATACCGCGTCGCGTACAAGGGCAGCGTCAAACCGCGCCGCCGGCAGATCCTGCGCAATTTCCGGCGGGCAGCGAACCATGTGCGGACCAACCGGGACGTGTTGAAGTCTGCGGCGCGGGTCCTGGAGATCGGCGCGGGTTCCGGCGAAATTGCTTTCCTGCTGGCGCAGCTGGGCAAGCGCGTCACCGGTATCGAACCCAATTTCCACTATGCTGCCTATTGCCGCGACGAGCTGGGGCTGGACATTCGCACCACCCACCTCGCGCCGGACCTTTTCCCGCCCGGCGAGTTCGACCTGATCCGGCTGAGCCACGTTCTGGAGCATCTGAACGACCCGGTGAAATATCTCGGCCAGATCGCGAAGTGGCTGACGCCGGACGGAACGCTTTATGTCGAAGTGCCGAATATCGAAGCCTATTGCCGGACGAAGTCGCGCGGCGGCATGTTCCATTACGCCCATATCTTCAACTTCAATCCGTGGACGCTGCGCGCCTGCGCCGGCTTGGCCGGCCTCTCGGAAGCGCCTGAGACGGCGCAGCGTTCGGCAGGCACCACCGGCGTCTTCTTTCGCTGCGATGCCGCAACAGCATCGCGTATCGAGATCGAAAACCGAGATAACGCCTGTCATGTGCGCGAACTGATCCGCCTGCACTATGCCGGCGCATTCTCGAAGGGAAAGGCTGCCAAACCCGTCAAGAAGATTTTCGCGCGGATCGAGGAAACCATCGCGGGGCTGGCCGCAGGCACCCCAAACCAAATCGGGGAACGGGCGATGCGCAGCCTCCGGCCGGTCGATTGACGCGGCCTGCTTGCCCGGCGGCCGGAGTTGACGCCCCGGAATCGCGGGTTGCCGAGCGGACGGGTCAGGCCGATGAAACGCCGATGATCCCGGACAGTCCGACAGACCGCCCGCCTGACCGATCGGCCGGTTCCGCCCCGGACGCCTTGAGGGAATCTTTTACCGGACTGTCGCATCGGTCGTTCAGCCGGCTGGGCGCCTGGCTGGAAATGCTGATCGTGGACCACGGTTTCCTGCGCCTCGCCTACCGGCACTGGCACGAGGTTGCGCCCGGCCTTTACCGTTCGAACCAGCCGGCGCCTTTCCAGATTCGCCGCGCCGCGCGATCGGGCATTCGCACCGTCGTCAACCTGCGCCGCGCCAACCAGAGCGGACACTATCTCCTTGAGCGGGAAGCCACTGCGAAAGCCGGGATCTCCCAAGTCGATTTCTTTATTTCGTCGCGGAACGCGCCGCGGCGCCGACAGCTCTTGGACGCCGCCGAAATGTTCGACCAGATCGACTATCCGGCCATGATCCACTGTAAATCCGGCGTCGACCGGACCGGCCTGATGGGCGCGCTGTATATCCTGATGCGCGGCGGCACGGCCGACGACGCGCTCAAACAGTTCGGATGGCGCTATGGCTATATCGGCGCCGGGCCGACCGGCATCGGCAAGGCCCTGGTGCTGGCCTACCGCGAGGCGCATGCCGCAACGGGGGCGGATTTCCTGTCATGGGCCGCGGAGCAATATGATCCGGCGGGTCTCGAAGCCGGGTTCCGGCCGCGGCCCCTCGCGACCGCCCTGGTCGATTTCTTCCTGCGCCGGGAATGACGCCGGCCTTTCGGGCTTGCGACGGCTGCCTTCCGCCGCTTTGGGACATAGGGACGCGCGTTCGCCGGCGATTCTGCGCCGGAAAGCGCCGGCGTGATAAAGAAGGCACCTGACTGAGACCGTTCGGAGCCGCCGTTTGGCCGCCAGACCGAAACCCTCTAAAGGCCTGCCGCTGGACTCACGCACGCTGCCCATGGTGATGCGGATCGTCCGCGACTACTTGGTGCGGCAATGGCTGCGCATCGCGCTCGCCTTCGCTCTGCTGAGTGTCGTCTCGGCCTGCACGGCGACGGTGCCGTTCATCCTGAAGGAATTGCTGGACAGCGCTTTCAGCGGCAACGCGGCGCCCGAGAATGCGTGGCTGACCCGCGCCATCGCCGGGATGTTCTCGGCAGATCCGCGCTTCAACCAGCTTTATTTCATTTCGCTGGCGACGGCCGCAGTCTTCCTCGTCAAGGGCAGCGCGGCCTACGGGGCGGTGACCATGATGGCCTATGTCGGCCATCGTTCGATCGCGGACATCCAGGACGCCATGTTCGCCCGCCTGATGCGTGCCGACCTTGGATTCTTTCACAACACGCCGACCGGGCAGTTGATCTCCGCCTTCACCAACGACGCCGCCAAGATGCGGAGCCTGTTCTCGAACACGATCACCGGCATCGGCCGCGACATCGTCACGGTGATCGCGCTGGTCGCCGCCATGTTCTGGATCGACTGGATCCTCTCCTGTGTCACCTTCTTCGTGTTTCCACTGGTCGCCTACCCGGTCTTCCGGATCGGCCAACGCATGCGCAGAGTGTCCGCCAATACCCAGATCGAGATGGCGCAGTTCACCACGCTGCAGGATGAGAGCTTCCAGGGCATCCGCCATGTCAAGGCCTACGGGATGGAGGATTACGAGACCGGCCGCGCATCGTTCCTCGTCAGCCGGATTTTCCGGCTGAACTACAAGGCGGAGAAAATCCGGGCGATCACGGAGCCGCTGCTCGAAGTCATCGCCGGTTTGGCGATCGCCGGTGTGCTGCTGTATGGCGGCTATCAGGTGATCGTGGGCGCCCGCACGCCGGGCGATTTCGGCGGTTTCATCGCCGCGCTGCTGCTGGCCTACGATCCCGTGCGCCGGCTGGCGCGTCTCAACGCCCACCTGCAGGAAGGCCTGGCGGCGGCGGAGCGGGTTTTCGCCAAGCTCGACATCGAGCCCGAGATCGTCGACCGGCCCGGCGCGCAAGCGCTGGCTCTCAAGTCCGGCGGCCTGAAACTGGACGATGTGGTGTTTGCCTACGACCGGAAGATCGGCATGGCGGCGCCCGCCCTGGGGCGCGACGGGGGCGGCGTTACCCTCGACATTCCGGCCGGCAAGACGGTTGCGCTGGTCGGACCGTCCGGCGCCGGTAAGACGACGGTGCTGAACCTGATCCCGCGCTTTTACGATGTCGACAGCGGCGCGGTACTGGTCGACGGGCAGGATGTGCGCGATGTGACCCTGGCCTCGCTGCGTGCCCGGATCGGGCTGGTCAGCCAGGAGACCGCCCTGTTCGACGATACGATCCGCGCCAACATCGCTTATGGCAGGCAGGGTGCAACGGAAGCGGATATCGTCGCCGCCGCCCGGGCCGCAGCCGCCCACGACTTCATCATGGAACTGCCGCAGCAATACGACACCTATGTCGGCGGCCTCGGGGCCAAGGTGAGCGGCGGCCAGCGCCAGCGCATCTCGATCGCCCGCGCCATTCTTAAGGATGCGCCGATCCTGCTGCTCGACGAGGCGACGTCGGCCCTCGACACGGAATCGGAGCGCCAGGTGCAGGCCGCGCTGGATTCCCTGCGCAAGGGCCGGACGACCATTGTCATTGCCCACCGGCTGTCCACTATTGTCGACGCCGACATCGTTTACGTGCTGGACGAGGGCCGGGTGGTGGAGTTCGGCAGCCACGGCGATCTCGTGGCGGCCGGCGGCCCCTTCGCCCGCCTGCATGCCGAACAGTCGAGCGGGGGGCAGATGAGCGGCGCCGGGCAGGCTTGAATCATGCTGCTCGGTCTGTATCGCGGCGTGGGCTGGCTTGCGCCGCCGGTGGCGCGGCTTTTGCTTCTGCAGCGCCGGCTGAATGGCAAGGAGCATCCGGACCGGTTTCGCGAGCGGATGGGCCAGCCGCGCCGGAGCCGGCCGGACGGCGCGCTCATCTGGATCCACGCCGCCAGCGTCGGCGAGGCGCAATCCGTCCTGCCGCTGATCGAACGGCTGCTGGCGCGCCTGCCCGCGGCCCATGTCATGGTCACGTCGGGCACCGTCACTTCGGCGCAACTGATGGAGGAGCGCCTGCCCCCGCGCGCGTTTCACCAGTTCATTCCGGTCGATTGTCCGGCCTGGGTGCAGCGCTTCCTGGACCGATTCCGGCCGAACCTGGCCCTGTGGGTGGAAAGCGAATTGTGGCCGACTCTCCTGAGCGAGACGGCGCGGCGCGGCATCCCGGCGGTGCTGCTTAACGGGCGGATGTCGCAACGGTCGTTCCGGCGCTGGCGGCGATTTCCGGGCGCGGCGCAGCAACTCGTGCGACCGTTCGATCTTGTCATGGCCCAGTCGGCCGACGACGGAGAACGGTTCCGGCGGCTGGCCGCCGGACGGGTCGAAACGCCCGGCAATCTCAAGATGGCGGCCGCGCCGTTGCCCGCCGATCCGGAAGCGCTCGGCGCGGTCGTGCGTACCATCGGCGATCGGCCGGTCTGGCTCGCCGCCAGCACCCATCCGGGCGAAGAAGAGGCGGTTGCCGAAGCGCACCGGGTGGTGCGCCGGCAGTTCGGCGACGCCTTGCTGATCCTCGTCCCACGCCATCCTGAGCGCGGCCCCGTGCTCGCCGGAGACCTGCGCAGCGCTGGCCACAAGGTCGGGCTGCGCAGCGCAGGCGACGCGCCGGTGCACGAAAAGGAAATCTATATTGCCGATACGCTGGGCGAACTGGGCCTGTTCTACCGCGCGGCGCCGGTCGCCTTCGTGGGCGGCTCGCTGACGCCCCATGGCGGCCAGAACCCGGCTGAGCCGGCCCGGCTCGATTGCGCCATTCTCCACGGGCCCCATATCGGCAACTTCGCCGTTATCGGCGAAACCCTGCGGGCGGGCGGCGCCAGCCAGACCGTCGCCTCAGCCGATGCGCTGGCGCACGCGGTATGCCGTCTGCTGGCCGATCCGGCGGAATGCAGGGCCAGGGCGTCTCGGGCGGCCCGCGCGGTGCAGGACAGCATCGGCATCCTGGACCGGGCCATGGCCCTGCTGGAGCCTTATACGGCCGCGCTGCCCCAGGCGCAGCCGGACAGACGGGACAGCGCCTGATGCGCACGCCGGACGCCTGGTCGCGCAAGGGGGCGGTTTCGACCATGCTGCTGCCGGTGTCGTGGCTGTACGCGCTGAGCACGGGCATGCGGGTGCAACGCGCGCCGCGCTACGCGCCGCCCGCGCCGGCGATCTGCATCGGCAACCTCACCGCCGGCGGCGCGGGCAAGACGCCGGTCGTGTTGTCGCTCGCCCTTTGGTTTCAGGAACGGGGCCGGCGGCCTTTCGCCGTCAGCCGCGGCTATGGCGGGCGTCTGGCCGGACCGGTGCGGGTCGACCCGGCTGTGCATACCGCCCGGGAGGTCGGCGACGAGCCGCTGCTGCTGGCCGGGACGCTGCCGACGGTCGTGGCCCGGGACCGCGCTGCCGGCGCGCAGGCCGCCGTCGAAGGCGGCGCCGATATCCTGCTGCTCGATGATGGCCACCAGAACCCGGCCGTCGAAAAAGCCCTGTCGCTGGTCGTCGTCGACGGCGGCTTCGGCTTCGGCAACGGCCGGACCATTCCTTCCGGCCCGCTGCGCGAAACGGTCGGCCGCGGCCTCGCGCGGGCGAACGCGGCCGTCATCGTCGGCGCAGACAGCGCGGGCGCGATGCATCGCTGCCGACGGGAAGCCAGCGGCCTACCGCTGCTCGATGCGCACTTCCTCCCGACCGAGGCGGCGCTGGCGTTGCAAGGCCGCAAGGTCGTCGCCTTCGCAGGCATCGGCCGCCCGGACAAATTCTTCGAGACGGTGAAGGATATCGGCGCCGACCTGACCGAGGCGATGGCCTATCCGGACCATTACCCCTTCCCGGAGACCGAGATCATGTTCATCTGCGAAGTGGCGCAGGAGCGCGGCGCGATCCCGGTCTGCACCGAAAAGGACTATATGCGCCTGCCGGCCGATGCCCGCCTCATGGTGACGCCCGTCCCCGTCACTCTCGAATGGCGGGACCCGGACGCGCTGGACCGGCTGCTGGAGGCGGTGTTGAAGGGTCGAGAATCAGCGGAGTCGAATTAGCGGCGTGTAGACAATGACCCTAAAAAATACGCCCTCCCTTCACCTCCACCGCAAACTCGAACAAGGCATCCGCCGTCGGGCCAATGCCGGCAATGCGGGGATCGGCGGTGGTGCCGCGGCAATAGCGGGCGTAGATCTGCAGGAAGACGACCGCCAGCTTGAAGGCGGTCAGCACCCGGTGGAAATGGATGGCAGAGACGTCGAAACCGGTCGCCCGGGCGTAAAAGTCGACAATCTCCCGCCGGCTCATCCACAGGCCCTGAGTCGAAGGCATCTGGCCGAGATCGCGGATTTCCGGCGGGTGGGCCGGCTCCGCCCAGTAGCTGAGCAGCGTGGCGAGATCGAACAGAGGGTCGCCGCGGGTGCACATGTCCCAGTCGAGCAGCGCCAGCGGTTCGGTCGGCGTCGCCGGGTCGAGAATGATGTTGTTCAGCTTGAAATCGTTGTGCAGCAGGGTCGTCCGGCCCTCGGGCACGGGCTGCGCCTGCAGCCAGCCGATCAGGTCGGCCGCGGCGGCCGGGACTGGGCGCTCGGCGTAGGCGTCCTGCGCCGCGACGTGGAACCGTTTGATCCAGCCGGCGACCGCGCGGCCGAGGAAGCCCTCGGGCCGGCCGAGGCCGTCGAGGCCGACCGCCGCCGGATCGACCCGCTGGAATTTCGCCAGCACGTCGATCAGCATGCCCGACAGGGCGACGCCCTTGCCGGCGAGCGCCGGCGGCAGAACATCGCGGACCACGAGGCCGGGGCGGTATTCCATGATGAAAAATGGTGCGCCCAGCACGGCAGGATCGCTGCAGAATACATGGGCTTTCGGCGCTAGGGGGAAGGCGCGCCACAGGCCGGACAGCACCCGGTATTCCCGGGCCATATCGTTGGCGCCCGGCGGCAGGAGGCCGAGCGGCGACCGGCGCAGCACACAGGCTGCGCCATCCATCCGGATCAGGAAGTTCAGGTTGCCGAAGCCGCCGGCGAACTGGCGCGGCGGCGGGTCGGGCGCGAAGACATGGCCGCGCCCGTCCAGCCAGGAGGCCAGCCGATCCTAATCCTGCGGCTGCTGGTGCTCGGACCCGAAGAATTCGCCGTCCTGCTCGCGAATCGCGCTCATGGCGCCGGTCTACGGTGGCGGCTACCGCGACGCAAGCGGCGGGCTGCAAGGCAGGCGATACTTCGGGTCGGGTGCCGGACTATGCGCCGGACTATGCGCCGGACTACGCGTCGGTCTTGGACACCCAGGGGATACGGCCGAACTCGATGCCCTCGTCGCGTAGAGCCTCCGATTCGTCATCCGTGGCCTCGCCGTAGATGCTGCGCTGCCCGGTTTCGCCATAGTGGATCTTGCGCGCTTCGTCGGCGAATTTCGGCCCGACGTAATCGGCATTCTTCTCGACATGGCGGCGCATTTCGACCATCGCCTCGCGGATCTTGCCCATGACGTGGATGCGCTTGGCGTCTTCGGCCGAGACTGGCGCCGGCGGGACGGCGGCCGGCGCGGAAGCCGGTTCCGGGACCGGCCCGGAAGAGGCTCCATCGCCGTCATCGCGGTCGACAGGCAGGGGCTCGTCCCGCCGGGTCGCCTTGGTGCCGGAGAGCGCCGGCGCCATCGGGGCGCGGCGCACTTCGTCCGAGCCGCAATCCGGGCAGGAAATAGCACCGGCGGCCTGCAGGCTTTCGTAGGTTTTCGAATCCCTGTACCAGCCTTCGAATTCGTGGCCGGCCCGGCAGCGGACGGCGTAGCGGATCATCGCGCACCCTGCCGGCTGCAGGGCGTATTCTGGCAGGATTCGGAAATCATAGCGGAAATTTAGGGATTATGGCGCGTCAACGGAAGGGCTTTCGGCGCGATGATTGAGCCGGCGGGCGACGAGACTGCGGCCGGGCCGAGCCGCTGGGTGGCGCGCTTCTTGCCGCCGGCGCCCCCGGCGGGGGGCGGCGTTCTCGATCTCGCGGCTGGCCGCGGACGGCATATCCGGCTTGCGCGGTCGCAAGGCTGGCGGGCAACCGGCGTCGACCGCGAGGCCGGCGCGCTGGCCGGCCTGGCCGCCGAAGACGAAGGAGTAACCGCGCTGAGGATGGACCTGGAGGCCGGAGACGCCGCCGATACGGCACGGGCCCTCAAATCGGCAGGACCGTTCGATATCGTCATCGTCTGCAACTATCTCCATCGCCCGCTGCTGCCGCACCTGCCGGCGCTGCTCAAACCGGAGGGACACCTGATCTACGAGACTTTCATGGTGGGCAACGAGGCCTGGGGCCGGCCCCGCAACCCGGATTTCCTGCTCCGTCCCGGCGAATTGCTGACGGCGTTCGGACACGACCTTGCCGTGCTCGCCTTCGAACAGGGCTACACGGCCGATCCGTCGCCGCGGGTTGTCCAGCGATTTACCGGCATCGCGGGCGACCCCGTCTTGCCGGATTCCGCCTGAGTTCCGGCCGGACTTTTCTTTTGACCGGCGCTCGCGCATGATCGCCGCCATGCCACCGGCGCTCGCGCATGGTGCCGGAGGCCCAACCGGTGACGGCATGCTGAAGACCCGCATCATCCCCTGCCTGGACGTCAAGGACGGCCGCGTCGTCAAGGGCGTGAATTTCGTTGATCTGATCGATGCCGGCGATCCGGTCGAGCAGGCGAAGCTGTACGACCGGGAAGGCGCCGACGAACTGTGCTTCCTCGACATCACCGCCAGCCACGAAAACCGCGACACAATCTACGACGTGGTCGATCGCACCGTCGCTTCCTGCTTCATGCCGGTGACCGTCGGCGGCGGCGTGCGCGAGGTCGAGGACATTCGCAAGCTGCTGCTCGCCGGGACAGACAAGGTCTCGATCAACACCGCCGCCGTACGCCGGCCGGAATTCGTGAAGGAAGCCGCCAACAAGTTCGGCAGCCAGTGCATCGTGGTCGCCATCGACGCCAAGCGGGCGACGGGCGGCCCGAACGCCGGCGGTTTCGAGATCTACACCCATGGCGGACGCACGCCGACCGGCATCGAAGCCGTCGCCTGGGCCCGGCGCATGGCGGATAGTGGCGCCGGCGAACTGCTGCTGACCTCGATGGACCGCGACGGCACCAAGGCGGGCTTCGACCTGGAATTGACCCGAGCGATCGCCGATGCGGTGCCGGTGCCGGTAATCGCCTCGGGCGGCGTCGGCACGCTCGACCATCTCGTCGAGGGCGTGACGCAGGGCCGCGCCTCGGCGGTCCTCGCAGCCTCCATCTTCCATTTCGGCACCTATACGATCGCAGAGGCCAAGGCGCATATGGCGGCGGCCGGCGTACCGGTGCGCCCCCACTGGCCGGAACCGGCGGCGGAAACAGGGGCGGAGGCAGCGGCGTGAACCGGAACGACCCCGAAAGCCGGCATGTGCTGGACGCCCTGTTCGAGACTATCGAGAGCCGGCGTGACGCCGACACGGCATCGTCCTGGACCGCCCGGCTGCTCGCCGGCGGCGTTCCGGCCGTGGCGAAGAAGACCGGCGAGGAAGCGGTCGAGACCATCCTCGCCGCCATGGAGGAAGACCCGGAGGCGCTGGCGGCCGAGAGCGCCGACCTGCTCTATCACCTGCTGGTGCTGTGGGCAGCCTGCGGCGTGAACCCGGAGCAGGTGTGGCGCGAGCTGGAACGGCGCGAAGGCACTTCGGGCCTTGCCGAGAAAGCCGCCCGGGCCCCATAACGGAAAGACCGCAAAACCGGGAGACCGGCCGGCCGATGAGCTACGATCCAAACAACATCTTCGCGAAGATCCTGCGCGGCGAGATTCCCTGCGACAGGGTCCACGAGAACGACCATGCACTGGCCTTCCGGGACATCAACCCGCAGACGCCGGTCCATGTCCTGGTCATTCCGAAAGGCGCCTATGCCGACCTCACCGACTTCGCGGCCAACGCCCCGGCCGACGAGATCGAGGGCTTCGTCCGCGCTCTAGGCGAGACGGCGCAGATGCTCGGGATTACGGACGGCGGCTACCGGGCGCTGACCAACATCGGCGAGCACGGCCTGCAGGAAGTGCCGCACTTCCATGTCCACCTGTTCGGGGGCCAGCCCCTCGGCCGCATGATCAAGCCGCCGGGGAAGTAGGTGGGGGGCCGGCCTCAGTTATTCGGCGTTTCGCGCGGGGCGTATTTGTTGAGGATGCGCTGCAGCGTCCGCCGGTGCATGTTCAGCCGGCGTGCGGTTTCCGACACGTTGCGGTCGCACTGCTCGTAGACGCGCTGGATATGCTCCCAGCGCACCCGGTCGGCCGACATCGGATTTTCCGGCGGTCCGGGCAATGGCCGGTCGGTGTTGAGGAGCGCCGCCTCGATCTGGTCGGCATCGGCCGGCTTGGGCAGATAGTCCACGGCGCCGGCCTTCACGGCGGCAACGGCGGTCGCGATGTTGCCGTAGCCGGTCAGCATGATGACGCGGCAGTCCGGTTTCACCTCGTGCAAGGCGGCCACGACATCGAGGCCGCTGCCGTCGCCCAAGCGCAGATCGATCACCGCATAATCCGGCATTTCCGATTTTGCGCAGGCCACGCCCTGGGCGGCGCTCTCCGCCGCCACGACGCTGAAGCCGCGGCGCTCCATCGCCAGGATCAGGCGCTGCCGCAAGGGGCGGTCGTCGTCGACGACCAGAAGTTTTCCTTTACTGTCCTGCGTGTTCTCAGACACGTCCGGTCTCCGAAGTTGCGTGTTCGAGATCCCGGCGCGGCCAGGTTATTCGAACGATGGCGCCGGCTCCCCACCAATCCCACCAATCCTGATTGGCAAACCGCAGTGTGGCACCCGTACGATTGAGCAGGTTCTGGGCGATGAACACCCCCAGCCCCATATGCTCGCCTTCGCCGTCCGCACCGGCACGAGTCGAAACATAAGGCTCGCCCAGGCGGTCTAGCAAGTGCGCAGAAAAACCTGGACCGTCGTCGATGATCTCCACGGTCACCGTCTCGGCATCCCAGCGCCCCCGCAGGATGACTTCCGCCTCGGCGAACTGGATGGCATTCTGGATCAGGGTGCCGACGGCGCGGAGAAACTCCGGGCTTCGGGTCAGCACCGGCTCGCGGCTGCCCGGGGCCTCGCCGACCGGGCGGAAGTCGCGCGTGAGATTGACGGATTCGGTCAGGTACGGCCGGGCGGCCTCATCCAGCATGGTGCTGAGGGGAAGCCGGCTGTAGGGCTCGCCGCCCTCGGTTTCGGGCTTGCGGCTCAGTTCCATCAGGATCTCGCGGCACCGGGCCGTCTGTTCCAGGATCAGCTCGACATCGTCGGTCATCGGGCTGCCGGGCTTCAGGTCGTGGCTCAGCTCCTTTGCAGTGACAGCGATGGTGGCCAGCGGCGTTCCGAGCTCGTGGGCTGCCGCCGCCGCCAGCCCGCCGAGCGACGACAGGCGTTGCTCGTGTTCGAGCGCCACCTGCGCCGCGTTCAGCGCATCCTGCATCCGCCGGCCCTCCTCGGCGACGCTGCCGACGAAGGCGGCGATGAACAGCCCGCCGATCACCAGGGCCTGCCACACGCCGAGCACGTAGAAAACCGGCAACTCAAGAAGCGGCTCCGGCCCGGGCAGCGGTTCATACCGGAAGGCAAGCACGCTGATGCAGACGGCGACGAGCAGGCCAAGGCTGAGCGTGCTGACACGTGACAGGACCGACGCCGAAACCACCGCCGAGGCGAGGAGCATCACGGCGAACGGATTCTGCAGGCCGCCGGTGAGATAGAGCAGCGTCGACAGTTGCAGGATATCGTAGGCCAGCCAGAGCGCCGCCGACCGGTCCGACAGGGTTCCGCTCATCGGCCGGGTCAGCGTGATGCCGATATTGACCGCCGCCGACACGGCCACCGTCGCCAGGCAGGCAAGCAACGGTAACGAATAGTTCAGGCCGAAATTGACGATGACCAGCGCCGCCAACTGTCCCCCGACGGCGACCCACCTTATGTACACAAGCGTCCGCAGGCGGACCCGCCCCGGTCTTGGAGCGGCAAAACGGCGTATCGCGGCGAATTTGGCTCTCATGGTCCGGTTGTCTTGGTCCCGGCGGCTCATAGTGGTCTTGCAGGCCGGCCCGATCGGACGGAACGGGTTCAGTACTGACGAAGGCGGGCGATGTTCGCAAGGCGAATGATGACCTTTCCGATTGCAAGCCCGGATGCAGGGCGGTGAGCGCGGTCGAGGCCGAAGCTCCGCCCGCGGCCATCCGGGTTTCCAAGCTGACCAAATCCTACGGCGACGTCCTGGCCGTTAACCGCCTTTCTTTCAGCGTGCCGGAAGGAACGACGGCGGCGCTCCTCGGCGGCAACGGCGCGGGCAAGACCACAACGATCTCGATGCTGCTGGGGCTGCTCCTGCCGACCGCGGGAAGGGTTTCGATACTCGGCGTCGACATGCTGAAGCGCCGGTACGATGCCCTGCCGCGCATGAACTTCTCCTCGCCCTATGTCGATCTGCCGAAGCGGCTCAGCGCGCGGGAGAATCTGATGGTCTACGCCCGACTCTACGGCCTGCGTCGGCCGGGGCGGCGGATCGGGCAACTGGCGGATGAACTGGACCTGACCGCCTTCATGGACCGGCCGAGCGGCACGCTTTCCGCCGGGCAGCGGACCCGGCTGGCGCTGGCCAAGGCACTGCTCAACGAGCCGGACGTCCTGCTGCTCGACGAACCGACCGCCTCGCTGGACCCGGACACCGGCGACCGGATCCGGAGCTACCTGGAGGCCTACCGGGACACGCGCCGCGCCACAATCCTGCTGGCGTCGCACAACATGGCGGAGGTGGAGCGCCTGTGCAGCCGGGTGATGATGATGCGCGCCGGGCGAATCGTCGACCAGGGCAGCCCCGCCGAGCTGATCCGCCGGTACGGCCGCGCCAATCTGGAGGATGTCTTCCTCGATATCGCCCGCCGGCGGCGCACGGGCGACACCCGCGAGGCGGCGGCGTGAGCGCGGCCGACGCCAGAGTCGCCGGCACAAGAGGCCCGATCGCCTCATGGCGGCGCCTGCAGGCGATGGTCCTGCGCTATGTTTATCTCTACCGCGGATCCTGGCCGCGCCTGCTGGAACTGACTTACTGGCCGACCCTGCAAATGGTCATGTGGGGTTTCCTCACCATTTTCCTGGCGAGCAAGTCCGGATTCTTCGTGCAGGCGGGCGGCGTGTTGATCGCCGCCGTGCTGCTGTGGGACGTGCTGTTCCGATCTTCTCTCGGAGTCAGCCTCTCCTTCCTCGAGGAGATGTGGTCGCGCAATCTCGGCCATATCTTCGTCAGCCCCTTGCGGCCCGGCGAGTTCATCGCCGCCCTGACGCTGATGTCGCTCCTCCGCGTACTGATCGGCATTATCCCGGCCGCGCTGCTCGCAATCTGGCTCTACGAATATTCGATTTTCGATATGGGGCTGCCGCTGATCGCCTTCTTCACCAACCTCCAGGTCATGGGCTGGTCGTTCGGGCTGATCGTGTGCGGCCTGCTGATGCGCTACGGCCTGGGCGCCGAGAGCATCGCCTGGTTCGCGATCTTCGCCATCGCCCCGTTCAGCGCAATCTATTATCCGCTGACCGTCATGCCGGACTGGCTGCAATGGATCGCGGGCATCCTGCCGTCGACCCACGTCTTCGAAGGGATGCGCGCCGTCCTGGTCGAAAAGACATTCCGGACGGATCTGCTGTTCAACGCCGTAGCCCTGAACGCCGCTTATCTGACCGTCTCCGTTGCGGTCTTCCTGCGCTTCTTCCGCTCGGCGCGGGAGCGTGGCCTGATCCTCCAGATCGGCGAATAGCCGGTCCAGCCGCCGTGCGATGCCCGTTGACGGTCTGGTCCTGTCAGGACCGGGTGCGATACTCTATATGTTGGCCGGAAGAACAGGGTGCCCGCGGCAGGCTTCTGCAGTCTGGGCGCACAAGAGGAAGCGGACGATGACAACCGACGATCGGGGCGGCGATCGGGGCAGCGATCGGGTCGGCGGACCGGATGCCTGGTTAGGTCTGTCGGGACAGAATCGCGGCGACGGCGCATCCGATGGGGCCGGCTGGTATCGCGATCTGCGCAACGCAGCCATCATCCTGACCGGCTGGCCGCTCGGCCGGCGCGGCGAGATCGGCCCGGCCGCCGAGGCGAAGAGCCGCCGCGCCTTCGTTCTGGTCGGTCTGGCGCTCGGCCTGGCGGCAGCCCTGTTCGGCTGGATCGCCGACGGCCTCGGCCTGCAACTCTTCGGCGCGGCCGTCTTCGCTACGGTCGCGGTCGTCATCCTGACCAACGCACGGGCCGAATGCGGCGCCGCCGCAACGGCCGCCGAACTCGCCGAGACGGAACCGGGCTCAGACCGGCGTTTCGCGCTGATCGCCGGTTGCGTCGGCGCCATCCTGCTCGCCCGCATCGCCGGGCTGAGCGCCATTGCGAGCCTCGCCGACATGCTGGGCGCGCTGATCGCTGCGCAGGTCCTGTCGGCCGCGATCATGGCGCTGGCGACCCTGTCCGAGACTGCGGGAAACGGCAAAGCCGACGATAGCAACCCGCCGTTCGACCCCCAACGCGACAAGGGCGACAGCACGGCGCTGTCGATCGTTACCAACGCCGTGGCTTTGCTGCTCGCCATCCTGTTCGTCGGCTTCTTGAACGGCCTGCTGGCCTATGCGGCGGCCATGCTGGTTGGCGCGCTGGTCTGGTTTTCGGCGGAAATTTGCGGGATGCCGCGGGACCGGAATTTCCTGTACACGATCCGCATCAAGACGGAACTGGCGGTCATCGTCACGGTCGCCGCTATTCTATAACTGCATTCAAGGCATCGCGCATGAGCGTGACCGTAACCCGGTGGTGGTGGATCCGCCACGCGCCGGTCGTCGACGATGGCGGCTGCTTCTATGGCCAGATGGACATGGAAGCCTATACCGGAGACACGGCGGTCTACCGGTCTCTGGCCGAGTCGCTGCCGCAGGAGGCCGTGTGGTTTTGCTCCCATCTCCGGCGCACCCACCAGACGGTAGCGGCGATCGGCGAGGCCGGCTATCCGCTGCCCGATGTCGAGCATCGCCGGGATCTGGCCGAACAGCATTTCGGCGATTGGCAGGGCACGCCCCGCGCACCGGCCTACGAGAAATACGGCGGATTTTATGGTTTTTGGTTGTCCGTTCTCGACACGGCGCCGCCGAACGGCGAGAGCTTTCGCGACCTGCGCAACCGGATCGGCGGCGCGGTCGAGCGGTTGTCGGCCGAGCATCGTGGCCGGGACATCGTCGTCGTGGCCCACGGCGGGACGATCCGGGCCGCCCTGGTCAGCGCCCTCGATCTGCCGTCGTCCCGCGCGCTCAGCTTCACGATCGCCAACAGTTCGCTGACGCAGCTCGACCGGGTCGAGGTGCCGGGCGAGGATACGCGTTGGTCGGTCAATCTGCTCAACGGTTTCGGCGTGACCGGATTGCGCTGAAGGCGGGCCCTATGCCGGACCGGGTCCAGGGGAGGATCTCTGCAACGGGTACGACAGGTGGGGCTATGGACCGGTTACATCGGTGACAGCGCCTGCGATTCGTTTCGTTTCCCCTAGCCCGCCTGCACTTTCGCCGGGCTGAAACGGTCGGCGTGAATGTCGTCGGGTTCGAGGCCGATGTCCTCCAGCACCGGCATGGCGGCGTCGATCATCGCCGGCGGGCCGCACAGGAAGGCCTCGGCGCCGAAGCCATCGTAGACCGTCTCCGCCAGCAACCCGGTCACTGCGCCGCGCGGGCCGGCCCAATCACTGCCTTCCGGCTCCGCCGACAGGGCGATCGCATAGCTGAAATCGCCCGGCCGGGCGGCCCAGGCGTCCAGCAGACCGATATCGTAAAGATCTTTCCGGCGGCGCGCGCCGTAGAGCAGCCGGATGCGCCGGCCGGACTTCTTCTGCAGTTCGTCTTCGATCATCGCCTTGACCGGCGCGAGGCCGGTGCCGCCGGCGACGCAAATTGCCGGCCGGTGATCGTTGGCCGTGAAGCCGAAATGACCGTAGGGCCCCGCGATCTCCAGGGATTGGCCGGCACGCAGCGTGGACTGGACATAGCCGCCGATAGCGCCGCCCGGATAGAGCCGGACATCGAAGACCAGTTCCCTGCTGCCCGGCGCCGTCGCGGCCGAGAAATACCGGTTCGGCGCAATGCCGGGAACGATCCATTCGAAATACTGGCCGGCCCGGTAGGCAATTTCCCGCCGGCAGTCGAGCGCGATTTGGACGACGCTGGCCGAGACCTGTTCGACGAGGTTGACAGTGGCGGTCACATGCTCGATCCGCGGCGCGCTCGTGCCGTCGCGCAGCACGATTTCGAGGCTGAGGTCGGAGGTCGGCCCGCACAGGCAGGTCAGAATCCGGCCCTTGCGGCGGTCGGCCTCAGTGAAGACCGCGGGATCGGCGCCGGGGCTTTCCTCGACGCTGCCGCTCAGCAGCACCGCCCGGCATTCCGCGCATTCGCCCGACCGGCAATTGTACGGCATCGGCAGGCCCGCCGCGAGGCAGGCCTCGAGCACACTCTGACCGGCTGCGCAGGCAACGGCCGTGCCATCCTGCAACGCGACGGTGAAAGGCGCCAAGGCTTCTCAACCCGCGGCGGCAGACACGGTCTGGCCCGATTCCGGAGCGGCGTCCATGTAGACCGCCGGATCTTCCGCCAGATCGATGCCCCAGTCGCGCGACACGAAGGCCCTTATCTGTTTGTAGTAGGCGGCCCGCATCGCCGCGTTGGTTTCGGTCTTGAAGCCCCAGTAGCGGTAGCGGTCGTTGGTCCGCGACCGGTCCGACCCGAAAGAGGCCAGGCCGACCCTGAGCCATTTCGGCACCGTGGCCTCGACGGCGGCGCGCCCTTCCGGCGTCTCCAGCATGTCCTTCACGCCGTCCATGCCGAAGCCGACATGGCCGTATTCCTCGTTCAGCGTGTCCTGGCAGGCCTTGCGGAACGGCGCGTAGGGCGATCGCACGAACTGGCGGAACTGGTGGGCGGCCGCCCGGTCGACAAGCGCCAGGAAGACGACCTGGTCGGCCCAGTTGTCGATCGGCGTGTCGAAGGTGGTCAGATGGTCCTTGTCCGCGCTGAATTCGCGCCAGTCGAGGCCGAGTTCGCCCAACAGGTCCCGGAACCGCAGATGGTGGCCGTATTCCTCCATCACCGTTTTCGCCATGCGCATCTTCGCTTCCGGTGTCGGCGCGCGCAGGATCGAGGGCTCGAAACAGTCGGCGCCGTAATCCTCGCTGACCACATGGATCTTGATCAGGTTGAGCAGCAGATCGCGGAATTCCTCGTCCTGGTCCCAGAAGGTTTCCGGCGTGACATTCGGGATTCCGGCCTCTCCGTAGGTGACGGACTGGCTTGCTGGCTGGGTTGCGGACATTGCGCGCCCTCCGGTTCCGCTAGTCGTAGAAGCTGCGCCGCGCCGGCGCGTAATCCACGATGACATTCTTGGTCTGGGTGAAATCGAGCATGGATTCGACCGCGTCCTCGCGCCCAAAGCCGCTCGCCTTTATGCCGCCGAAGGCGGCGGCCGACGGGAACAGGTTGTAGCAGTTGACCCAGACGCGGCCGGCCTCGACCGCCTGCGCCGTGCGGTGCGCCCGGCCGAGGTCTTCTGTCCAGACGCCGGCGGCGAGGCCGTAATCGAGCGCATTGGCGCGCCCGACCGCTTCCTCCTCCTCGTCGAAGATATGGACCGTCGCGACCGGGCCGAAAATCTCCTCCCGCGCTACCGTCATGTCGTCCTCGACGCCGGCAAACAGGGTCGGCTCGACGAACAGGCCCTCGGGGAAGGAGTCGAGGCTCATCGGGTTGCCGCCGGAAACGATTTCGCCTCCTTCTGCCTTGCCCCGCTCAATATAGCCCAGCACACGGTCGTAATGGCCGCGGAATACCATGGTACCCATGTTGGTCTCGCGCTCGAACGGGTCGCCGATGCGCAGTTTCGGGATCAGCGCCACGATCCGCTCCACCAGTTCGTCGGCGATCGCCCGCTGGGCGAAGATGCGCGAGCCGGCGGTGCAGACCTGGCCCTGGTTCATGAAGGCGCCGAGCATGACGCCCTGGGCGGCGGCGTCCATGTCGGCGTCGCGATAGACGATCTGGGCGTTCTTGCCGCCCAGTTCGAGGGTCACTTTCTTGAGGCTGCGGGCGGCGTCCGCCATCACGATCCGGCCGGTCGCGGACGAGCCGGTGAGCGAAATCTTGCGGATATCGGGATGGGCGACCAGCGCCCGGCCGGCGGTTTCGCCCCCGCCGGTGACCACGTTGACGACACCGGGCGGCAGGATTTCCCCGATCAGCGCGGCCAGTTCGAGCGTGGTGAGCGGCGTCGGCTCCGGCGCCTTGTAGACCACCGTATTCCCGACCGCGAGGGCCGGCGCGATCTTGCCGGCGAACATGTTGAGCGGGAAATTCCACGCCCCCATGATGCCGACGACGCCCAGCGGCTCCCGGAAATCCATGCTCATGATATTCCGGCCGACCGGCAGGGTATTGCCTTCGAACCCGCGCACGGCGCCGGCGAAATAGCGGAGGCGATCGGCCGCCGTGTGGACGTTGGCGATGCTTTCGCGCCACGGTTTGCCGGTATCCGTCGTCTCCAGCCAGGCGAAGCGCTCGATATCGTCGACCAGCCGGTCGGCGATCTTTAGCATCATGTCGGAGCGCTTGCGCGCGGTCAGGCCGGACCATCGGCCGAACGCGTCCTTGGCCGCGATGACGGCTGCCGCGACGTCGACCTCGTCGGCGTCCGGCACCGTGCACAGCAACTCGCCGGTGAGCGGGGAGCGGCTTTCCAGAACGGCCGTGCCGTTCGGCGCCACCCATTCGTTGCCGATATAGAGCTTGTAGGCCGCCGGAATGCTGAAGCTGTCGTCTCTCGGCATCGTTTTCCCTGCTAGCGGACCAGGATGTGGACGGTCGCGACCGCCGAGTCGCTGCCGAGCAGGCCACCCGCCATCTGGGCCAGCCCGACCGTCGCGCCTTCGACCTGACGGGGCCCAGCCCAGCCGTTGAGCTGTTCGGCGATTTCGACGATCTGCGCCACGCCGGTGGCGCCGACCGGATGGCCCCGGCTGGTCAGCCCGCCCGAGGTGTTGACCGGGATCGCGCCGCCCAGCGACGTCTCGCCCGCTTCGACCAGGGCAATCGCCCCGCCGCGTTCGGCAAGTCCCAGATCTTCGATATCGAACATTTCCTGCGGCGCTGTCGGGTCGTGGACCTCGGCGACCGAAACTTCCGACGGCCCGAGCCCGGCCTGCTCGTAGGCCATTGCGCCGGCGCGCGCCGTGGCGTTCGGGCCGCCGCCGGAGCGCCCACTGACCACCGCCGAAGCCGCGAGGCGCGGCCCGCCCAGGCCCTTGCGCCGGGCAAAGGCCGGCGATACCAGCAGCACCGCCGCCGCGCCGTCGGCGATGCCGCCGCACATGGCGCGAGTCAGCGGGGCGGCCACAACCTTGTCGGCGAGCACGGCGTCGGCGTCGATCGGCCCGCGCACCGCTGCACGCGGGTTCAGCGCCGCATGGGCCCGGTTTTTGGCCGCGCACAGGGCGAAGTGCCAGGGCGTTGCGCCATGGGCCGCCATGTATCGATGGGTCCGCTCGGCGTTGACATCCATGAACACGGAACGACCTTCCGCCGCCGGAGCCCGGTCCGTCGCCGTCGCCAAGGCTGCGAAGGTGGCGCGCCGGTCCTCGTGGGTCAGTTTCTCGGCACCCAATGCCAGAATGCAATCGGCCTGGCCGTAGGCAATCGCCGACCAGGCGAGATGGACCGCATCGGAGCCGCTGGAACAGGCATTCTTGATGGTGTGGACGGGCACGCCCTCGATACCGGCCGTCTTCAGCAGAATCTGAGCCAGCACCGATTCCTGCCCCTGCAGCGTGCCGCCGAAGGCGTTGCCGACAAAGGCCTGCTCGATATCCGCCGCGCCGATGCCGGATTGTTCGAGCGTCGCCGCCAGCACCGGTCCGGCAAGGTCCGGGAGCGATCGGTCGGGAAATCTCCCGAACGGGCCGACGGCGCCGCTGGCGACGATCACAGGCTCCGGCGAACGCGGCATGTCAGGCGCCGAATCCGGCTTCGGCCTTCGCCGTGACCGTTCCGTCCGCCTTGGCGGCGGTCAGCGCACAGGTGACCGCATCGCCCTCTACTGCCGTCACCACGGCCTCGATCCTCAGGTCTTCCTCCGGGAATACCGGCGCGGTGAAGGTCACGTCGAGCCAGCGCAACCGGTCCTGCCCGACCCGCTCCGCGAGCAGGCGGGCGAAGTGGGCGGTGGTCATCGGGCCCTGTTGCAGCACGGTCGGGAAGCCGGCGGCCTTTGCAAATTCCTCGTCCGTATGAATCGGGTTCGGATCTTCGGTTCCCGCCGAGAAGTCGGCGAGCCGCGCGCGGTCGGCGCCGGGCACCGTCACCTCGAACAGCCTGTCGCCTTCGCGATGCGCCATCTTGCTACTCCCGCTCGATCAATCGGGTGATTTCGCGCAGCACCCGTGTACCGTCGGCGCGCGCATAGTCGAGGGCGACGTCGGCAAACCAGATCTTGCCGCTCCGCCCCTGCTTCTCGGTGATTTTCTCCACCGTCGCCGTCACCGACAGTTCCTCGTCCCAGGCAATCGGCTCGTACCACTCGTAGCGCTGCCCGCCGTGCAGGGCGCGCTTGCGGTGGATGCCGAGACCCTCGAACAGGTTGGCACCCCGGGTCTCGCCGCGCAGGAAGATCATATAGGTCGGCGGCACCGTCTCGAGATCGACCGCCGCCCCCTGGCCGCGCAGCAGCTTCTCCGCCAGCGCCCGCTCGGCCCGCACGGTAAAGGGCGGGTAGACATACCCCTGCCGCTCCATGTTCATCGGCGTCCTCCCAGAGCATTGCCGCTTTTACGTTTACGTAAACATAAAGTCAAGTTTGGAGTCGGCATTGCGGTTGGATTGGTGGCTGCGGGGCGGGCCAATCCGCCCTTCGATACGCCCCGGATTTTATCCGGGGCTACTCAGGGTGAGGAGGGAAGGGTTTTGCCGGCGTCGTCCCGAATTAACAAAACGCCTCATCCCGAGTAGGCCCCGCAGGGGCCGTATCGAGGGGCCGCCTATTCGAACAGACCGGACGACAGCAGGTTCGAATAAGAATCGATCAGTTCCTCGATCGTGACCGGCTTCCTCGGGTCGTACCAACGGGCCAGCCAGTTGCAGGCGCCGAGCACGGCGAAGGCCAGCATCTTCGGATCGCCGATCTGCCGGAACTCGCCCTTGCCCTGGCCTTCCGCGATCAGCCGGGCCCAATGCGCCTCGTAATCCTTCCAGATCCGCACCATGGTGTCGCGTACTTCGGGTTCGCCGTCGAACCGGCCGTCGCGCAGGCTGACCGTCATTTCCAGGCAGTAGCGGTCGAAGCGCACCAGATGGTTGCGGATGGCAGCGCGGAACTTGTCGCGCGGGCCGAGCGTCGTGTCGCCCACGATCGCGGCGATGCCCTCGACCAGTTCCAGGCTCTGCGGCTCGATGATCTCAAGCAGGATCTGCGCCCGGTTGCGGAAATAGTAGTAGATGCCCTCGCGCTTGATGCCGACCGCGCGCGCGATGTCGTCGAGCGTCGTATTGGCGTAGCCGAGCCGGTCGAAGCACTCTGTTGCGCGCTGCAGGATCTCGGCGCGCCGCGCGCCGGACCGCGCCGCCCTGCGCGGTTCTTTCAGCCCTGCGCCTTGTGGAACCGTTGCTGCCCCGGTCACGATCCGATCCACCGTTTCTGGGCCGGCCAGGCCGGGCCGCGGTCTCCCGCCGCTTCCGCCTCGCGGAGTCCGGCGAGCCGCGCCCGCTTGTCCGGCGTATCCTCGGGGATTGCGTCAAGCGCGTCCTTCAGCAGGGCTTCGTAGTCCGCGCCGACCGGACAGACGTCCTGGCAGCGCCGGCAGCCCGTCACCGCGCCGGCGCCGCGCAGGATGCTGGCCCAGATGTAGAAGCTCTTCTCGTTGCGCAGCATCCGCTTCTGCATTTCGGGGTCGGTCTCGTCGATGACCTCGTCGAGGAACTCGGTGACCTGCTTGAAGCCGTGCGGCTGGCGGTGGGTGTCGCAGGCGATCCAGTCCCGGTCCCAATGGCCGATGGCGTCGCCCGGGCAGGCGGAGAGGCAGCGCCCGCATTCCGGCCCCAGGCACAAGGGCGTTTCCATCGGGCGGTCGGGCTCGACCGGGACCGAGCTCAGGATCGCAGTCAGAATCACGCGCGGCCCGAATTCCGGCGTCAAGAGCTGGAGGTTCAGCCCGAGGGTTCCGAGGCCGGCCTCGACCGCGGCGTGATCCAGCGACAGGGGCAATTTCTGATGCGCGCGCGGGTCGCCGTCGTAACGCCACGGGTCGACATGGGTCGGCGGCACGATCAGCGCCGGATAGCCGTTCCTTTCAAGCCAGCGCACGAGATCGAGCGCAACCTCCTCCAGCCCGGCGATTGTCAGTTCGTCGTTGACGTATTTGTGCCGGTCGGACCAGGACTGGATGCGGGTCGCGCCGAGGCTGACGCGCTGGCCGATCACGATTACCCGGTCGGCGTCGTAATCCGTGATGTCGCTCGGCCGGCGCGGATCGTCCGGGTCCGGCGGATTCTCGTTCATGGCCGCGCCGTCGGCGATGCCGACGATGTCGGCGCCGAATTCCAGGGCTTTGTCCTTGACCAGATCGGCGGTCAGCGGCGTACGATAGACTTCGACCATGCGCTTCAGTCTCCGCTTTCCGCCGCCAACTCGGCCTGACGCTGCTTGAAGGCCTGCAATTCCCGCGCCACGATGCCCTTGTAGCCCTCCGGCCCGACCCAGCGGATGTTCCAGTCGTCGAGGCCGGGCGCGTCGCCGCCCTCGCGCCGGATGCGGCGGTATTCCCGGCCGCGTTCGACCTTTTCCTCGGTCTTTTCCGGTATCCGCTTCTGCGGATCGGCCAGGAAGGCGTGATAGTCGTTGCCGGCCGGGCAGACCGCCATGCAGCGCGGGCAGTCGCCGAACGAGCCGGCGACCCGCAGCAGGCCCTGCCACAGGCCGAAAATGTTGCGGTCGCGGATCATCTTTTTCCGGCCAGCGGCATCGGCCGCGAAATAGTCCCGCATGAAGGCCGTCGAGACGCCATAGCCGAATTCCTGGGCGGCCTGGGCGCAATCGCGCTTGTCGAGGCCGTAATGCAGCACGGCGTCGGTCGGGCAGGAATGCAGGCAGCGCGAGCAGGATTCGCCGATGCAGACCTGCTCGGTCATCGGCGCATCGGCCTCCAGTTCCAGTTCGGTCAGGATGCCGGTGAGATAGACCCGCGGGCCGTATTCAGGCGTCAGGATGTTGACGTCCAGCCCGAGCGTGCCCATCCCGGCCTCGACGCCCATATGGCGGGTCGAGAGGCGCCCGTAGCTGCCGTTCTTCATGCTGAGGTCGGTTTCCTGCCCCATGGTGATGAAGCTGGGCCAGCCGTGCTGCTCCAGTTTGCGGGCGAGGCGGTGGCACACCTTGTCGAGCCGGCGCAGCACCGCCTGGTCCATATACTGGACGGTGATCGACAGCTTGGTCCGGAACACGGCGACGGGGATCGCCAGGGCTATGACGATAACGCTGCGGCAGTAGGGGCTGACACGGTCCGGGGTCTGCGGCCAGCGCGGGTCCGGCGGGAAGGCGTTTAGCGTGTCGGCCGACGCGATGCCGACCAGGTCGGCGCCCAGGTCGAGCGCCATCTGCTTGACTTCGGCAGCGGTGAGCGAGGTGCGTGTCATGGCTTGGTCATCGTCGCATCATCCGCTCTGCCGCAGCTTGTAGCGCTGGATCTTGCCGGTGGTCGTCTTCGGCAACTCGTCGACGAAGTCGATCCAGCGTGGGCACTTGTAATGGGCCAGCCGCTCGCGGACATGGCTGCGCAGCGCGTCTGCCAGCCCGTCCTCGCCGCCGGCCGGGGCGAAGCCGTCCTTCAGCACGACATAGGCGTGCGGCTTGATCAGTTCCTCGTCGTCCGGCCGGCCGATCACCGCAGATTCGAGGACGCCGTCATACTCGGCGATCGCGGCCTCGATCTCGGTCGGCGAGACCCAGATGCCGCCGACGCGCAGCATGTCGTCCGACCGGCCGACGATGAAGAAATTGCCGTCCTTGTCGACATGGAACTTGTCGCCGGTCAGCACCCCGCCACCGCCGAAGACCTGCGCCGTCCGCTCCGGCTTGTTCCAGTACTCGGTGGCCGCCGACGGCCCGAAAGCACGCAGGTTGCCGACTTCACCCTGCGGTACGGGATTGCCTTCGTCGTCCACGATCTTCGCCCCGAAGCCGTCGACCAGCCGCCCGCAACTGTTCGGCACGGCTGCGCCCGGTCGGTTGAGCAGGAACATGTGGGTCATTTCGGTCGTGCCAACGCCGTCGAGAATCTCGACGCCGGTAAACTCTTTCCAGCGGTCGAAGAGCGACGGCGGCAGCAGTTCGCCGCCGCTGACCGAGAAGCGCATGCGCGCGCAAGCTTCGCGGACCGCCTCTCGGCCGATCTCGTTCTCGGCGGTCTGAAGCATGGCGGCATAGAGCGTCGGCACGCTCATGACGATAGTCGGCCTGTGCTCCAGCCACAGGTCCCAGCATGTGCCGGGCAGGATCGGGCCGCTGCCGACGACGTTCGCCGCCCCGGCGCGGATCGGGAAATAGACCTGGTTGCCCAACCCGTAGGCGAAAAACATCTTCGGCGGGCAGAAGACGACATCGTCGGGGACGATCTTCTGCACCGCAATGCCGAACAGTTCGGTCGCCCAGTAGATATGCTCATGGGTGTGGACGACGCCCTTCGGGTCGCCGGTCGAGCCGGAACTGTAGAGCCAGAAGGCCGTGTCGTCCGGTGCCTGCGGGAAAGTCTCGAGGGTTTCGGGAAACCGGTCGAGCTCGCCGTCGAGAAACGGGTAACCTTCGACCCGCTGTCTCGTGACGACGATGTGCTCGACGCTCTCGAGCCGGTCGCGGATACCCTCGAACAGGGGCACGAGGGAATGGTCGATAACGACGGCGCGGCAGCCGCTGTCGTTGACGTAGTAGGCGTAGTCCCGGGGCTTGAGCCAGGTGTTGATCGGGATGGTGACTGCGCCAATCTTGATGCCGCCGAGGAACAGGGCCTCGAAATCAAGACCGTCCATGACGCTGAACATGACCCGGTCGCCTTCGCCGATGCCGAGCGACCTGAGATAATGGCCGGCCTGGCACACCCGGGCCTGCAGTGCGCCGTAGGTCACGACGGTGCGGTCCGCATCGTCGAGCAGCAGGGCCGGCCGGCCGGCATGGCCCGGCGCGCCCGACTTCTCGAAGAGGTAGTCGACGACGTTCCCGATCGGGGCCTTCGCGGTAATGGGCGAACCCAGCATGGCGGCGCTCCCGGCAGCCGGCCCGGTCCAGTCGGGGCCGACCCGCCCTGAAGCGTCGGTAAATTTTACGTTTACGTCAACATCGAATCCGGTGCCGGATTTCCCGGCTCCTGCCGGCGGTGGCGGAACCGGCAGTGCCCGGCGGGCAAAATGGGAATGGCGCGCCCGGGAAGATTCGAACTCCCAACCTCCTGATCCGTAGTCAGGTGCTCTATCCAGTTGAGCTACGGGCGCTGTCAGCGCGGGCATCGGCGCCGCGCGGGATGACCGGGTTAGACGTGGCGGCGGCGGGGCAGGCGCCCCGGTCGCGATGTCCGGTCAGGCTATGGTTTTTAGTCATTGGCCGCCGCGTTGGAAAGGGGCGCGACATTGCGGCCGCTGCTTCGCTGCGCGGTTTGTCCGCCGAAGCGGCGCCACCACCGCGCCGCCGCCACACCGCCGCAGACAATATCGGACTGGCCCGTCCGGTCGATTGCGGGCAATGTGCCGCCTATGTCGAACCGGGTCGAACCCGCTGCCGCGAACCGAGCGATCCCCGCCGCCGTCCTCGTTCTCATGGCGCTGGCCGGCTGCAATCCGGGCGAGCGCACCCTGTTCCTGACCCTCGCCGGCGAAACGCCTGGCACGCGAACGCCGTTCGTCGAAATATCCGGCGCGCCGCCCTTGGGCCGGCCGCCGCCGAAAGCGCTGAAAGCGCCCGCGGGCCGGTTCCGCCTGGCGGCTTCATCCAATACGGGGGCGAATACGGGGGCCGATACGGGGGCCAACACGGCAACCGGCGGCGATGCCGCGGTCGCAAACGCCCATACCCGGGTGCAGCAGGCGCTCGCCGACCGGGACGAGGAATTCGCTCTCCGGACCCGCTCGCTCGGCCTCTACGCGCGAAATTACCTGGAGGCGGCCGGCGCCCTGACGCTTCAGGCCGGCGACCCGCTGCCGGCAGACGATGCCCGCCACCGGGCGCGCATGAAAGCGGCGCACGATGCACTGGACGCGATCGGCGGCGATATCGCCAAGCTCAACGCCCTGGTGCTGCGCATCCAGCGCGACCGGATTGCGGCGCGCCGGGTTGCCGCCGCGGCGCAGGGCCGGGGTGGCGCGCTGGTGCAGGCCGCCGGGGCCACCGATGCAGCGGCGGTCCGGATGCTGGCGGCAGCCCGCGCCCTTGCCGGCGCGTGGCTGGTCTATGTCAGCGGCCAGCGCGAGACGCTGAACCGGCTGGCCGCGCAGGTCACCGCCGCGACCGGACCCGATACCGTCGAAACGATCCCGGTCCGCCAGACGCTGGTGGAATAGCCGGGGACGGGCAACAGGCGTCAGCCGAGTTCGGCGCGCCGATGGAACAAATTCGAACGCTTTGACTAAAGCACTCGTGACGCCGAGCACATGATCGGATACAAGATTTCAGCGGTAGGTAGGTAAATTCACTATGTCGAGTATAGAGGATCAGACAATAGCTGCTGCCGACCCTAGTATGGACCCACTTGCGGGTACAGTATATTCTGCCCGTAGAACCGTTAAGGCTCCACCGCTTGAATTGCCGGAGGCTCTGAAGCCAAATACGCGTCTAAAGATGGACGGCAAGAAATTTCTGTCATTGCTTCCTGAATGCACTATCCCGGTCGCTTTTCTTGATCCACAGTATCGCGGCGTTCTCGAAAAATTGAGTTATGGGAATGAGGGAGAAAATCGAGGGAGACGAAGAGCAGCTCTTGAGCAGATGACAGAAACAGTCATTGCTCAGCTTGTCCGTGGAATCGATAGAGTTCTAATTCCATCTGGTCATTTGTTTTTGTGGGTCGACAAATTCCACCTATGTCAAGGCGTGAAGGGTTGGCTAGACGGAACAAGCCTAGATATAGTTGACATGCTCACTTGGGACAAGGGCACGTTTGGTATGGGATATCGGACGAGACGTCGAGCAGAGTATTGCATTGTTTTGCAGAAACAACCTCGTAAAGCGAAAGGGGTTTGGACGATTCACAATATTCCTGATGTTGCTCAGGAATCGGTCTCTCAACGAGACCACCCGCACGCGAAACCTATTGAGCTTCAAGGCAAGCTTTTGGCAGCAGTCAGTCACGAAGGAGATTATGTGATTGACCCAGCTGCAGGATCATTTTCTGTACTACAAGCAGCGTTGGACCAGCGTAGAACCTTTCTGGGCTGTGACCTAAACGGATAAACCATGGCCCGGCTGAGAGATGCGCGTCCCAAGAATGTCTCTGGCGCCTACGATCGGATATTCGACAATGCCGAGCTAGGTGCGCTCGCCAGCAAAATCCAATCCGCGGTAATTTCTTCCGGTAATGAGCTGGAAAGATTGATTGCAATAATGGTTCAGAACATCCCAGATTTGGATCAATTCTTAACTCAAGAAATTATGCCGGATGGAGTTTTTCTCGTTCGGAAAAAGGAGATGAAGAAGTGTCAAACTTTAGACTTTGCTGGTGCCGAGCCTGATTTTATGGTCTTCAAGAGAAGAGATAATCAACAAACATGCCATATAATTGAACTAAAGGATGGTCATGTGTTTGATACCAAGAAATCTAGCGCGGAACGGCAAGCGATGCATGGGTTTATCGAACGCAATGCCCCGCACATTCAGTATCGGTTTCAAGCACATTTCTGCGCCTTTAACCAAGAAGACAAGCATGTTATACGGGATGGTTTTAAGAGGAAAATTTCCTTGGAGCAGGCGATGACTGGTCGTGAGTTTTGTGAACTCCTAGAAATTGACTACGACAATATAGTTGCAGCAAGGAAAGCAGATGGTCCAGACAATATAGAGTTTTTCTTGTCTGAATTGGCTAGAATAGAAGCTGTTAGGCCTCGATTGATAGAACTGCTGAACATCTACAGATAGTATCAATTCAAATTTGATCATTATTCAGCCCGCATTTTCCGTACCGGGGCGAAGGAGCGGCGGTGGTGCGGTGTCGCGCCGAGCGCGGCGAGCGCGGCCCGGTGCGCGGCGACGCCGTAGCCGGCATTCCGCTCCCAGCCGTAGCCCGGATACTCCGCCGCCAGACGCGCCATGATGCGGTCGCGGGTCACCTTGGCGACGATGGAGGCCGCGGCGATGGAGAGCGAACGGCCGTCGCCGCCGACCATCGGATGCGCCGGGCAGGGCAGGTCGGGCGCCCGATTGCCGTCGATCAGCACTGCCGCAGGCGGCGCGGCGAGGGCGGCAACGGCGCGCTGCATGGCAAGCAGGGTCGCCTGCAGGATGTTCAGCCGGTCGATCTCTGCCACGCTCGCCGCGCCCGTACCGACGATCCCGGCTTCGAGGATGGCGGCGTGGGCGGCCTCGCGCCGGACCGGCGAGAGCTTCTTCGAATCGTCGATCAGGCCACGCACCGCCGGCGGCAGGGCTAGCCCGGGGAAACAGACGGCCGCCGCAACGACCGGGCCGGCCAGCGGCCCGCGGCCGGCTTCGTCGACCCCGGCGACCGGGCCATCTAAAGGGCCGGCCGGGGGAGCGCACAGGGCGCGCTCGGCGCTGAAATCAGGCATTGTTCGCATCGGTCCGGTCCGTCTCGGCCCGATTCCTTTCGGCCCGATTCCTTTCGGCCCGATTCCTTTCGGCCCGATTCCTTTCGTCAGGGGCGGCGCTCCGGTCGGTCAGCAACGCCGGCGCGGTCGCCCCGTCCACCGCCGGCGGTTCGGCGGCCCGGCGGCGGCGCAACTTGCGGGCGAGGCGGCCGCTACGCCAAGCGTGCAGCAGAGCCGCCCGGCATTGCAGGAGATAGTGGGCGAAGGCGACCATATTCCGGGTCTTGATCGCATCCAGGGTGCCTGTCAGGGAGGTGACGCCGAGCAGGATGACCCGGATCAGCCGGCGCGCGATGACGATCCACAGCGGCGACATCAGCAGCGAAAAGGCGATGACGGCAACGATCAGCTGCCCGGTCTCGGTTGTGATAAGGGCGCGCTCCTGGGCCACCTCACCGACGACCAGCGAAAATTCGCCGATCTGGGCGAGCAGGACGCCGGCGACGAAAGCATTGGGCCAGGGCTCGCGCAGCAGCCGGATGATACCGATGTTGATAGCCGTCTTGACCACGGTGACGGTGACGAGCAGCAGGATCACCGTTCCAAGGTTTTCCCAGATGAACGCCAGATCGATCAGCAGGCCGATGGACAGGAAGAAGACCACGATCAGCACGCTCTGAATCGGCCGCGTTGTGCGGACCATCGGCGCGCGCGCCGTGCTGTTGCCGACGACGAGGCCGGCCAGGAAGGCGCCGAGGACCGGCGACAGGCCGAGGATGCCGGTCAGCGCCGCCGCGCCGAAGCAGAAGCACAGGGCCGCGAGCGGCAGGATTTCCGGCGCGGCCCCGGCGGCGGCGGTGAACGGCAGCACGAGGCGCCGGCGGCGGCTGAGATACAGGATGAAGGCGACGAGCAGGCCGATCGACAGCAGGATCTTGGCGAGATCCAGGAGGCCAGGCTCGCGGTCGCCGAAAAGGCCGATGGTCAACAGCATAGGCACTACGGCGAGGTCCTGGGCGATCAGGATGCCGATGGTCAACTGGCCGACCGGCTGCCGCAATAGGTCGAGCTGTTCGAGCATCTTGACGACGACCGCCGTGCTTGACAGAGCCACGACGAAGCCCAGCACGACGACGACCGGCGTCGGCCAGCCGCCGATCCAGCCGATCAGCAGCATCGCGCCGACCGCGATGGCGATCTGGAGCAGGGTTGCGCCGACGGCGACCTTCCAGATCGCCTTGAAACCGCGCAGGCTGAGCTCCATGCCGACCAGGAAGAGCAGCATCAGCACGCCGAGTTCGGCCAGTACCGCCACGCTCAGCCGGTCTTCGACCAGTTGGAAGCCCGACGGACCGAGAATGACCCCGGCCAGGATATAGCCGACGATGACGGGCTGGCGCATCCGCGCCATCAGCAGGCCGCCCGCCAGAGCGATCAGCCCGACAAGAGCAAGGCCGGTCAGTTCGGCGCCATCGTGCATGGCGCCAGTCTACCATTCCGGCAATGGAGTGAGAATCCTGCAATACCGCGGATTCTCTGCTTTTTTCGACAGGCCCTAGGCTTGCCCTTCGGCAGGCTCAGGGCAGGCATTCGTTTCGCTCCGGATTGAAGCCTGGGCTACCCAGGGCGAGGGTCAGGGTGAATCTTGCGGCCGTGAGGAAGGCAAATGTTGCCCCTTGTCCCGAGCGGGCGCATGGGTGCGCCGTATCGCGGAGCGCGCGCCTAGAACAGGTTCATCTGCCTTCCGTCGCGGGCCGGCTTGACGAACAGGTCGGTACGCAGCGGCTTGCTTTCCCGCTTGAGGCCGAGCCGGCGCGCCGCCATCGCGAAGCGGAGGTCCAGCGCCTTGCCGAAGGCGCCCTTGCCGACCATGCGCTCGCCCCATTCGGCATTGTTCAGCCGTCCTTCGCGCAGCGAGCGGATGGTGTTCAGCACCTTGTTGCGCCGGTCCGGATAGTGGGCGTCGAGCCAGTCGGCGAACAGGTCCTTCACCTCGCCGGGCAGGCGCAGCACGATGTAGGAGGCCAGCGAGGCTCCGGCGTCGCGCGCCGCCTCCAGGATCGACTCCATCTCGTGATCGGTGATGCCCGGCACGACCGGCGCGACCATGACCCGGACCGGAATGCCGGCCTCCGACAGCGACCGGATCGCGGCCAGCCGTCGCACCGGCGCGGCCGCCCGCGGTTCCATCGCGCGGGCCACTTGCCCCTCCAGCGTCGTCACCGAAAGGGCGGCGGCGGTGAGGCCCTTTTCCGCCATCGGCGCGAGGATATCGATGTCCCGCTCGATCAGGGCCGACTTGGTAACGATGGTGACCGGATGGTTGCAGTCCGACAGCACCTTCAGGATTCCCCGCGTGATCCGCCGTTCCCGCTCGACCGGCTGGTACGGGTCGGTGTTCGTGCCCATGGCGATCGGCGCGCAGGCATAAGATGGCCGGGCCAGTTCCTGCCTCAGCAGGGCCGCCGCCTCCGGTTTGGCAAACAGGCGGGTCTCGAAATCGACGCCCGGCGACAGGCCGAGCCAGGCATGGCTCGGCCGGGCATAGCAATAGACGCAGCCATGCTCGCAGCCGCGATAGGGGTTGATCGAGCGGTCGAAGCCGACGTCCGGCGAGTCGTTGCGCGCGATCACCGTGCGCGTCGCGTCGACCGTCACCGTCGTCGGTACGGAAGCGGCGGGCGGACCCGCCGCCGCCTCTCCCGGGTCGGCTGGCGCGTCCCAGCCGTCGAAGAAGGGATCTCGCCGGATCGTTTCGTACCGATTCGGCGGATTGAACCCCGCGCCCCGGCCGCGGAAGGCCGGCCCGGAGGGGCGCCCCGCATGGTTCGACCAGGGATCGAGGGGCGTGCTGTCCGGAATTCGGGTGACGGGGTCCATACCGGTCATCGTGGGTATCCGCGCTGCCGGAGTCAAGAACAAAAAAAGAACAATTGGCCGTACAGGCGCATCGCCGTCTTCGCCGCTTGAACGGCGGGGCCAGCTGGGCGAGACAGGCGGCCATGACTTCCGCCCGGCTGAGCATAGTCATACCGGCGCTGAACGAAGCGGCCCGCCTGCCGGTGACGCTCGCAGCGTTGCCGACGCCGGCCAAGGGAGGCGGCGAAGCGCTGGAAATTGTGGTCAGCGACGGCGGCTCGCGGGACGCGACGGCGGACCTTGCGCGAGAGGCCGGTGCGCAGGTCGTGACCGGCCCGCAGGGGCGCGGGGCGCAGCTGGCGGCGGGCGCCGCGGCGACACGAGGCGACTGGTTGCTCTTCCTGCACGCCGATACCCGCCTTGCCGCCGGCTGGCGCGCCGCCGCTGCCGCCTTTATCGCCGATCCGGCGAACGGGCAGCGCGCGGGCTACGGCCGGTTCCGCCTCGACGATCCGCACCCGCGCGCGCGGCGGCTGGAGAAGCGGGTGGCCTTGCGCTGCCAGCGTTTCGGTCTGCCCTATGGCGACCAGGGCCTGCTGATCGGCCGGGATTTCTACCGGACGCTCGGCGGTTACCGGCCGCTGTCGCTGTTCGAGGACGTCGACCTGGTCCGGCGCATCGGCCGTAAGCGGCTCGTGCCGCTCGACATCGACGCGGTGACCGGGGCGGAGCGGTTTTTGCAGGCCGGCTACCGCCGCCGCTCGGCGCGCAATCTCGCCCTGCTTTCGCTCTATCTCATGGGCGCGCCGCCGGCCTGGCTGGCGCGGCTGTATTGACATGCCGGCCGGTTCGCCGCGCGGCCGCCCTGTCGCGATCCTGTTCCTGAAGGCGCCGCTCATCGGCGCGGTCAAGACGCGCCTGGCGGCGGAGGTCGGCGCGCCCGCCGCCTGGCGCTTCTATCGCGAGACCGCGCAACGGATCGGCGCCCGGCTGGTCC
Source organism: Rhodospirillaceae bacterium bin65 (assembly GCA_002238725.1). Classification (GTDB taxonomy): domain Bacteria; phylum Pseudomonadota; class Alphaproteobacteria; order Bin65; family Bin65; genus Bin65. The sequence goes on from MPMX01000003.1 coordinate 85,075, forward strand.
CGCGCCCGGAATGGGATCTGGTCGTCGCGGCGACGCCCCGCCGGTCGGCCCGGCACCTGCGGCGCGGGCTGCCGCGCCTCGCCGGGCTGCCCTGCATCGAGCAGGGCGAGGGCGATCTCGGCCTGAGCATGGCGCGCTGCCTCGACCGGTTCGCGCCGCGCCCGCGCCTGCTCTTCGGCGCGGACATTCCCGCCATCGACGCCGGAGTCGCCGAACGCTCGTTCGATCTTCTCAAGCAGTCCGACCTCCTTTTCGGGCCGGCCGAGGACGGCGGCTTCTGGCTGGTCGGCCAGCGCGGGCCGGAGCGCTGTTCGGGGTTATTCGACGGGGTTCCCTGGTCGAGCCCGGAGACCCTCGCCGCGACGCTGCGCAACGTCCCGCGCCACCGCCGGGTGGCTTTCGCCGAGACACTGGCGGATGTCGACGACGGCGCGGCGTACCGGGCGTGGAAAGGCGGACGGCGGATACAGTTGTAGGTTGCCGGCGCGGGACAGGCGCGAGGAGCGGCTGCCGCTTTCAGGCAAGTTCAAATATCGCGGCGATTTCGACGGCGATATTGGCGGGGAGCGCGTGCGAGCCGATCGCGTACCGCGCATGGCGGCCGGCTTCGCCTAACACCTCGACGATCGCATCCGATCCGCCGTTAATCACCGTCGGCGTTTGCGTGAAACCCGAATCGCAGTTCACAAAGCCCATCAGCTGTATGCAGCCGGCGACGCGATCCAGATCGCCGCCGCACGCGTCTTTCAGCTGGGCGAGCACATTCAGCGCCGTCAACCGCGCCGCGGCCTGGCCGTCTTCGATGGATAAATCGCTGCCGACCCGGCCGCAAAATCTTTCCTCGATCCGGCCATCGACCAACGGCCCCTGACCGGAGATGTAAACCGTATTGCCGGACATCCTCCAGGGAATGTAGCTCGCGAATGCCGGCGCCGGGACCGGCAGGACGATCCCGAGCTCGCGCAGGCGCTGGTCGATTCGATCTGCCATGATCGTTCCGCTCAGCCGCGGTTCGGGTCGTTCGGATAGGCGGCGACGTTATTCTCCAGCCGGCCGACCCCTTCGATGTCGACGGCAATGGTGTCGCCCGGCGCCAGCAGGCGGCTCCTGCCCGCGTACATATGCTCGAAAACCTTGTGGATCTCGCCATGCTCGACCGAAATGCCGTGCGCCATTCCGGCCCCGGCGCCTGTTCCCGTCGCGATGACGTCGCCGGGCGACAGGGTTGTGATCGCCGACGCATTGGCGATCAGTTCGGGGATCGGAAAGACGATATTGTCGGTGCTGAAATCCTGGACCTTGTCGCCGTTGTGAAAGCACCGGATGCGGATGTCCGAAATGTCCCCGAGGAACCTGGCCGGCACGATGAAGGGCCCCATCGGGGCGAAACTGTCGTTACCCTTGTTGGCGAACCAGTCGTAATCGAAAGTCTCGCCGTGCCGGATCATGCGGTCGCGCGCGGAGATGTCGTTGTAGCAGGTGAAACCGGCGACATAGTCCATTGCCTGTTCGACCGGCACATTCTTGGCCGTGCGGCCGATGACGACCGCGAGTTCCGCTTCCCAGTCGATATAATCCGCGCGCGGCGTCAGATAGACCGTCCCGCCGTGGCCGACCGCGTTGTGCCTTGAGCCCTTGTAGAAGAAATAGGGCTCGTGCTTGTCCCGATCCGGGGCCGCTGCGCCCATTTCCAGTGCGTGATCGTAATAGTTGGAACCCGCGTTCAGGATCTTGTTCGGATACAGGACCGGCGGCAGGAAGGTCACTTCGTCGGGCCGGTAGGCATAATCCGGCAAGACGCCCCTGACCTGCGATGCGGCGTGTTCCGCGAACCCTTCCAGAGCGGCGGCGAACAGTTCCCACTCCTCAAGAATGTCGAGCATGGTGTAGCCGTGCTTCGCCTTGAAGAAGTCGCGCGTGTCGGTATCTCGCTTGTAGGCCTCGTATCCGGTGCCGAAATCGATGAGAACGCCCCCGACCTCGACAACGGGGAAGATTCGGCGCCGGTGTTCCACCGTGGCCAGGCGATAGGTTTGCATATTGTTCCGTTCCATTACGGTTACCGGACACACGGGGAAGCACGCGCCCGGCGATCCGGCCGCGTCCACTACGGGAACGCCGGTCGACGCTCAACCGGATATGCCCTACATTAAAAACAGACCCTCGCTGCGTCCAGCCGCAAGGGAATTAAGGTCGAAGCCCCCGGTTCCGAATTGGCAGAGGGTCCGCTGCCGGCCAAAAAGATGCCCCTGCGGGACGGGCTGGACGGTATGGCGCCGTCTGGGCGCATCGCAAAGGGGAGAAATCGATGTTCGGAAAATCGGGAATTGGAATTGCCGGCGCCGTCATACTCGGCGCGCAGCTGGCGGGCACGGCAGCCGTCGCTGACACCGTCACACTGAAAGCGGGCACCTTTCTGCCGTCGGTGGATCGCATCTGGTATCCGCATATCCGGACATGGATAAAGCGCGCCAACGAGGCCGGCGCGGGCCATGGACTGAAGGTCAAGATGGTGGCTGCGGGCTTCAAGGCGATGAACCCGTTCCAGATGGGCAACGCGGTGAAGTCCGGCGTCCTCGACCTCGTCCATTTGTCCGGTACGTTCTACAACAAGCTGTTGCCGATCGCCGACGCACAGAAAATGTCGACCGTGCCGGTCCAGCAGCAGCGCACCAACGGGACCTTCGCCCTACTGCGCCCGCTCTACGCCGAGAAGATGAACGTCCACTATCTCGGGCGCTGGGGCGACGGCGTGAATTTCCATTTCTACCTGACCAAGCCGATCAAGGGCGCAAGTCTGAAGGGCTTCAAGATCCGCGGCACGTCGGTCTACCAGTCCTTCATCGAGGCGCTGGGCGGCGTCATGATCACCACGCCGCCGAGCCAGGCCTATACCGGCCTCGAACGCGGCGTGTTCGACGGGCTCGGCTGGCCGTTATGGGGAATTCATGCCTGGGGCTGGCAGAAGGTGCTCAAATACCGGGTCGAGCCCGGCTTCTTCACCGCCGAACTCAGCGTGCTGGTCAACCTCGACACTTGGAATAAGCTGACGCCGGCGCAGCAAAAGGTGCTGCACGACGTTCAAATCCGCCTGGAAAACGAGTTCGGCACCGAGCGGGAGGAAACGAACAAGAGCCAGCGGGCCAAGCAGGCGCGCGACGGCGTCAAGGCGATCGTGCTCAAGGGCGCCGAGCGCAAGAAGTTCCTTGAAACGGCGACACGGGCGGGCTGGGCCGACGTGATGAAGAAGGATCCGGTGAACGGCCCCAAAATCCGCAAGCTGACGGAACTGAAATAAACGGTTGAGGTTGCGCGCCGGCGGCGATTGCCGCCTGCCGCTTCCGCCGGAGATCCGCCCGCCGATGGTGCGGCTTTCGAAAGTGTACGATGCGCTTCTGGAAGCGCTGGGGATGACCTCGGCGCTCCTGCTGGCGCTCGTCGTCCTGGGAATTACCGCGGAAATCGTCGTCCGGGGAACCGGCCTCGGCTCGCTGCCCTGGATGATCGAGATCGTCGAATACAGCCTGCTCGCTGTGACCTTTCTCGCCGCGCCGTGGGTTCTGAAGCACTCGGCGCATGTGAGCGTCGATCTGCTCGTCGAAATCGTCGGATCGCGCGGGCGCCGCATCCTGGCGCTGGTTGCCAATTCCGCCGGCCTGATCGTGTGCGCCGTGATTTTCTATTACGGGCTGCGCTCGACCATCGAACTCTACGCGGCCGACACGAAAATCTTCAAGATCATGACGATCCGGGAATGGTGGCTCTTCGCCCTTGTGCCGGTATCCAGCGCGCTGATGGCAATCGAATTCGGCTGCAGGCTCTATCGGCGGGGGGGGGGCGGCGGCGGGGGGGGGGGCGGACGCGCGGGCGGGCGCGCCCGCCGGACCGGCCGACACCGGCCTCTGAGCGATGGAATGGTATTTCGCGCTTGGCATGCTGCTCGGCATGCTGATCCTCTTCATGGCGACCGGTCTGCCGGTCGCCTTTTCCTTTTTTGCGGTCAATCTGGTCGGCGCAGTGGTGTTCCTCGGCGGCGAGGCGGGCCTCATGCAACTGGTGCGCAATGCCGTCTGGTCGGTCACGACCTTTTCCCTCGCGCCCATCCCGCTGTTTATCCTGATGGGCGAGATCATGTTTCACACCGGCATGGCGTTTCGCGCCATCGATGCCGTCGACCGGCTGATCGCCAGGGTGCCGGGGCGCCTGTCGCTGGTTGCGGTTACCGGCGGCACGATATTCTCGACCCTCTCCGGCTCGACGATGGCCAATGTCGCCATGCTGGGCAGTTCGCTGCTCCCGGAAATGCAGCGGCGCGGCTACCACCCATCGATGGCGATGGGCCCGATCCTCGGGACCGGCGGCATCGCGATGCTGATTCCGCCATCGGCGCTGGCGGTGCTTCTGGCCAGCCTGGCGCAGATGCCGGTGGCCGAGCTGCTGATTGCCGGCATCGTGCCCGGCCTCCTCATCGCCCTGCTCTTCTTCGCCTATATCGTCGTGCGTTGCCGTCTCAACCCGGGTCTGGCACCGCCTTATGAGCCGGAGGAACTCGCGCCGGGCGACCGGCTCAAACCGTTCCTGATTTATGTCGTGCCGCTGATGACGCTGTTCGTCCTGGTCGTCGGCAGCATCCTCGCGGGCTGGGCGACGCCGACGGAATCGGCCGCCCTGGGCGCGGTCGGCGCGGTTATCGCGGCGGTCGCCTACCGCTGCCTGACGCGCCGCGCCCTGCGCACGGCCCTCATCGAAGCAGCCAAGGTAACCGGCATGGCGCTGTTCATCATCTGCGCTTCGGTCACCTTCGCCCAGATTCTCGCTTTCTCGGGCGCTGTCGACGGCCTGCTGGAAGTCACCATCGAGCTCGATTTCAGCCCGATTACCCTGCTCGTCCTGATGCTGTTGATCCTGCTCGCTCTCGGTGCCTTCATCGATCAACTGTCGATGATGCTGATCACCCTGCCTTTCTTCATGCCGCTGGCCCAGCACGCCGGATTCGATCTGGTCTGGTATGGCGTCCTGCTCCTGGTTGTGCTCGAAGTAAGCCTGACCACGCCGCCGTTCGGACTGCTTCTTTTCGTTATGAAAGGCGTGGCGCCGCCGCAGATTACCCTGCGCCAGATCTATGTGGCCGCAGGCCCGTTCATCGCCCTTGAATTGCTGGTGCTGATCCTTGTCGTCGTTTACCCCGCGCTCGCCACCTGGTTGCCCAACCTGATCATTCGGCCATGACCGCACCACCGGGCACAGCGCAGATTTTCGCCCACCGGCTGCTCGCGGGGCCCAACCGGGGGGCCGTCGTGCACAACCGCCGGATCGAGATCCGGGACGGTACGATCTCCGAAGTGCAAGAATGCCCGGCGGAGGAAGGCTCCCCGCCGCTCTTCGTCATGCCGGCGCTGGCAAACGCCCACGATCACGGGCGGGGACTGAGCCGACTCGCCTACGGCGCGCTGGACGATGCGCTGGAGATTTGGCTGGCGGGCGCCTCCGCCCTCCATCCGCCGGTCGATCCCTATCTGCTCGCAGCGTCTGCGTTCGCCCGCATGGCGCGCTCCGGCGTGGCGGCTGCCGTGCATTGCCACATGCCGCAACGCTCCGATCGGCTCGTCGACGAGGCAAAGGCCGTATGCCGGGCGGCCGGCGATATCGGCTTGCCCATCGCTTTCGTCGTTCCCATGGTCGATCGCCATCGCCTGGGTTACGGAGATGACGAGGCCATCCTCGGCCTCCTGGACGAGGCGGACCGCGAGGTTTTGCGGGCGCGCTGGGCGCGGCCGCTGCCATCGGTGCAGGAGCAGGTCGCGATGGTCGGCGAAATTGCGCAGCACTGCGAATCCGCTTCGGTGAACGTCCAGTTCGGCCCCTACGGCCTGGAATGGGCGTCGGACGATCTGCTCTCCAGCATTGCGGAAGCCTCGGCCCGAACCGGCCGGCGCGTCCACATGCATTGTCAGGAAACGCGGCGTCAGCGCGCCTGGGCCGATACGCGCTTTCCGGGCGGTTTCGTTGCGCATCTGGACGCGCTCGGCCTGCTGTCTCCGCGCCTGACCCTGGCCCATTGCGTCTGGCTCCGGTCGGAGGAGTGCGAACTCCTGGCGGAACGCGGCGTGACGGTCGCGCTCAATACCAGTTCGAACCTGCGTCTCGGTTCGGGCGTGGCGCCGGTTGCGGAGTTTGTCCGGCGCGGCGTGCGGCTCGCGGTCGGGATCGACGCCCTGTCGCTGGACGACGACGACGACGCGCTCCGGGAGTTGCGGCTGCTCCATCGCCTGCACCGGGGCAGTTCGCTCGATCCGGGCCTTTCGGCGGCGAACCTGTTGCGTGCGGCAACGGTCAACGGTTTCTGCGCGGTCGACGGCAGCGAACGCGACGGCGTCCTGGCCCCGGGGACGCCGGCCGACCTGATCGTATTCGACTGGGACCGGCTGGGCGGCGACGTCGTCAGTTCCAGAACCACCGAGGTCGATATTCTCCTCGGCCGGGCCACCGGCGGTCATGTCGTGTCCGTGTGGTCGAGGGGGCGCGAAATCGTCCGGGACGGGCGCGTGACGGGCGTGGACGAACCGGCGGTCATCGCCGAACTGCGCGCTCAGGCTGCTGCCGGCGCGGAGGCCACCAATGCCTTCGTTCCGGCATTGGAACGCTATCAGGCGGCGCTGCGGCGCTACTACAGACAGGAGCGGTATCTGCAATAAACCGCTGCACGCGCGGTCCCGCGGCCCGGCTTTCCTGGCCTGCCGGTCCGCCAGAGCCGCTCAGACCGTTGCCGCGGTAAGGATTTCGGCTACCGCCCGGTATGCTCCTGCAGGCGCGGCATCAGTTCGACGAAATTGCAGGGCCGGTACCGGTTGTCGAGCTGGTATTGCAGGATCTCGTCCCAGCCGTCCTTGCAGGCGCCTGGCGAGCCCGGCAGGGCGAACAGGTAGGTGCCGCCGGCCACGCCGCCGACCGCGCGCGACTGGACTGTCGAGGTCTTGATCTTCTGGAAGCTGATCCAGCGGAACAGCTCGCCGAAGCCTTCGATCTTCTTCTCGAAGACCTGCTCGAAGGCCTCCGGCGTCACATCGCGGCCGGTCACGCCGGTGCCGCCGGTGGAAATGACGACGTCGATCGCCGGATCGGCGATCCAGCCTTCGAGCGCGGCGACGATCTCCACGATCTCGTCCGGCACGATGCGGCGGTCGGCCACGACATGGCCGGCGCCCGCGATCCGCCCGGCGAGCGTGTCGCCGGACCGGTCGTCGGCCGCGCTCCGCGAGTCGGATACGGTCATCACCGCGATGTTGACCGGCAGGAAGGGCCGGCTCTCGTCGATCTTCGTCATGCTGTTTCCTTTGCGCCGGCCTGCGAAGGTTTCTGTCCGCGAACGGGCGCCGGATTAATCACCCAGATAGGCAGGAAGGTCCAAGGGAAACCCGCGTCGCCGGCACGCCGCCGACAGGAATACCAATTTTTGCCACCCCGGCCGACCGAAGGGAGAGCCGGGGTCCAGGGCCGCCGGCAACATTTTCGCTTGTGACTCTAGACCCCGGATCTGCGCTGCGCTCCGTCCGGGGTGGCACCAGGGGAATTGGGTATCGGTGCGTTGGATTCTTAAGAGGCGCGCTCCCCGGCCAAGGCGTCCAGCTTTTCCCGGATCGCCAGCAAGTCGCGCCAGGCTTCGCGCTTGTTGAGTGGGCTGCGCAGCAGATAGGCCGGGTGGAACAGGGGCATGGCGGGGATCGGGTCGGCGCCGGCCTCGACCATGTCGGGCGTGCGGAACTGGAACCAGCGCCCACGCAGGCGGGTGATGCCCTCCTTGCGGTTAAGCAGCGTCTTGGCTGAAGGCCCACCCAGAAAGACCAGGACATCCGGCTTCTTCAATTCTATGTGCCGTTCCAGGAAGGGTCGGCAGACCGCTGTCTCGGCGGCCGACGGTTCGCGGTTCCCCGGCGGGCGCCAGAACACGATGTTGGTGATGTAGGCGTCGCTGGTGCGGCTCAGCCCGATGGCGGCGAGCATCTTGTCCAGCAGCTGGCCGCTGGCGCCGACGAAGGGCTTGCCCTGGCGGTCTTCCTCGGCGCCCGGCGCTTCGCCGATCAGCATGAGACGGCCGGCCGGCGCGCCGTCGGCGAACACGGTGTTCATGGCGGTTTTTTTCAGCCCGCAGCCGTCGAAACCGGCGACGGCGTCGCGCAGCGCGTCCAGCGTCTGGGCGCTGCGGGCGCTTTCGCGGGCGGCCGATACGGTCTCGCCGGTCGATTCGAGGCGCACCGGCGGCGGCGGCGGTGCAGACCGGGGCGCCGGGCCGTTCTCACGCTGCGACTGCATCGGAGCGCGCGCGGGCGGCACCTGCCTCTGCGCGACGGCCTGCGGCTCCCGGTCCCGCCGGTCTACCGGGTGCTCGCCGATCGCTTCGTCGGCGCCGGCTTCTACCTGCCAGGCCAGCGCATGCCGGAGCGCTTCCGCCGCTGTCGGGGTCTGCCGGTCAGTGCGATCGGGCATGGCGCCGAACGGCCCTCTGCGCTAAGAGTTCTTGCCTTGCGCGCCCATTGCGCCTGCGCGTGCGCGCGCTCTGCGACTTTCGGGGAAAGCCGCTGGCGTTACAAGCCCTTACGGGGCCGGCGCAGAGGTCTTCCGGAGACTGGCGGCGCGCCGGAACTGCACGGGGATCGGACAGCATGACGGAACAGGAATCGATCCGCGAAGCGATGGAATACGATGTCGTAATCGTCGGCGCCGGCCCGTCCGGCCTGGCCGCCGCGATCCGCCTGAAGCAGCTTGCCGGGGGAAAAGGCGGAGAAATCGAAGTCTGTGTGCTGGAAAAAGGCTCTGAAGTCGGCGCGCACATCCTGTCCGGCGCGGTGCTCGACCCGCGCGCGCTGAACGAATTGCTGCCGGACTGGCAGGAACGCGGCGCGCCGCTCGACACGCCGGTGAGCGAGGACCGCTTTTTCTTCCTGTCCGAAAAAGGCGGGTTCAAGGTGCCGAACCTGTTCCTGCCCGCCTGCTTCGGCAACCACGGCAACTTCATCGTCAGCTTGGGCAACCTGTGCCGCTGGCTGGCCGAACAGGCCGAGGCCCTCGGCGTGGAAATCTACCCCGGCTTCGCCGCCGCCGAGGTGCTCTACGACGACGAGGTCCGGGTCCGCGGTGTCGCGACCGGTGACATGGGCATCGGCGCCGACAGTGAGAAAACGGCCAACTACACGCCGGGCATCGAACTGTTGGCGAAATACACCCTGTTCGCCGAAGGCTGCCGCGGCTCGCTCGGCAAGCAGCTGGCCGCCCGGTTCGGTCTGCGCGAGGACGCTGACCCGCCGTCCTACGGCATCGGCATCAAGGAACTGTGGGAGATCGATCCGGCGCGGCACACTCCGGGGCTGGTCATGCACACCGCCGGCTGGCCGCTCGACCGGGAAACCTACGGCGGCTCCTTCCTCTACCATTTCGACGAGAACCTGGTGTCGGTCGGCTTCGTCGTCGGGCTGGACTACAAGAACCCCTATCTCAGCCCCTACGAGGAATTCCAGCGCTACAAGCACCATCCCAAGGTGCGCGCTTTCCTCGAGGGCGGTAAGCGGATCGCCTACGGCGCGCGCGCCATCTATGCCGGCGGGCTTCAGTCGCTGCCCAGGCTGACATTCCCCGGCGGTTGCCTGATCGGCGACAATGCCGGCTTTCTCAACGCGCCGCGCATCAAAGGCAGCCATACGGCGATGAAGACCGGCATGTTGGCGGCGGAGGCGGCCTTCGACGCCGTGGCGGCCGGCCGCGCGCAGGACGAACTGTCGGCCTATCCGGCGGCTTTCGAGGACAGCTGGGTGAAAGAGGAGCTGCACCGGGCGCGCAACTTCAAGCCGCTGATGAAGAAGGGCCTGGTCGCCGGCACCCTGCTGTTCGGCATCGACCAGCAGGTCTTTCGCGGCCGGGCGCCCTGGACCCTGCGGGCCCGGAAACCGGATCACGAGGCGACCGAACCGAAGGAAAAGCATCGGCCGATCGACTACCCCAAACCCGATGGCGTGCTGTCTTTCGACCGGCTGACCAACGTGTCTTTCTCCGCCACCAACCACGAGGAGAACCAACCGGTTCACCTGGTCCTGAAAGACAGTGCCGTTGCCGTCGACCACAACCTGGCGCTCTACGACGCGCCGGAGCAGCGCTATTGCCCGGCCGGCGTTTACGAGATCCTGCGCGACGACGACGATGCAACCCCGCGTTTGCAGATCAACGCCCAGAATTGCGTGCATTGCAAAACCTGCGACATCAAGGACCCGACCCAGAACATCGATTGGGCGGTGCCGGAAGGCGGCGGTGGACCGAACTATCCCAACATGTAGGCGCCGTGGGCCGCGCGGGGTCCGGGCCGGCGCCGTTGCACGGGTGATGTCGCCCGCTCTGGCGTTGCTGCTCTACCTGTCGTGCCTTTCTCCGGCGTCGGCTGCCGGGCAGTCCGTCGAGAAGACCGTGCGGCAACCCCTGACGTCGTGGGGTGCGTATCTGTCGGCGCTGCATGCCTCCCGCCAAAAGGATTCGGGCCGCGCGTCGGGCTATTTTGCAACGGTCACGCCGGAGGCTCACGATCGCCTCGTCCTGCTGATCCAGGCCCTGCGTTCCCATATTCTGGCCGGCCGGATCGAACGGGCGGCAGCCGTCGCAGAGCGCACCGTGGCCCTGTCCCAGGGCCCGACGATGGCCCGCCTGGTTCTGGCCGTGCAGGCAGCCAGGCAGCAGCGGTTCAGCGTCGCCATGGGGCATCTCGACCGGATACGGGGCGATAACGTCAGCCGGTTGCTGCTGCCCCTGCTGCGCGCCTGGGTGGCCCTCGGCCGTTACAAGGACCCGGATCTGGCGCTGGACGAGCATCGGGATCTTGAGGGCGTGACACAGTTTCGCCCGTTCCGCCTGATGCACAAAGCCTATCTGCTCGACGTCGCAAGCCGGCCGCGGCGTGCGGCGCTGGCCTATGAGGAAATGTCGCAAGCCCCGTCTGTCGGGTCATTGCGGCTGACCGAAACCGTATCCAACTTTCTGGCCCGGTCCGGCGGGAGGGCGGCGGCGCTGCAGGCGGTCGACCGTTTTCTGGCCGCCAACCCCGACTCGATGACGGTTAAATTGCTGCGCGCGCGGTATCTCAGCGATGCGCCGGTCCGACCCTTGGTCGGCTCGGCGGCCGATGGGGTGGCCGAGGTATTGCTCAACGTGGCCAGCGCGCTCCACCAGGCGGACCGCCCGGGCCAGGCCCTGCCGCTGGCGCGGCTTGCCGTCTGGATGCGGCCACACGATGCGGCATCGGTCTTCCACCTCGGCACCGTGCTGGAAGCCGACGGCCGCCATCGCGACGCCATAGAGGCGTTCCGGAGACTTGAGACCGGAACCATCTACAGCTGGGAGGCGCGCAAGTCCGCCGCCGCCTCGTTGGTCGAACTCGAACGATACGAAGAGGCATCTTCGCTTCTGGACAGGATGGCGGCCGAAAAGCCGCAGCGTTACGACGCGCTGTGGCTGCTGGGCAATGTGCACCGCAACCGCTCGTCCTTCGGCGAGGCGGTTACGGCCTACGACCGGGCCGTGAAGCGCATTCCGAAAATCGGCCGGCGGCACTGGAACCTGATCTACGTCCGCGGCATCGCGCTGGAGCGCTCCGGGCAATGGGCGCGCGCCGAAGCGGACTTCCAGCGTGCCCTGAAGCTCAATCCCGGCCAGCCCTATGTGCTGAACTATCTCGCCTATTCCTGGGTAGACCGCGGCGAAAAGCTGGAACGGGCGCGCACGATGCTGGAAGAAGCCGTCGGCAAACGGCCGAACGACGGCTATATTGTCGATTCCGTAGGCTGGGTCGAATATCGCCTGGGCAATTTCGAAGAGGCTGTCCGTCACCTGGAACGGGCGTCGGAGCTGCGGCCCCACGATCCGATCATCAACCGGCATCTCGGCGACGCCTACTGGCGCGCCGGCCGGCGCCACGAAGCGCGTTTTCAGTGGAACCGGGCGCTGTCGTTCGATCCGGAAGAAGCCGAACGAAATGTAATCGAACAGCGGCTGCGCGAGGGGATGGAGCCCTTCGAACCGATTCTGCGGCAGTAGGGCGCCCGCCCGGACGCCCGGAATCCGCCATGCCGCCGCGAAATCCGCTACCCGATCCTGCGCTTCAGGCGTTTGCGCCGGCCAAGATCAACCTGTGGCTCCATGTCACCGGCCGGCGGCGGGGCGGGTATCGCGAACTCGACAGCCTGGTCGCCTTCGCCGATATCGGCGACCGGCTGTCCGCCGCTCCGGCGGGCGATCTGAGCCTGAGCGTCTCCGGCCCGTTTGCCGCCGCGCTCGGCCGTGGCACGAATAATCTGGTCCTGCAGGCAGCGCGGGCACTGGCCGAGCATTGCGGTGTCCCGGCTGCGGCGGCGCTGCATCTTGAGAAAAATCTGCCGGTCGCCTCGGGTATCGGCGGCGGTTCGGCGGACGCCGCTGCCGCGCTGCGCCTGTGCGTCCGGCTGTGGCAGGCCGATATCGGCGGCAGCGATCTGATGCGCCTGGCGCTGGATCTGGGCGCCGACGTGCCGGTATGCCTCGCCGGAACGACCGCTCGCATGACGGGGATCGGCGAGACGCTGACGCCCGTGGATCCGTCGCCGCCCCCGGTCCCGGCGGTACTCGTCAATCCGGGATCGCCGGTTTCGACCGGGCAGGTCTTCGATGCGCTCGGCGGCCGGTTCTCGTTGCCTGCAGAAGATCGCGGCGGCGATCTCGCGGCCCGCGCCGCCTCGAACCGCAACGACCTCGAAACGCCCGCCATCGGGCTCGTGCCGGAAATCGCGGAAGTCCTGGCCGCCCTGCGCGCATTGCCGGAAATTCGGCTGGCGCGCATGTCGGGCAGCGGCGCGACCTGCTTCGGCCTGTTCGAGCGCGACGATGCGGCATCGGAAGGCGCGCGCGCTGTCGCCGCGGCCCATCCGTCCTGGTGGGTCGCCGCCTGTTCGATCGGGGGCCGGATCGGCGCAGCGGCCTGAGCGGCCGGCGGCTACAGGAACAGAACCAGGGCCGAAACGACGATCATCGCGCCCAGCGACAAGCGCCGGAACAAGGTTTCGTCCACCCGGCCGAAATAGTGCGTGCCAGCCCATGTGCCGAACACGAACACGGGCGTCAGGACCAGGATCAGCCAGAAGACCCGGGGAATGAAGGCGCCGGCGATGGCGAGCAAGGTCAGCGTGACGACCGGGGTGATCGAGCTGGACAACGCGATCGTGCCGCGCTGGACGTGGGCCGGCGCCGGGCCGGACATGATGTAGAGGAACATCGGCGGGCCGCCCATGCCGACCGCACCGCCGATCAGGCCGCTCAGGCCGCCGGCGACGGTGGCCATAACGGGTCCGCGCGGCCCGCTATGACGCCAGCCCGAGAGCAGGATAGCAGCGAACAGGATTGCCATGACGGCGACCGCCCGGCGCATCAGCTCTTCATCCACGCTGAACAGCAGCCAGATGCCGGCGGGCACGAGCAGGACGGAGGAAATGCTGAGGGTCACCGCCTCCCGGATATCGGCGTCGCGAATCGCCCGGCGGCCGAGCTGGAAGCCGGTCAGCAGCATCAGGCATACGCCGACCGGCACGGCTTCGCGCGCACCGACGAAGGCGCTCAGGACCGGCATGATCACGACGACCGCCCCGGCGCCGCCGGTGAAACCGCGCAGGAGGCCGCCGAGGAGCGTTGCCAGAACGATGGCCGCCAGGCCGTACAACGGGACGTCGAGAAAGGCCGGGCTCACCGCCGCTCCGCCGTTCCACCTGCCGGGATGGCAGGATCAGGCCTTGCCGGCAAACGCAGGCTTGCGTTTTTCCACGAAGGCGGTGACGCCCTCGGCGAAGTCCGGCTCAACGGCGCAGGCCGAGAAATTGTCGGCTTCGAGCTGCAGTTGCCGTTCCAGCGGATTGTCCAGCGAGCGCTGCAAGAGCGCCTTGGTCCGGCCGTAGGCGACGGTCGGGCCGGCTGCGAGGCGGGCCGCCAGTTTCCCCGTTTCGGCAACAAGATCGGCCGCCGGCACCACCCAGTTGACCAGGCCGTATTCCTTCGCGGTAGCCGCGTCGAATCGGTCGCCGAGCAGGGCCAGTTCGGTGGCCTTTTTCAGCCCGACCAGCCGCGGCAGGGCATAGGTCGAGCCGCCGTCCGGGCTGGTCCCGATCAGGGTATAGGCGAGCGTGTAGTAGCTGTCGTCCGCGGCGATGGCGAGGTCGGCGGCGCTCATGAAGCTGAGGCCGAACCCAGCGCAGGCGCCGTTCACCGAGGCGACCACCGGCTTGGGCATGCGCCGGATCGCGATAATCAGGCTGTGGACTTCGTGGATGAAAGCCTCGATCGCCACCAGATTGTCCTGGCGCGGCCGGTCCAGCATCGCGTGGAAGGTCTTGAGGTCGCCGCCGGCCATGAAATGGTCGCCGCCGCGGATGACGACGCAGCGCACCTCCGGATCGTGTTCCAGTGGGTTGATGGTCTCGACCAGGGCGCGGGTCATGTCCCGGTTCAGGGCGTTCAGCGCCTTCGGCCGGTTCATCGTCACCAGGGCAACCCCGTCTTCGATCTCCAGTTCGACCAGTTTCTCGCTCATCGCTGCGTCTCCTCAGCCGGCATGTCTGGAAAAGAAATCGTCGCACGCCGCGCCGATCTCGGCCGGCGAATCCTCCTGGACGAAATGCAGCCCCTTTACCGTGACTTCTTCCTGGTTGGCCCAGCTGCGGCAGAAATCGCGCGCCGGCCCGGTCAGGATGCTGCCCGGTTTGGCGTTGATAAACAGCTTGGGAATTGGGCTCTCCTTCATCGCGGCGCCGTAGGCCTCGGCAACCGCGACGACCTCCGGCGGTTCGCCGTCGATCGGGATCTGCCGCGGCCAGGTCAGTATCGGCCGCCGGACCTCGCCGCCATCGGCATAGGGCTTGCGATAGACGTCCATTTCCGCCTCCGTGAGACCGCGCATGACCGCGTTGGGAAGGACGCCTTCGATGAACAGGTTGCGGTTCAGCACCAGGTCTTCGCCTTTGGGCGATCGGAAGCCCTGGAAGATGCCGCGCGCCTGTTCCGGCCAGTCGGCCCAGCGCACCGGGCAGACGACGGTCTCCATATAGGCGATCCCGGCGACCCGGTCCGGATGGCGCGCCGCCCAGTGGAAGCCGAGCGCGCCGCCCCAGTCGTGGACGACCAGCCGGAGTTTGCCCTCCGGCAGCACGGCGTCGAGCCACGCGTCGACGAATCTGCTGTGCTCGGCAAAGGTGTATTCGCCGGACGGGTTCTTGCCCGACTCGCCCATGCCGATGAGGTCCGGCGCCAGGCAGCGGAAGTTTCCGGACAATTCCGGGATCACGTTGCGCCACAGGTAGGACGATGTCGGGTTGCCGTGGAGCAGCACGACCGGTTCGCCCGACCCGGTATCGACATAGCGCATGGTCGAGCCGAGCAGGTCGACGGATTTGCGGGGATGGGGATCGGCGGCGGAAACGGTTTCGGCCATGAATGTTATCCTGGTTTGCGGGTGGAGACGGCCGGGGCGATCCGGCGAACCGGTTTCACTATAACCGGGGGCGAGGCTGAGAAAACCATTGGGTTGGGCAGCGCCGCCCGCGACCTCGGATTTATTCTCCGGCCGCGCCGGCAAGGCGGTTTACCCCGGTTCGAAGGAATGTCTATTGTTCGGCCACAAGCGCCGGCGAACCGCGAACCGACCCCCGAAGACGAGCCGGCTCCGCGGCCGGGCGAATGCTTCCCCGGCAGGATCGAAAGAAAGCACCGGCCATGCCAGCAGCCGAACCGAACGCGTCTCCCGTCGCCGTTACCCTGTATCGCTGGGCCGGCGCATGGGGGCCTTTCAAGGTCAGGATTCCGTGCGGCGAGTGTTCGCTGACCCTCGACGTGATCCAGGATACGCTGGCCCACGAACTCGATGGCATTCCGGTTGCCGTCGACATTCACGACTGGCTGAGCGAATGGTGGCGTCCCCTGCCGAAAGGGGGCTGGCACGCGCCCATCGTCATCGTCGAGGGGCGGCTGGTCAGCCAGGGCCACGCGCTGAACCGCGGCGTGCTGACCGAAGCCGTAATCGACGCCTGGGCCCGGCGCAGCGCGCCGGTCGGCAATCATCTGTACGGCAAGGAAACCTGCCCGCACTGCGTCCGCGCCAAGTCCTATCTCGCCGAAGGGGGCATCGACTATGCCTATCACGACGTGGTGCGGGACCCGCGAGCGCTTTACGAGATGCTGGCGCGGGTAAAGCCGATCGTCGGGCCGAAAACCCCGATCACGGTGCCGCAGATCTGGCTGGACGGCGCCCATGTCGGCGGCGCCGACAGGCTCGGCGAACTGCTCGATCGCGAAGTCGAGCCCAACCCCGACCGCGGCCGGTGCTCGCTGTCGCCGAAGGCTGCGTAGCGCCGTTCGCACGGAAGCCCTTCTTCGCACGGGCGTAACTGCCGGATACCCGGCCAACGGCCGTTCAGGCCGGGCGGATGATATAGCCGAAGCGCGGGAAATGGTTGTGGACCGCGCCGACGCGGTCGTCCTCGCGCCGGACGACGACCTCGTTGCGCCGCACGCCGACGACCTCGCCGATCACCGCTTCCGGCACCCTGTCCGCCGCCAGCACGGAGACCGTCTGCCCGACCGCCGGCCCGGCGTCGTCCGGTTCGCTCTCCCCCGGATCGGCCGGGTCGGCGGCCTTCGCGACGTCGAGCGCTTCCTGCGACGCCATTTCCGTCGCCGCGCCGGTGCCCAGCGCCTCGATCCGCCCGAGCCAACCGCGGATGTTCGGGAACGGCTCCAGCAATGCCGCGTTCTTCCGGCCGGCCCGGTTCACCATCCAGAACGGGTGGAAGATCGAGAAATCGGCCAGCCCGGCCGCGTCGCCGAGCAGGAAGGGCCGGTCGGCCAGCCAGCCTTCGACCAGACGGAGCGTGCGATTCAGCTCGGCGACCAGCCTTGGCGCCGCGGCCATGATCTTCTCCGGCGGAACCGGCTCCTGACCGCGCATGGCCGCCCGGTCGGCGAAGAAGTCCGGCGGCATCCTGTCGGCGATATGGGCGAAGGCCGCGCCCGTCGTGGTGCCGAACAGGGCGCCGTCGGCCCAGAAAGTCAGCGCATGGGCCATGCCCTCGCCGCCTTCGGGATACAGGGTCGGCGCCGGATGCCGGCGCTCCAGTTCGGCGGCGATGAACTGGGTGTCGTGATAGATGTCGGCGCCGTCCTGCATCACCGGCGTCCGCCGGTAGCCGCCGGAAAGCGGCATCAGGTCCGGCTTCGGCATGACCATCGGAATCTGGACCGATCGCCAGGCCAGGTCCTTGAAGCCGAGGATGGCGCGGATTTTGTGCGCAAACGGAGAACCGTCGTAGTGATGCAGGATCAAGTCGGACATCGGCCGATCTCCTTTCGTGGCGCCGGCGCCCTGCCTAGCGGTTCTTGAATATTGGTTCGCGCTTTTCGATGAAGGCGGCCATACCCTCCGCCCGGTCATCGGTCGCGAAGGCGGCGTGGAACATCCGGCGTTCGAACAGGACGCCTTCGCGCAGCGGCGTCTCGTAGGCGCGGTCGATCGCCTCGATGGTCATGTAGACCGCCGGGCGCGACTGCTTCGCGATGGCCTCGGCAGTCCTGACTGCTTCGTCGACCAGGTCTTCGAGGGGCACGATTCGGCTGACCAGCCCGGAGCGCTCGGCTTCCTCGGCGTCCATCATCCGGCCGGTCAGCGACATCTCCATCGCCTTGGCCTTGCCGACGATCTTGGTCAGCCGCTGGGTGCCGCCGGCCCCGGGCAGGATGCCGAGATTGATCTCCGGCTGGCCGAAGCGCGCGTTCTCGGCCGCCAGGATGAAATCGCACATCATGGCGACTTCGCAGCCGCCGCCGAGCGCATAGCCGGCGACCGCGGCGATCACCGGCTTGCGGATCGTCGTGACGACCTCCCACCCGTTGGTGATGAAGTCTTCCAGAAAGACGTCCTGAAACGACTTCTGCTGCATTTCCTTGACGTCGGCGCCCGCGGCAAACGCTTTTTCATTGCCGGTGAGCACGACCGCGCCGATCGCGTCGTCGTCCTGCGCCGAGTTCAGCGCGTCGCCCAACTCGGCGACCAGCGCCGAGTTCAGCGCGTTCAGGGCCTTAGGCCGGTTGAGCGTGATCAGCCCGACCGGGCCGCGGGTCTCGTAGATGATGTTTTCATAGGCCATTGTGCTGCTCCGCTATTCTCTCGGGCACGCGCGCGACAGGCTTTGCGCTGTTTTTTCGCTGGATCTTATCGGGGGATTGTTTCGGTTCGGCGAATGCCGCGCCCGTAGTGTTGCAGGCTTTCCGCACGGCGGCGATACCGCCGCGCCGCTCGATATACACCGAAAGGTCTAGCCTAACGCTGACGGCGCGGACAATAGAAAGTCGAGCGGTTGGACTGGACGATCCGCCGGATGCCGCCGGTATCCCCGATCCGGCAGTCGCAGCCCGGGCAGGCCTCGCCCTCTTTGCCGTAGACCGCCCACTGGTGCTGGAAATAGCCCAGCTCGCCCGACGGCTGGACATAGTCGCGCAGGCTGGAGCCGCCGGCAGCGATGGCCCGGTTCAGCACCTCCTTGATCGCGCCGGCCAGCGTTTCGGCCTGCCGCGCCGAGACGTTGCGGGCCAGCCGCACCGGCGACAGGCCGGCGAAGAACAGCGCCTCGCAGACATAGATGTTGCCCAGCCCGGACACCGTCTTCTGGTCGAGCAGAGCGGCCTTGAGCGGCGTGCGCCGGCCCTTCAGTTTCGCGGCGAGTGCCGGGCCGTTGAAGGCGTTGCCGAGCGGCTCCGGGCCGGCCCCGACGAACAGGCGGTGCCGGCCGATGGTGTCGACATGGTCCAGCGCAACCAGCCCGAAGCGGCGCGGGTCGTTGAGCCGGACGGTGTCGCCCCGGTCGGTCTTGAGCACGATATGGTCGTGGGGCAGCAGGTCGGGGTCGCCGCGGTCGATATAGAGCCGGCCGGACATGCCGAGATGGAAGATCGCCAGATCACCGCCGGCCAGTTCGATCAGGATATATTTCGCCCGCCGCCGCACCGCACGGACGGCCTTCCCGGTGAGCCGCGCCGAAAAATCCGGCGGGATCGGGATGCGCAAATCCGGCCGCCGCGCCTCGGCACGGACCAGCACCGCCCCCTCCAGCACCGGCCGCAACCCGCGGACCACGGTTTCTACTTCGGGGAGTTCGGGCATTGGACCGCCCCTATCCGGGGAAAATGCAGCGCGCGAAACCGTGAACAGCGGTGAGCGCCGCCGCCTGCTGTATCGGGTCCGGCAATCGCCATATCGATTCGAGGAACGGACTTCTGTACGAGGACAAATTCATGCACGCCCCTTCAACCCGATTTGACCGCAATCCGGTGCGCCGGCATGCCCCGCTGGGTCGATTCGCAGCCGTCGCATTGGCTGCTGCCCTGCTGGCGGCCTGCCAGAGCGTCGCGCTGACCGGAGGCGACCGGTTCAACCGGACCGCCGCCGCCGACAGTGCGACGAGCGCTGCGCCGAACGGCGGCGACCGATCCGACAGGACCGCTGCTGCCCACAGTGCGAAGCGCGCGATATACGGCGGCCTGGCCAACCAGCGGTAGCCTTTCCCGCCGCCGGCCGCGTCGCCGCTCACCCATCGGCCGCCCCGCCGGCCGGCGCCGGCGGGAGGCGCCCTTCCTCCGCCGCATGGCAGGCGACGGCGGCTGAGCCCGCCGCCGTGCGCAGTTCGGGCCGCTCCGTCCGGCAGCGCTCATTGGCGTGCGGGCAGCGCGGGTGGAAGGCGCAGCCGCCCGGCGGATCGATCGGGCTCGGCACCTCGCCGGCCACCGCTTCCCGGTCACGCCCGGTCATGCCGAGATCGGGGATCGTCTCGAGCAGCAGGCGCGTGTAGGGATGCTGCGGCGCAGCGAACAGGGCGGCGGCGTCCGCGACCTCGACGAAGCGGCCCAGATACATGACCGCGATCCGGTCCGACATATGGTTAACGACCGCGAGATCGTGGCTGATGAACAGGTAGGTCAGGCCCAGGTCGTCCTGCAGGTCGCGCATCAGGTTGAGGATCTGGGCCTGGACCGAGACATCGAGCGCCGAGGTCGGCTCGTCGCACAGGATCAGGTCCGGCTGGCTCGCCAGCGCCCGGGCGATCGAGATGCGCTGGCGCTGGCCGCCGGAGAATTCGTGCGGGTATTTCTCGCCGTCGGCGGCGGCGAGGCCGACCTGTTCGAGCAGGCCGTCGACCCGCCGGCCGGTTTCCTGTCCGTCGCCGGCGATGCCAAAGGCCTTGATCGGCTCGGCGATGATGTCCCGCACCCGCCAGCGCGGATTGAGCGAGGCCTGTGGATCCTGAAAGATCATGGTGAGGCGCCGGCGGAGCGCTCGCGTCCGGTCCCGCGCCGCGGTCACGTCATGGCCGTCGATCGCCACCCGGCCCCGGGTCGGCCGGTAGAGGCCGGCGATCAGCCGGGCGACCGTGGACTTGCCGCAGCCGGATTCGCCGACCACCGCCAGGGTGACGCCCTTGCCGATGGCGAAGCTCACGCCGTCGACCGCCTTCAGGACTTTCGGCTTGCGGCCCATCGCCCGCTCGGCGAGCGGCACCGGCAGCCGGAAATGGACCGCCAGATCCTCAATCTCCAGGAGCGGCGTTTCAGCCATCGGCCACCGCCTCCGCCCCGGCTGCCCCGGCTGAATCGGCCCAGCGCGGCGAATACTGCCAGCAGGCGGCGCTCGTGGTTTTGCCGCCCATCATGACCGGCCGCTCGGCGCGGCACAGGTCGCGGACTTCGGGGCAGCGCGGCGCGAAAGCGCAGCCTTCGGGCACCGCGCCGACCCGCGGCATGGCGCCCCTTATCTGGGGCAACCGGCCGACCCGCTCGCCGATCGTCGGGATTGAGCCCATCAGGCCGTGGGAATAGGGGTGCGAGGCGTTGCGCACGACCTCGGCGACCGTGCCGTCCTCGATCACGCGGCCGGCATACATGACCGCGACCCGGTCGGCGGTCTCGGCGATCACGCCCATGTCGTGGGTGATCAGCATGACCGCCGTGCCGTGCTCCCGGCACAGCCGCTTGAGCACGCCGATGATCTGGGCCTGGATCGACACGTCGAGCGCCGTCGTCGGCTCGTCGGCGATGATGAGGCGCGGGTGGGCGCACAGCGCGAGCGCGATCACGACCCGCTGGCGCATGCCGCCGCTGAATTCGTGGGGATAGGCGCCAAGGCGCGAGGCGGCCGCCGGAATCCCGACTTCGTCGAGCAGTTCGACCGCCCGTTTTTCCGCCGCGTCCGCGCCCAGGTCCATATGGGTGCGGATGGTCTCGGTCAGCTGGCGGCCGATGGTGTAGAGCGGGTTCAGGCTGGTCAGCGGATCCTGGAAGATCACGCCGATCCGCGCGCCGCGAATCCGGCGCAGCGCGTCGCCGGAGAGACCGTCGATCCGCGCGCCGTCGAACCAGACCTCGCCGCCGTCGATCCGCGCCGGCGGTTCGAGCAATCCGATCACGGCGAGGCCGGTGATCGATTTGCCGGCCCCGGATTCGCCCACCACGCCCAGGACCTCGCCTTCCTTCACATGCAGGTCGACGCCGTTCAGGATCGGCAGATGGCCGCGCCGGGTCGGCAGCCCGACCTTGAGGCCGCGCACGTCGAGCAGAGGCCTGGCCGCGCCGTCCGCCATCAGCGCAGCTTCGGGTTGAGGGCGTCGCGCAGCCAGTCGCCCAGCAGGTTGACGGCGAGCACGAGCAGCACCAGCGCGAGCGCCGGGAACAGGGTGATCCACCACTGGCCGGAGAACAGGAACTCCTGCCCGACCCGGATCAGGGTGCCGAGCGAGGGCTGGGTCGGCGGGATGCCGACGCCGAGGAAGGAGAGCGTCGCCTCGGTGATAATGGCGAGCGCCAGATCGATGGTGCCGATCACCAGCACCGGCCCCATCGTATTCGGCAGGACGTGGCGCAGCATGATGCGCCACGAGGGAATGCCGATGACCCGCGCCGCGGCGACATAATCCTTCGACTTCTCCACCAGCGTCGCCGAGCGCACGACCCTTGCATATTGCGGCCAGGCCGAAATGCCGATGGCGAAGATCAGGACATAGATCGCGAAGGTGGCGTCGGTCTTGATGTCGGTGCCGGCGAAGATCGCCCGGGCGACGCCGTCGACCATCAGGGCGACGAGAATCGAAGGCAGGGTGAGCTGCACGTCGGCGGCGCGCATCACGATGGATTCGTACCAGCCGCCGAAATAGCCCGACGTCACCCCCAGCCCGACGCCTAGCACGACCGAGAAGATGACGGCGCTGAAGCCGACGATCAGCGACAGGCGGCTGCCGTAGAGGATGGTCGAGAAGATATCCCGGCCCTGGTTGTCGGTGCCGAGCAGGTAGCTCCAGTCGCCGCCTTCGATCCAGGCCGGCGGCTTCTCGGCGTCGCCCAGGCTGAGGGTCGAGGGGTCGAAGGGCGTGTGCGGCGCGATCCAGTCGGCGAAGGCCGCGCCGAAGAAATAGAGCAGGGTCACGATGGCCGCGGTGACGACAACCGGGTTGCGCCGGAAACTGTAGGCGAGGTCGCTGTCGGCGCCTCGATAGAGTGCGCCCATCAAGCGGCCGCTGCCGGAAAGCGGGCCGGCCGTCATGCCGTCCCCGTTCCGCGCTGGGCCGAGACCCGCAATCGCGGATCGACGGCGGCGTAGAGCAGGTCGACGATCAGGTTGATGGCAACGAAGGCGATGGCGGCGAGCAGCAGATAGGCGCCCATGATCGGCACGTCGGCGAACTCGACGCCCTGGATGAACAGCAGACCCATGCCGGGCCACTGGAACACGGTCTCTGTGATGATCGAGAAGGCGATCAGCGTGCCGATCTGCAGGCCGGCGATGGTGATGACCGGCACCATCGTATTCTTCAGCGCATGGCCAAAATTGACGGCGCGGCGCGACAGGCCGCGGGCGCGGGCGAACTTGATATAGTCGGTGCGAAGCACCTCCAGCATCTCGGCGCGGACCAGGCGCAGGATGATGGTCAGCTGGAACAGGCCCAGCGTGATCGCCGGCAGGATGATGGCGAGCCAGCCCGAACCCGTGAGCAGGCCGCTGTCCCAGCTGCCGAGGCGCACCGTATCGCCGCGGCCGAACGACGGCAGCCATTCCAGCGTCACGGAGAAAATATAGATCAGCAGGATGCCGATTACGAAAGTCGGCAGCGAGACGCCGATCAGCGAGGTGGTCAGCACGAAACGGCTGAGCCAGCTGTCCCGCCGCAGGCCGGTATAGACTCCGAGGCCGATGCCGGCCGCCAACGCGAAAATTGCCGAGACGAAGACCAGCTCCAGAGTCGCCGGCATGCGCTCCAGGATCAGGTCGGAGACCTTGCGCTGGAACTGGTAGGAGATGCCGAACTCGCCCTCGGCCGCGTTGCCGACGAAGCGCAGGAACTGGACGATCACCGAGTCGTTCAGGCCGAGGCGCTCGCGCAACTCTTCGCGGTCTTCCAGCGTCGCCTCCTGCCCGACCATGTTGTTGATCGGGTCGCCGACGTAATTGAAGATCACGAAGGACAGCAGCGCGACCACCAGCAGAACGCCGATGGACTGGATCACGCGGTTGACGAGATAGCTGAACATTGGCCGCTCAGATCTCCGGCGGGCGGTCGCCGACCGGCGAATCCCTCTTCAAAAGCAGACCGCCGGCCCCCGGTCCCGCGCGACGCGGAGCCGGAAGCCGGCGGACGGAACGCCGGAAATGCGCTCCCTGCCGGGCGCTACTTGCTCATCTTCGCCCAGCGAAAGTGCGGGGAATCGTCGGCCCGGATCGGCAGATCGAGCTTCTTCGACATGCCCCACACGATCACCTGGTGGTGCAACGGCAGATAAGCGTGGGCGCCTTTCACATGCTTCCACGCTTCGGCGATCATCGCGTCGCGCTTCTTGAGATCGACCGTGACCGGCATGGCTTCGGTCAGCTCGTCGACCCGCGGATTGGCGTAGCCCGTTGCGTTCCACGGCCCCTTCGAATGGTAGAGGTAGGTGAACACATAGTGGCTATCCAGCGTCGGCACGCCCCAGCCCAGCATGTAGAAGTCGGTCACGCGCTTCTGGATCTTCGGGAAGTGCTTGGACTTCGGAATCGCGTCGAGATTGACCTTGACGCCGACCTTGCCGAGCATGCCGACGACCGCAATGCAGATCTTCTCGTCGTTGTTGTAGCGGTTGTTCGGGCAGTCCAGCCGGACGGTGAAACCGTTCGGATAGCCCGCTTCGGCGAGCAGGGCCTTGGCTTTGGCCGGATCGTAGGACGGACGTTCGTTCAGGGCTTTCGTATAGCCGTGGACGCCCGGCGAGGTGATGATGCCGGCCGGCACGGCGAGCCCGCGCATCACGACCTTGCGGATTGCCGCAATGTCGATCGCCCGGTACATCGCCTCGCGCACCTTGGTGTCGGCGAACGGGTTCTTGCCCTTGACGTCGGAGGTCCGCAGCTCCTTCACGCCCGTATCCAGGCCGAGGAAGATGGTCCGGATCTGCGGCGTCTGGACGATCTTCAGCTTGGCGCTGCGGCTGATGCGGTTGAGATCCTGGAACGGCGGGTCGAGCACGAAATCGACCTGGCCGGAAAGCAGCGCGGCGACGCGGGTCGCGGCGTTCTTGATCGGCGTGTAGACGATCTCGTCGACATTGCCGCCCGCGTCCTTCCAGCCCCACCAGGCCGGGTTGCGCACCAGGATGGTGCGGACGCCCGGCTCGCGCAGCTTCAGCATGTAGGGGCCGGTGCCGTTGGCGTGGCGCGCGGCGTAGCTCTCTTCCTTGTTCTTGAAGTCGAGGGGCTTCTCGACCTTGTGCTTCTTCGCCCAGGCCGCCGACATGATGCCGATCTGGGTCAGCTGGTTGGGCAGGATCGGGTTCGGCCCCTTGGTGATCAGCTGCACGGTATGGCTGTCGACCTTCTTCACCTCGACCACGCTCTTCACATAGTTCTTGAAGTCCGAGGTCGGCAGCTTGATGCGCTGCATGGTGAAGACGACGTCGTCGGCGCTGAAGGCCGAGCCGTCATGGAATTTCACGCCCTTGCGCAGCTTGAACTCCCACACGTTCGGCTTGCCCGCGACCGTCGACCAGCTCGTCGCCAGCGCCGGGATCAGCTTCATGCCGGGATCGCGGAACACCAGCGATTCATAAATCTGCAGGGTCGCGGCGTTGGTCGGGCCTTCATTCTGCGAATGGGGATCGGCGGTCAGAGCATCGCCCTGGCTCGCCCATTTCAGGACATTCTTGGCCGACGCCGGCACGGCGGCGACCGCCAACGCGGCGGCAACCGCCGCCGCTGTCATCAATCGTTTCATCGTCACCCCTCCTCCAGGGTATTCGCGTTGAACAGAGTTATTCGCCGGGCGGCCCGGCGCCCGCCCCTGAATCGGCCGTTCGCCGCGCCGCGCGCAGGGCGGCAGTCTTAGTCAAACTGGCGGCTTGCGTCACGATGGAATCGGCGCGCAGGCCCTGCGGTCAACCGGTTGTTATCGGAGCGCGCCGGCAAAGGCGCGGATATCGGCCAGCAGCAGGTCCGGCGCCTCCATGGCGGCGAAATGGCCGCCGCGCGGCATGTCGGTCCAGTGGACAACGTCGAACGCCTTCTCGACATAGGGCCGCGGCGGGAAGGGGATGATCTCGCGCGGGAAGTTCGCGACGCCGGTCGGCACGGTCACGCGACTGCCGGGCGGCAGCAGCGAATCGCCGTCCCGGCCGTATCCGTAGTAGGTCCAGGACGCGCTGCCGAAGGCGTCGTTGACGATATAGAGCATCAGGTTGGTGAGCAGCCGTTCGCGGCCGATGACCCGGTCGAGACTTTCCTGCTGCCCGTCGATCCATGTGCGGAATTTCTCGCCGATCCACGCCGCCACGCCGACCGGGCTGTCCAGCATGGCGTAGGCGAGCGATTCGGGCTTGGTCGCCTGGACGTGGAAATAGCCGCCCTCCTTCATGCGCCAGCGTTCGCCCTTGCGCCGCCAGGCCTCTTCCCCCTCGGTCTCGGGCCGTACCGGCTCAATGCCGCCGCCTTTCCGTTCGCGCGACGGGCGGACGCCGAACATGTTGAGATGCACGCCACCGCACCTGCCCTTTCGGTTTCGGTCCACATGGTCGTGGCCGATCCAGCCGCAGATCACGCTGCCCCAGTCGCCGCCCTGGGCGATGTAGCCGTCATAGCCCAGCACGTCGCCCATCAGGGCGGCGATGTGCCCGGCCATGCGCCGCGGGCCGATCGGCCCGGCCGGCTTTTCGGAAAAGGCGTAGCCGGGCAGCGACGGCGCCACGACATGGAAGGCCGGCGCGTCCGGCGCGCCGTGGGCGGCGGGGTCGGTGAGCGGCCCGAGCATCTCCTCGAACTCGATGAACGAGCCCGGCCAGCCATGCACCAGCAGCAGGGGCCTGGCGTCCTGGTGCGGCGAGCGGCAGTGGACGAAATGCAGGTCCAGCCCGCCGGCCCCGGCCGTGAAATGCGGTAGCGCGTTCAGGCGGGCTTCCACCGCGCGCCAGTCGTACTCCTCGATCCAATAGCGGCAGAAGTCGCGCAGCCAGTTCGGGTCCGGCCCGAGCGCCCATCCGCTGTCGACCTTTTTTTCCGGCCAGGGGAATTCCCGAACCCGCCGGAGAATATTTTCGAGCTTCTCCTGCGGCACATGGATCTCAAACGGCGTCGGGCTCATGGGCTGACGGTTCCTTTCGGCGGTTCGGTAGCGTCGAGCCTATCGCGCTGCAGCGGCCGGCGCTAAGGTCCAATCCGCCCGGCCGCCCGGCCGGGCGCTTTGCCGCCCGGAGCCGCCCCATCCTTTATTATTTCGCGCTCGTGTTCTGCCTCGCCGGCACGGTCAAGGGCCTGCTCGGCATGGGCCTGCCGCTGGTCGCGATCGCGCTCATGTCGATCGCGGTCGAGCCAAAGGCCGCGGTGCCGCTCGTCCTGGTGTCCGGGTTGGTTTTGAACCTGGTCCAGTTCCTCCAGATGGGCGGCGTGCGCGAAATCGCGCGGCGCTACTCGGTACTGGCCCTCGCGGCGGCCGTCAGCGTCTGGGGCGGGACGGAACTGCTGTTCGCCGTCGACCAGCAGATCATCGAAATCCTGCTCGGTATCATCGTGTGCGGCTATGTCGTCATCAACGTCATACGCATTCCGCCCGCCCTGCCGCGGGTCTGGGAGGCGCGCCTCGCCATTCCCGTCGGCCTTCTGCTCGGCGTGCTCCAGGGCGCGACCGGCTCGCTCGCCGCGCCGCTCGCCGCCTGGTGGCAGGTGCTCGGCCTGAAGAAGGACGAATTCGTCCAGGCCTCCGGCTATGTCCTGTTCATCATCGTCGTACCCTGGGCGGTGTCTCTGGTCGCCAAGGGCGCGGTCACGTGGGAGCTCGCGGCAATTTCCGCCGGCCTGCTGATCCCGGCCGGTCTCGGCATGTTCGTCGGCAGCCGGATCCGCGTCCGGGTGCCGGAAGAGCGCTACCGCAACCTGATCCTGGCGCTGCTGTTCCTCGCCGGGCTCGGCCTGTTCATCAAAGGGCTGGCGATGTGAACTTACCGATCCCTACTTGAGTTTGGCTCCTGTGCTACCCGTGTAGTACATTCCTCGCCTTCGAAAACCTCGAATTAAGGAAATCCGGCTATGTCGAAATACGGAAATGTAGCGATATTGGCTGCAAAAAGGGCACGAAGCGGACAAGAACCGGCTTCAGCGTGGAAACAGTCTGCGGAGGAGATATTTCGAGGCAAACCGGAAAGCCAGAAAAAAGGCTGCCCAAGAAATGCCTTTTTGGGGTTAGCAGAAGAAGGTCTCATTCGAGGTGTCGCTTCGGGGAAGTACACGAACTCAAAAGACAATAAGAGATACGCTCTTGAGGGATTGAAATTTCTCAATAAGTGTCCCGAAGCAGCAGAATACCCAAAGATGATGTGGGACAAAATCATGGATGGTAAAATAAAATCGCACAACGAGCAAATGTTTGTGGTTGCAGCGCTTTGGAAAAATGGTGATATTGAAAAATGAAGCAATCTTGCGGCAAGTCCACGGAAGCCCTAATTTTTTCTAGAAATTTTGTGTTACAACATAGTCATCGAGCGTTGTTATGGTAGGTTCCATTCCCTTAGCCTGACATCGAGTGCATGAGCTTGGTACACAATTCCACGAACAATCTCATCAGATTCCCTTGACGTAGTATGAACGATACACATAATTAATTTGGCATTGTGGCGTGGTTTACATGTGCCGATTTTGGATTGGTTGAGAGCCATGATAAATTTGTCAACTGTTTTCGTTTCCCCGAAAATGCCGAAGACATCGTGGCCATCATTGTCATACTGACTATATGTGCAACTTGTATTAATTTTATAATTTCGCTCCTTATGGTTGCGCATTAGCAATCCAATAGAAGGAATAATTGTCGATCATAAGTGAGTCAATTCATTCCGATATACTAGGTCAATTCTCCGAACTCCGCGCGTATCGCCGGGCCGTGCGCGTCGAGCGCCGGGACGGCGCCGAGCCGTGGCGCGCCCAGCTCGCGGACCAGCGCGCCGGGCGGGACCACCTGCGCCGGGCCGTTCGGCGTGTCGACAGGCACGCGCCGCAGTTCGGGATGGGCTGAAAGGTCGGCCACGCTGTTGACCCGGCCATAGGCAATCTTCGCCGCCTCGAGCCGGCGCACCGCCTCCTCCCGCGGCAGCCGGCCCAGTGCCGCGCCGATTTCGGCTTCCAGCGCCGGCCGGTTGGCCAGCCGGGCCGGATTGTCGGCGAAGCGCGGATCGGCCGTCATGTCCGGCCGCTCCAGCACGGTTTCGCACAGGCGCGGCCATTCCCGCGCGTTCTGGATCGCGATCACGATCGGCTCGCCGCCTGCGCAATGGAACAGGCCGTAGGGCGCGATCGACGGATGGCGCAGGCCGACCCGTTCGGGCGGGTTGCCGGCGAGATCGTTGTGAAACAGCGGCACGTTCATCCAGTCCGCCATCGTGTGGAACAGGGAGACGGCGACGGCCCGCCCCTCGCCGGTCTTCTCGCGCGCGAACAGGGCTTCGACGATGGCGGCGTAGGCATGGACGCCGGCGGACAGATCGACGACCGAGACGCCGACCCGGCCCGGCGCATCCGGACTGCCGGTCACCGCCGCGACGCCGGTTTCGGCCTGGATCAGCAGGTCGTAGGCCTTCATATTTTCGTAGGGGCCGCCCTCGCCGTAACCGGAGATATCGCAGGTGATGAGCCGCGGATGTTTTCGCCGAAGCGCCTCGGCCCCGAAGCCCAGCTTCGCCGCCGCGCCCGGCGCGAGATTCTGGATGAACACGTCGGCCTGCGCGATCATCCGGTGCAGCAGCGCAGCGTCGTCCG
This sequence comes from Rhodospirillaceae bacterium bin65, assembly GCA_002238725.1. Classification (GTDB taxonomy): domain Bacteria; phylum Pseudomonadota; class Alphaproteobacteria; order Bin65; family Bin65; genus Bin65. The sequence goes on from MPMX01000003.1 coordinate 114,422, forward strand.
GGTCCTTGAGGTCGAGGGCGATGGATTCCTTGCCCCGGTTGAGCCAGACGAAATAGGCCGACTGGCCGTTCACCACCGTATCGTAAGCGCGCGCGAAATCGCCGCCCGGCCGCTCGACCTTGATGACCCGCGCGCCGGCATCCGCCAGCTTCGCCGCGCATAGCGGCGCCGCAACGGCCTGGTCGATGGAAACGACGAGAATGTCGGCGAAGGGGTTCATGGGGGTGTGAGAGGCTCGATAGATCCTGCGCCTGTCAAGCTGCGGTCTATTCGAGGATGGCGGCGAGCCGGGCGAGCACATCGTCCGCGATGTGGTCCGGGACAGTTTCGCGCCATCTTCCGTTCCGGGCCGCGAGATCGAGACTGACGATCCGAAATTCGGCTGGTCGCACTACAACAACTCTTTGCCGGCCGGCCTGGCGTTCATCCAGTCGCGGTCCTCCGGGGAATCGTCGCCGGTCACGTCGCTTTGCGCCAGAAGCTCGTCGAGCGAATAGCGGGGACGCGCCCGCTGCTCGCCAATCAGGCGGCTGTTCTCCATGGCAATTTCCACCCGCTTTTCCTTTTCTGTCACCCCGGACGGCGCGCAGCGCAGATCCGGGGTCCAGAGCCTCGAAGTACCGACCTTCGGCCGACACTGGTCCCCGGCTCTCCCTTCGGTCGGCCGGGGTGACAAGGTTGAGTGTATCAGGGGTCATTGGATTCAGTCCGACATCAGGATTTAAGCCGAGGGAATAGTTGAGGCCACGGTCGCCAACATGGCTGCACCTCCGGGAAAGCCATACTTAACAACCCTCAAAACGACCGCGGCAGGCCGAGGACGTGTTCGGCGATGTAGCTGAGGATCAGGTTGGTCGAGATCGGCGCAATCTGGTAGAGCCGGGTTTCCCGGAACTTGCGCTCGACGTCGTATTCCTCGGCGAAGGCGAAGCCGCCGTGGGCCTGCATGCACATGTTGGCGGCCTCCCAGGCGGCATCGGCGGCGAGCATCTTGGCCATGTTGGCCTCGGCGCCGGGCTTTTCGCCGGCGTCGAACAGGCAGGCCGCCTTCCGCACCATCAGGTCGGCGGCCTCGGTCGCGGCGTAGGCCTTGGCGATCGGGAACTGGATGCCCTGGTTCTGGCCGATCGGCCGGCCGAACACCGTGCGCTCGCGGGCATAGGCCGTGCCCTTGTCGATGAACCAGCGGGCGTCGCCGATGCATTCCGCGCCGATCAGCACCCGCTCGGCGTTCATGCCGTCCAGGATGTAGCGGAAGCCCTGCCCTTCCGTACCGATCAGGTTTTCGGCCGGCACTTCCAGGTCGTCGAAAAAGACCTCGGTGGTGGCGTGGTTGATCATGGTGCGGATCGGCCGGATGGTCAGGCCGTTGCCCCGCGCCTCGCGCATGTCGACGACGAAGACGGACAGGCCTTCCGTCCGCTTTTTCGTTTCCTCCCTGGGCGTCGTTCGGGCGAGCAGCAGCATCAGGTCCGAATGTTCGGCGCGCGAGGTCCAGACCTTCTGGCCGTTCACGACGTAGCGGTCGTTGCCTTTCTTCTCCGCCACCGTGCGCAGGGAGAGGGTGTCGGTGCCGCTGCCCGGTTCGGTGACGCCGAAGGCCTGGAGCCGCAAATCGCCCGAGGCGATGCCCGGCAGCCAGCGGTCCTTCTGTTCCGAGGAGCCGTGACGCAGGATCGTGCCCATGATGTACATCTGGGCATGGCAGGCCGCGCCGTTACAGCCGCTCTTGTGAATCTCCTCCAGGATGGCGGTCGCCGCGCGCAGACCGAGGCCGCTGCCGCCGTAATCCTCCGGGATCAGCACGGCGAGGAAGCCGGCTTCGGTCAGCGCGCGCACGAACTCCGTCGGGTAGGCGCGCTCCCGGTCCTTCTCGCGCCAGTATTCGCCCGGATAGCCGGCGCACAGGGCGCGCACGGACTGGCGGATCGCCTCGATCTCCGGGTCCGGGGCGTAGGGGTTGGCGGCGACGTTGTCGGCGGGCGGGGCAGTCTCGACGATGGTCATGGTTCGCACTCTCCGGCGGCAGCCCCGGCCTAAGGCATGTCCGCCGGCAAGGGAAGCGGACACGCCCGCGCGGCGCATTGATTCCGGACCAACGGACCACCGGCGGTCCGGCGAATACCGGACACTATCATTGTAAGGCAACACTTGACATTTCCGCAGCCGACCGCCACTTTTGCAACCGTGATCGGAAGCATTCGGCATAAGGCGCTCCGGAACTACTGGACCAAGGGCCGGACGCGTGGCCTGAACGCCGAATGGATCGGCAGGCTGCGCCGGATACTCTCGGCGCTCGAAGCCGCCGAAAGGCCGGAGCAAATGAAGTATCCTGGATCGTATTTTCATCCCCTGAAGGGCGACCGGGCCGGCCGCTATGCCGTCCGTCTGACGGCCAATTTTCGCGTGACGTTCGGATGGGACGGCGACCGCGCAACCGATGTGGATATCGAGGACTATCACCGATGATCGAACGGCATCCCTCCATTGACCCGGTGCATCCGGGCGAAATACTTCGCGAGGACATCCTTCCTGCCGTATCGATGAGCAGGACAGCGGTGGCGGAATCGCTCGGCATATCCCGTCAGTCGCTTTACGCCATCCTTAACGAGAAGCAGCCGGTCACCGCCGAAATGGCGGTTCGCTTCGGCAAACTGTTCGGTAACGGCACCAGCTTCTGGATCAACCTGCAACGGCTGCACGATATGGCGCGTGCGGAACGCGAAGTGGACGTGTCGGGGATACCGACGCTCGAGGTGCGGGCTCGCTGAATCTGTAAACGCTGCGGGCGGATGCGCCGCGCGGTCCGATGGCGCGTCGCAGGATGCCTTGGGGAAGTTCGGCTTGCCAATCGCCACGGCCGCCGCTTCAATCCGGCCATGGACGGCAGCGCCACCGCAACCGGATTGACCGTCGTGCCGATTGCTCCTGCGATCGGCGCGGAAATCCACGGGGTCGATCTGGCGGCCGACCCGTCCGACGCCACCGTGGCGGCGATCCGCCGGGCGCTGCTCGACCATCTGGTGATCTTCTTCCGCGATCAGCAGATAACGCCAGCGCAGCAGCTCGCCTTCGCCCGCTGCTTCGGCACACCGGTGCCCTATCCCATGGTCGACGGGATCGACGGATTTCCGGAAATCGCGCCGGTTCTCAAGCTGGAGCATGAGCGGGTCAATTTCGGCGGCGTCTGGCATTCGGACACGACCTATACGCAACAGCCGCCGATGGGCGCAATGCTGGCGGCGCGGGAGTTGCCGCCGGTCGGCGGCGACACCCTGTTCGCGAACCAGTATCGTGCCTGGGAAACCCTGTCCGAAGGGATGAAGGCCATGCTCCGGCCGCTGCGGGCGGTCAACAGTTCGGCCAAGGCTTCGGCCCGGATCACCCGTAACCGCGGCAACGCCGGCGGAACCGGCGCGGACGAGAAGACGCTGAAAGAAGCCGTCCACCCGGTCATGCGCACTCATCCGGAAACCGGCCGGCCGGCGCTCTACGTCAACGCCGGGCACACGACGCGCTTCGAGGGCATGACCGAGGCCGAAAGCGCGCCCATCCTGGACTTTCTGTTCCGCCACCAGACCCAGGCGGAGTTCACCTGCCGCTTCGTCTGGACCCCCGGCGCGCTGGCCTTCTGGGACAACCGGGCGTCCCAGCACTATCCGCTCAACGACTATCACGGCCACCGGCGCCTCATGCACCGCATCTCAATCGCCGGCGACCGGCCGGCCTGAACGGCAACGGAAGGCGCCGGGCGGGCGCTATTGGCCGCTTCCGCAGCGGCCCGGCTTCTGGCACCAATGCGCCCGCACCCCGTTTCGCCGCGATTCGCTCCCGCCATGCCCGCCGCCGATTCCTCCGCCCCTTCCAACGACAGCCCGCGCGACTTTATCCGCGAGATCGTGCGCGCCGATCTGGCGAGCGGCAAGGAAAGCGGCGTCGTCACCCGGTTTCCGCCCGAGCCCAACGGCTATCTGCATATCGGCCACGCCAAATCGATCTGCCTGAATTTCGGCGTCGCGGCGGAGTTCGGCGGGCGCTGCCATCTGCGCTTCGACGACACCAACCCGCTCAAGGAGGAACAGCTCTATATCGACGCCATCGAGGCGGACGTGCGCTGGCTCGGCTTCGACTGGGGCGATCATCTCCACCACGCTTCAGACCATTTCGACCGGCTCTACGAATGGGCCGAGCATCTGGTCGAACGGGGCCTCGCCTATGTCGACGACCAGTCGGCCGAGGAGGTGCGCGCCAGCCGCGGCACGCTCACCGAACCCGGCAAGAACAGCCCGTTCCGCGACCGCACGCCGGCCGAGAACCTGGACCTGCTGCGCCGCATGAAGGCCGGCGAATTCCCGGAGGGCGCAAGGGTGCTGCGCGCGAAGATCGACATGGCGAGCGGCAACATCAACCTGCGCGACCCGACGCTCTACCGCATCCTGCACGCCGCCCATCCGCGCACCGGCGACCGCTGGAAGATCTACCCGACCTACGATTTCGCCCACGGCCAGTCCGACGCCATCGAGCATGTCACCCACTCGATCTGCACCATGGAGTTCGAGGATCACCGGCCGCTCTACGACTGGCTGGTCGAGCATCTGCCGGCGCCGTCGCGGCCATACCAGTATGAGTTCGCCCGGCTCAATCTCGGCCACACGGTGCTGTCGAAGCGCCGGCTGATCCGGCTGGTCGAGGAGGGCCATGTCGCCGGCTGGGACGATCCGCGGATGCCGACGCTCGCCGGCCTGCGCCGGCGCGGCGTGCCGGCGGCCGGCCTCCGCGAATTCATCCGGCGCATCGGCGTCGCCAAGGCCGACAACCTGGTCGAGGCGGCCCAGTTCGACGCCGCGGTCCGCGACGTGCTCAACGAGGCCGCGCCGCGCCGCATGGCGGTGCTCGACCCGCTGAAGGTCGTCATCGAGAACTGGCCGGAGGGCGAGGTCGATTGGCTGCCCGCCGCCAACCATCCGGCCGACCCGGACCGCGGCGCCCGCGACATCCCGTTCGGGCGCGAATTGTGGATCGAGCGCAGCGACTTCATGGAGGATCCGCCGAAGAAGTTCTTCCGCCTCGCGCCGGGCCGGGAGGTGCGGCTGCGCTTCGCCTACCTGGCGACCTGCACCGGCGTGGTGCGCGATGCCGACGGCGAGATCGTGGAACTGCGCTGCACCGTCGATCCGGCCTCGCGCGGCGGCGCGGCGCCCGACGGCCGCAAGGTCCGCGGCACGATCCACTGGGTCTCCGCGGGCCACGCGGCCGATGCCGAGGTCCGGCTCTACGACCGGCTGTTCAGCGCCGAAATCCCCGGCAACGGCGGCCGCGACTGGCTCGACGACCTGAACCCGGAGTCGCTCAAGGTCATCCGCAACGCAAAGCTGGAACCGGCGCTTGCCGGGGCCGAACCGGGCGAGACTCTGCAGTTCGAGCGCACCGGCTATTTCGCGCCCGACCCCGATGGCTTCCGGGACGGCAGCCCCGCCCGCCCGGTCTTCAACCGCACCGTCACCCTGCGCGACAGCTGGGCGAAGCAGGCGGGGCGGTAGCGGCAGTTGCCGACCCGCCGGTGCTGGCCGAAAGGCCCTCCTACGGCCGCTTCACCAGGGACCAGGCGAGTTCTCTGGCTTCCTCCTCCGTGTCGACGATCCGGTCCTTCGGGATGCGGTCGAGGACGCCGAAGGTGTAAAGGGTCCGGGAGATCCGGCTTAGATCGCCGAAGATGACGACTTCGGTCCCCGTCTGCTTCGCCCGGTCGATGAGCACGCAGATCACGTTCGCTGCACTGTCGTCGATATGCGTCGTGCCGGAAAAGTCGAAGATCACGACGTCGTGGTCGCGGATATCCTCGCCGGCCTGCCGGATCAGCTTGCGCGACGACGACACCGTGAAGGTGCCGCGAAACGCCAGAAGGCCGACATGCGCATCGAACGTGTCGGCCGCAGGATCGAAGGTGGAATCGAGGATCGGGACGGAAACCACGCTGTCCAGCTCAAGGGATTCGATCCGCGAGGCGTTGACGATGTTCGCGGCGATGACGCCGAGCACGATCGCGAAGAACGGATCGATGAAGATGGTCGCGCCCATGGTCAGGAGCATGACCGACGAGAATTTCGCGTCCATCCGGCGGAGCTTCCGCAGGAAGGAAAAGTCGATCATCTTCCAGCCGACGAGCATGACGATGGCGGTGAGCGCCGCGATCGGCAGCGGCGCAACATAGGGGCCGAGGCTGAGAATGAGCGCCGCGATGATGAGCAGGCAGATGACCCCCGCGATCACGGTTTTGCCGCCGAACCGGCGCGCCGACATGGTGGCGATGGTTGCGCCGCCCGGAAGGACGCCGGCGGCGCCCGCGACCAGATTGCCGAGGCCCTGGGCGAGCAGCTCGCGATTCGGGTTGTGCTGCGAGTTGGTGAACGTATCGGCGAGGAGCGACCACATCAGGCTGTAGACCGAACTGATGAGGGCGACCAGGGCCGCCGGACCGACGGCTTCGGACAGGAATTCGAGCGACGGCGTCTCGAGGACGGGGACAGGCAGGCCGACGGGAACGGGCCCGAGCCGTTCGGCGCCGGGCAGGAACACCGTCACGAGCCAGCCGATCGCGACAACGGCAAGCGCCGATGGCAGGAGTTTGCCGGCTCTTGCCGGCCATACGGCCATCAAGACCAGGCCGCCGCCGGCGATCGCGAGGTCGGCTGCGCCGAGGTGGAACAGCTTGTAGGCCTGTTTCCAGAGCAGCAGCACGCCGATGCCGGACATGAACCCGGTCAGCACGATGTGCGGCATGTAGGAGACGAAACGCCCGATTCCGGCGAGCCCGAGGCCGATCTGCATGGCGCCGGCCATGACGATGATGACGGCAATTTCGGACAGGCTGTACTGGTCTCCGGTGACCAGGGTGGCGGTGATGACCGCGAGCACGGCGCTGGGGCCGCTTACCAGGGCGCGCGTGCCACCGCACGCCGCGGCAACGAACCCGACCAGGACGCCGCACCAGAGCCCCGCAAGCGGACCCAGGCCGGAGATGACGCCGAGCGCCATTGCCGTCGGGACGTAGTTGGCCGACAGGGTTATGCCGGCCTTGAGGTCCGCCGAGAAGACCGGGGCCGTATAGGGCGGCCGTTTCTCGTTCCGCAGACTTTCGAACATTGCGATCCTCCGTCGGTCTCAAGGCAGTACAGGAGGATTGGGCGATTATCAATTTTGTCGGGTTCCGGCAGGGGACCGAATTGTGCATATTGACGGTCGGGCAAACCTGCCGGATCAGGCCTTCCGGCAATCCAGGAAGATCGACAATGATATATGAAATGAGAACGGTCACGTACAAACCGGGTGCGATGTCCGAGGTTCTGTCCGTCAACCAAAAGACACACGAAATCTTCAGCCCGAAATACGGGGAGACTTTGGGGTTGTGGACAGCCGAAATCGGCGCGCTCAACAGGCTCTGGCGGCTTTGCGCCTACGACGACTATGGGGATTACCGGCAGAAGCGGGCGGCGCTGGCAAAAGACGCCCGCTGGCAAAACGAACATCTATCGAAGGTGTCGCATCACATCTTGCAGCACGAGGCGCGGATGTTGACGCCGGTCATGCCGGTGCAGGCCCCGGAGGCCGCCGGCAACATTTACGAATACCGCTATTACAGGACGGCGCCGGGGCAGGTCTCCCGGTATGCCTCGGAGATGGAGCGGGCGGCGTCGGTCCGCAAGAAACATGTGTGCGACGTCGGCATGTGGATCACGGAAGCGGGCCTGCCGGACGAGTTCTCGCACATGGTTGCACATCCCTCCATGGAGGCCCGGACAGCGCAGCGCGCGGCCCTGATGGCGGATGCTGAGTGGGCGGAAATCCAGAGTGAAATCGCGCAGTTGCTCGTCGATGCCCGTTCCGAAATCCTGGTTCCGCTTGCCTGGTCCAAAATGCGCTAGGTTTCCTTGCGGCGGGAGCGGCGAAGGCCGCTCCCCGTCCCGGGGCCCTGACAAAGGACCGCCATGCCTGCGCCGAACCTCTATCTGATCGACGGCTCGGCCTATATCTTCCGGGCGTTCCACGCCATTCCGGCCGATTCATTCAAGCGCTCCGACGGCGTCCACACCAACGCCGTCAACGGCTTCTGCAACATGATCGTGAAGCTGATCGAGCAGGTGCGCTCAGATGGGCATGAGGATTACCTTGCGGTGATCTTCGACGCGTCGTCGAAGACCTTCCGCAACGATTTGTACCCGGAATACAAGGCAAACCGCGACGAGCCGCCGGAGGAGTTGCGCCCGCAGTTCGCCCTGGTGCGCGACGCGACCCGCGCCTTCAACCTGCCCTGCATCGAGCTGGAAGGCTACGAGGCCGACGACCTGATCGCCACCTTCGCAAGAAAGGCGACGGCCAAGGGCTTCCAGACGGTCATCGTCTCGTCCGACAAGGATCTGATGCAGCTGGTGAACGACACGGTCACCATGTTCGATCCGATGAAGGACAAGCGGATCGCCGCCCCGGAGGTGGTCGAGAAATTCGGCGTGGCGCCGGACAAGGTGGTCGATGTCCAGTCGCTGATGGGCGACAGCACCGACAACGTACCCGGCGTGCCCGGCATCGGCCAGAAGACCGCGGCGCAGTTGATCGGCGAATACGGCGATCTGGACACGCTGCTGGCCCGGGCGTCGGAGATCAAACAGAACAAGCGGCGGGAGAACCTGATCGAATTCGCCGACCAGGCCCGCCTGTCGCGCGACCTGGTCGTGCTGAAGGACGATGTCCCGACCGATGCCGCGATCGAGGATTTCCGGCTGGAACCGCCGGAGCCGGAAACCCTGCTCGGCTTCCTGCGCGAGCAGGAGTTCCGCACCATCACCCGCCGGCTCGAGGCCGGTTTCGTCGAAGCCGGCCTGATCGAGGCGCAACCGGACGAGGCCGCCGATCCCGCGCCGGCGCCGGAGGCCGCGGTCTACGAAGCGGTGCAGGACGAGGCGCGGCTCGCCGAATGGATTGCGCTGGCGCGCGCGCGCGGCACCGTCGCCTTCGATACCGAGACGACCTCGTTGAACGAAATGCGCGCCGAGCTGGTCGGCTTCTCGCTGGCGGTCGAGCCGGGCCGGGCCTGTTACGTCCCGCTCGCCCATGTCGCGCCGGGGTCCGAGGGCGGCGAAGCGCTGGCGCTCGACGGTGCGGCGGCGCCGGAGCAGATCCCGTTCGACCGTGCGCTCACCCTGCTGAAGGACCTGCTGGAAGACCCGGCGACCCTGAAGATCGGCCACAACATCAAGTACGACACGGTGGTGATGGCCGGCTACGGCATCGGGATCGCGCCGGTCGACGACACCATGCTGCTCAGCTATGTCTGCGACGCCGGCCGGCACAAGCACGGCATGGACGACCTCGCCTGGCTCCATTTCGAGCACAGCACGATCAAGTACAGCGACATCTGCGGCAAGGGCAAAGCGCAGATCGGCTTCGCCGAGGCAGAGCTGGACAAGGCGACCGACTATGCCGCCGAAGACGCCGACATCACCCTGCGGCTGCACCGGCTGCTCAGGCCGCGCCTGGTCGCCGAGCGGGTGACGACCGTCTACGAGACGCTGGAGCGGCCGCTGATTCCGGTGCTGGCGCAGATGGAGCGCACCGGGATCAAGGTCGACGCCGGCCATCTCAAGCGCCTGTCGGGCGATTTCGAGCAGCGCATGGCCGGCTACGAGGCGGAGGTCTACGAGCTTGCCGGCGAACGCTTCGCCATCGGCTCGCCCAAGCAGCTCGGCGAAATCCTGTTCGACCGGATGGGCCTGGAGGGCGGCCGGAAAACCAAGACCGGCGCCTGGGGCACCGGGGCCGACGTGCTGGAAAGCCTGGCCGCCCAGGGCCACGACCTGCCGGCCCGGGTGCTGGACTGGCGGCAGCTTTCCAAGCTCAAAAGCACCTACACCGATGCGCTGGTGGCGGAGATCAACCCGAAAACCGGCCGGGTCCACACCTCCTACGCCATGGCGGTGGCCTCGACCGGGCGGCTCTCGTCCAACGATCCGAACCTGCAGAACATTCCGGTGCGGACCGAGGAAGGCCGGCGCATCCGCGAGGCCTTCGTGCCGGACGCCGGCTACACGCTGGTCTCGCTCGACTATTCCCAGATCGAGCTTCGGCTGCTCGCCCATGTCGCCGACATGCCGGTGCTCAAGGACGCCTTCCGCAATGGCGTCGATATCCACGCCATGACCGCCTCGGAGGTGTTCGGCGTGCCGGTGGACGGCATGGACCCGATGGTCCGGCGCCGCGCCAAGGCGATCAATTTCGGCATCATCTACGGCATCTCGGCGTTCGGGCTGGCCAACCAGCTGCGCATCGACCGCGGCGAGGCCCGCGCCTTCATCGACGCCTATTTCGCGAAATTCCCCGGCATCCGCGATTACATGGAGACGACCAAGGACTTCGCCCGGCGCAACGGCCATGTCGTGACGCCGTTCGGCCGCAAAATCCACGTCTCGGGGATCAACGACCGCAGCGCCTCGCACCGCGGCTTCGCCGAGCGCCAGGCGATCAATGCCCCGCTCCAGGGTGGCGCGGCCGACATCATCAAGCGCGCCATGATCCGCGTCCCCGCCGTGCTGGAGGCCGAAGGGCTGGGCGCCCGGATGCTGCTCCAGGTCCATGACGAACTGCTGTTCGAGGTGCCGGAAGACGAGGTCGACCGCACCGTCGCCGCGCTCAAGCCGATGATGGAAGGCGCCGCCCTGCCGGCGGTCGACCTCTCCGTCCCCCTGGTTGTCGACGCCGGCGCCGCCGACAACTGGGCCGCGGCGCATTAGGGCGACGGTTCACGCAGGACGCACGGGCACCGGCTCCCTGACAGTATTCTCCGGGCCGACTGTCGCCAGCGACCGGCTCAGTTCGGCCAGCGCCAGCGTATCGCGGGCACAGTAGGCGCGCAGGTCGGCGAATGTGCGCCGGCGCTCTTCCGGATCGTCGGTCGCCAGCGCCCCGACGTAGCGCGCGGCCGCAGTCTGCCCGTCGGCGATCGACAGGTCGGCGTAGTCCATGCCGGGAACCAGCGCGGGCAGCACGGTCTTGATCGAGAAGGACCCGCGGAACGCAGGGTGGTAATAACTTCCGCGTATCGGCGGCAACAGATCGAACAGCCGGGTCCCGATGGCGCGCAGCGCCGCCGCCCGTTCCGGCAAGGCCGCCGCGAGGTCGCGCAGGATGCGGCCCTCGTAGCCGGAGTAGGCGCAGACGCTGCCGCTGCGGCCGAGCGCCCCGATCAGCCGGTCGGCCAGCGCCGGCCGAGGGTCGTCGCTGCCCTCGTGCAGATAATCGGCATGTTCCGGCGGCGCGCCCCGGCGTTCGGTATGCACCGAGAACAGGAAGGGGATTGCATCGTAGGGGCGCGTACCGGCGAAGCGCGGAATCGCCGACGAGAATGTTTCGAAGTCCAGGTAGCGGACCGGCTGCCTCCGCCGGGCCAGTGCGCCCGCGATGTCGCCATGCAGCGCCGGACGGCCATCGATGACGGTGCGCCGGACGATGCGCTGCAGCGGCGTGAGCGGGAACCGGTCGGGAATATCGCGGATCTCCCGAATTCCCCCGGCGTCGAGCCGGTCCCGTTCTGCCTTCGCCAGCCGGGGCAACTCGTCGATGCCGTGGTCCGGCGGCGCATCGTTGCGCGTGCAATGCGCGTAGTACGGGCAAGCGTAGGGGTCGAAGCAATGGCCGCCGGGTGCGATGTCCGGCGCGCCCGTCGCGGCGAGCATGACTTGCATCCCGTGCACTCCGGCCTCGACGGTTGCAAGCAGCGCTTCCGCCCGGCCGGTCACCGGGTGCAGCTGGAACAGCGCGTCGGGGTCGAGTCGCCGGCCGTCGTAGACATATTGGCGGTCGAGGGTGAGGACGCAGGCTTCGCGCACATCGAGGCCGGTGCCGCGCAAGACCCAGAGCTGGACCGCGGCATCGAGGACGAAAAGGTCCTTGAGCCGCGTCGTCGACTTGACCTCGGTCAGGCGCCAGCCGCCGCCGGGCAGGCGCTCGATAATATCGGCCCGGACCAGAACTCCGCGATGCCGGAATGCCGCCTCGAAGAGGGCCGGCGCGCTGCCCGCCTCGATGACTCGGGAGGTTTCGTCCAGCGCCTCCGGGATATGGCGGTGGTCGTGCGCCACGAGATGGCCGCCGGGGATGCGCCGGCACGCCAGTTCCCCGACCTCGTGCCCGGCATCGAAGACCGCCCGGAGCGCCTCGTCCGGCGGCGCCGCCAGGTCGCGTTCGTAACAGTCGTACCAAAGCCGAAGATGGCACTGCGCCCCGGAAATATAGCGGGATTTGGAGAGGGTGGGTGTTTCCGTCACGGCGCGCTGCGGAATTTCCGGGGGTCCATCTTTCCCGCCGTGCTCGTCCATTTCCTGAGATAATTTGCAAACAAGAGGCCGAGATAACCGCGACTCTCGACGATGTCCGCAACGCAATCGAAGCCAATTTCGCAGAAATCAGCTTCGCGCACCTTCTTGGAACTTCCGGTAGGCGTAATGTAAACGATCTCGATTTTTAGCGGAGTTTTTTCACTAGCGGCGGAAGATACGCAATTTAGTGTCTCACGCCAGCCCGATTTGCCTTTCGGGAATGTTTTTTCGTATAATCTATCTCGTCCACTATCGAGAATGCTTATCATGCCAAGTTTTTCAAGATTATGAATGAGATGAATATATTTTCCAACGTGATCGGTTGCTCTGCATATATCGAGGATACCGTCCAAAATGGCGCGAAAGCCAACATTCCGGGCGAAGCGTAGATAATTGAGCTGCTCTTTATTGATCGATCCTTCATCAGTCTTCAGTTCGACAAAATATACATTCTTTAGATCGCTCGAAAATGCAGCATAATCGACCTGTACAGATTGATTCTCTCTCGAATGTGGACGTTCCTTCTTTAGATCTTCGTACAACGTGCCCAAACGCAAGGGGAATTCCGGTAAAATTGTTGGATGCGTTACCGGTTTCGTTTTCAAGCATTCGCGCAGAATATCCGGCAGATACAGTCCGAAAAACGGCGCGAGATTCGGTTCGAGCCTGTAGCCGGGAAGATGCCGCCAGCGGTCCAGAGCATGAAAGACATCTTCGAGGGCCGGAGGGTTTCGATCGGTCATATTGTGCCCCTTCGCGGTTCGCGCGATGCCCCGATGCTTAGATGCGCTGCGGATCGACGCTTATTCTGGATCGCATTTGCCGGCCCGGCAATGCTACGCCGACAATTCTCGTTTCTTTCGGACGACCAATCTGCGAAATCGCGACGAGGCGAAAGAGGAGGAGGAAGGCATGTCCATTCCGGGCTCCTCCAGCCTCTCCCTGCCGGAATCCTCTGCAAAAGGCCGCAGGTATCCGTCGACGGACGCGCTTTCCTGTAACTTCCCCGCTGAATCGGAGGATGGATATTTCTCAGTAGCCCGCCGTTTCGCAGAGGAATCCCGCCGGGCGCGCGGGGTGAGGGGGCGCCGACGCGGTTTTGCCCCGGCCGCAGGGACAATCCCATGCCGGAGGCCGGACGGAGTCGCCGGAAAGGCCTTGACGTCACGAACGAGAACATTAAATGAACAAAATTGCATCTCCGGCGGGCGGTATGCGTCGGTCCGGGCCGGCGGTGCGGCTTCGAACGGAGCGCCGGCGTGCAAGAATACACTGTATATGGAACGGTCTGCCTTAGCGAATAGCGGCAAAATCGGGCGGCGACGCAGAGCGAACGGTGAGGCCATCGAGGCGAAATCGCGTCGGAACATGACAGAACATGACATTTCCTGACACTCTACGACTCTCCCGAACGCCCGCGTGCCGCTCCGGACGGCCGCAAGCCGATCCGGGGACCAGAGACGCCCCGAACGGCCTGTCCTCGCGGCCCCTTCGACACGCTCAGGGCAGGCTCTGGGCCCGGATCGGGGTTCGGGGCGGCACATCGGGTGGAAGGGTGTCGTCATGACGAATCATGACGGAACGCAGATGTGACAGCCAATTGGCCTGACAGGCGACGCGCACCTTCAGAGTTGCGTTTGACGCCAGGGAATCCGCTACAGATCCCGCGTAAATGCCGAGCGCTCCAACCACAGGGTTACTGCGGGTACGACGGCCGGGCCGTCATGGGCGACTCCTTCGACGAGTTCGAATTGTGTCGACGACCCGCGTCGGGCCATCTCAAATTCCAGCCGCTTCAGCCGCTCGATCCGGCTCGTCGACTCGTCATTGACGCCCCGGATATAGACGGGATCGCCGGGTTCCTTGGCTATTTCCCAGGTTTCGGTGTCTGCCCCACCGACGACCATGTGGAGCGGAACCGCCCGGATCGCGTCGTTATCGAAACCGATACCGAATCGCTCCTCCAGCCCGCTGACGCCGGCCGGCCAGGGGCGGGCCGGATCGGGCAGAGTGACGTTGCCCGGCGCACCGACCGACAGCGCTGTCAAACGGTGCGGGTGCAAATACAGGAAACGATGCGCGAACTGGCCGCCGCCGCTGTAGCCGAACAGGGCGAAACGGTCCGCGGCAAGGGGCCAGATTGCGGCGGCCTGGCCGATCATGTCGAGCAGCAGAAGGTCGAACCGTACGCCGTCGCCGTCGATCCATTTATAGCCATGGACGTCGTCTGCAGCTGCCGCGCCGACGGGAAACAGCGGCGCCAGAAGAACGGTACCCGTGCGCTCGGCAAAGTCCCGGAAACCGTCGCGGAAATTATCCCTCCGGCTGGTCCCGTGAATCAGGACGAGCAGCGGCGCGGGGTCGTCCTGCCGCAGCGATTGCGGCACGTAGAGCGACAGGGCGAAGCGCGGGTCCAGCCGGCTCGCCATCCAGGGCGTGAAGCCCGTATCGTAAGGGAAGAGGTCCGCCCGCTTCATCGGCCCGTCCAGCCGGCGCGGCGGGAGGTCCCGGGCAAGGCGGGCGGTCGCGCGGAACGTCTCGCTGCGCGCGCCGAATTCCCGCATAGTGCGGACCCGCCTCGACAGCAGTCCGCAGGGGTCGCCCTATGGAAATCAAGTGGCTTGAAGATTTCCTGGTGCTCGCCACCACGCGCAGCTTTTCCCGGGCCGCCGAAGAGCGCAACACGACACAGTCGACGCTCAGCCGGCGCATCCAGCAGCTCGAGGACTGGTTGGGCGTGCAGCTGATCGACAGGAGATCCCAGCCGGTCGGCCTGACCCGGGCGGGCAGCGACTTCTACCGGGAGTCGATCGCCATCGTCCGGACCGTCTACCGGGCGCGGGCCGGCGCCCGCCGGATCGGCCTGCAAGGGGCGGAGCAACTGCGCATCAGCGCCCAGCACGTCCTGGCGCGTCATTTTCTGCCCCGGCTGCTGGCGCAGATCGAGGCGCACATGGAGATCGGCGGGGTCGCCCTGCGTTCCGACAATCTCTACAACTGCATCGACGACCTGCTCAACGACGTGGTCGACTTTCTGGTCTGCTTCCACCAGCCGGCGATGCCGGACCTCGTCGATCTCAGCGGATACGACTTCCTGATTGTCGGCTCGGAGGAAATGATCCCGGTCTCGCTGCCCGACGAAAGGGGTAATCCCAGATTCGCGTTGCCCGGCACGGCCGACGCCCCGGTATCCTGCATCGGGTTTTCCTCGGAGAACCCGTTGGGCTGGCACCGCCAGGCGCGCATGACCGCGCAGGATGTCGAACTCCACATCAACCCGGTCTACGAATCGACCATGGGCGAGATCATCCGCGACATGGTCCTGGACGGACGGGGCATGGCCTGGCTGCAGACCATGCTTATTGGCGAAGACCTCGATTCCGGCCGTCTGGTGCGCGCCGGGGACGCAACCTGGGACCAGTCCATCGAGATCAGGCTCTTCCGCACCCGCGCCGCCGGGCGGGAAAATATCGAGCGGATTTGGGACATGTTGCGCGACAGCGGCCCCGCGCAATGCCCGCCAGATCGGGGCGCAGCCTAGATTATGCAAAAATTGCATAATATGGCGCAATGCGCCAGGGGATCTGCCAGCGGCAAACCCAGCCTGCGCTTCGAAATAAATGCAACATTTTCGGTTTGAAGAAAAACCGGCATGTTTGTATGATTTGAGGAAGAGGCATTGGGATTGGTGTTATTCTATCGAAAATTCGCATAACTTCAAGCATGCCGGTCTTCAGACAATGCCAGGTTTCGTGGACGCGGGATGAGAGGAGGAAATCATGTCCGTAATCCGCAAGAGTTTCGCCCCGACCGCCATCAAGGCGACGATCGGTGCCGGTCTCGGTTTCGCGCTGGCGACCGGTGCCGTCGCCGACACGCCGAAGAAAGGCGGCACGCTGGTCATCGGTTCCCCACAAACGCCGCGGCACTTGAATCCGGCGGTGCAGTCGGGCGTCGCCACGGGCATGCCCGGATCGCAGATTTTCGCCACGCCGCTGCGCTTCGACGAAAACTGGAACCCGCAGCCCTACCTGGCTGAAAGCTGGAAGGTCTCGGCCGACGGCCTGAGCGTGACGCTCAACCTGCGCAAGAACGCGAAGTTTCACGACGGCAAGCCGGTCACGTCGGAAGACGTCGCCTTCTCGATCGACACGATCAAGAAAAACCATCCCTTCAAGACGATGTTCTCGCCGGTGGCGAAGGTCGACACGCCCGACCCGCACACGGCCATTCTGCGGCTGAGCAAGCCGCATCCGGCAATCCTGCTCGCCATGTCCTCGTCGCTGTGCGCGATCATTCCCAAGCATGTCTACGGCGACGGCAAGGACGCCAAGCGGCATCCCATGAACCTGAAGCCGGTCGGCTCCGGACCGTTCCGCTTCGTCGAATACGTCAAGGGCCAGCACATCATCCTGGAGCGCGACCCGAACTTCTTCCTGAAGGGCAAGCCCTACCTCGACAAGATCATCTACAAGATCAACAAGAACTCCAATTCCCTCGCGCTCGGCCTGGAGCGGGGCGACATTCATCTCCGCGCGTTCAACACCAAGTCGCGCGAACTCGGGCGGCTCAAGAAGAACAAGAACCTGGTCGTGACGGCGCAGGGATATGCCGCGATCGGCCCGATCGCCTGGCTGGCGTTCAACCTGAAACACCCGATCCTGGGCAAGAAGGCCGTGCGCCAGGCGATCGCCTATGCGGTCGACCGCAAGTTCATCAACGAAGCGCTGCACAGCGGGCTGTCGAAGCCGGCCCTGGGCCCGATCGCCATGGGCAATCCGCTGGCGGACCAGAACGCGAAACGCTACGACCTCGACCTCGGCAAGGCGAACAAGATGCTCGACGCGGCCGGTTATCCGCGGAAGGACGGCGGGACGCGCTTCCAGGTCACGCTCGATACGCTGCTGTCCCAGCGCGACGTTGCCGAATATCTCAAGCCGCAGCTGAAGAAGGTCGGCATCGACGTCAAGCTCCGGATTCCGCCGGACTTCCCGACCTGGGCCAACTGGGTCAAGAGCCACGAATTCGACATGACCGTCGATGTCGTCTTCAACTGGGGCGACCCGGTGATCGGCGTGCACCGCACCTATGTGACCTCCAATATCCGCAAGGGCGTCATCTGGTCGAACACGCAAAGCTACTCCAACGCAAAAGTCGATGCGCTGCTGGAAAAGGCGGGCGTCGAACTGGATCCGGCGAAGCGCAAGCAGATCTATCTGGAATTCCAGAAGATCGTGACCGACGAACTGCCGGTCTACTGGATGTACGGGCTGCCCTACCACACGATCTACAACAAGAAGGTCGGCAACCCGCCGCTGACGATCTGGGGCACGATGGGCCCCATGGATAACGTCTACCTGAAGTAGGTCGCCGTCCGGATTACGGACCCGGCAGTGCGTCGGGGAGAGGGCCGGTTCGCGCAAGGCGGACCGGCCCCTTTCGCTCTACGGGCGATTCGCTGCCCGAGCCTTGCCCGGCCCGGCTTGACCGGGCAGGGCGAAACATGCCGAATCGGCGATAGCGGCGAACCGGACGAGAGGCGCTAGGCGGCGATGCCGATCCTGAGACTGGTGCTTGAGCGGATCGCCTACGCCTTCATCGTCGTCACGGCCGTCCTGGTTCTCAATTTCATCCTGGTGCGCCTGGCGCCGGGCGACCCCGCCGAGGTCATCGCCGGCGAATCCGGCGGCATTACCGAGGAAATCCTCGCGGCCATCCGGCGCGATTACGGGCTCGACCTGCCGATCCACGAGCAGCTCTGGATTTACCTCGGCAACGCCATACAGGGCGATCTCGGCTATTCCTTCTATTTCAACTCGCCGGTCGTCGAACTGGTCGTCTCGCGCATGGGGCCGACCATCCTGCTGATCCTCGCGGCTACCGTCATCGCCCTGTTCATCGGCACGACGCTCGGCGTGCTTGCGTCGCGCAATCCCGAAGGCCTGTTCTCGAATTTCCTCACCGTCGCGTCGCTGATCGGCTATTCGGCGCCGGCCTTCTGGACCGGATTGATGCTGATCATCCTGTTCGCCTTCGTCGTCCCGATTTTTCCCATCGCCGGCCTTTACGACGTGACGCTTTCGGTCGGATTCTTCGGCCGAGCGCTCGACATTGCCCATCATCTGGTGCTGCCGGCCTTCACGCTCGCGATCATCTACATCGCGCAGTACAGCCGCCTCGCCCGGGCCAGCATGCTCGAGGTGCTGGGCTCCGACTATATCCGCACGGCGCGGGCGAAGGGCGTCGCCGAGCGCGTCGTGTTCTTCAAGCACGCCCTGCGCAACGCCGTCCTGCCGATCATCACGATCACCGGGCTGCATTTCGGCAACCTGCTGTCGGGCGCGGTGCTGGTCGAGGCGGTGTTCAACTGGCCCGGCCTCGGCACGCTGGCCTTCGATTCGCTGCTGCGGCGCGACTACACGACGATCCTGGCGCTGCTGTTCTTTTCCGCCCTGATGGTCATCGTCGCCAATCTGGCGACCGACTTCTGCTACCGGCTGGCCGATCCGCGCATCAAGGGCAAGAGGAGCTGAGCCGATGGCCGAGCGCCCCGCCGGAGCGGAGATTCCCGTCGCCACCGCCGAAAGCCCGGCGCGCGAGGCCTGGCGCATGTTCCTGCGCAACCGGTCGGCGATCCTCGGTCTCGTCCTGCTCGCCGCCATCGTTCTGATCAGCCTGTTCGGCCCGCCGCTCTACGGCGTCGATCCCTTCAAGATCAAAGGCGCGCCCTTCACGCCGCCGGGCGTCGATCCAAACGTCCCGCTGGGCACCGACCATGTCGGCCGGGACATTCTCGCCGGCATGATCGGCGGCGGCCGGGCGACGCTGGCGGTCGGCGCGTCGGCCGCGCTGATGACGGTCGCGATCGGCCTGCTGGTCGGTGCGATGGCCGGCTATTACGGCGGGCTGGTCGACGAAATCCTGATGCGGATTACCGAGTTCTTCCAGGTCCTGCCGTCGCTGATCCTCGCCATGGTGCTGGTGGCGCTGTTCACGCCGTCGCTCTACATGATCGCCATCGCCATCGGGGTGGCGAGCTGGCAATCGACCGCCCGGCTCGCGCGCGCGGAGTTCCTGCGCCTCAAGGAGCTCGAATTTGTCAAGGCCGGCCGGACCATCGGGGCAACGGACAAGCGCCTGATCTGGGTCGTCATCCTGCCCAACGCCCTGCCGCCGCTCATCGTGTCCGCCACGCTGATCGTCGGCGTCGCCATCCTGTTCGAGGCCGGGCTGAGCTTCCTCGGCCTGGGCGACCCGAACATCATGAGCTGGGGCCTGATGATCGGCAGCAGCCGCGAATACATCTTCGATTCCTGGTGGTCGGCGACCTTCCCGGGCGCGGCGATCTTCCTCTCGGTGCTCAGCGTGAGCCTGATCGGCGACGGCCTGAACGACGCGCTGAACCCGAAGCTACGGGAACGGTGATGCCGGCCGCGGACGACTCATCGACCTTGCTGGAAGTGCGCAACCTGCAGGTCGACTTCCGGACCCGTCACGGTATCGCGCACGTTCTCGACGGCATCGAATTCAGCCTGTCGAAAGGCGAAATCCTCGGCATCGTCGGTGAGTCCGGCTGCGGCAAGAGCATGACCGCGCTGGCGATCATGGGCCTGATTCCCAGCCCGCCCGGCAAGGTCGCCGGCGGTGAGATCGTCTATCGCGGCGAGAACCTGCTCAAAGCCTCGAAGGAGCGCATGCGCCGGATCCGCGGCAACCGGATTTCCATGATCTTCCAGGAGCCGATGACCGCGCTCAACCCGGTCTTCACGGTCGGCGACCAGATCGCCGAATCGATCGTGCTCCATCAGGGGCTGACCAGGCGTGCAGCGCTGGACCGCGCGGTCGAGTTGCTGCGCGAGGTGCACATCCCGGCCCCGGAGCGACGCATCGGCGAATACCCCCACCAGCTGTCCGGCGGCATGCGCCAGCGCATCATGATCGCCATCGCGCTGGCGTGCGAGCCCGACATACTCATAGCCGACGAGCCGACCACCGCCCTCGACGTGACGGTGCAGGCGCAGGTGTTCGACCTGCTCCTGGAACTTCAGCAAGACCGGGACATGGCGATCGTCATGATCACTCACGACATGGGCGTAATCGCGGAAATGACCGGCCGCGTCCTCGTCATGTATGCCGGGCGGATCATCGAGACGGCGGCGGTCGACGACCTGCTGCAAAACCCGCAGCATCCCTATACCCGCGGCCTGATCGCCTGCGTGCCGCAGCTGAGCGACGAACCGGAGGCGGAACGGGCGGCGCTGATGGAGATACCCGGCGTCGTGCCGCCGCTGACCGAGCTCGGCGTCGGCTGCGCCTTCGAGCCGCGATGCGGCTTCAGGATGCCGGTCTGCGTGCAGTCGCGGCCGTCGCCGGTCGCAGCGGGCGCCGGCCATTCGGCGGCCTGCTGGCTTATGGAAGAGGGGGACCGACCGTGAGCGCATCGGCGGGCCAGCCGTTGCTGAAGGTCCGGGACCTTAAGGTTCATTTCCGGACCGGTTCAAAGGGACCGTTTCGCAAGCCGACCTTCGTTCATGCCGTCGACGGTGTCAGTTTCGACGTGCCGAAGGGCACCACCTTCGGCATCGTCGGCGAATCCGGCTCCGGCAAGTCGACCACGGCGCTCGCCATCATGCGCCTCGCGCCGATTACCGGCGGCACCATCGACCTCGCCGGCGCGCGCCTGTCCGAGGCCGAAGGCAACGAACTGCTCGCCCTGCGCCGCAAGGCCCAGATCATCTTCCAGGATCCCTATTCCTCGCTCAGCCCGCGGATGCGCGCCGGCGCCATCGTCCGCGAGCCGCTCGACCTGATGGATGTCGGCGCGCCGGAGGACCGCGACCGCCGTGTCGCCGACCTGTTCGGCAAGGTCGGGCTGCGCGCCGAGCAGCAGGCGCTGTTTCCGCACCAGTTTTCCGGCGGCCAGCGGCAGCGGATCGGCGTGGCGCGGGCGCTCGCCAGCCAGCCCGACCTCATCGTATGCGACGAGCCGGTCTCGGCGCTCGACGTCGCCATCCAGGCGCAGATCCTCAACTTGCTGCGGGCATTGCAGCGGGAATTCGAACTGACTTACCTGTTCATCTCGCACGATCTCGCGGTCGTCCAGTATATCTGCGACGAGATCGCGGTCATGTATCTGGGCGAGATCGTCGAGCAGGCCGACCGCATCTCCCTCTTCAAGCGGCCGCTCCATCCCTACACCTGGGCGCTGCTCTCCGCCGTGCCGTCGGCGGCGTCGAAGCGGCGGGGGCGCCGGCGCGTCAGCCTCGAAGGCGATCCGCCCAGCCCGATCGACCTGCCGCCGGGGTGCCGCTTCGCCGGGCGCTGCCCGTTCGCCGAAGATATCTGCCGGGCCGAGGCGCCGGCCCGGCGCGAGATTTTTCCGAAACACTGGGTCAGCTGTCACCGCGTCGGCGACGACGGCGTGCCGCCGCACCGGACGGTGCCTCTCTCGAACGGGCCGGCGGAACCATGAACAGGATCTACAGCGCGAAAAAAATCGTCACCATGAACCCGGCGCGGCCGGCGGTGAGCCATGTCGCGGTGCGCGACGGGCGCATCGTCGGCGCCGGGACCGTCGACGAACTGGCCGGTTTCGGCGCCTATGAACTGGATGAGCGCTTTGCCGGCAAGATCCTCATGCCCGGCCTGGTCGAGGCGCACTGCCATGTCATGGAAGGCGCGTTCTGGCGGTTCGTCTATTGCGGCTATTTCGACCGGCAGGCGCCCGACGGGACGATCTGGACCGGGCTGACATCGGTCGACGCGGTCGTCGCCCGCCTGCGCCAGGCCGAAGCGCAGCTTGAAGATGCCGAAGCGCCGCTCGCCGGCTGGGGCCTGGACGCAATCTACTTCGGCGCCCGGCGGATGAACCGGCACGATCTGGATCGGGTTTCGCCGGATCGCCCGGTCGGCGTGCTCAACGCGTCCTGCCACATTCTGAACGTCAATACCGTGGCCCTCGAACGGGCCGGCCTGCTGCGCCCCGGCATCAACCATCCCGGCATTCCGCTGGCGGCGGACGGCCGGCCGGCCGGCGAACTGCGCGGCCACGACGCGATGGGGCCGGCCAATCCCCATGTCGGCTTCGACCGGGACAGCCTAGCCTGCGACGAGCACGGCTTCCGGCAGTTCGCGCGCCAGTGCGTGCGCAGCGGCGTGACGACGGCGACCGACCTCGCCGGCCTGCTGCCGCAGGACGCGGTCGCCATGATGCTGCGGGTCACGGGCGAGCCGGACTATCCGGTGCGCATCGTCGCGATGCGCAAATTGCAGAATATCGCCATACCGGACCTCATCGCCCGGGCGCGCGAACTCGGCCCGATGAGCACCGACCGGCTGCGCCTGGGGTCGATCAAGATGGTCGTGGACGGATCGATCCAGGGCTTCACGGCGCGGCTGCGCTGGCCGGGATACTATAACGGCGCGCCGGAGGGGCTCTGGTACCTGCCGCCGGAACAGGTTCGCGAACTCTACCGCTCGGCCCTGGAGCACGGCATCCAGGTCCACACCCATACCAACGGCGACGAGGCAACCGAACTGGCGCTCGATTGCATCGAAGAGGCCCTGCGGCGTTATCCCGCGCCGGATCACCGCCTCACCATGCAGCATTGCCAGCTTGCCGACGCCGCCCTGTTCCGGCGCATGCGCGCGCTCGGGCTGTGCGTCAACCTGTTCTCCAATCACATCTACTATTGGGGTGACGAGCACTATGCCCAGACCGTCGGGCCGGAGCGCGCGGAGCGGATGAACGCCTGCGCGACCGCGCTGGCCGAGGGCGTGCCCACGGCGATCCATTCCGACGCGCCGATCACGCCGCTCGCGCCGCTGTTCACCGCCTGGTGCGCCGTCAACCGGAAGACGGCATCCGGGCGCACGCTCGGCGAGTACGAACGAATCGGCGTCGATGCGGCGCTCCATGCGATCACCTTGGGCGCCGCCTATACGCTGAAGCTCGACGGCGAGATCGGCTCAATCGAATGCGGCAAGCGTGCCGACTTCGCTGTGCTGGAGGACGATCCGACGGAGATCGGTGCGGATAGATTGAAGGAGGTCCGCATCTGGGGGACCGTCCAGGACGGCCGGATCTTCCGCGCCGCCAATATCTGAAGGCGCCGTATGCAATCCGGCGGCGAGTTGCCGGTGAGCGTCGTCGACGGGTTGTTCGACCCTCGAAAAACGTGTCCGGTCTATCGTCCGCCCCGCCTTTACGGCGGCAGGAATCTTGAGGTTCCCTGCCGACGCCGGCGCACCGGCTCAACTCGGATCGGCGTCCGGCTCCATAGAATCCTTGTGTTTCTGACGAGCCAAAATTGGGCGCCGACCAACACCGGGCGTCAAATCGCGGCGGCGCGTGTCTGCGAGGCCCCGTAGATCCGGATGCAAGCCGGGGCTCCGGCCGGAATGACGGGAAAGGGCGAGGGGAACGAACGGCGGTTCACGACATTTCATGACATGCCGGAACCCCGGCGGCCCTAACGGATCGCGAAGCCCTCGTAGCCCGCGGCGGCGATTTCGGCGCAGCGGGCGGCGTAGGCAGGATAGCCGCCGATATAGGGCATGAAGACCCGCGGCTTGCCGGGGACGTTGGCGCCGATATACCAGGACGAGCAGGTCGAGCGCAGGGAGGCGTCGGCGAGATCGTTGACATGGCCGACCCAGTCGTCCTGGGCGGCGCGTTCGGCCTCGATGACCGTGGCGCTGCGGCCGCGCAGGGCCGCGATGCAGTCCGACACCCATTCGACATGCTGCTCGATCGACGGCATCATGTTGGTCAGCACCGAGGGGCTGCCCGGCCCGGTGATGGTGAACAGGTTGGGAAAACCGTTGACCGCCAGGCCGAGATAGGTGCGCGGCCCGGCCTCCCAGGCCTCGCGCAGGGGCAGACCGCCGCGGCCACGGATGTCGATGCGCTTCAGGCTGCCGGTCATGGCGTCGAAGCCGGTCGCGAAAACGATGGCATCGGCCTCGATCTCTTCGCCCTCGACGGCGACGCCCGATTCAGTGATCGCCCGGATCGGCTGTTCGTTGATGTCGATCAGGCGCACGTTGGGCCGGTTGTAGGTCTCGAAATAGCCGGTATCGACGCACAGCCGCTTGCAGCCGATCACGTTGGTCGGCATCAGCCTGCGCGCGGTCTCCGGGTCGCGGACGGTCTCGCGGATCTTCGCGCGCACGAAGTCCGCCGCGGTGTCGTTGGCGGCCGGGTCGTACAGCAGGTCTTCATAGCTCGCCATGAAGGTGAGGCCGCCGGTCTGCCAGCGCCGCTCGAATTCGGCGACGCGCTGCTCCGGGCTGTCGGCGAGCGCGGACGGCCGGGGCAGATCGACCACGAAGCAGCCGAAGCGCGTTTTCGCCTCTTCGCGCAGGCCCCTGTAGTCGGCCTTGACGGCGGCGATTTCCGCCGGGTCGAGCGGGCGGTTCTGCGCCGGCACGGAATAGTTCGCCGTGCGCTGGAAAACGGTCAGTTGCGCCGCCTGTTTCGCGATCACCGGGATCGACTGGATGGCCGACGATCCGGTGCCGATCACAGCGACGCGCAGGCCGGAGAAATCGACTTCCTCGTGGGGCCAGCGCCCGGTGTGGTAGGTCGCGCCGCCGAAGCTGTCGCGGCCGGGAATGTCCGGCAGATTGGCCGCCGAGAGGCAGCCGGTCGCCATGATGCAGAAGCGCGCCGTCACCGTCTCCGGCGCTCCGTCCTCCGGCTCCAGCCGGATCCGCCACAGGCCGGCCGCGTCATCCCAGTGCGCGGCGGCGACCCGGGTATCGAACTGCATGTCCGGCCACAGGCCGAAACGGTCGGCGACATGGTTGGCGTAACGCAATATCTCGGGCTGGACGGCATAGCGCTCGGTCCACTGCCATTCCTGCTGCAGCGCCTCGTCGAACTGGTAGGAATAGGACAGGCTCTCGACGTCGCAGCGCGCGCCGGGATAGCGGTTCCAGTACCAGGTGCCGCCGACCCCGCCGCCGGCCTCGCAGACCCGCGCCCGGAAGCCGGCGCCGCGCAAACGGTGCAGCAGATACATGCCGGCAAAGCCGGCGCCGACGATCAGGGTGTCGAAATCGGGGGCTTCGGGATCGGCCGCGTCAGCGTGAGCAGGGTCGTTCATGGCGCGGCAGTCTCGCCGAACAGGCCGGCGGGTCAAGCCTCGCAGGCGCGAAGCCGGATTGCCTGAGGCGGGACCGCTTGGCCGGCGCTACCCGACCCGCTTGGTCGAGACGAAGGCGCGCCATTCGCACAGCCGGTCGCCGCGCATCTTCCAGTGCTCGCCGGCGATCTGGCGGGCTTTCGTGCCGTCGGGATTGTCCCAGCTCGCGGTCCATTCCACAGCGATCCAGTCGCCGCTTGCCGCGATCAGCGTCTTGTCGAGCTGCACGTTGCGGATCGCCGGATCGTAGAAGCGCTCGTGGAAGGCGCGCACCTGTTCGGCGCCGCGCGCAACCTCCCGGCCGTTCCATTCGATCACCGCATCGTCGGTATACAGCGCCATCGTCGCCTCGATGTCGCGGCGGCGGTACACCGCCTCAGCCTGGCGCACGATTTTTTCGGCATCGCTTGCGTTCAATGTACCTGCCCTTCGATCATGCAAAAAATTCCCCGGGCAGATATGCCATACGCTCTTCTAATTTGACAGGGGTGCAGGCCCCGCCCGCGTTATCGACCTTAGCTTTCGGACTATCTCCCATTAGAGGCTACCGGTGGGTTCGAATCGTCGAAGCGGTGATGACCACATACATCCGCCGGTCACCAGAGCCTCGGCTTTCTCCTACCTCCCATTCGTGCTGGATCAATGACAGGGCTTCCTCGAGTCGTACGGCTGCCCGCGATTCCCTGCATTTTTCGAAGCGTAGCAGGCTCAGGCGACGATAACGGCGGGAGCCGACACCGTGGCTCGAAGCGATTTTCCGGAAATCGCCATCCATCGTCACGAGGATCGCGTCATTTGCTTCCGAGACGGCAGCAACCAGCGTATCTGGCGAATTCGGCGCGATCCGCTCGCGCAACCGGATTGCCTCATGACCGTAATTTTCGAGGGTTCTCGCGACAGAATCGGGGACGCACTGATCCACAAAAAACCGCATGCGCGCCAAGGCTACGCAGCCTGCGCTTCGTCGTGGTTCAATGCAGCGTCGATGTCCTCGGGCGTGAGATCGGGATATTCCTCAATGATTCGGTCCACCGAATAGCCGTCTTCATGCAGCCGCCGGATCGAGCCGACTGCGATCCGGGTTCCGGCGACCGACCATGCGTTGCGCCCAATTGAGCGGTGTTTCCGGAGTTTGCCGATAGAGTCGGCCGGTCGCTGGCGCAGCCGGGCAACCTTTTCGCTAGTATCGTCGATGACTTCTTTCAGTGGGATACTCAGTACGTACTGACCGGAAACGATTTCCTCTGGCCTGCCCGTCTCGGGGTTCGTCAAGACCACCTGCCGGTCGAGCACGTAGAGGGTGGTCGCAGTCCAAAGTTCGTCCTTCAGGTAGCTCAGGACCTCGGCGACTTTTCTCAGATGCTGGAGTGGGACATTGTTCCGCATTCGCAGACGCTCAAGCGTCCGCAGGGCCACCATATCCTTGAACGAATAGAACCGGCTGTTTGGCAGGCGGGGATTATCTTCGACGAAGCTCGGCTTGAAAAAGTCGGTTTTCGCCCAGTAACGGAGCCGCCTTTTGCTCAGCCCGGTGATCCGCTCGACCTGTTCTTCGGAAAATGCCGCGACGACATTCGAAATGTCGAGCGCCGGCACGCCACCCGATCCTCGCGGAC
Source organism: Rhodospirillaceae bacterium bin65 (assembly GCA_002238725.1). Lineage (GTDB taxonomy): Bacteria > Pseudomonadota > Alphaproteobacteria > Bin65 > Bin65 > Bin65. Next base: position 141,551 of record MPMX01000003.1, read on the forward strand.
CTCCATCCATAATGCCAGCCTCCTCCTGCAGGGCGGACATATATCACATCGCGGGAATCATTGGAATCCGACTGCCGAATCGCGTTCCTTCGCAACGATGATTCGGCGGTCGTGCAGAATGGCAGCGACTACGCGAAGGTCAAACGTTCCGTCTTGCGCCGGAAGACTTCGTCAGGCCGCGACCTCCCAGGTCGAGCCGCGGTGCAGCAGCGTGTTCATGTCGCCCGCGGCCGGCGCCTTGTCGGCGATCGCCCTGTTCTGGGCGAGCACGGCCCGTTCGTAGCTCATCTCCGCCGGGGCGCAATAGAGCACGCCGATGGCGACCGGGAAGTCCGGCGGCTTCATGCGGGCCAGCGCCCCGCCGATGGTGCGGTTGGTCTCGTCGTGGACGATGACATCGTCCTCGCTGAAGCCGTCCTCACCGAGGGTGGCGACTTCCAGTTCCAGCGTCTGACGGTTCAGGCGCAGGCCCTTCTCGCGGTTCTTGCCAAAGATCAGGGGCTGGCCGTGCTCGGCCTCGAGCTGCATGTCCGCCGTCACCGCCTTCTCGGTGAAATGCTCGAACACGCCGTCGTTGTAGACGATGCAGTTCTGGATGATCTCGACGAAGGAGCAGCCCTTGTGGGCGTGGGCGCGGGCAAGCAGGCCGGGCAGATGGTCCTGCCGCCGGTCGATGCCGCGGGCGACGAAGCGGGCGTTGACGCCGAGCGCGAAGCTCAGCGCATCGACCGGCGAATCGATCGAGCCGTGGGGCGTCGACGGCGAGCGGGTGCCGAGCCGCGAGGTCGGCGAATACTGGCCCTTGGTCAGGCCGTAGATCTCGTTGTTGAACAAGAGATAGCTGATGTCGACGTTGCGCCGGATGGCGTGCAGCGTGTGGTTGCCGCCGATGGAAAGCCCGTCGCCGTCGCCGCCGACGACCCAGACGTCGAGGTCCGGGTTGGTCAGCTTGATCCCGGTCGCGAAACTGGGCGCCCGGCCGTGGATCGTGTGGAAACCGTAGGTCTCCATGTAGTAGGGGAAGCGCGCGGCGCAGCCGATGCCGGAGACGAACACGGTGTTCGCCGGATCGGCGCCGATATCGGCCATCGCCTTCTGTACGGCTTTCAGGATGGCGTAGTCGCCGCAGCCGGGGCACCAGCGCACTTCCTGGTCGGTGGCGTAGTCCTTGGGCGACAGGTTCGCAGGGGTCTGAACGTTCATCGCTGTTTCTCCGCCGGCCCTACAGCCAGGCTTTCAGGGCGTCTTCGATTTCGACGATGCGGAAGGGCTTGCCGTTCACCTTGTTGAGCGGTTTGGCGTCGACAAGATATTCGGCGCGAAGCACCGTCACCAGCTGGCCGGTATTCATCTCCGGCACGATCACGGCGTCGTAGCTCTTGAGCAGGTCGCCCAGATTGGGCGGCATGGGCCGGATATGGCGGATGTGGATATGGGACACATCGTGCCCCTGCGCGCGCTTGTTGGAGACGGCCCGGCTGATCGGCCCATAGGTTGAGCCCCAGCCGACGACGGCCACCCTGCCGCCCGCCTGCCCCTGGTCGACCGCCTGGGCCGGAATGTCTTTGGCGATGCCGAGAATCTTGTTCAGGCGGTTGTCTGTCATCTCCTGGTGATTGTCGGCATCGTAGGAGATGTCGCCGGTCAGGTGATGCTTTTCGATGCCGCCGATCCGGTGCAGCAGGCCGGGCGTTCCCGGCTTCACCCAGGCCCGGGCCATGGTTTCGGGATCGCGGGCATAGACCTGATAGCCCTCCGGATCGGTGCGGAAGGTTACCGGGAAGGGTTCGTGGTCCTCGAAATCCGGAATCAGCCAGGGTTCGGCGGCATTGCTGATATAGCCGTCGGTCAGGAACATCACCGGGGTCATGTATTTGACCGCGAGGCGGCAGGCCTCGATGGCGGCGAAATAGGCGTCGCCGGGGGAATGGCAGGCGACCACGGCGAGCGGCGAATCGGCATTGCGGCCGTAAATCGCCTGATAGAGGTCCGACTGTTCGGTCTTGGTCGGCAGGCCGGTCGAGGGGCCGCCGCGCTGCGAGTTGACAACGACGAGCGGCAGTTCGGTTGCGATCGCCAGGCCAATGGCCTCGGTCTTGAGCGCGATGCCGGGGCCCGAACTGGACGTGACGCCGAGCGCGCCGGCATAGGAACCGCCGATTGCCGCGCAGACCGCCGCGATTTCGTCCTCCGCCTGGAAGGTCGTAACGCCATAATCCTTGAGCGGCGCAAGCAGGTGCAGCAGCGCCGAGGCCGGCGTGATCGGATAGCCGGTGAACAGCAGGTGCAGGCCGGCCAGCCGGGCGCCGGCGACCAGCCCCATCGCCACGCCTTCCGCGCCGGTGAGCGCCCGGTACGTGCCGGGCTGGATATCGGCCGGCGGCACCACGAAACTGCCGAACTCGCGCGCCATGTCCGCGGTCTCGCCGAACGCGTGGCCAGCGTTGAGGGCCGCGATATTCGCATCGGCGATCGCCGGTTTGCGGGCGAATTTCTGCTTCAGCCAGTCCTCGTTGATCGTCCGGTCGCGCCCGAACAGCCAGTCGACCAGGCCGAGCGCCCACATGTTCTTGCAGCGCTGCGCGTCCTTGTTGCCCAGGCCGAACGGTTTCACCGCCTCGACCGTCATGCGGGTCATGTCGACCTCGAGCTTGCGATAGCCGTCGAGCGTGCCGTCTTCGAGCGGATTTTCCTCAAAACCGGCCTTGTTCAGATTGCGCCGCGAGAACGAGCCGGTATCGACGATGATCAGCCCGCCCTTGCGCAGGTCGTCCAGGTTGGTCTTGAGCGCCGCCGGGTTCATGGCGACCAGCACATCGACCGCGTCGCCCGATGTCCGGATCGTGCGCGAGCCGAAATGAATCTGGAACGCCGAAACGCCGAAGGTCGTGCCAGCCGGGGCGCGGATCTCGGCGGGAAAGTCCGGGAATGTCGCGAGATCGTTGCGGGCCATGGCGGTGGCCTGGGTGAACTGGGTCCCGGTCAGCTGCATGCCGTCGCCGGAATCGCCGGCAAACCGCACCACTGCGCTTTCGAGTTCGTTACCGGATTCGTCCGGTGCGGCCGAGCCGCCATCCATCGGCTCTCTCCTTCCGTCCTGCGGGGCCGCCGGCGATAGCCGGCCGGCCCCGAACTTCGATGCGCCTGCCGCTTATAGCGGGGCGCGGTCGATTGTTAAAGTCCCGAACAATCAGCTTTCCAAATATTTCACACCTAAACCAATTTTTCGCGCCGCACGCGCCGGTCAGTCCAGCACGGCCAGCATTTCCGAGACCCGGCCGAACTTGCGGCGCGGCGCCGGCGGCGTCGCGGCCTCCTCTTCGGCGCACTCGATCCGTTTCCAGTCCTCGAACGACACATAACGGATATTGTTGGACTGCAAATGGTTGTCCAGCGCCGGGCGGCCCGGTTTGCCTGCCCCGGTGCCGCAGTCCTCGACAATCTGCTGCGCTGCCGTTGCGCCGTCCGGCTTGTTCGAGCCGATAACGCCCGAAGGCCCGCGTTTGATCCAGCCGACGGCGTAGAGCCCGGGCTCGATCCGGCCATCGCTGTTGCGGCTCCGGCCGCCCTCGAACGGCACGCCATCGACCGGCTCGGAATAGTAGCCGATCGCCGGGATCACCAGGCCGCAGGCGATATCGAACGTCTCGCCGGTGCCGACCGCCCGGCCGTCCTCGATCCGTGTCCGCTCCATCCGGATGCCTTCGACCCGGTCGCCGCCAAGGATCTCGACCGGGCTGGCGCAGAAGCGGAAATGCACCCGCTTGGTCCGGCCGGCCGGTTCCATGGCGGCAAATTCGTGCAGGGTCGCGAGGTTGCGCCGGGTCATGCGCAGGTCCCGGTCGCTGAGCGTGGCGGCAAAATCCTCCGGCACGTCCGGTGTCAGCTCCGCCGGGTCCAGCACCGGGGCGCTGTCCTCGAGCTGGCCCATCTCGCGCAGTTCGACATTGCTGAACTTGGCGTGGTGCGGCGCACGCCGGCCGAACATGTAGACATCGCGGACCGGCGCGGCGTGGATCGTGGCGGCGGCATAGTCGGTGAGGTCCGTCGCCGCCATCTCGTCCGGCGTCTTGGTCAGGACCCGGGCGACATCGACCGCGACATTGCCGACGCCGATCACGGCGACCGCCGCGGTATCCAGCGGCGGATCGAGGTCGCGGAAGTCCGGATGCCCGTTATACCATCCGACGAAAGCGGCTACGCCGAGCACGCCCGCCTTGCCGTCGCCGGGAATCCCCAGAGGCCGGTCGACGGCGGCGCCGGTTGCCAGGACGACGGCGTCGTAGATCCCGCGTAGCGCCTCCAGGTCGATATCGGCGTCCAGAGTCACGTTGCCGTAGAATCGTACCCGAGGGTCGCGCGCCGTCTTTTCGTAAGTCCGCGCGACATTCTTGGTCTTGGCGTGGTCCGGGGCGACGCCGCCGCGGATCAGGCCATAGGGGGTCGGCAGTTTGTCGACTATGTCAATCTCGACATCGTCGATCGCGCGCATGAGGGATTCGGCCGTGTAGAAGCCGCTCGGCCCGGAGCCGATGATTGCGACGCTCAGCGTCATGCCGTCGATTTGCCGTTGAATTCAATCGGGTGTCGGAAGACGGACGGCAAGCTAGTGCGTGTGCGCCCTAGTTGGAAGCCCCTTTGTCGGCGCAGCGGGGCGGCTGCCTGCGCCACCACGGTCAGTTGAGCCGGAGCTGCCCCTCTACGAAGCGGAATTCGGCCGGCCGGACCAGTTGCCGCGATGCCACGCGCACGACATGCAACGCGCCTTCCAGATTCTCCTCCCAGAAGCCCAGGAACTCCCGCAGCTTCGGGAAGCGCGGCGCGATATCCAGGCTTTGCCAGACATAGGTCTGCAACAGGGCCGGGTGATCCGGCAAACG
>MPMX01000004.1 GCA_002238725.1 Rhodospirillaceae bacterium bin65
CGATCCGTGGGGAGAGGCCGTAGGGGAGGGTTTGAACGGGCGTTATCCCGATTACTTGACGCGCGGCGGGGGGACACCGGCGACAACTCCAAACGCCGCCCGTTCGCCGACGCCCGAAAACACCCGACAATGCCCCCCCGGACCCCGATCCGGGGCCCAGAGCCACAAGGCGATGCCCCTTCGACTTCGCTCAGGGCAGGCGTGCCGGGCGACTCTGGTCCCCGGATCTCCGCTGCGCTCCGTCCGGGGCGGCAACGAAGGGTACGTCGGGAGCCTGCCCTGAGCGAAGCCGAAGGGGCGGCCGGTCCGATCGGGCGACTCCGGTCCCCGGACCGCGGTCCGGGGCAGGCTGCTCCGTCCGGCGCGGTCAAAGACTGCAACACATGGCCTTCCGTCAACCATTCTGGATAAGCCCCTTTGAAACCCTCCCCCTACAAAAACCGGCCGCCGCACCGGTCTTGACCGCAGGCGATCTCTCCGGCTGTCTACGGTCCGTTGCAGGAGATCCGGAGACCATCGTGCACCAGCTTCGTTTCGGCGACATCACCGTGGACCGGATCGTCGAGGCCGAGGGGCTCGGCTTCCCGCCGGAATTCCTGCTGCCCGAGAGCGACGGTGCGGCCATCCGCAGCTACTGCGACTGGCTGGAGCCGCATTTCTTCGATCCCGAGAGCGGCCGCTTCGTCCAGAGCGTGCATTGCTACGTCGTGCGCTCGCCGCGCCATACGGTGCTGATCGACACCTGCGTGGGCAACGGCAAGGACCGGCCTTCGACCCGGGCGTGGAACCGGATGGACACCGATTTCCTGATCCGGCTGCGCGATCTCGGCGTCGCGCCGGCGGATGTCGATTACGTGCTGTGCACCCATCTCCATGTCGACCATGTCGGCTGGAACACGCGGCTGCTCGACGGCCGCTGGATGCCGACTTTCCCGAACGCGCGCTACCTGTTCCACGAAACCGAGTTCGACCATTGGGAGAAGAACGGCGACTATGTCGTTGACGGACCTGGCGCAAGCGATGGCTTCTATGAAGATAGCGTGCTGCCGGTGGTGGAAGCGGGTCAGGCCGTCTTCGTAACCGACGGCCACACGGTCGACAACTGGCTGACCGTCGAATCCTGGCCGGGCCATTCGCCGGGCCATGTCTGCCTGCGCCTCAAGGCCGGCGGGCGCGAGGCGGTGTTCGCCGGCGACCTGCTGCACCATCCCGTGCAGTGCCGGCATCCGGAGTGGAACAGCCGCTTCTGCTGGGACCCGGCCATGTCCGCAGCCAGCCGGCGGCGCTTCGTCGAGCGCCATGCCGAAACCCCCGCCGTGATCCTCGCCGCCCATTTCGCCGCCCCGGTCGCCGGCCGGATCGCGGCGCCGGGCGGGTTGACGCAATTTGCGCTGTTTTAGGGCGCCCTCGATACGGCGCGCGGGCGCGCCTACTCGGGACGAGGGCAAGGAGTTTTCCCGATCTTCCTCATCCTGAGCAGCCCCGGATGCAATCCGGGGCGTATCGAAGGACGGCCCCTTGACGCGGCCCGCCGGTGCGCACACCTCTAGCGCCACTGGCGGCACGGCCCCGTAGCTCAGCTGGATAGAGCACCGGCCTTCTAAGCCGACGGTCGCAGGTTCGAGTCCTGCCGGGGTCGCCAGACTTCCGAATTGAGCCTTTGTTTTCATAGACTTAATCGGAGGTTGGACAAACCAGCCGCGGGCGGTTGGTCAAACCTGTTCCGCCTTCGTCCAGCTTTGCCATGCCGGCGTCGGTCAGTTTCGACCGGTTCGCGGCGGCGGTGTAGCGGGACGCTTCCTTGGCGCTGCTATGCGCTAGAAACGCCATGATCTCGAATTCTGTGGCGCCGGCTTCGGCGAGGCGACGTGCGCCGGCCTTGCGCAGGCCGTGGATGCTGCAATGGGCGGGCAGTCCCGCGTCGGCGACGCACTGCCGGAACCAGTTGCCGAAGCCGGCGACCGAAAAGGCGCGGCCATCGTTGCCGGTACTCACGATCACCATCTGCTTCATCGGCAGGACGGCTAGTTCCCGCGCCAGTTCCTTCAAGATCGGCAGGTCGGTCTCCTGTCCGGTCTTGCCCCTGCGATAGCAGATGCGGTTGCCCCGGATGTTGCCGCGGGTCATGCGGGCGGCGTCCTGCCGGGCCGCCCCGGTGTTCAGTACCAGTTCGAACGCCAGCCGCGCCTTCGATCCGGTCGGGTGTGCGTCCCGATAGGTCGCGATCTCTTCGTCGGTCCATGTGTGGTAGCCGCTCGACTTGACCTTGTGCGGGTCTGCGAGCGTCGCCGGGTTCGGTTCCTTGAAGCCGAACCGCTTGGCCGCGAAGTCGAACAGTTGCCGCAGGTCTTTGCGAAGCCGGTTGGCCGCTTCCGGGCCGCCCTTGCGCTCCATAAGGGTCTCAATATGGCGCGGCTGCATCGTGGCATACCGGCCCTGCCCGATGTTCTCGCGTATCCAGTCGAGCCGCTGGCGCTTCGTTGTCCGGGTCGACTCGGCGAGATTGCGATAGGCAGCCGTGCGCAGGTAGGTCGAAATCAAGAAGGCGAAGGTGCCGGGTGCCGCCTGTGGCGAACAGGCCAGCGCTTTGTCGATCTCCTGCTCATAGGATTCGCGGAATTCAGCAGAGCCGCGCGGAGACGGCAGGTAGACATCGATCTTCACGCCGTTGATCGTCCTGCGGAGCCGCAGCCGCGGCTTCCCGTGGCGATCGCGCACTTCTGCGACGCCCGGATATGGGTTGCGGTAAGGGGTACTCATTTAGCCCTCCCGACAATTTCGTCCCAATCGTCGCCGGCCTCGGCTTCGCTCACCTTGCCGGCGACAATCCGGAATTTTGCCCCGTCGGATTGCTCGACCTCGACCTGCCAGTCCTGCACCCCTGCGGCGCGCATTGCCTTGGCTACCCGCGTGAGGTCGGCTTGGGTGACGGGTGATCGTCGACGGGGCATCAGTCTGCCGGCCCGGCGACTTCTTCGAATCGCACCAGCGGTTCCGGATGCAGAACAGCGTAGGTCAGGCCGCCCCGGCGGTCTTCGTTTGCGACGAACGTGACGTGCGCTTCTGAACGCATCTGTTCGAGTCTTTCGGAGTCGGGTGCACCCCAGTATTCGACGCAGGAATTCAGCCGGTAGAGGCGGACCTCCTTTTCGGAGAATGCGACGGTGAACGCTGTCTCGATTCGGTCGGCGCGAGCGGCGGCGCGCACCGCAGGCTCGCTCTTGCCGAATAACGCTGCAGCGCCGGCCGGCGTGACAAGTTCGGCTCCGATTACTACGGCCTGTCGGCGCGCGGCGTCTTGCCGTTCCCGTTCGTGCGCAAGTCGAATTTCTAAGGTTGACGACATTTTTCGCTCCACTTTTCCCGGAAGATATGACAATCGCTAACGATTGACAAGCCCTAGCGGTTGACCCCCCTCCAAGCCGAAAATGCGCTGATTTGGCGTTCACCTCCAATCGAAGCCGGAAACCAGAATTTCCACCCTTGTCCCGCGCGCGCCGGGGGCGGCGGCGTTATCCTCGCAAATCGTCAATCCGAAAAATTCTGCCGCGTTGCAGAATTTCTCAAAACGGCACGTCCAGGTCCGGGACCGGGTTCGGCGTGCGGTAGCCCTTCGATCCGCCGTCGCCTTCGCCCTCCGCTCCGCCGCCGCCGTCGCCTCTTGCGAAGCAAGTGTAGCAGAGAACCCGGCGGCGCTGGGTCGGCTGGAACGCCCTAGCGCAGTTCGCGCATGGCCGCGCGGGGCGGGTCCGGTCGGGCCGGTCGATTGTCCAGCCGAGATTCGATTCGTCGCCGTGCGAGCGGTGTTCGGCGGCCGGGCGCATGGGCGCGCGCGGCGTCCGGCGCATTTCGCCGGCGCGGCGCGCGGCCTCGGCGGCCTCGGGCGACCCGCGGTAGTGGGGTTCGGCGCGACTGTACCACGCCAGCGCTTCGACAATTTCGGCGGGCGTCATGTTCCAGCGCTCGGCGGCTTCGTCCAGCGTCACGCGGAAAAGATCGCGCTTGATTGCCGTCGCCTTGGCGAGAGCGAATATCAGGTCGTCGGGATCAATCGCCGTCATCGGCCAGCAGGCCGGCCGTGACAAGCGCCTCGTTCACGGCGACACCGCCGGCGACAAGTTTCTGGAAGGCCTGGGCGCGGCCGGCAAGGTCCATCGGGTAGTTATCGAATCGCAGTTTGACCGGCGACGCCAGCTTCGCCTCGAGTTCGGCCTCGAGCGCCCGGGCGAGCGGCAGGACCGTTCCCAGGTGCCACCGCCGGATCGCCTCACGCTGCGCCGTGCCGTCCGCCGGGGCGAACAGGTCCGGCGGCGTCCCGGTCGCGGCCAGGGTCGGGAGAAAGGCTTGGTCGGCGAGTTTTACCAGTGCTTCGGTTGGCGCCGGGCCGAGTCGTGCTGGAGACCAGTCGCGGGCCGGGGCGCCGGCCTTGCCTTCACCGTATCCCGATTGCGTCGATTCCATCAAAAGGGCCTTGCCCTTCGCGGCGGCAATCGACGCGCGCAGCGTCGCCAGCGGGTCGCCGTCATCGTCATCGTCGGAATCCTGTCCTTCCGGGTAGGTCAGCAGCTGGGCCACAGGCCCACCGGATTCGTCCGCCAATGCCCGCTCCGCATTGGCGCCCAGGCGCGCGGTTGTGTGCGCCCAATCGACGGGCGCGGTTCCGGCGTAAGGCTGGCCGGGCGTGCTGCCCCAGGTGACGAAGACGACTCCGGTCGCCGGCAGGTTCCAGGTTGTGCTTGTCGATGGCCCGTAGGCCGTCGCGCGAACGGTCCAGGTCGCCGGGTCGTGCGATCCTTCCCAGTGCCAGCTTGAACACGGAATCAGCTTCACCCGGTCGCCGGCGAGGCGCAGGACGTGCAGGGAACTTCCCCTGCGAAGAATATCACGCCCAATCTGTCCAAGGACGGCCCGAGAGACGGCGGAACGCACCCAGGGCGCCCCTTCGACCGTCGCGCCCATAAACGCCCGTGAGAGCGCCCCGCTGGCAGCCTCAACGGCCGCCGTGGACGAAGAGTCCGCCGCCGACCCGGCGGCTTGCGCCTCGATCAGCTGGACAACCGCGTCGGAAAAGTCGCCGCCCGACTGGCGGGCTTCGGGCTTCGGCTGCCACGGCCAGCGCATGTCAGGCCGCCCCGGCGCGGCGCACGCGCCATGCCGCCAAAAGCCCCTTGGCGCCACTGGCGCGCATGGCGCCGGTCATGGACGGCGTGTAATCCGCCGACAGCGGCCCGGCCGCGCGGGACCGCTGGCCGGCGGCGGGCGCCTGTGCGATCCAGCCCGAGCAACGCAGGATTGCCTCTTCCTTGACGGAATCGGGCGCGGAAGGCGCGTATTTTTCAACCAGCGCCGTCACGGCCGCCAGGACCGACGCGGCGCGCGCGGCGGGCAGGCCGGTCGCGGCGGCGATATCGGCAGCGGTTAAAGCCATCGGGGCGTGCGCCGGCCGGCGGCGCGCGTGCGGACTTCGACGGCGCTGGCCGGATAGGCCGGATCGTCCACCAGCGCCGCCGCGGCCAGGGCGGCCTTGCGGATCAGGCGGACACCGCCGCGCATGGTTTCGTCCTGGGCCCGGAATTCGACGGACAGGCCGCGGAATGTCCCGTTCCTAACCATCGTCGCCGCGTCGCGGCCGCGCTGCGTATCCGGCAGCGCCGCGTCTATCACAACCTTGCCGTCGCGCGCTTCGGGCCGGAAGCGCATTAGCGGGGCCTGCCGGTTGTGCTGTTCGTTCAGGATAATCCCGCCCTCCGGCCAGGACAGGCTGCCGGCGGCGAACATCTCCGGCCGGTCGCCGGCCCGCGTTTCGTATTCCATCAGCGTGCCGACAATCCGGCCCGGCGACTGGCGGGACTCGTCCGCCCGAAATTCGATGGCGCAGCGCAGTTCCAGCACCGTCATTTTCTCCCGTACCAGCGTTGAATCGCGCCGTCGCACTCTGGCGACAAGGCGCCGTCCATCGGGTCCGCCAGCCGGGCGCGCACGATATCTTCGCCCGGATCGACAATCCGCTCGGTCGCGCCCTCGCCAAGCTGCGCCAGCAGGAATTGCCGGCGGTCCAGGTCGCCGTCGCTGTTGGTCGCGATGATGCCGATCTCCCGCTGCACCGCGCCCGTTATGACGGCCCGGCGGACATACTCGGCAAGCGGCAGCAGGTCGTCGCTTTCGGGCCGCACCGGATAGCGGCCGTCCGGGCCGCGCTCTACCAGCGTAAGCGCGGCATAGATCGCCTGAAAATCGGCGACGGCCCGTAGATTCGGGTTGTCCCGAAGCATCTGCCGGGCGAGCGCCGACTTGGCCGCCCCGGCCGGGCCTGACAGCAGCAGGTTGGTCACTGAACCTCCGGTTCAACCAGCAGCGTCGCGACGTCGCTGGCGCGGGTCGTCCAGAACCACCAAGGGCCGGCTCCAGGGCCGACGGCGGCCGGATATTCGCGGAACCGCCGGCGCTCATAGCGCGTCATCCGGGATCCCATCACAGTCAGTGGATCCGGGGCGGCGGCGGCCCGGACAACGCGGACGGACACCGGGCCGGCGTTTTCGATGATGCCGACCCAGAGCAGAACAAAGTCGGTTTTCGCCAGCGCGTCGGCGGTAATCCCGAGCCCGTCAGCCAGCCGGGTTGGCGTCGATGTAACCCTGATGATTGTCATGCCGGGCCACCGTCAGGCCGCGACGCGGAACGCGATCTGTTTATACGCGGCGGGTTGCTGGAGCACGATATCGCCGGCCAGAATGTGCATCGTGAAAGCGCGCTGGCCGCTGGCCGACAGCGAGTAGATATCGTCGATTCCGATCTCGTTCCATATCGGCAGGGTCGCGGTGCGGATACCGCCGTCATTCTCGAATTCGGACATGCCCGTTCGGTAGAGGATCGCCTGCTGGATGTTGGAAGCCGGGTCCGGCATTCGCGCGTTGGTCCACCAGGCCATCGCGCCGAAATTCGCCATCGCGTAGTCGGCAAATGCTTTCTGGCCGCGGTCGTCGGTCCCGTCGCGGAAAGAGCGCGTCGACAGTGCGTAGGTCTCCGCGCCGCACACGATTGAAATTTCCTGCATTTTCGAGGCCCACAGGCCGTCAATGCCGGCGGCAAAGCCGGCCACAAAATCGTCGAAGGCGGCAACGTCCGAGCCGGGCGCGTCCGGGTCGGTCAGGGCTTGGAAGAGGCCCGTCAGGCTCGGGGCCTGTCCGTCGCCATTCAGGGCCTGAAAATCAAGCTGGGCCGTGAGCGCAAGCGCCAGATTTTCTCGGATCGCCGTTTCGAAGGTCTCGGTTCCGACCGCGGCAACGTCCTCGATGGCGATCTCCATGCGCGCGGAAATTCGTTTGGGCGTGCTGGTCGAGACCGTGAAGCCGGCGGCCGTCGCCACCGCACTGGCGCCCTTGGCAAGCGCCGCCGCCGTCAACGCTTGGGAGATAGTGGCGGAGGCGTAGGAACCACTCGGGACTCGGGGCATGGCGATCCCGAGCCGCGGGCAGACCGACCGGGCGAAAATCTGCGGCCGGATCGCGTCCAGGTTGACTCCGACCGTGTCCGGTGCATCGGTCACGGCGCGCTTTTCCGGCGCCGGCGGCCGTTCCCAAAGCTCCAGGGGAATCTTGCCGGGCGTCGTCTTGGCGGCGGCGGCGAGCTCGGCTTCGGCGCCCTGTATCTGATGGCCCTCCAGCCGGGCCAGCAGGAACGCGCCGACCCGGCACTTGCTGCGCAGCTCCAGCCGCTCGCGCATTTCCGCGTCGGGCGTCGCCTCGCGGGTCTCGTTTTCCTTGTCCGCCTCGATATCGACCGCCGCCTGTGCCGCCCTTAGCTGGCGCTCCAGGTCCGGCGTGCCGGTCTCGATCTTGTCCATTTCGGCGCGCTGTTCGTCGTCCAGGCTTTCGACGCGGGACAGTTCGGCCATCCGGCCGCGTTCTTGGGACTGACGCTCGCGGAGTTCACGCAGGCGGCGCTGGGCTTCGGTCATCGGGCGGAACCTTTCGTTTTGCTACGGTTCCGCTAATTCACACCTTTCCGCCGTTGTCAATTTTACTCGGCATAAGCGCGTCGACCAGCGCCCGCCACTCGGCTTCGGCCTCTGTCTGGGGCCGGCGGTTGTCGTCACGATGTCGCTCAACGTGACAGGACCGACAGTAGGTCTTGATGCCGTCCAGGTCGTAGGGATCGCGGCCCGGCTGCAGCGGCGGCTCATGGTGCGCTTCCAGGCGTCCGGGGCGCCCGCAAGCGGTGCAGCGGTAGCCGTCGCGCTCGAAAGCGGGCCGGCGGGGCGCCCGGCCTTGGCTCCCAGTGCAGCGGCCGGGGCCCCCGCAAGCGGTGAAGCGGTAGCCGTCGCGCTCGAAAGCGGCCGGGCGGGTCGCCTGCCATTGCTTCCAGTGCAGGCGGGCGTGATTCGCGCTCATCCGGCCAGCACGAAGCGGGGGCGCCGCCGGCGGCGGGGCGGGTCGCGATACCCTGCCGACACGGCCAGGATTGCGGCGGCGGCGGAATCGTCCTTCGCGCGGGACCGGCGCCCGCCCTCGGTCTTTTTCGCCAGCTTGGCGTTGCCGGCCGGATCGGAAACGGTGCGGGCTTCGGCCATCGCGGCGCGAAGCAGCAGCGACCGGCGCGGCGTCACCTTGCCTTCGGCGCACGCGCGGCGGAAGGCGCGCACGTCTTCGGCGCCGTCCTTGAAGCCTTGTCCCCGAAAGATCAGCGCCGCGGGCGGCACACCGGCAGCGTCAAGCGCGTCGCGAAGCTCGGCTTCGCGCCAGCGGTCTGCGACCACGGCGGCCGGCCGGCCGAACCGCTCCAGCGCGGCCAGCAGTAGCGACTCGACATTGACGGCCGCGCCGCCGGTCTGGATCAATTCGCCCCGGCGCGCGCATTCCCGATACAGGCCGGCGACGCCATCGCGCACGCCGCGCTCGGCAAGGCTCGGCTCGCCAGGGAACGCCGCCAGGGCGTCCAGCGCGCCGGTTTCCGGCGCGTAGCAGGCAACCGCCGATTGGGCGCTGGACGTGCCCAGGTCGACGCCCCAAACGGTCGGGCCGTCGCGTTCGGCCTCCCCTTCGATGGTGCGCCACAGGCCCGCGTCCAGCAGCGTCGCGACGCCCGTTTCGTCGGTCCCGAGATTCAGCCTTAGCGCCTCGAATTGCGCCAGCAGCGCCGGGTCGCGTCGCGCCGCCTTCGCCTCGGTCGCGATGGCGTCCAGCAGGTCCGGCATATGGGGCAGCGACGGGTTCGCCTTGCGCCATGTTCGGCGCTGAAATTTGGGGTCGTCCGGCCGGGCGGCGTGCGCCTGTGCGTAGTCGGCCGCGCCGGCCAGCATCTTCGAAAACCAATGCGCCTCATCGGCCGGGCGCGTGCCGAGCGCCACGAAACGGGAATGCGGCTGCTTCCCGGCGGCCGTCGCCAGCGCCGCGACCATCCTTTCGCCGGTCGCCGGCGGCCACTGTGCCGGTTCGTCCGCCAGGACCAGCACCGGGGCGAGGCCGTGCGCCCGCCGCGGATCGCTGCCCAGGCAGCGCGCGCGGGCGCCGGTGCGGCGATCTTCGATCCGGGCCTGTTGGGCGGTATCCCACACGCGCCACCGGGCCTTATCGTCCAGCTTGCCGCCCATGAAGGCGATGACGTGTTCGAAGGCGATCCGGGCTTGCTCGAAGCTGGACGCCACGATCACCGTTTCGCCCCGCGGCACGGCGAGCGGCCCGTCCAGGGTCGCCGCGGCAATCCCGGACAGCAGCGCCGTCTTGCCGTTCCCCCGCGCGATCGACAGGGCGGCGGACTGGACGCGATCGGCGAAGGCGCCGCGGATAAAGCGGCGCTGCCAGGGCAGGACGCAGAAAGGCTCGCCGGCCCGGCGCCCTTGCGAGACGGTCAGGCCGGCGAGATAGAGGACCAGGTCACGCGGCGTGGCCATTGATGATCCTGTCGAGAAACCCAACGCTGTACTCGTCCAGCGGGTCGGTTTCGTGAATAGCGGACATAGCCAGCAAGGCGCGCATCCGCTCGGTCGCGGTCGCCGATTTGTCTTGGGCGATTTCCGTCAAGATTTTCTGCATGGTGAGTTTTGTCGTGCTTTCGGACATTGCAGTTTCCTTTCAGGGTTGTGTTCATGGAGTTCGGCACTACCCGCTCCGGTTTGGGCCGGATTCCGGGTTTCGGCGGTGCCATCATTCAACGTCCCCGCCGTCCACTTTGGCGCTGATGTGGCCGATCAGCGCCGGACCTTCCGCGCCGATCAGCAGCCGGCCAGCGCCGGGCGTGCCGGCCTTGCGCGCTTCCTGCTGTTCGCCGACCGGCGGGCCGGGCGCGTGTTCGTAGCTGCGCACCAGCGCCGCCTTCGCGCCCCGGGCGCCGGCCTCGATGACGGCCTTCGACGGCGCGCCCTTGCCCTTGCCGCCTTCGGCCGCGATGGCGCCGGTCATCGCCTTGCCCATCGCCGGCAGGGCCGCCCGGAAGGCGGGGCGCTCCGGCAAGGGCGCGCCGCCCTCCCCCTTGCTGCCGTATTCATGCAGCCGGGCAATCGCCGCGACGTGCGGCTCATGGAACCCGATCTCGGCAACCGTGCCGTCCAGGGCGGCGGCGCGCGTGCGCAGGTCCGCCATCTTCCGCTTGAATTTCTTGCCGCCTCGCACGCCGCCGGCCGTCATCAGTGCACCGCCTCGCCGGGCGGGGCGACTTCCGCGCCCTTGGCTTCGGCCGGAAGACCGTGCAGGCGGGCGTCCCAAATGCTCGTCCGCGTTCCGTCCGGGTTTTCCATCGTCACCCATACCGGGCGGCCCGCTTGTCGGGCCGTCAAGGACGCGAAGGCGGTGCAGGCCGTCTGGATATCGGCGCCGGCCTTCGCCAGCGCGATCCCGGCGAACCACGCCGCCTTGTCGACGCCCTCCAGGTCGTCCGGCATGGCGCGCCAGGCCTTCGCGATCAGGCGCTCGGCTCGGTCAGTGTCGGGATTGGTCATGGTCTTCAATCCGGGTTTGTGCTTAAGGGCTTTCGGCTCTTGCCAGCGGGCGGGCAGACTCCTAGACTTTCCGCCTGTGTGTGTGTCCCGGCAGGTCCACTTCACAGCCGCCTGACAGAGGCGGACCGCCAGTTCGGCGGCGCGTACTCGGTGGTTTCCTCGCCGCTACCCTGCGGCGTACCCGGAGAGCCCGGAGAGGCGCCCGAAAGCCTCGGGACGCATCACGGTGGGATGTCAGCCCATGCTCTCCGGGCCCTGGGCGGTCACCCGCCAGCGTGTGTTGCTAGAGTTGTTCCACAAAACAGGCACCGGGTCGCAAGTCCGCCATGCCATCGGCGGGGGTAGGTACAGCGTTGCCCGGATTTGCGCCTCGATCCGCGACGATCTTGGCTGCCCGCGATTTGTCTGCCGCCACGGGGTAAGGGCGGTGTGCCGGGCGCGTCTCCCGGCCGGGAATATTCGGTTGGACAACCCGCCGAATTCTCTTTTACTTTCAAAGGGGCGATTCGGGCCGGTTGGACAACCTATGCTGTTGTTTCGGCGGGAAAGTTCATCTCCTGCCGGGGTCGCCATATTTTCTTATAACAATTTGATTTTAATTATTTTTTTCCGATTTCCCGGAACCGATCCCAGGTGTGAATTTCGGATTGGGGTCTCGAAGCAATGATTACGAGGCAGCTTTGCAGCAGAAAACGCTTACCGCCGCGCTGACGGCGCTCTGCATGGCGATTGCCGCCCCTGTCCGGGCCGATGCGCCGGCAGGAACAGCCAAGCCCGAAATTGTCGTCGATGGCGTTCCGTTGCCCGGCGATGTTACCCCGCTGGACCGGGTGCCGCCCGGAATCCCGGTCGACCGGCGCTTTGCCGGAACCTGGGTCGGGGCGTGGGGCGGCGGCCTCAAGACGATCCTCGCCATCGAATCCATCGAAGCCGACGGCGCGGTTACCTTGATCTATGCCGTCGGCGACCACGCCGTGTGGCGGATCAAGCGCGGCTGGTGGCGGTTCGGCGGCCGGATCGAGGGCAAGCAGCTGAGGATCAAGGGTCGGATCACCGAAATCACCTATGAACTGGCACCCTCGGGCCGGCTTCTGGCCACCTACGCCCGCAGGAACCAACGCAGCCGGGCGGTCCTGACCCGGCAGAGCTTCGCGGCGCTGCGCGGGCCCGGCGCAACGGCGCCGTGGACCGGCGGCGAACGGACCTTCCTGAAGACGCGCCTGGTCGAAGACGGTAAGCCAATCCGGCTGGAAACGGTCCTTTTCCGGCCGGCCGGCAAGGGCCCCTTCCCGCTCGCCGTCGTCAACCACGGCTCGACCGGCCGGGGCGCCGAGCCGCGGCTGTTCCGCCAGACCTTCATCTCGCCCATGCTGGCGGAATTCCTGACCCGGCGCGGCTGGCTGGCCGCCTTTCCCCAGCGGCGCGGCCGGGGCCGGTCCGACGGCCTGTACGACGAGGGCTTCTACGCCGACCGCACCAAGGGCTACACCTGCGAAACGAGGCGGACGCTGGCCGGCGCGGACCGGGCGCTCGCCGATGTCGATGCAGCGATCGCGGCGCTGCAGAAACGGCCGGACGTGCGCCCGGGGCCGGTGCTGCTGCTCGGCCAGTCGCGCGGCGGCGCCCTGGCGGTCGCCTATGCCGGACGGCACCCGGAGAAAGTGCGCGGCGTGATTAATTTCGTCGGCGGCTGGGTCGGCGGCTGCCCCTTTGCCGCCGGGATCAACCGGACGCTGATGAACGGGGGCGCGGCCTTCCCGCGGCTGATGCTGTGGCTTTACGGCGAGAAGGACCCGTTCTACACGCTGGCGCATACCCGCGGAAATTTCGAGGCCTTCCTTGCAGCGGGCGGAAAGGGCCGGTTTTTCGGCTACCGGGTGCCCGGCGGCAACGGTCATGGCGTCATGCAGTTCCCGCGCCTGTGGGCCGGCGAGGTTGACCGCTATCTCGGCGCGTTGAAGGCCAGATAAGCCGCAACCTGTCGCGTCGAATCCGCCTTACCAATCGTCCCTCTACGGCGTACCAATCCGAACATCGAATAACGGTCGATACGACGCCATGGACCGCGCAACGGAACTCGAACTGCTGGAAGAACTGGCCGGCCTGCGCGAGGCGCAGTCCTTCTATCTCGACGACGCCGTGACGACTTCGCCGGTCGCCCGCTACACCTGCCCGGACCGGTTCACCCGGGAAATGCAGGCGCTGTTCCGCTCGATGCCGGCGGTGGCGGCTCACAGCCGCGAGCTGGCGGGGCCGGACGCCTTCCTGACCCGCGATCATGCCGGCCTGCCCCTGCTCCTGACCCGCGATTCGGATGGTGGCGCGCACGCCTTCCTCAACGTCTGCCGCCACCGCGGCACCCGGCTGGTCGGCGCGGCGAGGGGCTGCCGGCGCCGCTTCACCTGTCCCTACCACGCCTGGACCTACGACAACCGCGGCGCACTCACGGGCCTAACCCACGGCGCCGCCGGCTTTCCCGGCGTCGACCGGGCCGAACTGGGCCTGCAGCGCCTCGGCTGCACGGAAGCCCACGGCTGGATCTGGATCGCGCCCGGCACCGGCGCCGCACCGGAAATCGACGGGTTTCTCGGCGGCCTGGCCGGGGATTTCGCCTGGTTCGGCGCGGACGGCCTGCGGATCGTTCACGAGGAGCGCCGGGAATGGGCGGCGAACTGGAAGATCCTGTATGAGGGCGGCCTCGAATCCTACCATTTCCGCATCGCCCACAAGGACACGATCGGCCCGTTCTTCCAGGACAACCTGTCGAGCTACCGGATGTTCGGCCGGCATATCCGCTCGATCCTGCCACGCGCGCGGCTCGACGCCGAGATGGCGCTACGGGAGGAAAGCCGGTCGCTGCGCCGGGCGACCAACCTCGTCTATTCGGTCTTTCCGTCCAGCCAACTGCTTGTCCAGGAGGACCATATCGTCTGGATCCAGGCCCTGCCCCTGGCGCCCGACCTGACCTCGGTGCGCCTCGCCACCCTCGCGCCGGCGGATACCGATCTTGCCGATCCGGAAACCGTCCGCCACTGGCGCAAGAACCACGACATCACCGTGCGGACCCTGTCGGAAGACTTCGCCATCGGCGAGAGCATCCAGAGCGGCCTGCTCTCCGGGGCCAACACGAAGCTGCATTTCGGCCGCTTCGAAGGCGCCCTCGACCGCTTCAACCGGATCGTCGAGCAGGAATTGGCCCGAGCAAGCTGAATCGCTCCCGGTTTTCCCGAATTGGCACCGTCATATCGAACGGAGGGGCCTGCGAGGCCGCGCAGCGGAGATATCGTTCCTGCGCCGCGCCAAGGCCCGACGCGCCGTACCGGAAGAATTTCTCAACTCCCTTCGGTCGGTCGAAATGACGGAGAATTTGCGTAAATCGCCTCAACCCGCTCCGTAGCGCGCGATATATTCGGCGCGCTTTTTCTGGAATTCCCCGACCACCCTCGCGCCTTCGATGCCCATGGTTTCGGCCTCCTCGCCGGACGGGCCGACCCGCGCCTCGACATAGCTGGGCCGGGAACTGACCGACCGCCACCAGGTCTGCACGTTTGGACGTTCGGCAATCCAGGGCTCCAGCAGGGTCAGCCCGTCCAACCGCGCGATGAAGGTGGCGAGTTCCAGGTCAGCCAGGGTGAACTGCCGCCCCATCAGCCAGGGGCCGCCGGCCGCGATGGCCTTGTCGATTTTCGTGAATATCCGATCCCAGGTCGCGATCGCCCGCAGGGCATAGGGCGAATCGAAGCCGTCGAACACGCAGGACTGCTGCCGCTGGGTGCGCTCCAGCACGGTCTGGCCAGCCCAGTGGGCGGTGCGTTCGGTCTCGGACATGGCCATGAGCTTGGCGCGGAAGACGGCGACGAAGGAGAGCGAGGCGACGCCCTCGAAGCCGCCTTCGTCAGCCTCCTTGATCCATTCGCGCATATGGGCGCGCTCGACCGGCGTCGCGGGCTTGAGCGGCGGGTGGGGATAAAGATCGTCGAGATAGTCGCAGATCAGGGTCGATTCGCGGATCACCGCGCCGTCATGGACCAGGGTCGGCACCTGTGCCTTCGGGTTGAGCGCCAGATAATCCGGCTCGAACTGCTCGCCCCTGAACAGGTGGATATGATGGGGCACCCAGTCGGTCACGCCCTTTTCGGCCAGCACCATCAGGGGTCGCTCGGAACAGATCGAGTTTTCGAAATAGTAGAGTTCGAGCATACGATTTTCCTTGCCTGAACCGACGGCGCCAATGTTTCTGGGACCCCGTGACAGTAGGGAACGCGATGCAGGGAGGCTGAGCGCCGTGACCATACTACGGATCGAAACGGTGACCTACGGCATCGACGACATGCCGGCCTGCATCGCCTTTATGGAAGACTGGGGGCTGGAGAAGCTGGAGAGCGGCGCGGCCGGCGCCGGTTTTCGGACCCGGGAGAACCAGCACCTCCTGTTGCGCAGGTCGGACGATCCCGGCCTGCCGGCGACCGAAGAAGACGGCCCGACCGTGCGTGAAATCATTTGGGGCGTCGACTCTCCGGAAGGCCTGTTGGCCGTGGCTGCCGAACTTTCCAGGGACCGCGACATCCGCGAGGACGACGGGGGCACTCTCCACACCCGCGACGACAACGGCTTCGCGATCGGTTTCGCAATCGCCGACATCGCGCCGGCCGATCCGCCCGAGGTGGCCCTGAATTTTCACGAGGATATCCGGCGGATCAACGCGGACAACTGGCCGGCCGAGCGTGCGGCTCCGCTCAGGATCGGCCATGCCGTCTACTCGATCCGTCGGGAAGGCAACCGGAAAGCGGCGCAATTCTATATGGAGCGCCTCAAATTCCGGCTGACCGACCGCTCGGAGGACGGCGGCACCTTCCTGCGCTGCGAAGGCTCGAACTTCCATCACACCCTGTTCCTGTTCCACCGCCAGGGCACCCGCAACTATTTCAACCATCTCGCCTTCGAGATGCCGTCCTTCGACGAGATCATGACCGGCGGCAGCCACATGAAGAAAAGCGGCGCGGTGAGCGTGTCCGGCCCCGGCCGGCATTCGCTGGGCTCCAACTGGTTCTGGTATTTCAAGAATCCCTGCGGCGGGAACATCGAATATTTCGCCGACATGGACCGCATGAACGACGACTGGGAGCCGCGCTACTGGGAGCAATCGCCGCCTTATGCCCGCTGGATGCTCGGCGAAGACGTCCTGACCGGCTGAGCGGCCGGGTGGCCGGGCCGTTCTCCCCATGAACGCCGGGGAAACCTGCGACGTCGCGATCGTCGGGCTCGGCCCGGTGGGCGGCACGCTTGCCAACATCCTCGGCGGCTACGGCATCGCCACCGTCGTCGTCGAGCGCCAGCCCGCGGCTTACCATCTGCCCCGCGCCGTCGCTTTCGACGACGAGATCATGCGCATCTTCCAGTCGGTCGGACTCGCCGAAGCCATGGAGGAGATCACCGCCGTCGGCGGCGGTGTCGATTTCGTCGACCGCGCCGACACTGTGCTGGTGACATGGCCGAGGCCGAAGGTGCTCAGCCCAAACGGCTGGTACGTCAACTACCGCTTCCATCAGCCGGAGCTGGAAAGGGTGCTGAGCGACGGCCTGGCCCGTTATCCGTGCGTCTCGGTCCTGACGGGGTGGGAAGTCACCGCTTTCGAGCAAAACGAAGACGCGGTGAGCCTGTTCTGCGCCGGGTCGGGCGACGCCCGACGCACCGTTCGGGCGAAATTCGCCGTCGGCTGCGACGGCGCGAATTCCTTCACCCGCGACGCCATCGGCTCGGGAATCGACGATCTCGGATTCCGCGAGCCCTGGCTCGTCGTCGATCTCCTGCTCAAGGGCGACGGGCGGCGCCTCCCGCCCTCCAGCGTTCACTATTGCGATCCCGAACGCGCGGCGACCCATGTCTTTCTCGGCCGCGGGCGGCGGCGCTGGGAGTTCCGCTTGCGGCCCGACGACGATCCCGAACGCATTGTCGAACCGGACGCGGTCTGGCGGCTGCTCGAACGCTGGATCGGGCCGGACCAGGCGGCGCTGGAGCGGGCCACGGTCTACACCTTCCGGTCCTGCGTCGCGGAGAAATGGCGCGAGGGACGGATTGCGATTGCCGGCGACGCCGCCCATCTCACGCCGCCCTTCATGGCCCAGGGCATGTGCGCCGGCATCCGGGACGCGCAAAATCTCGGCTGGAAGCTCGACCGGATGGTCAGCGGCCGGGCGTCGCCGGACCTCCTCGAGACCTACCGGTCCGAGCGCGAACCCCATGTCCGCGCCTTTATCGAGCTAACCGTGCAGATGGGCCGGCTCATCAACACGACCGCCTCGGCGCTGGCCGCCGGCAACGTCGCCGAGGCGACCGGCGGGCGGCAGAAGCTCACCATGCTGCGGCCGTCGCTCGGCCCGGGGCTGGCCGCCGGCGCATCGGAATGGACCGGCCGCCTGTTCCCGCAGCCGCGCTTGTCGACCGGCGAACGGCTCGACGACAGGATCGGCAACCGGGCCGCGCTGGTGCTGAAACCGGGCGGCGGCGAACGACTGCCCGCCGCAGCGGCGCGCCAGGCCGCGGACGGGGACATCGCCATTGTCGACGACAATGCGCCGGAATTCGCCGAATGGTTCGAGACCAACGGGCTGGCGGCGGCCGCCCTGCGCCCGGACCGCTATATCCTCGGAACCGCGGCGAACCCGGACAGCGTGGCAGAATTGCTGGATGCCGCGGCCGGCATCCTGCCCTAGCCGCGTACTTTTGCCTTCAACGCTTCCAGCAACAGTTCGAGCGCCGCGCAGCCAAAGGCACGCATGTTTTCCTGCCGGTCGTTGTGCCCGGTCTCGACGGTCCGGGTCAGGTCGGCCGGACCGCTGACGGCAAGGCAGGTCGTGCCGGCCGCGGGACCGTACGGGCTGTCGGCCGGCCCGGCGGCGCCGGATTCGGCCAGCCCAAACGTCGTCTCGAGCTGGCTGCAAATCTGGGTCGCGGCGATCAGGGCATAGGCCTCCGTCGCGCCGCGGACACGGACATTCGCGTCGGCCAGTTGCAGCAGCTCGCGCCGCGCGCCGCGGGTATAGATGACACCGCCGCCGCGGAAATAGGCCGAAGCGCCCGGCACCGCGAGCAGCGCCGCCGACACCAACCCGCCGGATGACGATTCCGAAACGGCAACCGTCCAGTCGTTTTCTTTCAGGATCGCGGCGCAGTCCCGCGCCAGCGGCAGCAGCGTTTCCACCGGACCACCTTTCGACAGGGAAGGATTGCGCCTGCTGTAGCGAACCGCCACGGCCGGCGCAACGCTTCCCTTGGATTGCAGGTCCGCCGCTCTATTCGTGGGCGATGAAGCTTCGGTGCACCCAGGAGCCGTCCCTGCGGGCGGTCTCGACAAACAGCATTTTCTCCGACGCGCGGGTTTCCACGCGCATCCCTCCCTGCACCGGCCGCCGGACCGGCGTTGCGGCGCGGATCCCGTCGAGGATTGTCCCGACCTGCGCAGGAGCGGGCGGTTCGCCGGACTGTCCTGCGCCAGCTTCCGCAAGCGCTTCCGTCGCGGCGGCTTTCAACTGGCGCGGCCACAGTTTACGGAACAGGCCCGTAGTGCCGAACTCGTCCCCGCTGTCGATCCTGCCGTCGATTGCGAAAATGTAGCCGACAGCATGGGGGTGTTTCTCGAGCAGATTGCCGAGCGACTCTTCGTAACCGGCAAGCGCGGCGGCGAGCGTCCTGTTCTCCAAGGTCAGCTGGATGCTGGTCGGCGAACGGCCGTCGGCGACTTTCCGCTCCATCGTCACACTCAGCCGTTGCTGGGTCCGGCGCACCGACGCCCAGACCTCCTCCTGGCCGCCGGAACCGGAGGCGCCTTCGCCCGCGGTCCGCGCCATCATGGCGGACTTCATCGCCGTCGAAGGCAGGCGATGGGTGGAGGATGAGAATTCCGTCGCCCTTTCGGCGCCGCGCCGGGCCCAGCGGTCACGCTCGACGCAAAACGCGTCGACCGGCAGGAGGCCGGATTTCGGCGGCACGATCATGCTGATGGTCAGCACACGGTCTTGCTTGCCGCCCTTTACGATATCGCCAGCCTGGATGAAGACGTCCCGGCGGCCGAGGTTGCGCACAACCAGCCGTCCGACGTCGCCGGTCTCGAAGACCTTGATCCGGCCCTGTTCCAGCGCTTCGCTCAGGGTGAGCGGCACGGGGCCGCCGTTTCCGCCGTCGCGGTGGATCAGATAGATGGCAAGGTTCCTGTGGGTGTGGGGGCCGGAAAGGCGGTAGTCCCGACCGGCCGCGAAAGCCGGTGCCCACGATAGCGGGCCGATGGCGATGGCGCCCAAAAACAGGGGGGCAGCCGGGATGGCGGCCGACAGAAATTCGCGTCGTTGCATGGTAATTTCTCCCTCTCTGCATTCGCTCTACCCGGATCGAGGCTAGGCGCGCGAAAGGGCAGCTTCTTGACGCGATTGGGGCAATGCCGAGCGGGATTGCGGCGATTTTCCGGAACGCAGGCCGGGAGAGGCCGTTACGAGCCGGTGAAATTCGGCGGCCGCTTCTCCAGGAATGAGCGCACGCCTTCCTCGAAATCGCCACTCTGCTGGGACAAGATGAACTGGTCGCGGTCGATCGCGGCAGTGGCGCGGCCGAGGGCATGGGCGTTGGCGTCGATCAGTTCCTTGATCATGCGCACCTGCGCCGGCGGCAGTCCGGCGGCCCGTTCGGCGATCCGGCGCGCGGCGGCGAGCGCCGCGCCGTCCTCCGCGATTTCGTCGGCGAGGCCCCAGTCGAGCGCCCGTCCGGCATCCAGCCGCTCGGCGAGGATCAGCAGGCGCTTGGCGCGGGCCGGGCCGACGAGCGCGACCGTGCGCGGCACCGAACCCCAGCTCATGCTCATGCCGCGCTCGATCTCCGGCGTGTAGAGAGTGGCGGAGCGGCCGACGACCCGGAAATCGCACGCCACGGCCAGCGCCACGCCGCCGCCGATGCACCAGCCCTCGATGGCGGCGACGGTGACCGGCTCGATATCCTGCCATGCCTGGCACATGCGCGGCCCGACGGCGAGCCGCTGGCGCCGCTCGGCGAGCCCCAGGGTGCGCACTTCGTCGGATTCGGCGTCGCGCAGGTCGAAGCCCATGGTGAAATTCGCGCCGCCGGCGAGGATGACGGCCGAGGTCTCATGGTCATTCTCGAAGCTGCGCGCGGCCCCGGTCAGTTCGCGCATTGCTTCCAGCGACAGCGCATTGGCCGTGTCGCCGCGGTCCAGGGTGACGGTCGCAATCCGGCCGTCCCGTTCGATCCTGACGTGCTTCATCGGCAAAACGATCCTGTTCTCGCTCCGGATGGAACCTAGCGGAATTCCACGCGCAGGTGCCACTTCCGCAAACCTCGCCGCAAGACCTAGCGGGAAACGATCCGTGTAAGGGCGGGATTCCGGGATGTATCCGGCGCGCGCCTGAGCTAAGCCATGCCCATGAGCCCTGCAACCGTCCCGATGTCGGCGGCCGTGACCGCCCAGGCCGAATGCCATCACCAGTTCCTGCTGGGACTCGAACTCATGGTCGCGAGCCGCGAAGGGCCGGAAGCGGTTGGCGACTGGATGTTCCGGCTGTTCCGCCGCCAGCATGAAGAGAACTTCCTTTCGGGTCTCGGGAAGCTGGGCCTCGTCGGCCAGCCGGACGCGGTGGCGTGCGCCAAATATCACGTCCTGTCGAACGGCATCGGCGGCGTCGCCGTCGACTATATGGAAGAGTCCGTGGCCAAGGCCTGGGTGCGCTTCCGCTATCCGCGCTGGATGTATGACGGGCCGGCGATCTGCGGCGTCCCGATCGAGGCGAGCCGCGGTTTCCTGCGCGGCTGGTACGCGCAGAACGGCGTGTCCCTGAACAATCCGCGGCTCGGCTTCGTTTGCGTTTCGGAGGATATGAGCGGCCAGTTCGGGCTGTGCGGGTATTTCCGCGAATACGACCGCGAACTCGGCGCGGACGAACGCCTGGCCTTTGCGCCCGGCGAACGCCCGCCCGCCTGGGACCCCGACCGCCAGCCCGCGCTGCCCGCGGCCGAGTGGAGCGAAGAGCGCCGCGCGAAGGCCAGGCGGAACTACGCCGTCGAATTTGTCCGGAACGGCATCTGCGAGCTGGTCCCTGCGCTCGGAGAGGCGAAGGCGCTGGCCCATGGCCGGCTCGCGGCGCGGCTGACCGGCCTGCAACATTATCGCCGTATGGCCGACGCCGTACGCGGGGTGGACGTCGGACCCGGGGAAGCGGCCGAATTTCTGCGCGCCATGTTCCTTGGCATGGGCGATGGGATAGACCTGGTGGAAACCGGCGGCGGCAGCGTTTCCTTCCGCGAGACCGGGCTGAGAATCGTGCGCGGTCTCGACGGCGCCGAACGCGATGCTGTCCTGGCCTGCTGGATCGAACTCTGGCGGGGCGCCGTCGCCTCCCATCGCCGGTTCATGACGCTCGACGCCGAAGACGAGGGCGGCGCCCTGCTCTGGAAAGTCGGCCCGGCTTGATATTTCCGGAAAATGGCCGGGGAGGTCGTCGGCGCAAAGGCGGGAATTACAGGTCGGTCACCAGCTTTTCTTCCAGCAGCGTGCGCACCCCGTCCGGGATCGGCGCGGCCTTGCGCTCATGCTTGTCGAAGAACACCTCGACCAGATCGGCCGTGGCGTGGACGACGCCGCTGTGCGTATCCCGCATCCGCTCGCGGTAGGTGAAGCTCTTGCCGCCGACCCGGGTGATCGCGCTCTCGATGACATAGAGCTGGCCGACCCGGATCTCCTGCAGGAAATCGATCTTCAGCGAGGCGACGACGCCGATCAGGCCCCGCTCTTCCTCCATCTCGATGATCGGCACGCCGATGACCGACCAGATATGGAAGCTCGCATCGTCGAACGCCTCGGCGTAGAATCGCACATTCATGTGCCCGAAATGATCGCATTTCCAGGGCACCACCACCCCGCGGCCGGTCTCGTACCAGCCCGCCTCCGTTACTCCGGTCACCGGCGTCTCCTGCTCCTGTCGGTCGGTCGGTGATAGAGCAGCGGGCGGCGCGCGCAAACCCTTCCGTCGCGGATGTGGCGGGTTGACGCCCGGGCGGCTGCGGGCTTCTGTCGCCGCGGAACCGAAGCGGCGAACGCCAGGAGCAAAGGCGGAAGCATGGCGCAGGCGGCCGAATTGCAGCTGGAAGACGATGCCGGCAACCGCTTCGAACCGGCCGGGCCCGAGGCGCGGATCGCTTGCTTCGTGCCGTCGATCACCGAACTGCTGATCGATCTCGGCCTGCTCGACCGGCTGGTCGCGCGCACGCATTACTGCATCCACCCGGCGCAGACCGTCGGGCGCATCGAGGCCATCGGCGGCACCAAGAAGGTCAGCCTGCCGAAGCTGGAAGCGCTCGCGCCGACCCACGCCGTCCTCAACGTCGACGAGAACACCGTCGCGATGGCCGAGGCGATGTGCGAATTCGTGCCCAACGTCGTCGTCACCCATCCGCTGGCCCCGGACGACAATCTCCGGCTCTATGCCCTGATGGGCGGCCTGTTCGGCAAGGCGGCGGAGGCCGAGGCGCTCAGCCGGCAGTTCCGCCGCGCGCGCTGCGCCCTGCCCCCGGTCGGACCGGAGAGCCGCCGGGACGTACTCTATTTTATCTGGAAGAACCCGTGGATGACGGTGTCCCGCGACACCTACATTTCGGCCATGCTCGATATGATCGGCTGGCGCACGACCCATCACGACCCGGACCTTCGCTACCCGACCGTCGAGATCGCGCCGGAGACCGTGGCGGCGACCGACCTGTTCCTGTTCCCGACCGAACCCTACGAATTCGCCCGCGCCGATATCGACGCCTTCCTGCGCGATTACGATTGCCCGCCGGAGAAGGCCGTCGCGGTCGACGGCGAATACTGCAGCTGGTACGGCAGCCGCGCCATCGAGGGCCTGCGCTATCTGAAGGAGCTGGCGGCGAACGTCCGCCGGCGCCCGTCGTAACCGGCGGCTCGGAGGGCGCGGTCGGACAAGTGGGCAACGCAATCACCATTGCCGCCTATGTCGGGGCCGCGCTCGCCGAGATCGCCGGATGCTTTGCCTTCTGGGCGTGGCTGCGCCTCGGCAAGTCGGCCTTGTGGTTGCTGCCGGGCATGGTCTCGCTGGCGCTCTTCGCCTGGCTGCTGACCCTGGTCGACGTGCAGGCGGCGGGCCGCGCCTATGCCGCCTATGGCGGCGTCTACGTCGCCGCGTCGGTGTTCTGGCTGTGGATCGTCGAAGGCGTCGGCCCTGACCGCTGGGACCTGATCGGCGCCTGCGTGGTGCTGGCCGGCGCCGGCATCATCCTGTTCGCACCGCACAGCGCCTGAGCGGTTCTTCCGTACCCCGCTGCGCTTCGTTCGTGCGACGGGCCGCGGCCGTCCCTCCTTACGGCGCTGCGCGCCTGCCCGGGATGACGGTTTTTGTATGCCCTGCCGCAACACCACCGTCTCCTCACCCTGAGTAGCCCCCGATAGAGTCCGGGGCGTATCGAAGGGCCGACCCCCGCGATACGCGTCTGGCGATCCGCCCGCCCGCGCGGTATGCTGCGCCCAGCCCCCGCAAGCGGACCAGGACCATGCCCGGACTCGCCGCCTTCAACCTCATGCAGTGGATCGCCGACCATGACGACGTGCTCAAGCCGCCGGTCGGCAACGCCCAGATCTGGCAGGACGCCAACTTCATCGTCACCATCGTCGCCGGGCCGAACGAGCGCACGGATTTCCACGACGACCCGCTGGAGGAGTTCTTTTACCAGATCAAGGGCGACATGACCCTGCGGATCATCGAGGACGACCGGATCAGGGACGTGCCGATCCGCGAGGGCGACGTGCTGCTGCTGCCGCCCCACACCCGCCATTCGCCCCAGCGGCCCGAGCCCGGCTCCTACGGCCTCGTGATCGAGGCCCAGCGGCCGGAAGGCCATCTCGACGCCTTCGAATGGTATTGCGACCGCTGCGGCCACCGCATCCACCGCGACGAGTTCCAGCTCAACAGCATCGTGGACGACCTGCCGCCGGTGTTCCGCGACTACTACGCCAGCGAGGAGCTGCGCACCTGCGGCAACTGCGGCTGGCTCGACCCCGGCCGCCGCCCGCCCCCGCCGGCGGAGGGGCTGCCGCGGATTACGATGGGGTGAGGGGCCAGGCCGTGGCCGGCACAACAATTCGGACGATCGAGAGTGAAACCGACTACCACGCAGCGTTGGCTGCAATCGGTCGGCTGCTGGGAGCCAAGCCGGGTACGCCGGCAAGCACCGAACTGAAAAAATTGGTTGCTCTGGTCCGAGCATGCGAAGCCCCGCACCGGCCGGTCGATAAATCGGCTAGTGTCGACGAATTGCGCCAACGGATCGCCAGCCGTCCGACGGTCAATTTTTCCATTCCGCCCGCCGAGGTCATCCGGCAAATGCGCGATTCGCAGTAATCGCCGGCGGTCCGGCTGTTTTCCGCGTTCTCGGTACGCACCGCCACTGAGCGACGATACGGGGAAGCGCGCCTGTCGACGCCGTAGGGGCGGGTTTGAAACCCGCCCCTACAGACCGCCGGAAGTCTCACCGTTCGGCGTATAGTCCGCTATAGGCGCCCTGCCCGTCCCGACCCCGGCCCGGCGCTCCGGTTCCTGCCGCGAGGTCTTGCCATGCCCCCTGTCAGAACGGGTTACTCCCTGACGCAAATTGCGCTGCACTGGGTCATTGCCGTGCTGGTGGTCGCGCAGGTCGTGCTGCACGAGGGCATGCATGCGGCATATCGGGAGGCCCTGGGCGGCCCGGCGGCGACGGAGGCCGAGCGGCTGATGGGCGACCTGCACGTTGCCGGCGGCATCGCGGTGTTCGTGCTCGCCCTGCTGCGCATCGCCCTGCGGTTGCGGCGCGGCGCACCGCCGCCGCCCGAGACGGAGCATCCGGCCCTGCGCTTCGCCGCCCGGGCGGTGCATGTCGGCTTCTACGCCATCATCCTGCTGATGCCGCTCACCGGCGCGCTGGCCTGGTTCGGCGGCGTCGAGGCGTCGGCCGCGGTCCACCGGGCCGGCATGCTGGCGATCTTCGTCCTGCTCCTGCTGCACATTGTAGGCGCGCTCTACCACCATTTCGTGCTCAAGACCGACGTCATGCGCCGGATCCTGCGCCCGGAGCGCCGGTCCGGGATGGCGAATCGCGACGATACATGACATTTTGACCATCATGCCCCGGCACGCCGGATGCCCGGTCCGGCTGCGCAAGGAAAGGAGCGGCCATGACCTACAGTTTCGAAGCGTTCTGCGCCGACAACCGGCGCGCCTACGATGCCGACGGCGTTGCCGACCTCGAAAGCATCCGGCTCAACCTCGAGCGGCTGATCCGGGAGAATCCGGACTTCGTCGCCCGGGAATGCACGCCGGAGGACGAATACGGCTATCGCGAACTCTACACGGACCCGGAAACGGGCTTCATCGTCTATTCCCACAAGAGCTACGGCGGCCGGACCTCGCCGCCGCACGACCACGGCGCCTCCTGGGCGATCTACGGCCAGGCCTGGAACGCCACCGACATGACGGAATACCGCCGCCTCGACGACGGCTCGCAGGCAGGCCGCGCGAAGATCGAGCCGACGCGGGCCTACCGGCTCGAACCGGGCCAGGTCGGCAAGTTCGGTCCGCACGATATCCACCAGATCCATTTCGAGGACGATGCGGGTTTCATCCGCGTCACCGGCGCCGACCTTTTCCAGGTCGAAACGCTGACCTACGAACCGGAGACCGGCAGCGTGACGGTGATCGGCGCCGGCTCGGCCGCCGGCGGGGAGCAGCCGCCCGACGCCGCGTAGGCCGCACCGGCCGGAAAGACGCGAGAGGGTCGAGCGAATGCCGTTAACGAATCCCGACATTCCCCGCGCTCCGGACTCGACTCCGTCCCCGCCTTCGGTGAAACTGCATATTACGGAATTGTGAAACCGGGGCAGGAAACGCGGCGCATGACAAACGGGGAGGCGGTCCGGGCATGGGGACACTGATCGATATCGAACAGGCGCGCGCGTCCCGGCGCGCAGCCGGCCACAGGCCTCCGGCATCCGGGACGCGCCATCCACCTCCCCCCGCAACGCGGCATCCGGCCGCTTCCCGCCTCACCTTTTTCAGCCGCTCCGAACTCTGCAAGCTGCTCTCGCTGTACAGCCGGCGCGTCGTCAACGGCGAATGGCGCGACTACGCCATCGATCACGACGCGACCCAGGCGACCGTCTCCTTCTACCGCAGCGCGGCCGAGCATCCGGAATACGCCATCACCAAGACGGTCGGGCACCGGGGCCGGCCGGGCCTGTTCGTGCTCAAATCCGGGCCGCAGCGGATCGCGCAGTCGCCGTCGCTCGAGGAGGTGATCGGCGCGGTCGAGCGGCAGCCGCGCCTGGTCTGGTCGTCGGCCGGCTGAGCGGCCCCGGACGCGCCCCGCACGCGCCCTGCCCCGACATGCGGAGGCTCCCGTCATGACCGCCGCCTGGATACTGGGCGCCAGTTCGACCCGGTTCGAGCGTGCGCCGCACAAGAGCACCCGCGATCTCGCCCGCGAGGCTTATTGCGCTGCGCTCGCCGACGCCGGCATGGAGACCGGCGAGGCCATCGAATTCGGCTGGTTCTCCAACTGCGGCATGTGGGTCGACGGCCAGGCTTCGATCCGCGGCCAGGTGCTGTTCACGCCGCTGGTGCGCGACGGCCTGTTCCCGGAGCGGGTGCCGATGGTCAACGTCGAGGGCGGCTGCGCCTCCGCCCAGATGGCGCTGCACGGCGCGTGGAAGGACATCCTCTCCGGCCAGTGCGACCTCAGCCTCGCCATCGGCGTCGAGAAGCTGTTCAACCCGCAGGCGCCGGAAGACACGATGGCGGTCTACGCGGCCGGCATCGACCGGCTCACGCCCGAGGAATGGCAGCGCTACTACGCCGAGGCCGGCGAAGAAGCCGGCAAATCGTTCGAGGAAGGGCCGGACCGCACGGTGTTCATGGACACATACGCCATGCAGGCCTGCTACCACATGAAGACCCACGGCACGACGCAGCGCCAGATCGCGGCGGGCGCGGCCAAGAACCACCGCAACGGCGCGCTTAACGAGAAGGCGCAATACAGCTTTGACCTCACGGTCGAGGACGTGCTGAACGACCGGCCGGTGAGCTGGCCATTGACCCGCGCTATGTGCTCGCCGGTCGGCGACGGCGCGGCGGCGGTGCTGGTCTGCTCCGAGGATTTCCTGCGCGGCCAGCCGCAGGAGGTGCAGGACCGGGCCATCCGCATCCGGGCCTGCGAGTTGGCCGGCGGCAAATACCGCCGGCTCGACGAGCCCGGCCTGTCGCACGTCGCGGCGCAGAAGGCCTATGCCCGCGCCGGCGTCGGCCCGCAGGATATCGACGTCGCCGAACTGCACGACGCGACCGCCTTCTGCGAGATCTACCAGGCCGAAATGATGGGCTTCGCCGGGATCGGCCGGGGCGGCGAACTGGTCGAAAGCGGCGGGACGGCGATCGGCGGGCGGATTCCGGTCAACACGTCCGGCGGGCTGGTCTCCAAGGGCCATCCGGTCGGCGCGACCGGCCTGTCGATGATCTACGAGCTGGCCCGGCAGTTGCGCGGCGAGGCCGGCGCCCGCCAGATCGAGGGCGCAACGCTCGCCCTGGCGGAAAACGGCGGCGGCGTCATCGGCTTCGACGAAGCCGCCTGCGCGGTGACGATACTGGAACGGGCGGGGTAGTGCGCCGCAGCCCGCCCTTCGATACGCCGCCTGCAGCGGCTACTCAGGGTGAGGGTAAAAAATTGCCCGGACGGTTGACACAAACAAACGCGCCTCATCCCGAGTAGGTCCCGAAGGGGCCGTATCGAGGGACGCACTCCCTTTTTTCCCTACCTCGCCCCGTTCCGCACCCGCCTGACCGCGGTGCGCCAGCCGGCGCGCAGGGCTTTCCGGCGATCCACGGCCATCGACGGCGTGAAGATGCGCTCGGCGCGCCAGGCGGCGGCGACCGCTTCCTTGAGCGAGCCGTAGATCCCTGCGCCGACGCCGGCGAGCAGGGCGGCGCCGAGCGCCGTGGTCTCGGTCACCGCGGGGCGCTCGACCGGGGCGCCGGTGATGTCGGCGACGAACTGCATCAGCCAGTCGTTGGCCGCCATGCCACCGTCGACGCGCAGCCGGCCCCTGTCGATGCGGGCGCCGAAGCCGGGACGTCCGCCGCGTTTGGGCCCGCCCATGGCTTCGAGCAAGTCCGCCGTCTGGTAGCCGCAGGCTTCTAGGGCGGCGCGTGCCAAGTGGGCCGCGCCGGTATCCCGGGTCAGGCCGAACAGGCCGCCTCGGGCATCGGCATCCCACCAGGGCGCGCCGAGGCCGGTGAAGGCAGGCACCAGATAGACGCCGCCATTGTCCGGCAGGCCGGCGGCCAGCGCCTCGCTCGCCGCGCTCTCGCCGATGACGCCGAGCCCGTCGCGCAGCCACTGGACCGCGGTGCCGGCGTTGAAGATCGCGCCCTCGACGGCGTAGACCGTCTCGCCGCCGAGTCGCCAGGCGACGGTCGCCAGGATGCCCTCGCCGGGTTCCGGCCGGTCGCGTCCGGCGTTGACCAGGATGAAACAGCCGGTGCCGTAGGTGCTCTTGGCCATGCCCGGCGTCAGGCAGCCCTGCCCGATCAGCGCCGCCTGCTGGTCGCCGGCGATGCCGGTCACCGGAACGGCCGCGCCGAAGACGGCGGGATCGGTCGTGCCGAACGCGCCGGCGCTGTCCCGCACCTCGGGCAGCACGGAGTCCGGTACGCCGAATTCGCGGCACAGCGCACCGTCCCAGCCCTGCGCCTCGATATCGAACAGCATGGTGCGCGAAGCATTGGTTGCGTCGGTCGCGTGGGCCGCGCCGCCGGTCAGCCGCCAGAGGAGGAAGCTGTCGACCGTGCCGAAGGCGAGTTCGCCGCGCCCCGCCGCCGAACCCGCGCCGTCGACATGGCTGAGCAGCCATTCCAGCTTGGTGGCGGAGAAATAGGAATCGGGCACCAGGCCCGTGGTCCGGCGGATCGCCGGAGCCGCGCCGCCCGCGACCAGTTGGCCGCAGCGCTCGGCGCCGCGCCGGTCCTGCCAGACGATGGCGTTGTGGACCGGCCTTCCGGATGCCCGGTCCCAGACGACGGTTGTCTCGCGCTGGTTGACGATGCCGATGGCGGCGACGGTAAAGCCCTTGCCCCGCGCCTCGACCAGGGCCTGCCGGCTCGTTTCCAGCACGGTACGCCAGATATCCTCCGGATCCTGCTCGACCCACCCGTCGCGCGGGAAACGCTGGGGCAAAGGCTGCTGCGCACTTGCGATGACGCCGCCGCTCGGGTCGAAGGCGATGGCCCGGCTGCTCGTCGTGCCCTGGTCGATCGCGAGGATCGCATGCCGGGCCGCGTCGGGCGGCATGTCAGGCAGCGGCGAGGATGTCCCGAACCGACGACCAGTTCTGCGCACCGAACGTATTCAGATCGTTGCGCAGATGGTCGGGGATCCACCGGTCGATGGCCTCGGCGTAGCTCGGCCGCGCCTTGATACGACCGAACCAGTCGGTCAGCCGCGGCCGGCGCGCGGTCCACATCGCCTGCATCTGCAGCATGTCGAGCCGGGCGAGGTAGGGCGTCATGCCGGCATCGGCGAGCGTATAGGCATCGCCGGCCAGCCACGGGCCACCGGCGAGGTCGGCCTCCATCTTGGCCAGATAGCGGTCGTAGAGATGCACGATGCGGGCGGCGTCCGGCGCGTCGAAGCCCTGCTCGATATAACCGCGCTTGCGGACATTCCAGTCGGAGGTGACCGAATCGACCGGCGTGCTCTGCAGGAACTCCTCCAGCTTCTCCGGCCCGAGGCGCATCAGCGTGTGGCGGTGCGAGGCCATGAAGGTGAGCGGACCGCAGGCGCGGTGGACCTCCTCGTCGACCGCCTTGGTCCAGCACCGCATCCTGGCGCGCTGCGCGGGATCGGCGGGTATGAGCGGCGGGTCGGGGAAGACTTCGTCGAGATATTCGCAGATCACGGTGGATTCGATAATGACCGTGCCGTCATGGACCAGGGTCGGCACCACAGCCTTCGGGTTGAGCTTCCGGTATTCCGGCGCGAACTGGTCGCCCTTGAGGATGTCGAGATAGTGGCCCTGCCACTCCAGCCCCTTCTCGGCCAGCGCGAGGCGCACCTTGGCGGCGCAGACCGACGATCCGTGGTGGTACAGTTCGAGCATCGCTTTCCTGCCATTTCGCTGAGACAAACCGCGTACGAGAGGCCGGTGCCCCGGCCTGCCCGATCGGACACCGTACTTCTGTAGCAAAGAGTCCTTCGATTGCGGAGAGTTTCCGCACAACGCAAGCCGGCGCAGGCCGGTTTAGCATGAGTTTTGAAAAACTCCGGAAATCCGGTCCGACATCGCCTCGTGGCCGAAGTATACTTGCCGCCCCGGGTGTCGCGGTTGTCCGAGTATTCTTCTCCGGACACCCGGACTGGACCTGACCGGCGGGATCGATCCGATGAACGAGCTCCTCCAAAGACTGAAATTGCCCGAGCTCCGGGCCGACCTCGAATTCTGGTTCGATACCCACGTGCTGGCGGTCGACAATGCGATCCAGGCCGGGCTGATTGTGCTGGCGCTGTTGCTCGGCCGGTTGCTGGGCCCGCGGCTCCGGCGGGCCATCGCGGCGGCGGCGCAGCACCGGACCCGGCGCGTCCGGGTCCAGGACTTCCTCGACCGCCTCGCCGCGCTCTCGACACCGATCGTCATCCTGCTCTTCCTGTGGATCGCCGTCGAGGCGGGATCGCAGACGGCGCTGTTCGGCCATCGCCTGACTCAAACCGCCGCGAGCCTGGCTGCCGCTTGGGTGGCGATCCGCCTGATCTCTGGATATATCGGCAACGACCTGCTGGCCCGGTCGGTCGCTTGGATCGCCTGGATTCTCGCCGCGCTGGTCGCCCTCGGACTGTTCGACGCCGCGGTCACGCTGCTCGACGGCATCGGCATGACCTTCGGCAAGGTTCGCATTTCGCTGTTATCCCTGGCGAAAGGCGTCGTCGCGCTCGGCGTCCTGCTTTGGATCACCTCGGCGCTTTCCAAAGCACTCGAACAGCGCATCGGCCGGGCGGAAAGTCTGACGCCGTCGGTCCAGGTGCTGATCGCCAAGATTATCAAGATCGTCCTTGTCGTCCTTGCGTTCCTGATCGCGATCGGCAGCCTGGGGATCGACCTTACGGCCCTCACCGTGTTCGGCGGCGCGCTGGGCATAGGTGTCGGGATCGGGCTGCAGAAAGTCGTTTCCAACCTGGTCAGCGGCCTGCTGCTGTTGATGGACAAATCGATCAAGCCGAACGACGTCATCGCGGTCGGCGGCACCTATGGCTGGGTTGCCTCGCTCGGCGCGCGCTATGCAGCGGTCCGGACGCGCGACGGCGTCGAATATCTCATTCCCAACGAAGAGCTGATAACCCAGCGGGTCGAGAACTGGTCGCACAGCGACAAGGCCGTCCGCCTCAACATCCCGGTCGGCATTTCCTACAAATCCGACGTGCATGTTGCGATGAAACTGTGCCGCGAGGCGCCTGCTACGGTCGAACGGGTCCTGGCCGATCCGCCGATCCAGTGCCTCCTCAAGGGGTTCGGCGAAAGCTCGGTCGATCTAGAAATCCGCATCTGGATCGACGACCCGTCCGAGGGCCGCTCCAACGTCATCAGCGAGGTCCTGCTCCGGGTCTGGGACCTGTTCCGCGAGCACGGCATCGAGATCCCCTTCCCGCAGCGCGACCTGCATCTGAAATCGAGCGATATTCCCTTGTCGGCGCAAAACGCCGGGCAAGCCGCTTGAGCTGACGCGGGTTACAGGCTCCGGGATCGGCCTGAACGTCTGCGGCCGCGGCCCCGAAATCGGTCTCGGGTCGGGAACGGCAATACCCGGCATTGCAAGGGAAGGTTTGAAACCTTCCCCTACGCCCTTGGGTCCGAACACGCCTTCCACGTCAACTCCGGTGTTTGCGAAGCAGATCGGGCAGCCGTTCAGTAAATCTCGAAATATTCGCGCTGTTCCCAGTCTGTGACGGACGACAGGAAGCGCGCGATCTCGGCCTGTTTCATGTCCGCCCAGTAGTCGACGAACAGGTCGCCCAGTTTTTCGCGGTATAGCGCGCTGTTGCGGAACGCCGGCACCGCCTCCATGAGGCTCTGCGGCAGAGCCGGCGCATCCGCCTCCTCATAGGGCGTTTCCGTCGGCGGCGGCGGTTCCTGGCCGCGGGCGACGCCGTCCAGCCCGGCGAGCGCCTGGGAAGCCATGTAGAAATAGGGGTTGGCCGCCGGGTCGCCGATCCGGTTCTCGACCCGGGTCGCCGGATCGCCCGCGCCGGCGCCGATCACCCGCAGCATGACGCCCCGGTTGTCCCTGCTCCAGGCCGCCCGGTCCGGCGCCAGCGAGTTCGGCCGGTAGCGCTTGTAGCCGTTGACCGTCGGCGTGGTCAGCAGGGCCGCGGCGGCGGCGTGGTCGATCAGCCCGGCGACCCAGTGGCGGCCGTGGGCCGAGAGCAGATCGCCCTCCCCGTCCGGCGCAAAGAGATTGTTTCCGCCGGCGTCGGACACCGACTGGTGCAGGTGCCAGCCGCTGGCGAACAGGTTGGGGAGGCCGGGCTTGCACATGAAGGTGACGTGCAGGCCGTTGCGCCGGCAGATCTGCTTGGCGGCGGTGCGGAACAGGATCATGCGGTCGGCCGACGCGACCGCCTCGTCCGCCGCGAAGGTAAACTCAACCTGGCTCGGGCCGAACTCGCACTCGGCGGAGCGCAGCGGCAGGCCCATCGCCAGCAGCCCGTCGCGCAGCAGTTCGACGCCCTGCTCCAGCTCGTCCAGCCTTGTCTCGGTGAGATAGTGGAAGCCGCGCGCGAGCAGGCTGACCTCGGGCGCCGTGGCCGGCTGGGTCGCGTCTTCCGGCGCGAGGTGCGGATCTTCCAGCCGGAACAGGTGGAACTCGATCTCCAGCCCGGTAATCAGCCGCCGCCCCTCGGCGGCCAGCGGCGCAAGCGCCTCCTTCAGGATCCGCCTCCCGGAGAACGGCGCCGGCCGGCCGTTGGTGAAATAGACGTCGCACAGCACCCAGCCGGTCCGCGGCGCCCAGGGCAGCATGACGAAGGTCGCTGGATCGGCGACCAGCACGATGTCCGACGCGCCGGTCAGCTCGTCCAACCCCAGCCCGGAGCCCTTCGAAAAGGCTGGGAACACGGTGGCGTGCGACGTGTCCTTGGTCAGCAGTGTCGAGGGCAGCGATACGCCGCTCGCCAATGCCGCCTTCGCCGCCTCGCCGATCAGCGCCTTGCCGCGGGCGATGCCGTGCTGGTCGGCGAAGGAGAAGCGCAGGGTCTCGACCTCGCCGCTGTCGATGCGCCCGGCCAGATCGGCGCCCGCGTCCGCCTGTTCCGGCGTCCAGAGGCCGTGGCGTGCGACGAAACCGGTGCGGCCGACGCCCGGGCCCACGGTCGCCCTGGGCCTGCTCATTCGGCGGCCTCGCCCGTGACCGGGGCGTCGTTCGCCAGTGCCGCGGCCCAGGGCGAGCGGGCGCGCCTTGCCGCCTCGTCCTTGCGCCAGACCGTCCGCCACTCTGCCGCCGGGCCGATGGTGTCGATCGACAGCGGCGCGTCGTCGGCCGCGCCGCTCTCGAACGGGACCGGCCCGTCCTCCTCCGCCTCCTTCAGGGCCCGCCGCAAGATTCGGCGGTAGGCCATGATGCCGGCGTCGGTCGTGCCGAGGTTTTCCTTCGTCCGGTCGTGGACCGGTCCGGGCGATTCGACCGCCCACTGGTCGTGGAAATTGATGTCCTCGCCCATGCCGGTATAGGTGCGCAGCCGCTGCTCGGCGGGATCGTAGCCCCAGTTATCGGCCCGGCTGTGGATCGAGCGGTAATCCGGCAGGGTGCAGCTGCCGATCCGGTCGGCGCGCATCCGGCCCTTGTCCACGGTTGCAGAGTAGTCGGTGAACAGCGTGTACCAGAAGCAGTTTTCGTCATCGATCGGGACGTGCCACTGGGTGATGTTCATGGTCGCCGAGATCGGAATCACGATGCCGTGCGGGAAGACCTGGTTGGTGACGCGGACGTGTCGGCGGCCGTCGCCGAGGTCGCGCAGCGTTATGAGCCGCAAACCGTAACCCGTTGTCTCGACGTGGATGTCCGGCCGGTCGTACTCCCGGAACACCGCGGTCTGGGCCATGTCGCCGGTGCGGTCGCGGAACTGCTGGCCGTAGCGCGCGTCGTCATCCTCGAAGAAGCGGTGCAGGAACGAGGCGTGGGCCGGATCGACGCCGACCTCCAGCGCCTGCAGCCAGTTGCATTCCCACCAGCCCTTCCAGGCGAAGCTGTAGGCCTCCGGCGCGGCGAAGCAGTCGAGGTCCGGCAGGGGCTGCGGTTCCCCCTCGCCCAGCCAGGCAAAGATCATGCCGTTGCGCTCGCGGCACGGATACGCCGGCTGACGCACCCGCCGGTGCAGGTCGGAGCCTTCGGGCTCGGCCGGCTGCTCCAGGCAGGCGCCGTTCGTGTCGTAGAGCCAGCCGTGGAACGGGCAGCGCAGGCCGCCGTTTTCCAGCCGCCCGAAGGCGAGGTCGGCGCCGCGGTGGCAGCAATGGCGGTCGATCAGACCGAGCCGCCCGGCCTCGTCGCGGAACAATACCAGGTCCAGCCCGAGCAGCCGCACGGCCTTGACCGGGCGCGGGTTGTCCGATTCCGGAGCCAGTTCCTCGGACAGCGCGATCGGCTGCCAGTAGCGCCGCATCAGCGCGCCGCCGGCGGTGCCGGGGCCGGTCCGGGTCAGCAGGTCGTTCTGCGCTGCGCTCAGCATGGCGCGACAATGCCGCGTCCGGCCGCAGGCGTCCAGTCTTGCCCGCGCCGCGCTGTACCGCTACTCAAAGGCGCGAATCCGCCCAGAAGCGACACCCATTTGCAAAGGAAGCCCGCCATGACCGGCGCCATCGACGCACGCCTCGCCGAACTCGGCATCGAGATCCCCGAAGCCCCGCTGCCGGCGGCAAACTACGTCCCCTGGGTCGTGACCGGCAGCCTGGTCTTCATCGCCGGGCAGGTGCCGTTCCAGGACGGCAAGCTGAGCCATATCGGCAAGCTGGGCGACGCGTTTACGGTCGAGGACGGCCAGGCCTGCGCCCGCATCGTGGCGATCAACATCCTGGCCCAGCTCAAGGCGGCGTGCGGCGGCGACCTCGACCGTGTGACGCGCTGCGTCAAGCTCGGCGGTTTCGTCAACTCGATGCCGGACTTCACCGACCAGCCCAAGGTCATCAACGGCGCCAGCGACCTGATCGTCGCCATCTTCGGCGACCGCGGCAAGCACGCCCGCTTCGCCGTCAGCGCCCCCTCGCTGCCGTTCGATGTCGCGGTGGAGATTGATGCGGTGTTCGAGGTGGGATAATTTTATCGCTTTGAGTACTTGTGACAATATTTCGAATTGCTTAGAAATGCACACACTGCGCCACCTTGGAAAGCAAATCCAATCTAATTGGGAGTAAATTATGTTACCTAGAATTAAAAAAGAATATCTTGACGGTCGGTTAATGCTATTTCTTGGCGCAGGCGCTTCTGCCGGTTCTTTAGATTATTCGGGAAATCCTATTCCACTCGGCAACACTTTAGCAAAAGAACTTGCTGAAGAAATTGGATGGAACTATAATAATGAACCGTTGAGTGTTGTGTATTCCGCATTCGAATCCCAAAACTCGGCCAAACTATATCAATATTTGCAATATCGCCTAACTAATACAAAACCTTCTAAAGCATATCTTTCAATCACCCGGTATCCTTGGTCTCGAATTTACACTACAAATATTGACGACTGCCTTGAGCGTGCAATAAAAAGCAAGTCCTCCCAAAGATTGAATTCATTTAATTTTGCTTCAAATCTGGAAGAGATAGATACATTATTTCAAACTGTTCAATTGATTAAACTGAATGGATGTACAAATAACCCAAAAGATGGTTTCATTTTTTCTCCTCAAGAATATGGAGAAAAATCTTCTAGGCTCCCACCTTGGTACAGAGAGCTTGCTCAAAATTCAGGAAGTTATACTTTTCTTTATATAGGTTCTCGACTAAACGAACCTATACTGCAGCATATTTTTGCTATGATGCGTGAAGAGCTTAGTCGTTCTCCCTTACAGGGGTATGTAATTACACCAAATGCTACAGAAATCGAAAAACATCATTTAAACTCCCTGAATCTCACACACATATCTGGAACCGTAGCTGATTTCGCTAACTGGATGAAACTAGAAATCCCCAAAGTGCCTTCGGATTGGGATCTCGCTACGGCACGCAGACCTGAATACAAGCATTTAAAAGTCAAATTTACATTATCACAAAAACGCGCGATAAACAACGTCACTGTAGTTAGTCCCGACGCATTACCCCGTAATTTAGACGCTACGGACAGTGGTAGCATACGTAATTTCTACAAAGGATTCAAGCCAACTTGGAGGGATATCGTAGACGATGTACCGGCAAGAATTTCCCAAATTGAACAATTTGTCGAAAAAATTAGAACTGAATCGAAAATAGGTAAATGTTTTGCTTAGGTGGGGCAAGCTGGAACGGGAAAGAGTACCGCATTAATGACAGCTGCATTGAATTTGAGCCAAGCGGATAATACTCCGGTATATTTCTTAAGAGAGGCAGTTTCTGACATTGAAAATGTAATCCAAACACTTGAAGAATTAAATTCAGAGAAATATTTTCTTTTTATTGACAAAATTGACTCCATGCATTCATCCTTAGCGGAGTGCATCAATGACCGTAAGCTAAGAAATGGTTGCATAATTTTTTCTGAAAGAATTAATATTTGGACGAGACGAGTGCGAGATATCTTACGAGATCAGGTTTCAGGCAGTTTTACAGTCAAGAGGATTACCAGAAATGATGCAACGCTTATATTAGAGAAAATTCACCGTTTTGGTCCGTGGACCAGGTTAGAGAAGATGTCGGCGGCGGAAAGGATGAATGAAATTTATAGACGCTCCGATAGGCAACTACTGATTGGATTACTTGAAGCAACTACTGGAATGGGGTTTGTTCAAATTATTAAAAATGACTACGCTAACATTGGAGAAGACGAGTACAGAAAGTTTCTTGTTTTGGTTGGATTGGGAAGCATTCATAGATGTACGTCTAGCCCGAATATTGTCGGTCGAGCTGTTGGCAATTTGGGTATTGCGGATAATGTGAATTCGCTGATGTCGCAGGTGGAAGGCATTGTCGTAAATAGTCGCGGAAGACTTTCAGCCCGACACCCAGTTTACGTAAGGGAGCTCTTTGAAAAGGTTGTTGACCCGGATCTAGTCAAAGATTGCTTAATAGCTCTATTGTTGTCTTATGCGGATTATGAGTCACCTGTGGTGAAGAAAGTTGGTAAAGAAGATGGATCTATTTTTAAATCAATAATTAATCACCGTTTCGTTCGTGAGATGATGCAAGGCGATGTCGCTCGCGTAAAGAAAGTTTACGAGACGTTTGAAACCAAGTTTCATGTCGACGGGCTATATTGGTTGCAGTATGGGTTAGCTCTTCGCGGTTTTGGATATCACCGACAGGCACTAGATATTCTGCGTACTGCGCGCCAGGCGTTTATTTCGCCGCAAATTGAACACGCCTATGGACAACAGCTGTTGATTATTGCTGAACATGTTGCATCAAAAGATGACTATCTTCAGTATTTGAACGAAGCAATTTCAATCTTGGAAGAATTGAGTGTTGATGGATGGGAAGGAGATACTTATCCTATCGTATCCTTAGCGGAAGGACATATTAGGG
Organism: Rhodospirillaceae bacterium bin65; assembly: GCA_002238725.1. Taxonomy (GTDB): domain Bacteria; phylum Pseudomonadota; class Alphaproteobacteria; order Bin65; family Bin65; genus Bin65. The sequence continues at coordinate 37,711 of MPMX01000004.1, forward strand.
TTGCTATGAAATTTCTAGGAGTTGAGGAAGCTCGCTCAAAGGCGAGATCTTATTGCAATACACTTTTAGCAGCCAAGAAAAAAATCCGGATGAACGACTAAACAGAGCTATTACGCATCTTATGAAATTTGCAACTACAGGAATATTGGAGGAAAAATATAGGCTGGAAAAAATGGATTTTGATTAGATCTATTTGTGGATCATTCGTGTGGGAATGTGCAGTGGCGAAAATCGTGAGTAGGTGGAATATGCGAGGTAATTCGGTTGATTTAAAACAAAAGAATTTTTCGAATACATATTTGTTTCATTTTACTTATGCCAGACAATTTTGCTTCTTTCTGCTTCATTTTCATCATCCCTTTACTTTTCTCCACCGCAGTCTTCGCTGGTTTGTAGTGGAACCCCATCACCGGCAAGAAGGAGTTTGCGGCTAATTCGATGCGGGACGAAATCGACCTCGGGAATCAGCATTGCCGGCTGCGGCAGCAGGCCCAGGGCGGCGCCTTGAGGAAGGACCCGTGGCTCGCCGCCTATGTCCGACGGGTTGACCCGCCGTCCTGAAATTTTCGCCCGGATACCCCGTTAAACGAGACCGGACCGCTGTTCCGGCAATTCAGCGAACGATCCAGGGTTTTCTCCTCCATAGGTCGACCGGCCGAACGTCCTGACGGCAGTGTAGATCAGCCGCACCTGGTGGCCGGGAACCTTGGCGGCAATCATGGCGGCCCGGTACACTTCGTCGGCGAAGCGCCGGTCTTCGTGTCGCGGTTTCCGGTCCGCTTCGTCTTCGAGATACTGCCACGCCACGTACAGGTAATCGTGCACGATCGTGGCCTCCAGGTACGGCCCGATCCGGCGGATGCCGGCGAGGGCGGCGATCGTCGGCGCCGAAACCAGATCGGACAGAAAGCCTGCGGGAACCTCAATCTGCCGTTCGTCGCCACCGTCCAGCCGGAAACCGACCCGGTACGGCTCCGCAACGATATACTCGGCGTCGATGCCGTCGTCCGGCCGCAGCAGCAGCGCCTCGACCTCCCGTCTCAGCACGAGCGGCGTCAGGTAGGCGAAGTCCGCGATCTCCGTCCACGGCTCCTGCAGATAGGGGTTCGGCACCGTGACCATATCCGTCTTTTCCGTGCCCGGCGGGAAACCGGCATCCTACGTCTTATACTCCGGCCGACCAACCGGATAGCGGAGGCCGGACTCGCCGGCCCGGACGGGTGGGTTGCGCGTCAGTATGGCCTCGACCGTTCGCTCAATCCCCTCCCGTCATTTCGACCGGAGCCCCGAATGCAATTCGGGGCGGAGCGGAGAAATCCGCCCGATGCTGTGCCCCGCTCCACGCGCCGCGCTTCGGTACCAGCGGAGCGCCGTACAGATTTCTCCGCTGCGCCGCCCCATCGACTTCGCTCAGGACGGGCTCTCCGGGCGGCTTCGGTCGAAATGACGGATGGAGGGGAGACGGGCGCCGGATCGAAAAGTCCTCGACGATGACAATCACCTCGTACGAGCGATAATTGAAAGGGTTCAAAACGGGAACACATAGTGTTAGGAGTCATCTTGACACTCCCGGCATTCGAGCGTGGAGGAGACGCATGACCGCCGCAATGCCCCGCCCGAACTGCGCGTTCCGGCGCATTGGAACGCTCCCGCTCGCTATCCTCCTCGCGGCTGCGGTCCTCGCCGGCTGCTCGAAGAATCCGGTTACCGGCGAGCGGGAGTTTGCGCCCTATTCGACGCGGGACGAGATCGACCTCGGCAAGCAGCATTACCGGCCGCTGCAGCAGGCCCAGGGCGGGCGATTCAGGACGGACCCTAAACTGGCCGCCTATGTCCGGCGGGTCGGGCAGCGGGTCGCCCGCAAGAGCGACCGGACGAAGCTGCCCTACGAGTTCGTCGTCATCAACAACGGCACGCCCAACGCCTGGGCGCTGCCCGGCGGCAAGATCGCCGTCAACCGCGGCCTGCTGCTTGAAATGGAGAACGAGGCCGAGCTCGCCGCCGTGCTGTCCCACGAAGTCGTCCACGCCGCAGCGCGCCACGGCGGCCAGGCGCTGACCCGCAACCTGCTGTTCGGCGCCGCGCAGATCGCCATCGCGCTCTCCGGCCGGAAATCGCGCCACATCAACTACATTCTCGGCGGCACCGGCCTCGCCTTCACGCTGATCAACCGCAGCTATGGCCGGGACGCCGAGCGCGAGGCCGACTTCTACGGCATGAAATACATGCACAGGGCGGGCTACGACACGCGCGCCGCGGTCACCCTCCAGCAGAAGTTCCTGGCGCTCAGCAAGGGGCGGCGGCAGGACTGGCTGACCGGCCTGTTCGCGACCCATCCGCCGTCCAAGGAGCGGGTCAGGAACAACCGCAAGGCGCTCACAAAGTACCCGCCCGGCGGCGATTTCGGCCGCAAGCGCTACGATACGCAGCTTGCCTGGCTGCGCACGCGCAAGCCGGCCTACGCCGCGGCGGACAAGGCGAAGGCCGTGATGACAGCCGCGCCGGCGAGTGCGCTGCCCCTGATCGAAAAAGCCATCGCCCGGGTGCCGCAGGAGGCGCAGTTCCACGGCCTCAAGGGCCAGATCCTCGCCCGCATGGGCCGCTACGAGGCGGCCGTCGCGGCCTACGATAGCGCGATCCGTCGTGACGCCAGTTATTACGAGCACTATCTCGGCCGCGGCCTCGCCCTGTCGGCGCTGGGCAACGGCGCCCGGTCGGCGAGCGATCTCAAATACAGCTATGCCCTCCTGCCGACCTCGTTGGCCGGATACGCCCTGGGCAACCTCCAGCTGGAAAGCGGCGACCGGTCCGGCGCCAAGAGCCTGTTCCAGGCCGCGGTCAACGCCAGGGGCGATGTCGGCGAGGCGGCGCGAGCGCGCTATGCGATGCTGGACATCGCGGAAAATCCCGGCCGCTACGTCTCGGCGCAGCCGGTCTTCCGCTTCCGGCGGCTCATCGTGCAGGTGACCAACCGGACGGGCTACCGCCTCTCCGGCATCACGGTGAGCCTGAGCGGCAGCGTCGGCAACCGGCCGATCTGGAACCGGCTCACCCTGTCGAGCCTGGGCGCCCGCGGTTCGTTCGATCTCGACGCCGGGGTCGTCGTCGGCCCGAAGGAAAAAGCAAAGGCCGAAGCCAGGGTCGTCCGCGCCCGTATTCCGGGCGATGTCCGGCAGGTGCAGCGCTTTTATCCGTAGCGACGGCGCGGACAGGCGAAGATTCGGCCGGAGCGGTTTTTTGTCCGGTGAATTTGTAGGGGAGGGTTTGAAACCTCCCTGTCATATAGGGACGTGAGTGCACACAAATGCGCTCCAATAGACAATTAATGCCATGTTTCAAGATGTTACCTCTTCGCAATGATGCCATGTAGAGCCAGACAGGTATGATCGACAGACCCCGGTTTCCTTTCATGTGTTGATCTTCGGGTTGACTGGATCGCCCTGCGGTGTAGAGTCGACCCATGGAAAGTCACAGCGCAAAACGCATCGCGAGGGTCAAGCTCACACTCACCAAGCGCACTGTCGACGCGCTGGAGCCTGAAGAGAGGCCTTGGATCGCCTGGGACGACAAGCTGACCGGTTTCGGCTGCCGGGTCCAGCCCTCGGGCACGAAGTCCTTCATCGTCAACTACCGGGCCGGCGACGGCGGGCGCAAGGCGCCCAACAAGCGCGTCGTCGTCGGCCGCTACGGCCGGGTCACCCCCGACCGGGCGCGACGCCTGGCCCAGGAACTGCTGGGCCGGGTCGCCGGCGGCGGCGACCCCGCCGGAGCGCGCGCAGGGGCGCGCGCCCTGCCGACCCTCGGGGACGCCTGCACGGAGTATATCGAGGCCGGGAATGGGCGGTCGGCGGCGACCCAGCGGGCCTATCGGCGTTATACGGACCTCTATCTTGGCGACTGGCTCAGGCGTCCGCTCGACGCGATCGGCCGCCGGGATGTCGAGGCCCGGTTCCATACGATCACCGAGCGCCATGGCAGGATGCCGGCCAACCAGTGCCTGTCCTTCCTGCGCTCGGTCTACCGCCGGCCCTGCGTCGACCACGAGGACCTGCGCAATCCGGTCGAGCAGTGGCTGGCCGCGGGCGGGCGCTACCACCGCAAGACGCGGCGGCGGATCTCGGCGCCGGCCGAGGTGTTGCCGCGCTGGCGCAACGGCATCGAGGCCGCGGTGGTCAACCCGGTGCACCGAGACCTGCTGCTGTTCGGCCTCTACACCGGCATGCGCCGGGGCGAGATCATGGCGCTGGCCTGGGATCGGGTCGATCTGGAGGCCGGTCTGTTCAGAGTCGAAGAGACCAAGACCGGGGTGCCGCTGGAGCTTCCTGTCACGCGTCAGCTCGGGGACATCCTCGCCGGGCGCCGGGCGGACAGCGCCAGCATGCCGGCGAAGCTTCAGGGATGGGTATTTCCGTCGCCGACGAGCCTTTCGGGACATGTCGAGGAGTTGCACCAGCACTACGTCCCAATCACGGAGGCCGGCGGCGCGAAGTTCTGGTTCCACGGCCTGCGCAACGCTTTCATCACCGTGGCCGAGCGCGAGTTGATGCTGCCGCGCTCCCTGACCAAGCGGCTGGTCAACCATGCGAGGCCCGGCGACGTGACCGAGGGCTACGCCGCCGACTGGACGGTCGTGCAGCTGCGCGAACCGGCACAGCGGATCGCGGACAGGATCGATGTGCTGGCGGGATGTTGAGGTCAACGGCTCTTTGGCAACGGTTGCGCAGGGTGATCCATCGAAAGATCCAAGCGATTAGGGGTGTGGATGTTAACTCAATGCATTGCCGCCGAAGGCTGTCCGCCTTGATCATGTTTTCGGTGACGTACGAGTTTATGTGTCAGCGGTGGGAGGGCGTACTCCCTGTGGTTAGCCAACAACCATTCAAAGGAGCCCCGGCCGTCGTAGCCTACTCGCGCTTGGCGCCGAACGCTCCGAGGATTCCGTCGCGGCTGAACACGCCGCCGACCTCCTCATGTTCCGGCCCATAGAACTGACCCCGAAGCCGAGCGCCATTGAACACGCCATTCCTCACCGCGAGATCGTTCCACGCCATATCGGCGCGAGACATCCCCGTGTCTTCGTCTCGGATGTTGGTGAAGGCGACGTCAACCTGCGGTCGCGCTAGGTCGGCAATGCCGATTATGGCATCGCCTGAAACCCTGTTGCCCAGGCGCGGGCTGTCGCTGATGTCCACGCCAGCCATCGCACCGTTCCACGTTGCGCTCCTGGTAATGGGCGTGGGGTTGGTCTCAATCGCATTGCCGACCGAGTACGCATCGGGAAACCAGCTTCTGCTAATTGTTATATTCCTGGTGGTGATTGTGCTCACATGAACGTTGAAGAAACTGTGGTTCAGCCAGCCGCCATAGCTGGAAGCGTCGAAAGTGTCGCCGGAGCGACGCGCCCTCACGAGCGAGACCCCGTTGCGGGAGGCTACCGGCTCATACGTCAGGCCGCTGATTTCCAGCTCATCGAGAGCTGTGTCGTCGCGGAGAGGATGGGTCTCGATCAGACCGCCAAGTACGAAGGCGAGACAGGTGGAGTCGTCACCGCAAGGGCCAGCCTGCGCGCGGATAACGCTATCAGAGAGATCGAGCAACCTTGTCGCCGCATCCTCAAAGCTCTCCGGGACCGGCGGTGGCAATGGTTCATCATTCGGGTCCGGCTCGGGTGTCTCGTTGTCGTCCGGATAGCCATCAGGCTCCGGGTCGGCGGGCGCTTGGCCGTGATCGGGGTCGAGATCCTCAGCCGGGAGTGGCGGCTGTTGTACAGGTTGTTGCGAAGCGGCGACGGTTGGTCCGCCCCCACCGCCCGCTGCAGGCGGCGAGAAACAGCAAGCTCGTCGCGGCCGCGAGGGCGGCAATCATTGAATTGTCATGCCAATAAACGACCGCAATAAAGGGTATAATACCTATATCGACAATATTTCATTGTTTTTCATCATTTTTTTGTTCCTATATTTTCGCTGTAGTTCCGTTATTTCTGTTGCGTAATCAATTCGCAAGCGAATTCACTCAAACGCTGGCGCACCGGCGCGCGCAGCTGCCCCCAAGACTCTGCTGGTGCCCGAGTATAACGAACAGGGTCTAAGAAGAAAACCTGTCGTAATGGCCGGATAGCGGCCATAGCCGACTCCTCGACCCGACTCGCGTAGATCCTGACAAGTCGCGAAGCATCGTTTTTCCTGTCGAGGCATGTCGAAAACGGAACACAGTTGGCAGCATTCACAACCTGAAGGTCGCAGGTTCGAATCCTGGCCCGGCCGCGCCCGAGACCGGCATTCGCGAGAAGGGAGGGTCAGTCTTAGTCGTTCCGGAGCCGATGCCCGTCGACTCCAGGATCGTGCCGAGACTGCCGCGCGGCGTGAACTGAAGTGCGCCGCGGCTGGGTCCGTGGAAGAGCGCAGAGCATCCGATCAGGTCTCGGATCGCCGCCGCTGGATCTCGCTCTACCGGATCATGGACTGTCGCGAGACGAGCACCCGCCAGGCGGTTATTAGCGGCGAAATTCCGGTGGAAACGGTGATATGTTGATCGGCGTGAAGTCCGATTTTGGCTGCGACGTCAAGGCCTCGAATTCGGCTTCGAGAAAATCCGGGAAATGTGAGGTCCGTCGATGCCAACCCTCAACCATGCAGAAGGCGAACTGTACTACGATGTCATCGATCTGACGCCGGCTTGGGTCGACGATCCACCCAGCGTGCTTTTCATGCACGGCCTGGGTTTCGACGGCACCATTTGGGCGGACTGGCTACCGGCGATGGCTGCCCGGTTCCGGCTTGTCACCATCGACATGCGCGGGTGCGGTCGCTCCAGCGTCCCCGAAGCCGGCTACCCGTGGTCGTTCGATGGAATCGCAGAAGATATTCTGGCGGTTTCTGACGCGGCAGGGTGCGGCGACCGCATTCACTTCGTCGGCGAATCGCTCGGCGGCATCATGGGATATCACCTTGCCATTCACCATCCCGATCGGCTGCACACCGTGGTCTCCATCAATGCATCGCATCAAGGCGGCTGGATCGGCGGCAATGTCGGCGACTGGGATCGGGTGATGCAGACCGAGGGGATCGAGGCCTGGTCGCGCAGCATGATGGAATTCCGGTTCGGCGCCGGTGTGATTTCCGATGCCCATTACGCCTATCTCGACGGGCTTCAGACTCGCAGCGCCCGGCACGTGATCCTTGAGGTGTCGGGCGAACTGCTGCGCAAGATGGATCTGAAGCCTCGCCTTGCTTCGATCAGCACACCGTTATTGCTGCTTATGGGCGAAGCCAGTCCGTTCGTCTCGGTTGAGTGCGCGTGCGACATTCGCAGTGCGGTCGGTGGGGCCGCGCAACTTCACGTCATTGCCGGCGCACGGCATGGCGTCGCGATTTCTCATTCTCGGGAATGTATCGGCGCAACTCTCGCTTTCATTGGTCGCCATTGCGAAACTTGAAGCGTCCTTGCTTCCGGAGACACCGTCGCGATACAGTCGGGCAACAATTGGTTGAGGGGGATGCGGGTAAAGGGAATACACAAAATCGAGGAGGAACCGATGAGGACCGTTTGTCTAGCGGCCGCGGTGTCGGTCGCATTTGTCGGTAATGTTGGTGCCGCTGAGTGGAACATGGCTACCGGCTATGGCGATGCATTCTATCACACAGGTATTGTTCAGCGTTTCATCGACGATGCCCAGAAGAGTTCGGGCGGATCGCTGAAGATCAAGTTGCACAAGAATCAGAGTCTGGTGAAACTGCCGGACATCAAGCGCGCGGTGCAGACCGAGCAGGTGCAGATGGGGGAGATCCTGTTGAGCCAGTTCGGCAACGAGGACCCGCTATACGAACTCGACAATGTACCGTTTTTCGCGGACAGCTTCGACGAAGCGCAGAAACTCTGGAAAGTATTGCGGCCGAAGATCGATGCGAGCTTCGCCAAGCGCGGCATGCGTGTTCTCTACATCGCGCCGTGGCCGACCAGCGGATTCTATTCGAACAAGCCGATCAATTCGGTCGCGGATCTCAAAGGCGTGAAGATTCGCGTCTACAACGACGTGACGCGCCGGTTCTTCGAGTTGACCGGTTCGCAACCGACATTGGTGCAGTTCTCGGAGGTGCCGCAGGCCTTTGCCACCGGTCTGGTTGACGGGATGTTCACGGCGCCGCAGCTCTGCCTGGCATTGAAATGCTGGGACTTCGTGAAGAGCTTCAAGCACGTTGGCTCCCACGTGCCGACCAACGCGGTCATACTCAATGAGCGCGCGTTCAAGAAATTGTCGCCGGCCGAGCAGAATGCACTGATCGAAGCCGGCAAGCGCGCTGATCGATATGCGTGGGATACCGCTCGCGGAGTCATTAACAAACAGTTGGCGACGCTCAAGAAGAACGGCATGAACGTGACTGAAGGCAGCAAGGCGTTTGTCGGCGAGTTGCGCGTTGTCGGCCGGAAGATTCTCGATTCCTGGCTCGCCAAGGCGGGTGAAAGCGGCAAAGCCGTTGTTGCGGCATACAGGAACTGAGATGCGGATTGGAGGAAGAGCGGCCCCGTGATCGGATGCTGATCGGCTGCTTCGCTCGTCCGGCCTGATGCGACGTCTGCTGGATGCGTTCTACACGGCATCGCTGGCTCTGGGCGGCAGCTTTTTGGTCCTGTTGGGTGGCTTGGTACTGTCGCAGATCGTTGGCCGCTGGTTCGGCTTGATCGTCCCCGGCGCAGACGAATTCGCCGGATTTTGCATGGCTGCGACTTTTTTCCTGGCCTTGCCGCACACGTTGATGGTCGGCGGTCACATCCGGGTCGAACTGGTTCTCGACCGGCTCGGTGAACCGTGGCGGCGCAGCTTGGAAATCTGGGGGTCTCTGGCAGCGACAGGAATCGCTGGCTATTTTGCGTGGTATGCGATCGAATTGGCTTGGTTCTCGTTCAGTTTCGGGGACATGTCATTCGGCCTGCTGCCAATCCCGCTGTGGATACCGCAGAGCGCCCTGGCGTTTGGCGTCGTAGGCCTGACGATTGCCGGCATCGATTCGCTGACCCGCGCCCTACACGGCAAGCCAAACGTCACGGCAGAGCATCGGCCATCGGAGTGAGGGCTGATGGATCATACGCTGTGGTCAATCATTCTCGCCCTGATGCTGTTCGCATTTCTGGCGAGCGGATTGTGGGTGGCATTGTCCCTGGCGCTGGTCGGCGCCGTGACGATGGCGGTGTTTACCACCGTACCGGCCGGCAAGGTTCTCGCCAGCACGGTGTGGAGTTCGAGCATCAGCTGGACTCTGGTATCGCTGCCGCTGTTCATCTGGATGGCGGAAATTCTGTTCCGAACCCGGCTGTCGGAGGCGCTGTTCGCCGGTCTGTCGCCCTGGCTGTCGCGCATTCCGGGCGGTCTGATCCATGTGAACGTTCTCGGATCCGGCCTGTTCGCGGCAGTGTGCGGCTCGTCGTCTGCCACCTGCGCGACGGTCGGCAAAATGTCGGTCCCCGAGCTCAAACGGCTGGGCTACGACGAGCGGGTCACGATCGGGACCTTATGCGCTTCGGGCACGCTCGGCCTGCTGATCCCGCCGTCTATCGGAATGATCGTTTTCGGCGTCGTTGCCAATGTTTCCATCGCCAAGCTGTTCATTGCGGGGATGATCCCCGGAGCCTTGCTCGTGCTCATGCTGATCGGTTCGGTCGTCGGGTGGTCGTTGCTCAACCGGAGCCGGATGCCGCCTCCCGGGCCCTCCATGCCATTGCTGCGGCGCCTGTACCGGTCACGCCATCTGATTCCTGTGGTTTTCCTGATAATTGCCGTCCTTGGCTCGATCTACGGCGGATACGCAACGCCGACCGAAGCCGCAGCGTTGGGTGTGGTGGGCGCGCTTGTGATCTCGGCATTCTCCGGAACGCTGAACTGGCGCAACTTCGTCGACAGCGTCGCCGGCGCCACCCGAACCTCGTGTATGCTCGGATTCATCATCGCCGGCGCATCGTTTCTGTCGATCGCCATGGGTTACTCCGGCATTCCGCGCTTCTTTGCCGAGAATGTCGCGGCGATGCAGCTGTCGCGAATAGAACTCATCCTGGCCCTGACGGTATTGTTCGTTGGCTTGGGGTGCTTCCTTGAAGGCATGTCGCTGATCGTCCTTACCGGCGCGGTGATCATGCCCTTGGTGAACGCATCCGGTATCGATCCGATCTGGTTCGGGATTTACCTGATCGTGATCCTGGAGATTTCGTTGGTCACGCCGCCTATCGGTATCAACCTTTTCGTCCTTCAGGGCATGACCGGACGCGACCTCGGCTACGTCGCGTCCGCGAGCCTGCCGTTCTTTCTTGTACTCCTGGTCTTCCTGGGCCTGATCGTGGCGTTTCCCGGCATCGTGCTGTTTCTGCCCAACATGTACTGAGACCATGGTCGGCGAAAACATCTGCGAGTTGAGCGCCACCGATATTGCCGCTGCGGTGCGCTCGAGGCAGCTTTCGCCGAGGGAGGTGGTTTCTGCGGCATTGGCAAGAATGGAACGACTTGAACCGAAGGTTCATGCCTTCTGCACGCCGATGCCCGAGTCAGCGCGCGCTACAGCCGGACGGATCGAGAAACTGATCGCCGACGGCGCTGACCCGGGTCCGCTTGCCGGCGTTCCCGTCGCGATCAAGGACACGATCCTCGTCGGCGGCGAGCGCTGCGCTCAGGGTTCGGTGGCCTACGCCAGCTTCGTTCCTGAGGAAGACGACATTGTCGTCGAACGTCTCAAAGCGGCGGGTGCGATCGTCCTGGGAAAAACCAACGTGCCGGAGTTCGCCTATGCCGGCGTCGGCCACAATCCGGTATTCGAAACCACCCGCAATCCCTGGAACACGGATCTGACTTCCGGCGGCTCAAGCGCTGGATCGGCTGCGGCGGTCGCGTCCGGGATGGCGCCCCTCGCGCTCGGTAGCGACGCCGGCGGCTCGATCCGCATACCGGCAGCGTTCTGCGGTCTGGTTGGCGTCAAGCCGTCCTGGGGGCGGGTCCCGTTATTTCCTGGGTGTCGCGATCCGCGTTATCCGGGCTTGTCGAGTTGGGAGTTCCTGGAGCATATCGGTCCGATGACCCGCACCGTGGCGGATGCGGCACTGGCATTGTCGGTGATCGCAGGCCCCGACCCGCGCGACCGGCACTCGATCCCGTGCGACGACGTCGACTGGCAGGATGCGGCGACACGCGCAGATGTGGTACATAGTAGGATCGCCTTCAGTTCCGACCTCGGCTACGCTGTCGTCGACCCGGAGGTTGCCGCAATCGCGGAAGCGGCGGCGCAACGCTTCGAAACCACGCTGGGTTGCCGGGTTGAGCGGGAAGCGCCGGATTTGCTGGACGAGCAGACGGCGTTCTGGGCACTGGTCGTATTCAACAGCGATTTGCGTGGCATGCGCGCCCTGGTGGCCGAACACCGCCACGCGATGTCGCCGCATCTGGTCGACTTGCTGGAACGGGACTGGACCGCAGAGGAGTTGACCGACGGGCATCTCGCGCAGAAGCGAACCTGTCGGACCATGGCAGGTTTCATGGACCGCTATGACCTGCTGCTGACGCCGACAGCGGCGGTGCCGCCCTTCGAAATCGGACTGCTCGGTCCGGAGACGATAGCCGGTCGATTCGTGCCGCCGACCAAATGGACAGCACTGACGTTTCCCTTCAATTTGACCGGGCAACCCGTTGCGACCGTGCCAGCCGGATGGACCGCCGATGGCCTGCCGGTCGGATTACAGATTGTCGGCCGCCATCTCGACGATGAGCGTGTGCTCGCGGCCGCTTCGGCTTACGAGGCGATTGCTCCATGGCATGATCGATGGCCGGTGATAGCCGACGAATGTCATTGCCAGGCTGCAAGCGCTGAGGAGAAAAGCAAATGAGCCCCTACGCCCGTGACCTCGTCGGCTATGGCGAACAGCCACCGCATGCCGAGTGGCCGAACGATGCGCGTATCGCCGTGAATTTCGTCGTTAACTACGAAGAAGGCGGCGAGAACTGCTTGCTCCACGGCGACGCGGCGTCAGAAGGCATCCTCACGGACATGCCAGGCCACCCATCGTTGTCAGCATGGGAGGGCCGGCGCAACCTGATGGTCGAATCGGTATATGAGTATGGCAGCCGGGCCGGAATTTGGCGTTTCATGCGGATCTTCGCTTCGCATGAGGCGCATTTCACGGCATTTGCCATTGGTATGGCCCTGGAAAGATACCCCGAGGTCGCGAAGGCAATGGTCGAGGCCGGGCACGAGATCGCCACCCACGGTTACCGTTGGATCGACTATTCCCAGGTCGACATTCATACAGAGCGCGAGCATATGCGGCTCGCGATCCAGGCTTGTGAACTGACAACCGGGGAGCGGCCTCTCGGCTGGTTTGCCGGCCGCATGAGCGACAATTCCCGGCGGCTCGCCGCCGAAGAGGGTGGCTTCGTCTACGATTCGGACTCCTATGCCGACGACCTGCCGTTTTGGGAGGTTGTGAATGGCAAGCCGTTGCTGATCGTTCCGTATAGTCTGGACGCCAACGACATGCGTTTCTCGACGCCCCAGGGATTCAACACCGGCGATCATTTCTTCACTTACCTCAAGGACACGTTCGACGTTTTGTACGACGAGGGCGCGGAGCGACCGAAGATGATGTCGGTCGGCTTGCATCCTCGCCTAACCGGACGGCCTGGCCGGGCCGCCGGGTTGATTCGATTTCTCGATTATATTCGATCCAAGGAAAGGGTTTGGATCGCTCGGCGCATCGACATCGCGCAGCATTGGATTGAGAGACACCCATTTGAGAGATATTTGGATGAGACGGTGCCGAGACCAGAGGCCCAGATCGAGGATTGAGCTGGAGGCGAAAGAAAAAGGGGCCCGGCATTGGGGCCCTTCCGCGTCGTTTCTACCGGTCCTCTACCAGCCCTTGAGGACTTGAAGCTTGCCGCCCTGCCAATTGGCGAAACCGATGACGTTTGCGCTGCCGTGGTTCTTGCGGTCCCACTTGACCGGCGGCACGACGCCCGGTTCGAAATTGCCGAGCGACTCCAGGGCCTCGATGAAGGATTGGCGGCTGACATCCTTTCCGGCCCGTTTCAGGCCTTCGACGAAGACGATCGCGCCTGCCATGCCCATGTAGGTCCAGTATCCGGGCTTGGTCTTCGGATAGTATTTCGCGAGAATCCTGGTCGCTTCCTGCACCTTCGGGTGCTTCATCGTGTCGACGGCGACAAACAGGTTGATGATCGTGCCGTCGAGCGCCGGGCCTGTCAGGTCCGCTGCGATCGGGTCGCCCATCGTGTTGAGCGCCACGAAATGCGGTTTCCAGTTCAGCTTCTGCGCTTCCTTGATGAGCAGCGCCCCGTGCTTGGTAATGCAGGCACAGATCACCGCGTCGGCATTCGCCTTGCGCATCGACGCAACCTGGGCGCTGACGTCGACGTCGCTCGGGACATAGGTGGTCTCCGCCGCGGGCTTCATGCCGCGCTTCTTCAGTTCGTCGAAGGCGCCGTCGCGGATATCGGTGCCGAACTTGTCGTTCTGGTTGAAGATGGCAACGCGCTTCGCCTTGAGAACGTCCAGTGCATATTGCGCCAGCGACTCGCCGTTTCGCTCGCCCAGTGGCAAAAGGCCGAACACGTTACGGTCTTTAGGAGCCTTGAGCTTCTGATGGCCGCCGATCGGGTTGATCAGCGGAACCCCGCGCCGGACCAGGAACGGTATATATGATGCGCCTGCCGCCGTTGACATGCGTCAAACACATTGGTCTTTATACCGGAATCAAAGCCAAACCGCATCTGTTGACCGGATTGTACGGAAAATGCGGGGTTAGATGTCAGGCCAGCGATTTGGGTTCGGATAGGCGGATTCATATTGACTGGCAATTTCTAGTAAGTCGTCTTCTGCGCCAAAACGGGCAATTAATTGAAAGCCAATCGGTGTGCCGTCGAGGGAGGCGCCGGCAGGCAGTGAAATAGCGGGATAACCGACCACATTGACAAATCGGGTGTAGGGCGCGTGCGCGCGCGGGGCTGCCGGCTGATCCGCAATAACCGGTGGATAGACTTGCTCTGCAGGCCACGGCATAGCGGCGGCGCTGGGCGTCAAGATCAGGTCTATATTCTCGAAAAGCTCCCCAACGTGTGCACGCATCTTGTGTACTGCGCGCAGGACCTCATGGTAGTCGAGCGCGCTGTACCCGGCTTGGGCTAATGCGCGTACCGGTTTTCCGACTTCGTCTAGCCTCTCGGAATACGGCGCCAAGAGATGGGCGAGGGAAGTGCCGATGATGACTGCGTAGATCCGGTCTAGTAAATCAAGCTCGTAGGGCGCTTGGCCGAGATCGACGTGGTGGCCCAGTCGTTCCAGGTTTTGCGCCACGTGTCCTACGCTTGCAACGATAGTAGGGTCCACCGGGCTGTTGGCTACGCGTTCTATGTAGCGGATACGTTTCGGTTTCATTCGGGTGGCCGTATTCACGGGCAATGCTCGTGAAAACAGCATCGATGACCGATCGCGTAGGTCAGGACCCGCCATACGCCGATACAGAAGTTCCAGATCGTCAACGGTGCGCGCGACGGGACAGATGACTTCGAAGTCGAGGCTGATCAGCGGAAAACCGTGATACCGAGGAATGCGCCCAGTGGACGCTTTCAGCCCAACGATCCCGACATACCCAGCCGGGCGGCGCGCCGAGCCACCGCCGTCTGTTCCAAGGGCTGCGGGTGCCATCCCGCAGGCGACAGCTACAACCGATCCTCCACTGGATCCGCCGGGCGTGAGCGTTGGATTCCAGGGATTGCGCGTCACGCCAAAACGCAAATTCCCCGTATAACCCTGGACCGCAAATTCCGGCGTGTTCGTTTTCCCGAGCAACACCATCCCGGCGTCGCGCAACCGCTCGACACCGATTTCATCTTCCCTCGGAACATGATCAGCAAACAGATAACTTCCCCAGGTGGCGGGCACGCCGCGCACGTAGATGTTGTCCTTGACGACCAATGGAATGCCATCAAGCCGGCCCAGTCGAGCACGCCTCGCCGTCCGTGCATCCGACGCTTTGGCCGCGGCTCGCGCACCGTCCAGATCCAGATGCACAATTGCGTTCAACGTCGGATTTACTGCATCGATCCGTCTGAGATACTCATCAAGAAGCTCGATCGCCGAGATCTCGCCTCGCTCCAGCATCGTGCTGAGGCGCGTGATGGACAGTTTCCATAACACTGGCGTTGGAGCGTCCATAGTGTCTGCTCGATTCGTCGCTACGCGCCATTACATCAACGGTGGCCGGCCTTCCGCAGTCCATAGGCGGCGGATGACCTTACGCGCTTGCGCCAGCACTTCTGCTCCGTCGAACTGCACCGGTTGTCCGTCCCGAAGCACAAATCGCCCGTCGACCAAGACGAAGTCCACGTTGGTGCCGCGGCCGCTGTAAACGAGGATTCCTGCGACATCGACAAGAGGTGCCAGATTTGGTGAATCCACGTTGATCGCGATGACGTCAGCCTTCATGCCGGGCGCAAGTATGCCCACCTCGTCCGCGATGCCGAGCGCTGCAGCGCCGTTGCGAGTTGCCCACCTAAGCGCATGCGCTGCGTTGAGCGTATGACCGGTGCCGCGGATGCGCGCAAGGCTGATGGCCGTGCGCATAGATTCGAAGACATCGGCCGAAACGGTATCGCTGCCGATGGCGATAACGGCGCCGGCCCGCTCCAGTTCCAGGATCGGTGCGAGAAACCCGGACTTTGCGTTACCGATAGGGACATGTGCAACGGCGACGTCCGCCATACCGATGCGCTTAACATCCGAATTCTCCACAAATAGGCAGTGTGCTGCCACCAACCGCTCGTCCAAAAGTCCCACATCGTCGAGCAGCTCAGTCGGTGTCATACAGTAGTGCTCATGAACCTGGTCGTTCTCGGACTTGCTCTGGGAGAGATGGATATGAAAACGCACCGGCAGTTTCTCGCCAGCACGGCGCACCTCCCGCAGTAGTTCGCGAGAACAGGTGTTGGTTGCGTGCGGGGCGAGCAGTCCCTGGATGCGCCCCTCGGCAGCACCATGCCAGCGCTTGATGAATTCGAGGCAATCCGCGAGCCGGCGCTCACCCAGCTCGTGCCGGTGCTCAAGTGTCCCGCCCTTGATCAGGGAGGCACCCTCTACATCCTGAATGCGTCCGTTCACAAATCCGCGGAGCCCCGTGTCCCGGAGAGCTTCGGCGAGGGCCTCCGGATCGTGGAAGGAGTCCGCAACGGTGGTTGTCCCGAAGCGTAGGAGTTCATAGAGTCCGAGACGCGCCAGGTGATAGCTTTCCTCCCGTGAGAGCGCATATGCTTTCGGTATCCCTGACATATAGGAAGGCGCGATACCCACATCTTCTATTGCCCCCCGATACAGCACGGTGGGTGTATGGTTGTGTACGTTGACAAATCCTGGCAGCACGAGGTGCCGCCTGGCATCAACTGTGGAGACAGGACGAAAGCGACGTGCAATCTCGTCGCGGCTATCGACCGCCACAATGCGATTCCCCGAAATGGCCATACTGCCGTCGGGGATGCGACGATCTTCGTCATCAAGCGTAAGGAGCACCCCGCCCTCGACAACTAAGTCACAGCGCACCCTCTCTGTTACGATGCGTGATTTCGATGCACTCGCCATGGCTAGGTTCTAGTCGTTACGGATGACAAATTTGACGTCAGTAATCTGTTCGCCATTGGTCGGGTAAATATCGTGCGGACAAGCTGAGCCGACGACAATCAAGTTCATGAGCGCCCGCAGCACGATTTTGTCGCCTGGCCGCGCCGGTGAGGTGCCGGTCTCAAAACTGCCGTCGCTCCGAATGGGCGTATTCTGGAATAAGTTGATCGGATCAGGCAGGTATTCATAGGGGATGCCGAGATCCGCTACGGCTTCAGCAAGGTTGGCGCGGCAGTTGCGGTGGCCGGGTATACCAAAACCAAGCAAGTAGCGTTGCCGATCGCAGGAGGGAAAGCAAATATCGTGTACGCCGTCCGACGTGTCCTGCACGATCTCGATCATCGGTCGTCGATACACGCTTACGAGCTTGTCGTTGACCCTGAGCGTTACCCGCCGCAGTGTCGCCCGGCAGTGCGCTGGTGAGAGAAACTCCTTAACGTCATTTGCGTTGAAGGCGAAGAGGTCGCAGATTTGTTGCCCATCGACGTTCACCACCTCGAGTAACTCACCTTCGCGTATGTCCAGTCGCCCGCCGTATCCCGCCTCGATCAAAAGTTCTCTAGTCATGGTGTTGTCTTCGAATCAAGCGTTTGTGCACGGTCTGACAAGGTAGCGGATGGTCCTTCCGCCGACGCCGCTCCGGATAAGATGAGCGAAAGGAAAACCTTCAGACGGTCCGATGTGGGCGAATTCAACACGATGTCGGGCGTACCTTGCTCGAGAATTGCGCCGTGATCCATAAACACGAGGCGGTCTGCTAGTTGCCGCGCGAACCCGAGATGATGAGTCACAATCAGCATGGTTAGTCCCTGGTGTGCCAGGTCACGGATAGCGCTGAGCACCTCGTTTACGAGAATCGGGTCCAAAGAAGACGTTGGCTCGTCGAGCAGAAGTACTTTCGGATCCATAGCGAGTGCCCGGGCGATGGCGACCCGCTGCTGCTGGCCCCCTGAAAGCCTTGCCGGAAGACGGTCCGCGAAAGCAGCCATACCCACCTGATTCAGGGCCTCCATTGCTCGTGCTTCTGCTTTCTCCTCCTTCATGCCTCTGACTCTTATGAGCGCTTCGGTCACGTTCTCGAATGTTGTACGGTGCGGCCATAGGTTGAAGTTTTGAAACACTACGCCGATGTCGGCACGCATGCGGTTGATGTTCCTTTCGCGATCTCGACGTACCCTCGCTCCCCCGTTCAAGGGAACGCGACCCATAGGTGTGCCGTCGATAAACACGAATCCAGCATCTGGTTCGACAAGGAAATTGATACAACGAAGCAATGTGCTCTTGCCGCAACCACTTGGTCCGAATACGACGATCACCTCACCGGCGGCAACCTGCAGGTCGACATTGCACACCGCCTGCACCCGACCGAAGGACTTGGCGACGCCGCGAAGCTCTATTGTGGCGCCACGTGCTGTCATCGATCGGCCCGTTCCAAATGAAGTTCCGTCGCGCCGGTACGACTTCCAGGCCGTGATTCGAGATAACGGTAACGCTGTGTCACAAATTCCAACCAGCGCGACGCCACCAGCAGGGTTAGCGTTGTCACCCAGTAGAGAACCGCAATCATTAGAAATACCTCGACATAGCTATAGGTGATGCCCGACACCGTGTGCGCGGCCATGGTAAGTTCCGGTACCGTAATTATCGAAAGAACAGAAGATTCCTTGATCAAGGTGATTGTCTGATTTGTTGCAGGTGGAATAAGGTAACCGAACATTTGCGGAAAGACTACACGGCGCATCGCCTGCAAATAACTCATGCCCACGCCGCGTGCCGATTCATATTGGCTTAATGGGACCGAGTTCACGGCACCGCGGATAAGTTCGGCATAATAGGAGGAGATGTAAATTGCAAGTGCGATTACACCGAACGCGTATGCTGAGAGAAAAATCCCGAAAAATGGAAGCGTGTAGAAAATAAGAAAAACCTGTATAGCTAAGGGGATATTCCGTATCACCTCGACGTAAGTGATCGCGATTGCGCGCAGCACCGCATACCGCGATAGGCGGCAAAGCCCGACGACGATGCCAATCGCCCACGCTAGGACAAAGGCGACACTGACGATCGAGAGCGTCATGAGATAACCGTCAAGGATGACCGGCAGATAGGTTCTCATAAACTCTAAATCGAATGCCATGAACCGCCTCCCAACGCTACAATGTGCGAATCCGAAGCCGGCGCTCAACAAAGTGACCCAGCCGACTGATCGTAAAGTTCAGAAGAAAGAAGATTACGGCTAGGGCAACCAAAGTCTCAAGGGCTCGGAAATTGGCTGAATAAATTTGCTGCGCAGTCCGCAACGCTTCGGTGATAGCAATTACTGACACTAGCGGAGTGGCCTTCATCATCAGCACGAACTCATTGATGAGCGGCGGCACGATCTTAATCACCGCCTGGGGCATGATGACACGAAACCAGAGTGCAACACCTTTCAGCCCGAGGGCACGGGCTGCCTCATATTGGCCGGGCGGAATAGAAGCAAGACCGCCACGCATGATCTCCGTCATGAACGCGGATGTATGGAGCGTCAATGCAATAAGCGCCGACGCGGTGGCGCTCAATTCTAGGCCAAGCCTAGGGAGCAGAAAGTAAATGCAGAATATTTGTACTAATAGAGGTGTTCCGCGGATGAACGAGAGAACGAAAGTCAACATCCAAACGATAGGTCGGACCGTCAGTGTCCCGATGAGTGTCCACACTATACTAACAAAAAAGCCAACAAAAACCGAACATATTCCGAAGAAGAGATTCACCACAGCCGCCCGCCCAAGCGGGTCGAAAGCATTAAACGTATAATCGATTTCAAAAATCATGGTACAAAATATTACCCGACGCCCTGAGCCGGCGCTTATAACGTATGAAAGAGGCTACGGCCAACGAGCAGCGCCGGCCGCAGCCATCATTGAAAATTATTGAGCACCTGGGACGCGAAAATCTTTGTCAGGAATAGTCATGCGAAAACCGAACCATTTTTCTTGCATCGTGTAGAGTTTACCGTTGTCGCGCAGCTCAATTATGCAACTGCTGAAGAAGTCGCGCAAATCCTTGGAGTCGGGTCGCGCGATCCATCCCATGTACCGCTTCTCCCAAATGCGCTCGACGGTCTCATAAATGCCCGGCTTTTCCTTTATCATAAGCCCGATTTGTGTAGAGTTTTGGATAACGGCGTCCAGTTGACCGTTGGCGAGGGACAAGTACGCTTCCGGTGCCGCTTTAAATAGCTTCAACTCCTTATAACCAGTCATGCCCTTGGCTTTGAGTTTTTTCTCAAACGCCAACGCGATCTTCTCCATGGCTGATCCGAGCTGTGTGCCAACGATCTTACCCGAGATGTCCTCGGCTTTGTTGATACGACTGTCGCCAGCGCGCTTCATCACAGCGGCCGCGCCTTCGGCGATCGGCACTGTGAAGGCGTACTTGAGTTGCCGTTCCGGATGCATTCCGACGGCGGTGGCGACAAAGTCGTACTTCTTCGCCATCAATCCGCCAAATATACCTTGGTACGGTAGGTCAAGCTGGTCTAGTTTTACACCCAGTTTTTCGATACAGGCATCGAGAATGTCTTTGCCATAACCTACAATTTTTCCGTCCTTTACGAATTCGAAAGGAGGGTAGGCCGCTTCAGTCGCAACAACAATCTTCCCCCGCTTCTTGATGTCGTCAAGAGTTCCTCCGTGCGCTTGCCCAGCGATGCAAAGCGCGACCATGATAACGACCCCTGTCAACAGGGCGCGTAGGAAGGCATTGTCTATGAGATTTCGTGTCATGTAGGTCATGGTGTCTCCTCCTTTTATTGGTTCTGTAAACCTGAGTATACCGGATGTATACTCATGCGACTCGGGCAATCATTGATGATCACGGTCGAAGATTGCCCCAAGAAACTCTAGATTCAGCCACGCAGCCGTAACAGCAGAATTTCCCGTCCGGTCGACTAGTGGATTTACTTCAACCAAGTCGTAGCCGACGATTTCGGATTGCCGTGCGATTCCAACGAGCAGATCTTTGACTTGGTCATAGTTCAATCCGCCGGGGGTTGGACTACCGACTCCAGACACAACAGCCGGGTCGAACACGTCGAAATCGAGGCTCACAAAGACGCGGTCCATCTTCGGGATTTCCTCGAGCGTGCGCTTTGTACCCCAACCTTTAATTTGCCGCGCAGTAATAATGCGGTTACCGCGTGCGAGGGAATCTTTGTAGTCCTCCTCCCGTGTACCCCAACCGCGTAGTCCAAGTTGCGCAATATGGCGCACGAATTGCAGCTCCGATACACGCCGCATCGGGCTACCACCGAAATAGTGCACCGACATAACGCTATCTCGGTAGTCGATGTGCGCGTCGATATGCACTACGTCGATGGGCCCCAGCGCTTCGAATGCTGCGACTACTGCCGGTGTAGTCGAGTGATTGCCGCCGATGACAGCCGGTAGCGCACCAGCGGCGAGAATCTTCTTGATTGTCTCGGTGATCGACGAATTTGTGTAGCTGAAGTCTGTATAGAGCGTGTCTACATCGCCGCAGTCGACGATTCGCACGTCGCTAAGAAACCGCCGTTCCTCGTCCACGTCCCAATAGCCGCTGGTCCGATTGCCTCGATCGTTGAAGCCGTAACGGGTGGATGCTTCCCTAATTGCTCGCGGGCCGAAGCGAGCGCCTGGCATGTACCCGACTCCCTCGTCCCAAGGAATTCCGACTATTGCCACGTCGGCATCCAATTTATCTAAATCTTCGCAAATTTGCGACTTATAGAACGTCGCGATACCGACAACCTGATGATTTATTTGATATCGCTCAGATGTCATGTGTCTGTACGATTAGCTTCCAGCCGCTGCCCAAGCAAGCGGTGGACGGGTTGGCATCACTTCTGCGCGTGGTTTTGTGCAAAGATGCAGTATTGTCTTTGCGTAGACCTTCGCTGCACGCAACAGATCGGAGATAGCGACGTGTTCACCCGCCGCCGGATCCCATCCGATAGTTCCTGAACGCGTGCGTCCAGAAGGACCGTAGTTTAGACCTGGTACGCCGTAGGAGCAGAGATGCACAGCATCGGACGACCAGCCCTCCGGTGCGATGACTACTTCCTCTCCGAAGACTGTGCGATGGGATTCCGCTACTGCGCGAGTGAGCGGATGAGACTCCGCGATTTCGACACCGGGATTCGTTACATAGCAATCGAGTTCAGCTGAAATCTCGGGATTGCACTCACTAAAGCCCCGCAGAAAATCGGTGAGCGCATACTGAACGTCGATAGGGTGCGCGCCTGGCACGATACGAACATCTACGTAAACAGAGCATTCGAGCGGCATGCGGCAACAGCGGAACGGGGTGCCACCTTCGATGGCACCGATGGTAACCGTTGCACCACGCCCTCTATAGGTATGTGTGCGCCTGTAGTCGTCTGCCCAAACCTGCAGCGCCGCGATAAGGCGCATCATCTTCAATATCGCGTTGTCAGTGGGGTCGCCATAGTTACCATGGGCCGGCGTGCCGCGAGTGGTCACCTTTGCAAACACATAGCCCATGTGGCCGACCACTAAATTGAGTGCGGTGGGCTCTCCGAAGATGGCCATGTCGGCCGTCACGCCGTGAGTGACGAGGTGCCGCGAACCAACACCCCCACCCCGGTATGTACGCCCCTGGAAGCGATCGATAGGTCCCATTTCAACTTCGCCGGCGACACCCGCTATGACTACGTCACCCGCCAGCTTTACACCTGCGTTTATGATCGCTCGGACAGCAGCTACATAACAGGCGAGCGCCCCCTTCATATTGTAGATGCCAAGCCCATAAAGCCATCCATCTTGTTCCCAAGCCTTTGGGCGGTAACCCGGTAAGTCTGGCAGCTCGCGGCCGGCGCCGAAATAAGACGTGTCGAGGTGCCCGTTGAACATTAGTGTAATTCCAGACCCGTCGCCCTTGAGCCGGCCAATCGCGTTGAAGCGCTCGGACTCAATCTCCTGAAGGAAGGCTGGCACACCTGCCTCTGCGAGCGCGTCGCGGTAGAAGACTGCAACATCGCGCTCTTGACCCGTAGGGCTTGGGATATCAACGAGGTTTTTGGCAAGGTCTGCGAGGTAATTCCGATCAATACATCGCCACACTTCCTGCTCGAAAGGAGTCGTGGAATTCGATGCTATGACCTTGCTCAATTTGAATAAATCCTGCTGAGCATGTATACGGTCGAATATCAGCAATAATTTTAGTCAACATATCTCCTCGCGTCAACCGAATTCCTTGCCCACCAAAGGGTGTCCGTCATCAGAATGAGCGCTAGGGTTCGACTACTCGACTCCCCGAGGTAACGGCAATGCTTTCTCGCCCGACATGCTCGTCGGCCGGGCCCCGTGAAGTTACTGGATGCGTCTTTTTCCGTGTCCCGCGACGGCCTGGCGCGGCGTCCGAAACCGCACCCAGCCTGTGTCCCGGCCCCAAAGCCGGGGCGGTTGACGTCTCCGGCCTCGCGGCGGGCCGCAACGGCCCGACGGATCTCCCGGTCCTTCGGGTGTCCCGGCGGATCGTGGATTGCTCCGGTTCCGCGGGCGCCGGAGCGATGAACGCGGACCGGGTCATCAAATCGAATGCGGGAATTTTCAATACCGGGATCCGGGCAGGCGGCACATGGCGCCGATAAGCCATTCCGGCGGTAACCGTTCGGGTTCCGGGGGATGAGCAGATGCTTACCCGCGCCCGAGTGTGATTCTACCGATTGAGTGTGCGCCGCCAATCTTTTCGGAGGGAGCGCAGCCAGATGTCCTTTTTCGGCTGGGCTCGTTTTGTGGGCCTGTCGTAGCGCCCACGGCCCTGGGTGGTCCCGACGCGGGTCTAGCCCGACGCGCGGTAGACGGCGCCGGTATATCGCGGGGTCTCGACGAAGGTCTCGATCAGCACGGGGGTGATATTGTAGCGCTCGGTCCAGTCGGTGGGTAGGCGTCGGCGCACGATGGCGAGGATGTGCGAGCCGAGGTTGGGGATCTCGATCCAGGGCAAGATCAGGAACCTCGGATTGTCGATCACGAGCGAGAGGTTCTTCTCACGCTTCTCGGGCGTCCATCCGATGAAGTTGTCGCGCGGGGCGAGCTTCCAGGCCTGTTATTCGGCGTGCCTGTTGGGCGCCGATCGGCGGCTTGACCTGTTGATTTGGTTTAAATCAAGGGGGTCGAAATTTGACGCCTAACAACAGTAGAGATCATGCGCAATCCGGTACGTCCAACCGCCTGAATCCCGGTTTCCGGGACGCGGTGATGCCGCGGGTTCGAGTTCATCCACATGTCGCTGTCGGCATGGATGTTTCTCGGATCGGCATTTTCATATTGCGTTTCATGCCGCTAATCGCCTTCTCCCGTTGCGCGCCGCCGGAACCCGGGGGCGGACCGCCGCGGCGGGAGAAGGGCGATGGCACGGAGCGGGTGGCGGGGAGCGCGAGGCGGCGGCGGCCGGAAGAAGAAGCGCAGCGGCCGGCACGTGATGGTCGTCGAATCGCCGGTCAAGGCGCGGACCATCGGCGGCTATCTCGGCCGGGGCTACCGGGTGATCGCGACCCGGGGCCATGTGCGCGACCTGCCCGGGGCGATATCCCGACAGTTGCATCGGCGGACGTCTTGTATTGATCGCAGAGCGACTTGTACTCGCGAAGCAGGGCCGGATCGTTCTCGATGGTCTCGAACACATCGTGCACGACCTCCTCGGTGTGCTGTGGAGGCAGGCGGTCGAGTGCGGCTTCGACGAGTTCCTCGATGGACGACTTGGGCATGGCATATCCTCTCGAAATGCGCTGTCAGGGCGCCCGCCTATAGGGCGGACGGCACCGACGTCCCTCGCCGATGCCTCCATATATTCCGTTGAACCGAAAAATCGGTGAAGCGCGGGGGCGATTTAGTTCGCGATTGCGGTGTTGCGCCGCAGTCTGACGGCCGCGTCAGCGATCGAAATACGGTTCCCAACGGTCCCCGAGGGGCGCGGGGAAGAGCGCGAACCGGCTGAGGCAGCGGCCAGTTAGCTCCTAAATTCGCTCGGCCGACGAGTGGAAAAGTCGACCGGAGGGGTGCATGGAGACGGCAAATCGGCCCGGCAGACGGGCGAGTCGCCCGGATCGTGGATCGCCAAACCGACCGGAGCAAAAGTCGAAACTCTCTTTGTCGGCAGCGGGTGGGCGCCGCGTTCATGCAGGCCATGGCCGCGAAGGCCTACCCCTGAAGGCGGCGCTCCGGAGGCATCTCGACGATATATTCGTCGACGATAGCCTTGAGGGCTGCCTTGAGGACACCTGTTTCAACAAACAGGGCATCGTGTTCATGCGCGTATCTCCACTGCGTGAAGATATCCTTGTTCTGGCGCAATGCGTTTCTTATGCCCGGATAGATCGGCCAATCCGGAATGGGGCCTGGAACTTCCGGCATCTTGTCTTCAAGGCGCCTCCGCGTGTTCTCTCCCAGGCCATCGAACAGCTCCAGAAGATCGTGAGTCTTGAATGGGGTCTCCTTGCCTTCACTGCGGTGCCATGCCTTCAAACCGATCTCGACGGCGAGGGACAATAGAACCGGGACCGCTATGGACGTTCCCTCACGCCATACACCGTCCCTCTGTTCAGCATCGAGATGTTCAACAAGCCGCCCGAGTTCGTGTGCCCGGGCCATCATGAGAAGGGGATTGTTCTTCCAGAAGCTGTCCCGTGTCATTCAGCCCTCCGCGCTGACGTCACTTCCACCTGTTCGAGCACTGTCGGCATCGCCCCCTGCTGACCTGGCAGGGGCGAATATGCCACCAACTCCGAACGGTTCTGGCGGTGCGCGGGGGACCTTTGCAAGAGCGCGATGCGCCTGCAGCGAAGGAGAGCGCCGACCGGAAATCTGTCGACACGGGGCAACTGCCGGACGCAAATCGAGGCCGGATCGATGCCCGGCGACGGCAAATCGGCCCGGAAAACGCGATGACCTCGCATTGCGCGCGTGTATCGGTCCGTGTTTATGCCGTGTTCGGGCGTATGCCGGCCGTGTATCGGTGGGGGACATGCGGGGTCCTGCGGGGTCAGGGCGATGACGATTCGCGTGTATCGGTGTGATACACGCTCGCTCCAACATTCTCGTGACCCCGTTTGACCGCGGAAGTCCCCAATAGGGCACGTCATGGGGCCCCATGGCACACCTGCATCAGCGATGCGTGGGGTGTGAGACCCAAGGCCGCTCCAGGCGGTCAAACAGGCGATTCGAGCTGTACGGGAGATCGGAGAATCGACGCCGGTGCACCCGGCGGACCGGAGCCGCCGCGGCGAGTGAGCGGGCGACTGGGCCGACAGGAGCGAGGGCAGCCCCGGATCGCGGTCCGGGACAGGCTCTACGAGACACCGTGCCGAGCGGGTCGGCGGAAGCGCCGGCACTTGGCTCGGCAGTCGTGTCGGCGGTTGTGCATCGGGCAGTGTGCCGAGATCGGCACGGTGGGCGATGCACTCAGTGGAAATGGCCCTGGCCGCCGTCGAAAAGCGGCAGATCTTCGATTCGAATTGTGGTAGAGAGCTAGACTTGGATGTCTGGAGAGGAGTCGCGGCTCCGGTAATCCCGTTGTCAGGAACCTGCCGCAGTACCATAACTCGTTCGGGCTGCGTCGCTACGCCTGAGACGGCACAGCGGCCCTGCGGCCTGCCGTTCCAGCTATTCAGAACCGGGCCGCCAGCTGAAAGCCGACGCGGTGCTCCGGCTCCGCGGCGCCTTTTGCGCTGTCACGGCGGGTCGCCACGAGTTCGAGCGCCAGCTTGTTCCGGCCGCTCTGAACCGGGCCGAGGCGGTAGCCGAGGCTGTATTCGCGGTGGGCGTGCGAGAGAGCAAACCCCAGTTCCAGCGTCGAGGTGAAGCGGTCGCCGAAGGCGGGGAAGCCATAGCCGAACCGGATATCCAGGCGTTGCTCCCCCCGGCGATTGCCGCTCGCCGCCAGCCCAGCCAGGGTCTCGCGCCCGAGCAGCGCATCCATGCCGCCGCTCGACGCCTCGCCCAGGCTCTGGCTGAGCGTGAGCTTCGGGCCGCGGCCTCTAGACGGGTCCGGATGCCAGACCAGCGAGGCGGCGAGGCCCACGTCCCGGAAGCGGCGCGCCTCGTGGGTGAGCAGTCCGCGCGCGCTCATCTCTGCAGAGACCCCACTCTGCAAATGCGACCAGGCGAGGCCCGCGCCGAGATCGGCTCCGAAGCCGGTTTCGGCGTCGCCGCCGTCATGGCGCAGGCCGATCTCGGCGCGCGGTGTCAGCGCGCCGCCGCCGAACGCGATGCCCCGCCAGGCGCCCTCCAATCCGAGGCGGAGCCGGGTCGCACTGGCTTCAGCCGCCGCGAGGCTGCCGCTGCTCCCGCGCGCTGCCGCCGATCTCGTGTTTACCGCCATGGCGTCGGCGGCCAACGCCAACTCGAAGCCGCCGCCAGCAGGCGCCCGGACAGCCACCCCGCGCACACCGGCCGCGGCCATCGTGAGCTCAATGTCGGTCCCGATCGGCTCGTCGTCCTTCGGCTTGAGCGTGAGGTCGCCGACGCCGTAGCCCGCCATCCCCCAAAGCGTCAGCCGCGGGGACAGGCGGTAGCGACCGTAGGGGAAGATTCCGGTCAGGCTCGACGATATCGCGCCTTCCTCAACGCCCCGGTAGCTGCCTTGGCCCCTCGAGTGCGACAGCAGCAGCCCGGCAATCCAGGGGCCGCGCCTCCAGTCCGCGCCCATCATCAGGCTGCCGACCTCACCGTCGAGCGCGAAGTCGCCTTCTTGCGTACGGTCCCGCGCGCTGAAGCGCGTCAGCGCACCGAGGCCGCAGAGCGAAACAGTGCCGCCGACGGCGGCAGGCGCCTCAGCGGTCAGGGCAAGGGAAGTTCCGGTCAGCAGATCCCGCAGCGTCACTGCGTGTGCGCTGTAGCCCGGTCGCGCGAAGTCCGCAGCGCCGGCGTCGCGGCCGCTGTCAGGGCCGCTGTCAGGGCCGCCGTCCCGGCCGGCGTGGGGCCATTTCGAAAAAGCCGCGAGAGGGGCTGCCGCAACGGCCTGCGGCGCCTTCGCCGGCACGGCCCGGCCGGCCTCTCCGGACCCCCCGGAAATCGCGTGGCCGGCGAGCGTGGCCGCCAAGCCGGCTTTTGGCGGCGCCCGCAGACAGGCCTCGACTCCATGGATCGCGTGCTCGGCCACCGTTCGCCCGAACCGCGCCAGCCACGCCCGCCTTATGCGGTCGTCGGCGCTCGCTGTCGGTGGGCGCCACGTCCCGGGGTCCGACCATTCGCTCGGCGTTTCCCCGTTGAGCGCCCGAACCCGCACCTGATACTTCGACCCCGCGCTCAGCGACCCGATCTTCGTGTCGGTGCGCGTGCCGGCGTGCGGGTGGCCGCGCCACCTCCCGGTCGTTCCGTGCCGGTACTGCACATCGTAGCCGACGATTGGCGGGCCGCCGTTCCGGCCCGGCGCCTTCCACCGGACATCGAGGATCAATGTCGAGTCCCGCGCCGCGCTTACCGAGGGAGCGTCGATCAGTGGCGCGTCCGGTTTAGCAGGGCGCTCGTCCACGTCCGTGATGTTGATCGTCACCGCAACGCTCGCTGCGGCCTCGGCGGTATCTCTCACCCTGACCGTCAACGGATACGACGCCTTCGTCTCGTAGTCGTAAGCAATGCCCTCGCGGGTCCTGATCTGGCCCGAGGACGAATCGATAGCGAACGAGGCTGCGCCCGCGCCCTCGAGCGTATAGGTCAGCGCGTCGCTGTCCGGGTCGGTCGCCGCCACCGGCTCGCCCAGGTTCACGTTCCCGGGTGAGTTCTCGGCCACGTCGCGGGTCTGCGAACGGTGCTGGAAGGCCGGCGCGCCGTTCGCCGGGCTGTTGGTGGTGCCTGTCCCGGGGTCCGACCATTCGCTCGGGGTCTCTCCGTTGAGCGCGCGGACCCGCACGCGATACGTCGTCCCAGCGCTCAGCGACCCGATCGTCGTGTCGGTGCGCGTGCCGGCGTGAGGACGGTTGCGCCACGGCCCGGTCGTTTCCAGCCGGTACTGCACATCGTAGCCGACGATCGGCGGGCCGCCGTTCCGGCCCGGCACCCTCCAGTCGACATCGAGGCCCGTCGTCGACCCCGCGATTGCGCTCACCAAAGGGGCATCCGGCTTGGTGGGTTGCTCGTCCACGTCCGTGACGAAGATGGTCACGTCGATGGTGTCGTAACCGCCGTTGGCGTCGTCTGCCCTGACGGTCACGAAATGGGCGGACGCGGTTTCATGGTCGTAGATGGCCCCCGCCTTCGTCCGGATCTGGCCGGAATCGATGACGAAGTTGTCCTTGTCCGGCCCGTCGAGCGAGTAGGTCAGCGCGGCGGGGACCTCCGTGCCTTCGCCCGTTTGCACCGGGTGGCCCACGTCGACGCCCGGAGGCGAGTTTTCCGGTACACTGCGTGTCGTTGCCGTGGCGTCGAAAAACGGCATCTCCCGCGGAGTCTTGTCTTCGAGCTTGTCGCCGTCCGGTTTGCCGTCGTCAGCCTGGTCGCTGTCGATATCCCCGACCGTGCCGGTGTCCACGCAGGTCACGGTCTCGTCGTTGCCGGCGTCGTCCCGGAAGTCGATCAGGACCCTGAGACGCTTGCCGACGTCGGCGGCGACCGGGACATAGGTCGGCCGGCGCGCGCCCTCGATCTCGACCGGGTCGGACGCATCGTCGGCGCCGAGCCGGATCCACCGGTATTCCCAGTCCGGCGCGGTCAGCCCGTCGGCATCGCGGATGGCACTCGTCGGCGCCGTCAGCGTCTCGCCGACCCTCGGCGTCCCGGAAATGGCCTGCGTGCAGGCCGCCGGGCTGTTCTGCACGGTGCCGTTGACCCGAATCTGCAGCGAGTCGTGGCTTCCCAGCCACGCCCAGGAACTGAAAATGCCTCCCTTGAACCCCCACTGGATGCCCCAGCCGGACGCGGCGCCGGCGTCTGTCCCCAGTCTGGAGTTGGTATGATACCAGCGGGGTCCGCCGGTAGTGTGGGCGCCGCTGTATTCCACAACCAGCCAATAGACCGCGGCCGGATCCAGCCTGGCGCCGGCCGGAGCGGTGAATTTGTTCCGGCCCGCGTCGACCGAGGGGGGATTGGTCAGGGTATAGAGGACGGTGGAGCTCGGCGAACCGACCCCGGTCTGGTGCGTGTTGTCTCCGACCGAATCGGCCGCGGAATCGTCCTGGCGGACCGTGACGGTGAGCGTGCCGGTACCGGTTACGCCGGAGTGGAGTTTCAGATCGACGCTGTCGAGGATGTAGCCGGCCGCCGCCGGGCCGGTGCCGAAGGCCTGGGCGTGCGGCCGGGCGTTCCACACCTCCTGGCTCACTCCCGATTTCTTGCCGATGTTGGCGACCAGGGCGGTGACGGTCCCGGTTCCAGCCCAGGCAGGCGGGATGGAGAGCGCGAAGGCGGCCGAAACGAAGGCCGGGACGATACCGGACCGGACGCCGAACCCGCTCCGGACTCGGGCGGTCCATGCCGGGCGGCGGCGATGACTAGCGTTACGCAGATTGTCTATCTTCGCTCTCCGGTGGTTGTGTGCACGGAATTACATGCTATTCAACGGGATGGAGAGCGGTTAATTATAGTGGCGAAAAGCTGTCCCTCAATTGCCAGAAATTGGCGTTTCCGGTACAGTTATTCAGCGTGCTATGACAAACTATTTGCGTATTTCTCACAATATAAGAATCAGGAGGTCCAAGCCGCGCTCCTTACGCATCTACGCTGCGAAGACAGCGACCTCGCCAACATGGGCGTGTCGCGTTGCATTGGGCTCTTTCAGGATGTCGAGGAAGCGCAGCCATCGCGCGGCATGGCCGAATAATCACTGACATGCATCTGGATCGGCGGGTCGGCTGCATCGACGCCGGCCGGGCAGCGACCATCGCTCCGCCGGAGCCTCGATCTGGATCGCGGTAACGCGCTCGCCGCCGCGCAATTCGAGAAAATGAACGAGGTTAAGCTAATGAATAAGCGATGAGACTCATGTCCAAGGCCTTCGGGAGTGATATCGCGGAAGCCGGATTCGCGAAAGGAAACCTGCCGACAACAACGTGATCGCATCGCTTCGCTCCGGGGTGGTTACTTTAGGTGACATTGGCCGGCTAACCGCGACCTGCTGGCGCGCGAACTGAAGGCGGCGGCGGCGTGCATCGGAGCGCCGGAATACGACCCGCTGGACGGCGAACCGCCCGAGGGGGCAAGGTCCGGGCACTAGGTCTCATAGCAGGCCCTCGCGCAGGGCCCGGACGGCGGCGTGGTGCTTGTTGGCGCAGTCCAGCTTGCGCGCGGCGCTGGACGCGTGCCGGTTCACCGTGTGGGCGGACAGGCCGAGCACCGCCGCGATCTGGGCGGCCGTGCGGCCCTCGAGGGTCCAGGACAGGCATTCGCGTTCCCGCACCGTGAGGACGGCGGCGGGGCGGCCGTAGTTCGCGCCGCCGCTTTGCCGGGCGCCCGCCCGGCCGAGCAGGAAGTCGTGGGCGTCGAAGGCGGCGGCGAACAGCCGTTCGTGTTCGCCGCACCCCGCCACTCTGAGGCGCTTGGGATCGGCGGCGGCGACGCTGAGCACCCCGACTCCGCCGCGCGCACAGCGTACCGGGATCGCCAGGCCGCACAGCAGGCCGAAGGCGGTCATCTCCTCCAGGACCCGGCGCTGCGGCTTGGCGAAGGCGCGCAGGAAACGGCCCCGGCCCCAGAAGAAGGGCCGGTGCGAACGCCGCGCCAGGTCGCAGACCGGGTCGAGCAGGCAATAGCGGCGCGCGGCGTAGCGCTCGGCCCATTCCCGGGGCCAGCTTGACAGGCCGCCGGGCTGGCAAAGGGCGGCAGGGTCGCCGGGGCGCCGGTGCAGGCCGAACGAATAATGGTCGAGGCCCAGGCCTCCGACCAGGCGCCCCAGTCCGGCCGCAACCTCGGCGCGGCCGTCTTCCGGCCGGAAATAACGCTGCCTGAACCACGTATTCGCCATGTTGCCCGATTTCGACGGAGAAGAATCGACGACCCGGTACTTTCAACAGGTTTTCGGCAAAAATGAACCGGAAAATTGCCTTGTTCCGGCAGGCGGAACAACTTTCGAATTCCGAGCCCGATAACTCTGCGCCACGATGCCTCAGGCGGCCATGAACCGTCCCGGAATGATCGTACGGTCTGGCATTGAGCGATACGGGCCCGGTTTTCAGTTGGGTGGCGAGCTCGGTAGATTATTGTGCATAATATGCAAACATATTGGCTTATTCGGTCAATACATGTGCAAAATATGCTAGAATATGGCAATTGAGAGTCGGCGTTTCCCGACTATGATGAAGAGTTCTTCCGAACGGGAAACCGGTACGGGATTTCGTGCGAACGGACCGGAGAGCGAAGATAGAAAAACAACGAAAACGGTCGCGGTTAGAGCGGACCGCGAGCGCGTCGGCGGTGATCCTCGCCATGTTGGCGCTTCCAGCCTGGGCGGGCTGGCAACCGCATCCGCGCCAGCCGGCAATGCGGGCAAGAAACCGGCCTCGGGCGCTATGGGCGCTTCCGTCTGCCTGGCGGGTGGCGCTGTTGCCGTTCAGGGAGCGCACGCAGGGCCGGATCGACAGACGTTGCGCCATGAAGCCTGAGCGCTTCGAAATCGGAGGCCGGGACATCATCGGGCTGCAACGGTTCTTTCGGAATCTCGGTGCTGAACCGCTCCGCGATGAAATCCAGTCCATTGAAACGAAACGCCCGGTCGAAGATGAAACGGTGATTGTAGTCGTAGCGACACGGTGAACCAGCTTCAGGAAACTCTCGCGCGCCAAAGGCTAATCATGGAGAAGCTCCCGGTGGCCGGTAAGTCAAGATCCCACCGCGTTCGCATGAGCGACCCCGTATCGGCCATCTTTAGGGCAAAAGGGCCGCAGATCTCCAGGTCGGGAAGGGTCGAAATGAAACCAGGCAAGGCGAAACGGCTGATCTGCCAGGAATTTCGGCGATGGGCAGCAACCAACGCGATCGGCAGTCCTCGCGTGACGGATGGTTTTGTTTTCTTCGGCTATCTCAAGCAGAAGAGACCGGACCTGCTCAAGTTCCGCTGCCGGGGCGACAAGTGGCAGAGCGTGTACGGGTTCCTGAGTGAGGGCGGTCTCGTTTCAGGGTGAGGAACTATCGAAGGATCTATACTCGACGCGGCCAAGGCGCAGCGGATTTCCCTCCCTTGCGCCATCGCCGCCGGGGCGGCGGTCGGTTGGCCACGGACTTGACCGCCGTCCCGACCAGTCCCGTCCGGCATCGGCCGTCGGTTCGGCCAGGACCGTCGCACGGCGATGAAGATGCTGCGCTATTCGGCGCCGCGGGTTACCGCCTGACGAAGCCGGTCAGGAGACCCAGGCTGGACGGGTTCACCGGCACCGTCGACGCGATCCTGGAGGCGGACGCAGATCCGGACGTGCCGCGCAGGCAGCGGCATACGGTGCACCGCATCATCTGGCGGCTGCGGGACGAGCGCGGGTTCAGCGGCGGCTATGCCATCGTGAAGGACTATGTCCGGGCCCGGCGGCAGTCGACGCGCGAAGCTTTCGTGCCGCTGCATCACCCGCCGGGCCATGCCCAGGTCGACTTCGGCGCGCCTGTTGGACGCCGATCGGCGGCTTGACTTGTTGATTTGGCTTAAATCAAGGGGGTCGAAATTTGACGCCTAACAACAGCCTGATTCATGCCGTACGGGGGATCGGAAATCGGCGCCGGTTGACCCGGCGGATCGGAGCCGCCGCGGCGCTTGAGCGGGTGCGTAGCCGACTGGTGCGTCGGCAGTTGTCCGGACAGGGAAGCCGACTCCATGCGCTCTTGTTTCGGGCGGCGTATTCCGGCTATGACCTTGTCATGATCGCTGGAGACGGCGGCCGATCCCGCAATACCGAGGACAGCAGGACAGATGCCTTCCCCAGCGATCGACGAAAGCGCCCTGAACAAGGGGCAGCGCCGCAAGCTCAACGCGCTCCGCAAGTCAGTCGGCAGCGACATCGGCGAGCGCGCCTTTGCCGACTGGCTCGCGACGCAGAAGGCGCCGGTCCCGGCGGACGGCGACGCGGCGCGGATCGCCGACGCCCTGTGGCCGCTGATCGAACGGAAAGCGCTGAAGATCCCGCGCGGCGGCTACATCGTCAGACGCGGCCGCGGCCGGATCATCGTCGAGCCGGCCGGGTCGTAACACGGCCCCATCCGTCCGGTCGGCCATACGGATGGGCGGCGCGCCCTGCGGCGGCGGCGGACCCACGTCCGGAGGCTGGCCGTTTGTCGGGTCGGCTGACCATGCGGCCGGTCCCGGCTATTTTCTTCGACCGCAGTTCGGCTGGTCGTTAAGCCGGCGGCTCGGCCCGCCGGGCATATTCCGGGAAAGACCAAAATGCTGACCTTGAAGACCGAACGGGTCGACGGTTCGAACGCCGCCCGGTTCGACGGTGCGATGCGGACCGCGCTTCGAGACGGCGACCGCGCCCTGGTCAAGGACCTGGAGAACCTGGCTTACATCAGCAGCGCCGGACTGGGTCCTGATCCTGGTGTCCAGGGCGCAAAAGGCGCGCGGCGCCGTGCTGCTGCTGTGCGCGCTCGGCGACCGGCTCCGGGCGGTCCTGGTGATCGCCGGGTTCGACAGGTTCCTGGCGATCCATCCGTCGAAGGCCGACGCCCTGGCCTCCCTGGACCGCTGACGCTGGCGGCCCCGGATCGGGTCCGCCTGCCCCCGATGGGGTAGACGCCTCCTGCCGACGGCATCGCGATGTGCCAAGGTGGCGATGGAGGCGTGCGGCGGGGCGCACCATTGGGGCCGCGAGATCGGCGGTCTTGGCCATACGGTGCGCCTCGTGCCGCCAGCTTATGTCACGCCCTATGTCAAGCGGCAGAAGAGCGACGCGACGGATGCCGAGGCGATCTGCGAGGCGGCGTCGCAGCCGACCATGACCTTTGTGGCGGTGAAGACAAAGGAGCAGCAGGCGCGCGCGATGTTGTTCCGGACGCGCGATCTTCTGGTGCGCCAGCGCACCCAGACGATCGATGCGCTGCGCGGCCATCTGGCAGAGATCGGCGTGGTGGCGCCAAAGGGTCCGGTCCATGTCCGCCGGCTGGCCGATCCGGCGCTGGACCTGCCGGAGGCGGTGCGCGCGCTGGGCGGGCTTCTGCTCGGGCGGATCGCCGGTCTCGACGAGAAGATCGCCGGCCTGGAGAGGGAGGTGCATGCCGAGGCGAAACAGGACGAAGACGCAGTGCGCCTGATGAGCGTGCCGGGGATCGGTCCGGTGATTGCGATGGCGATCCAGGCCCCTTCGACAAGCTCAGGGCAGGCTTTCGCGCCGCCGATGGAGGGATTCGAACGGGGCCGGGACTTCTCGGCCTGGCTCGGCCGGCCGCAGACGCCAGATAGCTCAGGAGGAAATCATGTCGCGAGGCGGCGGATCGGTCCTACAGTCGGGCTACGCCCTCCTTCCGGCCCGGTCCGCGTATTCCATACAGGCCCGCGGCGCGTGAAACGCCGCATCGAGAAGCCGGACACACACGACTGCACCTGACCGCATCGCCCGAATCGGACCAAAAATCCGCTTGCATCCAGGGAGGCGTCCACACACGGGTGCGCAGCCCGGTGCTGACGATGATCTCGTTGCGCGCCGGGCGCATCTCCTTCACCGCTTTCAGGGTGACAGTGGCGTAGTTCGTCTTGCGCTGGCCCTTCCTCGCCGCGGGCGCCTCGTCGGGGCAGCGACGGATGTCGCCGTTCACCATCGCTTTGAAGCGCTCGACGACATAACGGTCGTCGGCCAGGCCGACGCCGAAGAAATGGGTCAGAAACGTGGCCGCATTGCCGGGCATTGCGATTGCTGAATTCATGGTGCCGTCTCCATCGTGCCGGTGGTCGGGAACGGTGGCGATGGCCTTTCGCCGGGACATCCGGCCGCCGCCCCGCTCACGGCCCGGCCCGACCTCTCGGCGGCACGGTGCGTATCGGCGCTGCCCGGAACGGCGGACGAAGGGCCGTCTACACGGGTTTGCGGGCGTTCCGCTTCACGACGGTACGGTTCGGGATGCCTGAGCGCACCTGACGAATTCGACTGTTGTTAAACATCGCTGTCGGATGCCGATCGACACGCGAACCCATTGACATTGCTACAATCCAGGGGGCTGTTGTTCGGCGCGCTGGTTGGACGCCGATCAGCTACGTAACAGATTGATTTCGCTTGTTTCCGAAAGG
Organism: Rhodospirillaceae bacterium bin65; assembly: GCA_002238725.1. GTDB lineage: Bacteria > Pseudomonadota > Alphaproteobacteria > Bin65 > Bin65 > Bin65. Next base: position 73,545 of record MPMX01000004.1, read on the forward strand.
TCAAGCATTGGCACCGATTTACACTCTAATACTCCGGACGCTGGTCCGGGTCCCCATCGAGACCGGTCGCCGCTCCCACGCAGCCATCGAATCGGCCCAATCCTGCAGGCCGCCAGGTCCGCGCTATTCGGCGGCCTCCGAAACCAGTACCGTGGCTTCGCAAATCTGCTGGAACTGCTGCCGAAGCCCGTTCTGAAAGTTCTTGAGATAGTGGTCGACCTCGGAGTTGCGCAACAGAGACCGGACATACGAGGCGGCCAGCACCAGATTGAGATGATCGGCAGCGAAGGTCTCTTCAATTCGATTGGCTTCGTTCTGAAGGTTGGCCAGTTCCCGTGCGGCCTGCTCCATCTGTTCCGCGGAAATGCGACGGTGTGCCTTGGGCTTGCCGGGCTTGACCAACTGATCTTGCGAGCTCGCCGAGACCAGGGTCTTCGCGTAGGCGACCGAATAGTTGTCGATCCCGATCATGGTCTCGGCGATTTCGTACTGCCGCAGGGGTTTGACCTTCTTGAGCGCCTGGAATGAGTTGATCGGACAGTGCTTGTCCTTGAGGAGAGCCGCCACCTTGGGACAGATGCCGTTGAGAAGGTCCCGCTTGGTGCGGATCGTTTCGACGTTGACATTCAGGGCCCGCGCGATGCGTTTCTCGGAGATCCCCCGCCCGATGACCTTCAGGATCATCCTGTGCTCCTGGACCGGCGTCAGGGGATTGACCTTCCGATTGAAGGTGAGGGCCTCATCGTCGAGGGAGACCAGACAGGTCACCTCGGTGACGCCCATGTCCTTCAGCACGTCGATCCTGAGATGGCCGTCGAGTAGCAGATACCTGCCTTTCAGTTCGGGCCGCCGCGCCACGATCGGAGGTTGCACGATCCCTATCTCGCGGACGGATGCGGCGATCTGCTGGAATTTGCGGCTCTTGCGGGCAGTGTCGTCGACGGGCCTCAACGGAAGGATTTCCGCGATAGCAACTGTGATGCTCGCCGGCTCGAAACCCATGGTCACCTTGTTCGTCATGTCATGCTCCGTCCGGCGCTTCGACCAGGCGCGCCAGCGGGGCGGGCATGGTCTGCAACCCCTCCCCGCGGAGTACGGCGCGGAAATGGTGCTGCGACATCAGCAGGCGCAGGCCGATTACGAGAGTCTGGAGTTGTTCCGCGGCGCGATCCGCCTGCTCGATCACCTGTGCGTGGTTCTTCACGGCCTCCTTGAGGTCGCGGGCGATCGCATCCGCCGATTTCGCGGTCGATTTTCGATTGGGATGAGCCGGCTTTTGAGCCTTGCCGTAGCGCTGGCGGTGCTCGACCGTACGTCTCGCGCCGGACATTTGCTCGAGTGTCAATTCGCCTTTTTCGTACGCCTCGACGAGAACATCCGGACCGCGCTCGTCTTCGGCATCGGAAATGGCGATGGCAACGCGCAGCGGAATCTTTCCTGTTTCGACGGCTATCAGCAGCCTTTCCTCCCCGGCCTTGAGGAGGCGTCGCAATCTCTGGACGTGTGCCTGCGAATAGCCGATCTTGGTGCCGATTTCCCGATTGGAGTAGCCGAGCGCCGCAAGGTCTCCTATTGCACGGAACAGCGCCCCGGGAGGGGGCGGACGCCTGGCGATATTCTCCACCAGGCTTTCAACCAGGCTGTCCTGTTCGGACAGGTCGGTCACGATCGCCGGGATTTCCGTCTGCCCGAGCGCCTTGAAGGCTTCCATCCGACCCTGGCCGAAAACAAGGTTGTATGCGACCTCGTCTTCGCCGCCGCTGGTCCGGCTAACCTTGATGGGCTGTTTGAGGCCCACCTTCTCTATGCTGTCGACGATCTCGGCGAACTTCCTGGCATCGCGCACCCGGGGATTGAGCACGGTGATACGATCGATCGGGATCATTTCGATCACAATGCCGTCGTTGTTTTCTGTCATAGCACGATCTCCGAAATCATTGCCCGCCTGGCCATGGCAAAGAAGCGGTCCAGCGTCTCGAACCGGAAGGCGTCCAGCATCGGGCCGTTCTTTTCGGCGAGTCCGATGCGGTTCGTGTCGAGTATCGGGAACGGCAGGAGGTAGTAGTCGAGGACTGCCTCGTTTGCGTCGTTCATCCGAAGGGCGACGGTGAGATCGGGAGCCAGTCCGGTGTCGAGCCGGATCTTCCAGCGCCGGGAACCGGACTTGGTGTGACGGCAGCGGGCGATGACGATCGAGGCGGTGAACTCGTCGTTGACGGTCAGGAGGTCCGTCACCCGATCCTGCGACACGGCGCCGCCGATCTCTTCGATTGCGGCGATCGCAGTAGTGATTTCCTCAGCGTGAATCCGGCGGAGCGTCCGATTGATCTCGATGTAGCGGTAGTCCCGGTCGGGCGTGAAGCCGACCCTGGAATAGGCGCGGGCCAAGCTACCGAAGCGCGAGGCATAGCAGCCGCTTGATGGCATGTTGTCGGCCTCATCGATAACGAAACCGGAGAGAAATCCCTTTTTCTTGAGGAGCCCTTCGAGGCGGGCCAGCATCTCGTCATCCGAGAACCGGCGGTTGCGCTCCCGGATCATGCCTTGGACGGTGAAGAACATCTTCTCGTCGACAATCGACTCGAAAACGCCGTTGGCCCGGACCCATTCTTCCGGCGGGTTGTTCCTGTGTTCGTCCTTCAGCTTGTAGGAGTGCCGGTTGAAGACGTTGTTGCCGATATATTTCTCGTTGGTCAGTACTTCGTGCACGGTGCCACGGGTCCAGGCCCGCCCCAGATCCGTCATGATGCCCTGTTCGTTCAGCAGCGCGGCGATCTCGCCTTCGAGCCTGCCGCCGTCGATGAACTGGCGGTACATCCACCGGACAGTCTCGACTTCCTCCTCCGGTCCGGGCACGAGGATCACCCGGTCAGTCTGTAGGCTCTTGTACTGGCCCCGGTCGAGGAGACCCAGGGGATTTCGGTTCTGGTCGATGCGCATCCGGCGCAGCCCGTACCCCGCCATGCCCCCCTGGCGGAAACCGAGCCCGATCAGCCGGCACTGGCCTGCGAACACTTTCTCGGAGAGGACCCGGCTGTGCTCGGCCGCCATGTAGCGCTTGAAGCCCTTGATCACCGTCGACATCGGACTACCGTCGTTGACAAACTGCTCCACGCAGTAGTGGACCTGGACCTCGGCCTTCCTGCAGGCGAATTCGAGGGACGCGCCCTCGTCCTGATCCTGAAACCGGCCCCAGCGGCTCACGTCGTAGACCAGGATCGTGTCGAAACCGGACTCCTTGCCCTGCGCGTCCGCCAGCATTTGCTGCATGCCGGGCCGGTTCTCGTAACGCAGGCCGCTCCTGGCCTCGTCTGAATAGGTGGCCACGATCTCCATGTCATGCTCGGCGGCATAGCGCTCGATGACCGCCATCTGGTTCTCGGTCGAAAATTGCTGGTGATCGGTCGACATTCGAACGTAGGCGACCGCTCGCCGTCGCGGCATGTCCGCTCCAGATGGCGGATCGGGTTTGGGGTTAGGCTCGCTGGTCACGGTTTCCTCATCGTGTACGTTTGTCCGCCGTTTGGCTTGGAGTCAGCGAATTCCACCACAAACGGGTTGTCGGTGGCCGGTGATGCGTCACGTCCAAAGCCGGTGCTAGAAAGATTCGCGTCGACTCACCGGTTCCAGGCTTGCCGGACAAAGGATTGAAGGCGATTCAGGGCGGCTATTCGCTTATTCGGATGCCGGTCGGGGATCGGCGGCGCCAGCTGCTTCGTCCGACACGCCGTTCTGTCCTGCCGGACCGCTGGCCGCAGTCCCGTCCTGGTCGGCGGCAACTCCACTTTCCAGAAGCCCGGCACGCGGCTGCTGGGGATTGGTCAGCTCGCGGGCGTATTCGCGGGTCATGGCGCGCTTGACGCTCTCGACGATGGTCGAAATTGGGGTCTGGTCGTCGGACAGGCCCTTGGCGCAATAGTGCACCTCAATGCCGGCCGCACCGCAGGCGTACTCAAGACAGGCGCCCTGGTCGGGGTCCTGGAAGCGACCCCAGCGGCTGGGATCGAGGAGCAAAATAGCGTCGAAATCGCCGGCACCGTCCTCGATGTCGCGGAACATCTGCTGAAGCCCCGACTGGCCGCCCCTACGCAATCCGCTCCCACACTCGTCGCAATAGATCCGTATAAGATGCATGTCGTGGTCGCGCGCGTAACGGACGACCGGTTCGAGCTGCTTTCGGAGCGAGTCTCCTTCGAGTTGCGTCGCGGAGCGGAGATAGCCCGCAACCGGACGCTTCGGGGACAGCTGTCCCGGTTGCTCGACGACGTTTGTAATCCAACGAACGGCCACTGTCATTGCTCCCTGTGAATTTCCCGGTCTTGCCCGTTTTCGTGCGGTTCCAGCCGCAACGACCGAAACGCTAACCGCCCGAGGGCGGTGGGTCATGACCCATCTTGTGTTGGACGGCGAATTTGCTGGAAACCGAGTGACCCCTGTATTGAGGGAACCCCAATGGCGCTGGCAGTTCCGACAACCTCGGCTCAACCAGTTCACGCAGTTTGGCCAGCGCTCTCTGGGTCTTGAGACGTGCGCGGAGTGCGCCGACGCTGGTAACGAAGGGGTTAAGTTGTTCGGGAGGGAATTTGGCGACAGCAGTCAGGAAGCTATCGGCAAGCGCTACGCGGCGCTGGACCCAGCGCAGAGCGCCAGGCAATTCGATAAAGTCCCGCCGCAGTTCGGTGGCCGCCGCCTTTAGACTGGAGGCGCCTTCGGCACAGTGGACAGCCGTCTCAAGCGCGTCGAGGGTGTCCGGCAGGCGTGCTGCCAGGCAATCGGGCAACAGGCTGAAAGTGGTGTGACTCTCAGGGCAGTACCAGCGAGCGATGCGCGTCCCGCGTGGAGTCTTACGCGTGTAGGTACCGTGTCGCGCGAACGAGCACCCGCCGTGCGGATGGCTCGGACAGCATTCCAGCCTTGCATCGAGCCACGCCCGCGCGTCAACGTATTGCTCGCCGGTAAGCCGCGTTGGATAGCGAATCTGCACCGGCCTGGGGGCTCGCCGGAGCAGTCCGTGCGGGCCGCAATCTGCTTGGACAAGGACAAAGATTACGACAGCGTTCCGGCCGGGCCAAGTTTCGAAGACACAGACGGATCCTGCGTATCGCGCTTCCCTCCGCCGATCTTATGTGTACTCCGGTCCGGGCTGTCCGTACCTGACTCATGGAGGAAGATTGTTGTTAGGCGTCAAGCTTTGACCCCTTGATTCGAGCTAAATCAATAAGTTGAGCCGCTGATGGGCGTCCAACAGACGCGCCGAATAACACCGGAGGACGCTTTAGTTCACTCCGTCACGGGCCAACGGAACGGTTGCGTGGGGTGTCAGGCGATGACGAGAGTACGGTCGCGACGCGGTGTTGCTATGGTGTTGATTGCGTTCTGGACTGAACAAGCGGAGAAGTCATAGACCTGTAACCTATTGTTAATAAGCGTATTTTACTGACCCATTTGCAGGAAATCCCCTAGACAGACAAATTTGAAACCCTCCCCTACGGCCGATCCGGGGGGGTCCATACACGGATCGTCGCTGCGCTCCGTCCGGGATAACAAAACAGGAAGACGGGATTCCAGTTGTCAGGTCGATCATCCGAACGTCCTGACCGTTCAATCGGCTGGCCCGACCGACCCCCTACACCAGCCGGCTCTGGTCGATCGCGGCCTTGATGAAGGACATGAACAGCGGGTGCGGCGCGAAGGGGCGGCTTTTCAGCTCCGGGTGGAACTGGACGCCGACGAACCAGGGATGGTCTTCGAGCTCGACGATCTCCGGCAGGGCGCCGTCCGGCGACAGGCCGGAGAAGCGCAGGCCCGCCGCCTCCAGCTTCTCGCGATAGTTGATGTTGACCTCGTAGCGGTGGCGGTGGCGTTCGCTGATCGTCGTGTCGCCGTAGATGCGGTGGACCTTGCTGCCGCGCGCCAGCCTGGCCGGATATGCCCCCAGGCGCATGGTGCCGCCGAGGTCGCCGTCGGCCTCGCGCGTCTCCAGCTCGTTGCCGCGCATCCATTCGGTCATGGTGCCGACCACCGGGTCGCCGGTCGGGCCGAACTCGGTGGAATTCGCCTTGCCGATGCCGGCGAGGGAGCGGGCGGCCTCGATCACCGCCATCTGCATGCCGAAGCAGATGCCGAAATAGGGCACGGCATGTTCGCGCGCGAAGCGGGCGGCCTGGATCTTGCCCTCGGCGCCGCGCTCGCCGAAGCCGCCGGGCACCAGGATGCCGTTGACGCCGCCCAGATGCGGGACCGGGTCTTCCTGCTCGAAAATCTCCGAATCGATCCAACGCAGCTCGACCCGCGCGTCGTTGGCGATGCCGCCGTGGGTCAGCGCCTCCTGGAGCGATTTGTAGGCGTCCTGCAGGCCGGTGTACTTGCCGGCGATGGCGATGGCGACCCGGCCCTCCGGGCGGATCACCCGCTCGACGATGCGTTCCCACTGCCGCAGTTCCGGTGCGCTTTCATCGAGCCCGAAATAGCGGCAGACCGCCGTATCGAAGCCTTCGGCGTGCAGCCGCAGCGGCACGTCGTAGATCGTCTCGGCGTCGAGCGCCTGGATCACCCGGTCGGGCGCAATGTTGCAGAACAGGGCGATCTTGCGGCGCGCGCCCTCCGGAATCTCGCGGTCGCAGCGGCACAGCAGGATGTCCGGCTGGATGCCGAGGCCGAGCAGTTCCTTGACGCTGTGCTGGGTCGGCTTGGTTTTGAGCTCGCCGGCCGACGGGATCCACGGCACCAGGGTGAGATGGCAGAACATGGAGCGTTCCCGGCCCAGCGCGTTGCCGAGCTGGCGGATCGCCTCGAGGAACGGCAGCCCCTCGATATCGCCGACCGTGCCGCCGATCTCGCACAGCACGAAATCCACGCCGTCAGTATCGCGCAGCACCATGTCGCGGATCATGTCGGTGACATGGGGAATCACCTGGACGGTCGCGCCCAAATAGTCGCCACGGCGTTCCCGGGCGAGGACATTCTGATACACCTGCCCGGCGCTGAAGCTGTCGGTCCGGCGCGCCGGCACGCCGGTGAAGCGCTCGTAGTGGCCGAGGTCGAGATCGGTCTCCGCGCCGTCGTCGGTCACGAAGACCTCGCCGTGCTGATACGGGCTCATCGTGCCCGGATCGACGTTGAGATAGGGATCGAGCTTGCGCAGGCGGACGGTATAGCCGCGGGCCTGGAGCAGCGCGCCGAGCGCCGCCGAAGCCAGACCCTTGCCGAGCGAGGATGTCACCCCGCCGGTAATGAAGATGTAGCGCGTCATTGCCATGACGGGACGGCATCATACAAGGTTCGGCGCATCGGCGAAAGCGGCGGCGAGAGCAATCGGTCAGGCGACCTGTCCGGCCGGCGCGCGGGGTAACGCCCGGAGCGGTTCGGCAGAGGTAGTGGGAGTATCGGGCGGCCGGTTCGGCGGAGGAACGCCGCCGCCACCGCTATTGTTTCGGCGCCGGGGGCGCGGCCGGCTGCTCCGCCGGCGTCTTCGTGCTGCCCTGCTGTGCGGCCGGTGCGGTGTTGCCCGCGCCGGTCACCACGCTGGTCGGCGCGCGCTTGCTGCCCGACATGATGGCGAGACCCATGCTGGACGCGATGAAGAGCGCCGCGATCACCGCGGTTGCCCGGGTCAGCAGGTTGGCGGTTGCCGCGCCGGTCAGGAAGCCGCTCATGCCGCCGCCTCCACCGCCGCCGCCGATACCGAGCGCGCCGCCTTCGCTGCGCTGCAGCAGCACCACGCCGATCAGCGAGATCGCCAGAACCAGGTGAACGATCAGGAGGACGAGTTCCATTTCCGGTCCGCTGCGGTTCAGGGCGGCGTTGCGGCGCGAACCTCGGGAGAGGCTTCAGGCCGGCGCGCCGGCCGCCGGATGGCCGCTATATAGGCGCTGCCCGTCGAAAATGCCATACGGATCGTGGCCGCTTGCGCCAACGGGCCGCGCTCCGCCGCCGCCCCCCGCCAGCCCCGCCGGCCCGCCGCGCCCGGAGGGCCGCAATAGAGGCGCTCCCCGTCAAAAATGCCATCCGGATGGGGGCCGCTTGCGCCACCGGGCCGCGCTCCGCGGCGGCCCGCCGCGAGCCCGGCGGACCGGCCGCTAACCCAGTTCGCGCACGATATTTTCCAGCCCGGTCGTGCCCTTGTTCAGCCCGGCCTTCTGGAGGAAGCGGCAATTTTCGCCGAGGCCCCAGATGTTGCTGCTGTTCGCCATGACGCCGCCGTCGACCGTAATCGTCTCACCGGTGATGAAGCGGGCGTCGTCGGAGGCGAGGAAGGCCGCAGCCGCGGCGATATCCTCGGGCCGGCCCAGATCGGGCCAGGGCTGGCGCTCGGTCATGTCCGGCAGGCGCGAGGGATCGCCGCCATGGGCGAGCGGCGTGTCGATCAGGCCGGGCGCCACGCCGTTCACCCGGATGCGGTAGGACGCCAGTTCGAGCGCGAGGCTGCGCACCAGGTTGACGACCGCCGCCTTGGCCGCCGAATAGGCGTGCGGCCCGCCGCCGCCGGACAGGCCGGCCACGCTGCCGGTCGCCACGATGGCCCCGCCAGCCGGACGACCATCGGAACCGCCCGGATTGGCGCGCATTGCCGGGGCCGCAAATTTCGCCCCGAGGAACACGCTGCGCACCAGGAAGGCGAATGTCGTGTCCCACTCTTCGACCGTCGTCTCGGTAATCGGCCCGATAGCGCCGCCGACGCCGGCGTTGAGGAAGGCGATGTCGAGCCGGCCCCAATGGGCGACCGCGCCTTCGAAACAGTCCCGCATCGCCGCTTCGTCGGTCGCGTCGGCCCGGACATAGGCGGTGCGCTCGCCATGCCCGTTGGCGCGCGCGAGCGCCAGCGTCTCTTTGGCATTGGCGTCGTTCAGGTCGGCGAACGTCACCCGCGCGCCCTCGTTCAGAAAGCGCAGCACCGCCGCCCGGCCGATGCCGCTCGCCCCGCCGGTAATGATCGCCGCACGCCCCTCAAACCTGCTGCCGCAACTGCCCGCCATCTTCCGCTCCGCCGCTGGAAATTTGCCGCCACCAAGCCCGAAAGTTGCCGCGGGTCAAGGCTTGCCCTTGCCGAACCGGCGCTTCCGGGGCCACTTTGCGCCCGACGCTATCCCCTGCCGCCGACCCTGCGATGCCCGAGCCCCTGCCGCTGCGCTTCTTCAACACGCGAACCCGCAAGATCGAGCCCTTCGCGCCGGTCGCGCCGCCGAAGGTGACGCTCTACTGCTGCGGGCCGACGGTCTATAACCATGCCCATATCGGCAACCTGCGGACCTACGTGTTCGAGGACCTGCTGCAACGCACGCTGCGCATGGCGGGCTACGACCTGCATCATGTGATGAACATCACCGATGTCGGCCATCTCGAATCCGACGCCGACGAGGGCGACGACAAGATGATGCTGGCGGCGGCGCGCGAGCGCAAATCGCCCTGGGATATCGCCCGCTTCTACGAGGGCGAGTTCTTCCGCCACACCGACATGATGAAGATCCGCCGGCCGGACACGGTCTGCCGGGCGACCGAGCATATCGGTCAGATGATCGCCATGGTCGAACGGCTGGTCGAACGCGGCCACGCCTATGCCGTCGACGGCAATGTCTATTTCGACACCGCGACCTTCCCGGCCTATGCGGATTTCGCCCGGCTGCGGATGGACGCCCAGGAAGCGACCGAACGGGTCGACGCCGACGAACGCAAGCGCAATTCCGCCGATTTCGTGCTCTGGTTCAGTCAGTCGAAATATCCCAACCAGGTCATGAAGTGGGATTCGCCCTGGGGCACCGGCTTCCCCGGCTGGCATATCGAATGCTCGGCGATGGCGAGCGAATATCTGGGCGAGACCATCGACCTGCATTGCGGCGGCATCGACCATGTGTCGGTCCACCACACCAACGAGATCGCCCAGTCCGAGGGCTGCTTCGGCCACCGCTGGGTCAACACCTGGCTGCATGGCGAATTCCTTGTGGTCGACGACGCCAAGATGGCCAAGTCGAGCGGCGATTTCCTGCATCTCGACCGGCTGGTCGAGGCCGGCTACGAGCCGATGGACTACCGTTACCTGCTGCTGACCGGCCACTACCGGGCGCGGTTGAGCTTCAGCTTCGAGGCATTGGACGGGGCGCGGCAATCACTCAGGACATTGCGCAATCTCGCCCATGACTGGAGTTATGCGGCGCGGGGTGGCGATGGAATACGGAGCGAAACGGTGGCCGAGTGGCGCGGTCTGTTCCGGACGGCGCTGTCCAACGATCTGCATGTCCCGAACGCGCTCGCTGTTGCCTGGAAGATGGCGCGAGACGGAGATCTCGCACCCGCCGAAAAGCTGGCCCTGATGCTCGAGTTCGACGCCGTTTTCGGCCTCGACCTCGCCGCCGCGACGCAGAGCCGGTCCCTCCCGAACGACCTGATGGCGCTGATCGCCCGGCGCGAAACGGCCCGCGCCGATCGGGACTGGGCGACCGCCGACGCCCTGCGCGACGAGCTACGCGCGCGCGGCGTCGCGATCAAGGACCGCCCCGGCGGCACCGACTGGGAGTTGATCGCCTGAACCGCGATTCCGGCGACGGGCCGGGAGGCGGTGGCAGGGGTTGCGGCAACGTGACGGCGCCGGGAAACGCGGTCCGGGCGCCGTCCGGCTTGATTGCAGAGGACCATCCGAACATGGTGCCGCCGCTTCCCGGCCCGATGCACCCGCTATGACGCTGTCCCAAACCAATACCCTGACGCTGCTCGACCGCACGCTGGCGGGCCTGAAAGGGGCCGTGCGCGGTCTGCTCGGCGGCGACGCCCTCGACCCGCATCCCGACCTGACCGGGAGCGATGCGGAGCGCATCCGCGAGCGCTTCGGAGCGTGTCTGGAGGGTCGGGGCGGCGAGGTGTCGGCGCGCACCCGCGCCGCCGATCTCGGCAAGGCCTATCTCCAGTTGTCGCCGGCGGGACGGCGCCGCTACCTTACGATCCTGGCGACCGATTTCGACCGCGATCCGGCCGCAGTCGACACGGCCGCGGCCGCGCTCGTGGCCGCCGCGCCGGGCGAACGGCCGGCGGCCGAAAACGACCTTCGCGATGCGTTGAGCGCGCCCCGCGAGCGCCTGCTGCGACAATTCAATGCGCTTCCCGACGGCGTGAAATTTCTGGTCGACCTGCGCTACGACCTGATGGGTTTCGCGCGCGGCGACACGGCGCTTGCCGGTCTGGAGAAGGATCTCGAACGCCTGCTGACAACCTGGTTCGATGCCGGCTTTCTGGAGCTTCGGCGGATCGACTGGAACGCCCCCGCCGCATTGCTGGAAAAACTGATCGACTACGAGGCGGTCCATGCCATCCGAAGCTGGGACGACCTCAAGAACAGGCTCGATTCGGATCGCCGCTGCTATGCCTTCTTCCATCCAAGCATGCCCAGCGAACCGCTGATTTTCGTGGAGGTGGCCCTGGAGATCGGGCTTGCCGGCAACGTCCATGCGCTGCTCGACGAGGAGAGCCCGGTCGGAGACGCACTGCGCGCCGACACGGCAATCTTCTACTCCATCTCCAATGCCCAGCGCGGCCTTGCCGGCGTCGCTTTCGGCGATTTCCTCATCAAACGCGTCGTGGACGATCTGCGCGCCGAACTGCCCAACCTGAAGACTTTCGCCACGCTGTCGCCGATCCCGGGTTTCCGGAGCTGGCTGGAAAAGAACCCGGACGCCGCCGTGGAACGCGCCCTTTCCAAACCCGGATGGTGGCAGGACCCCGAGGCTGCCGAAGCGGCCAAAGGGCCTGTGCTGCGGGCCGTTGCGCGTTACCTCGTTCACGCCAGGCACAACGGCCGTGCGGCCGACCCGGTCGCGCATTTCCACCTTTCCAACGGGGCCCGCATGGAGCGGCTGAACTGGCTGGCGAACGTGTCCGAGAGCGGGCGGGCACAATCGGCCGGCGTGATGATCAACTATCTCTACCGGAACGACACGATCGAGGCGAACCACGAGGCCTACAAGGGCGAAGGCCGGATTGCGATGTCTTCCACCGTGCGCGCGCTGGCAAGGTGAGGCGACGGTCGCTTCGCTGCCTCAGAGGCCGAGCCGGCTCCAGATTGCGCCGACATAATCGTCCGGCCGGGTGACGTAGGGGAAATGGCCGCCCCAGTCGAAGGTGTGGACATGGGCGCCGGGATAGCGCTCGACGACGCCCCGGCGGACCGGCGCCGTGACCAGCTGGTCGTCGTCGGACTGCAGGATCGTCAGGCGGTCGGACGACACCGCCGCCACCGGAATTTCGGTCACCCGCGAGAGCGCCAGCAACCGGGCCTTGAACGCGCGGCCGGTAAAGCTGTTTGCCAGTTCGTCGGCCAGGAACCGCTTGATCGCGGCCATTTCGGGCCGTGGCTCCGGCCATTGCGCGAGGTTGCGGGCCACGGTGGATTTCAGTGCCCCGCCCGGCGTGCCGAGCACCACGTCTTCCGGCGGAAACTTCGCCGCCCGGATCGCCTCGGCCGTCGCGATCGAGTTGGCGACGAACAGGTGGCCAACCCGGTCCGGATGACGCGCGCCGATCGCCTGGGTGAGCATGCCGCCGAGCGACGAGCCCAGGACATGGGTCCGGCCGGCATCGAGCCGGTCGAGCAATGCGACCGCACCGTCGGCGATGCGCAGGAAATCGCCGATCATCGGATAGGTGACCGAAATCACCCGGATGTCCGGCGCCAGGGCCTCGATGACCTTGCGGAAGATATCGGCGTTGCCCAGCGTGCCGGGACAGAGTAGCAGACTCCCGCCGCCGGGAACCGCGCCGGTGTCGATGACACGCCAGACGGCGCGGCCGACACTGACCGGCCGCGCCGGGCAGCGCGCGCGGAAGGCGTTCGCCTCGGCAATATAGTCCGGTTCGACGCTCATCGGGGCTCTCCGGTGTACAAAACCTGCCGTGTGAGGAATATGGTCCGGAATCAGACCCAACCGCAATATGTTGTGTCCATTCCGGTCGGAAACCGCACCATATGGCGCTTTCTCAACTTTTGGCTATCCGCCCTTTTTATACGGTCGTTCAATTTCCCGGAGCCTCGTTTTTTCCCGGATTTGAGCCATTTTCCGGCCGAAAACAGAAACTAGACGGACCGGTCTGTTTATAGTGTTTTTTTCATCGGGGCAGGCCGGTGAAGTTGCTGTTCGTTCATATAATGTTCCTACCTCCTGGAATCAAGCCCCCATTTGAATCGACGGCGCCGGGACTATGCACCGGCGCAACAGTCCGTTCCCTTCGACAAGCTCAGGACAGGCTTCCAACCCACCCTCCGGTGCCGCCCCGGACGGAGCGCAGCGGAGATCCGGGGCCCAGGCGCCACAGACTGAGATCTTTCGGGTCGTCCCTGGGCCCCGGAACAAGTCCGGGGCAGCAAGACTGGATTACGGCAACGACGTACGAGCAGCGTTTGCAATTCTCGCTGGCTTCCTCCCGCCGTCGGAAGAAGATGCGGTACCCGCATAGGCAAAGGTAATAATCGCTTTGAATCCCTCCCCTACAATGCCTGTCGAATCCCTCGGCGCCCGCCCGCCGAACGGCGGCGAGTTCCTCATTCACGCACAGGAGCGTCCCCGCGCGCGGCGGGATCAGGACAGTTGCGGGTCCGGCTCGGGCAGGGAAATCGGGTCGTAGCCGGTTTCGGTGATGACGACCTGCTCTTCCAGCTTGATGCCTTCCCGGCCGCCGACCCGGCCGGTGTAGCTCTCGACGCAGACGACCATGCCCGGCTCGAACACGCCGTCATAGCCCGCCTTGTCGAAATCCTGCGGATAGGGAATCGCCGGCCACTCGTCGCACAGGCCGACCCCGTGGACCAGGACGCCGTAGCGCCCCGGCAGGCAATCCTCCGGCAGCAGTCGCGCCTGATCGACGAACTCGCGGAAACCGAGGCCGGGCTTGAGCAGATCCGTATTGTACTGCACCTGCTCCTGCGCGATGGCGTAGAGGGCGCGCTGCTCGCCGTCGCCCCGGTCGTCGCCGCACCGCCAGGTCCGCGAAATGTCGGCGCAATAGCCGTAGGGGCCGATAAGGTCGGTGTCGAAGCCGACGATATCGCCGGCCTGGATGGCGTAGCCGCTGCACTCCTGGAACCACGGATTGGTGCGCGGGCCGGCGGCGAGCAGGCAGGTCTCGACCCATTCCGATCCGCGGCTGACCGCGGCGTTCCAGAAGGCGCCCCACAGCTCCAGTTCGGTCATTCCCGGCTTCAGCGCCGCCCGCGTGTCGTCGAGCGCATCGAGGCAGGCCGCCATGGACCGGCGCATCGCCTTGATCTCATCGGCGGACTTGATGCTGCGGGCCGTCTCGACGATCGGCTGGGCATCGACCACTTCGAGATTGAGGCCTTCGAGGGCGTGGATGCCGGCCGGCGAACCGTGGTCGAGCGCCAGCCGCCGGTTGCCGCCGCCATGGCTGTCGATCAGGTCGGCGATCTCGGCCGACCATTTCCGGTAAACCTCGGGCAGCTGGCTCCCGGCTTTGAAGAAAAAGGGGCCGGTCGCGGGCCGGATCTCGTCGATCGCGACCGAATGGGCGCTGAGATGCAGGCAATCGTGAAACTCGAACAGAACCACCGGGCCTTCGGTCGCGACGAAGGCGTAGCGGGCCGCGTTGTGCGTGATCCAGACCTGCATGTTGGTCGAATCGGTCAGGTAGCGGACGTTGAGCGGATCGAACAGCACCATCCCGGCAACGTCCGCCCTGCGCATCTCGGCGCGCACCCGCTCGACCCGGTAGCGCTGCATGGCTGGCAGGTCGGGCGCTTCGAGGCCGCGCGCCGTCCAGTCGGCCTCAACGGCGTCTCCATAGCCGATCAGGTAGCGGTTCAGCTTGCCCGCTTCCTCCATCTGCCGGGCCGCGCGTTCGTCCAGCGACAGGGCGCTATCGGCGGCGCCCGTCGATCCGGAGTCCGGAGACCGGGGATAGGCAGGTCGATGCATCTGCTTTCTCCGCTGAAGGGGCGCGGTTCATGTCATTTTTTCGCCGTGCCGGCAAGCAGATTCGGCCAGCGTCGGCAGCAGGTCGGGACACCGGCAGGGTCAGCCGGCGCGGGCATCAGCCGGTTTCCTTTCGGTCCCTTCCAGAATCTCATCGACCAATTCCAGTAACGCATTGGCCCGGAACGGTTTTTCCAGAATACGATCGGCGCCAAGGGATTGCGCCTGGCGCAGATTGGACAACGAATCGAGCCGTTCGCCGCCGCCGGAAATCACGATGATCCGCGGCGGCTGCGCCTCCTTCGACAACGTCCGGAGGATGTCGAGGCCATTGGGCTCCGGCATCGTCAGGTCGGTAATCACCAGGTCCGGCCGGGCGGCGCGGAACATCGCCAGGCCGGCGTCGCCCGCGCCGGCCGAGGCGACGATGTAGCCGTTGCTCTCGAGAAGGTCGCCGATGGCGGTCCGCAACAACTCGTCATCGTCGATAAGGAGGATACGGCGTGCCATGGACCTTTCCCGGTTCTCGCAACCGGAATATCGTCCGAACCTCACCGGTTGGTCATTAACTTCGCGTCACAATCGGGTGACGCCCCGGGCCGGTAACGCGGATCGGCCGGAAGCGGGGCGCAGCCGCCGACCGGTCTACGGCGCCTTGCCGTTCAACAGGCGCCAGATCCGGTGCGGCGTCGCGGGCATGCTGAAATCCCGGATGCCGCAGTGCTGCAAGGCGTCGATGACGGCATTGGCGGCCGCAGGCAGCGCACCGGTTGTGCCGGCCTCGCCGCAGCCCTTGACGCCGAGCGGATTGGTCTCCGTCGGCACCGGATGATCGTCCACGATCATCTTCTCCAGGTCCGGCAGATCCGAGGCCCGCGGGATACAATAGTCCATCAGCGATCCGCTCAGGCACTGGCCGCCGGCGTCCAGCACAACCTCTTCCGTCAGCGCCTGGCCCAGCCCCTGGGTCACGCCGCCGTGAATCTGGCCCTCGACCAGCATGGGGTTGACGATGGTGCCGAAATCGCCGACCGCCGTGTAGCGGACGACCGCGACGGCGCCGGTTTCCGGGTCCAGTTCGACCTCGCAGATATGGCAGCCGTTCGGAAAGGCCGACGGCGGAGTCTCGACGACGAGATCGACGTCCAGGCCGTCCAGCCCATCGTCCTGCCCGTCGTCCGTTAAGGCATCGGCCTTCATCCGGCCGGCAAGATCGTGCAGGGCTATGGCGCGGTCCGTCCCGGCAACCCGGAACTGCCCGCCGGCAAATTCGATATCGGCTAACGCCGCTTCGAGATAGTGCGCCGCCGCGGCCCTGCCCTTTTCGACGACCGCGTCCGCCGCCTCGACCGCCGCCTTGCCGCTCGCCATGAGGGAGCGCGAACCGCCGGTGCCGCCGCCATGGACGAGCCGGTCGCTGTCGCCCTGCATCAGACCGATCCGGTCGTAGGATACGCCGAGGGCGGAGCCCAGTATCTGGGCGAACACGCCTTCGTGGCCCTGGCCGAAATCCTTTGTGCCGGTCAGGAAGGCGATCCGGCCGGCCGCCTCGAAGCGGAGACCGCCCAGTTCCTTGCCCGGCGGGGCCGTCGCTTCGAGATAGCTGGCGACGCCGAGGCCGCGGACCCTGCCGCGCGCTTCGCTGGCCGCCCGCCGCGCCGCGAAACCGGCGGTATCGGCCGCCGCCACCGCCTTGTCCAGCACCGCCGCGAAGTCGCCTTCGCCATACACCTGGCCGGAAACCGCCGTGTAGGGCAGTTCCTCCGGGCTCACGAGGTTGAGGCGGCGCATTTCGACCGGATCGCGGCCGGTCTCGCGCGCCGCCCGGTCAACGAGCCGGTCGGTGAACAGGTTGGCGTCCGGCCGGCCGGCGCCGCGATAGGCGGCGACCGGACTCTGGTTGGTCAGCACGCAGCGCATGTTCACGAAGGCTGCCGGGATCCGGTAGAGCGAGGCGCCGTTCTTCAGGATGTTCCGCGAACCGGGCAGCGGGCCGACGCCGGAGACGTAGGCCCCCATGTTGGCGACGCCGACCAGGCGCATGGCGAGGATGCGGCCGTCGGCGTCGAGCGCCAGTTCGCCGTCGACATGGATGTCCCGGCCCGCCGCGTCGCCGAGGAAACTGTCGGAGCGGTCGTCGCGCCAGCGCACCGGCCGGCCGGTCAGCCGGGCGGCGACCAGGCACAGCACATGCTCCGGATACGCTCCGCCCTTCATGCCGAAGGAACCGCCGACATCGCCCATCAGCACCCGCACGTCGCCGGACTTGCCGCCAAGCAGATTCGCCAGCGTGCGCGACAGGCCGAAGACGCCCTGCCCGCCTGTATGCATCGTGTAGCGGCCGCTTCCGGCGTCCCACTCGCCGGTGCCGCTGCGCGGCTCGATCGAGGTCGGCGCGACGCGCTGGCTGGCAATGCGCAGCCGGGTGACATGGGCGGCACCGGCAAAGGCCGCATCCGTCGCCGCTTCGTCGCCGCCGACCCAGTCGAGCGCGACGTTGCCGGGGACGCTGTCATGGAGGAGCGGCGCATCGGGCTCAGGCGCCTGCCACGGGTCGAGCAGAACCGGGAGCGGCTCGATTTCGAGAGCGATGGCCTCGGCGGCATCGCGCGCCGCATCGAGCGTATCCGCGACGACGAAGGCGACCGGCTCGCCGATGAAACGCACCCGGCCGTGCGCCAGGGCGTGGCGGACCGGCGTGAGGATCGCAGCGCCGTCGCGCCCCGTGATCGGCAGCTTGCACGGGAAGGGCCGGCAGCCGAAGTCGATCAAATCCTGTGCGCACAGCACCAGACGGACGCCGGGCATGGCTGCCGCCGCCGCGGTATCGAGGGTGCGGATATTGCCATGGGCTTCAGGCGCGCGCAGGACATAGCCGGCGAGCGCGCCTTCGATGCGGAGGTCGTCGGCGTAGCGCCCGCGGCCGGTCAGCAGCCGCCGGTCCTCCTTGCGCGGCGCCCGGTCGCCGATGCCGTAATGCCGTTCTGCGCTGCCGTCCATGATGCGCATCCCCTCCCCACAAACGAACGGCGCCCGCAGGAGCGCCGCCGCGTGGCAAACATAGGGGCTAGGCTTCAGCGGGGCGAGTCATGACCGGTGCGCTGTTTCGGTATGGCGGGGCGAGTCGCGCCCGGTGCGCGGT
The DNA here is from genome assembly GCA_002238725.1 of Rhodospirillaceae bacterium bin65. GTDB lineage: Bacteria > Pseudomonadota > Alphaproteobacteria > Bin65 > Bin65 > Bin65. The sequence goes on from MPMX01000004.1 coordinate 91,596, forward strand.
GCCGGTATGGCGGGGCGGCATCCGGCGCGCGGGTCGCCCGGCAATCCACAACCATCGAATCCGTTTGTCACACCGGATGGAGCGAAGCGGCGATCCGGGGTCCAGAGTCACGGGCACGAACTCACCGGCCGACTCTGGACGCCGGATCAAGTCCGGCGCGACACCTTATTGAAATGGCATGGGCCACCGGGTTAACGCGATCCGGGCCCGCCCCTACCCCACGACCTCCGGCAGGGTCGTCGCCGGCGGGGTGTTGCGCGAGCGGCCGCAGCGCACGGCGCCGTCGACGATCACCATGCCGACGCCGGGCACGTCGCCCATGCGCACCGATTCGAGGATCGTGCCGCCGGCGGAATGCTGGGCCTTGTCCATGATGACGAAGTCGGCCGCCCGGCCCTCCTCGATCAGGCCGACATCGAGGTCGCGCATGCGTGCCGTGTTTCCGGTGGCGAAGCAGAACACGATCTCGGGCGGCACCTCGCCGATACTCGACAGCATGGCGATCAGGCGCAGGATGCCGAGCGGCTGGACGCCCGAGCCGGCCGGCGAATCGGTGCCCAGGATGATGCGCTCCGGCTGGCCCAGCTCCATGGTCGTGCGCATGGCGTAGAGGGCGGCCAGCTCGTTGCCGTTGTGGACGATCTCGACGGCGCGGGAGCACTGCTCGCACAGGCAGCGGATCTGGTCGAGCGGCAGGGCGGTGTGGCCGCCGTTGATATGGCCGATCACGTCGGCGTCGGCCTCGAGCACGACGTCCTTGTCGATCAGGCCGGAGCCGGGGATCGACGGGCCGCCGGTGTGGATCGTGCTCTGGATGCCGTATTTGCGCGCCCAGGCGACCATCTGCTTGGCTTCCTCGCCCTGCTTGACGCCGCCGAGGCCGACCTCGCCGAGCAGCTTGACGCCGTTGCGCGCCATCTCGGCGAAATCCTCTTCCTCCATGCCCTGTTCGATCACCGGCGCGCCGGCATGGACCTTCATGCCGGCCGGGCGCATGGCGTCGAAGGCGCGCTGGGCGGTCACGGCGAGCGCCTTGAGGCCGACGATATCCTTGGGCCGGCCGGGCAGATGGACTTCGCCGGCCGAGATCATCGTGGTGACGCCGCCGTTCAGGAAGCTGTCGATCCAGTTGAACTGGTTCTGGCGCGGCGTCCAGTCGCCGAACACCGGATGGACGTGGCTGTCGATCAGGCCCGGCGCCAGCGTCGTGCCTTTCGCGTCGATAACGGTATCCGCGCCGGCCGTGTTCAAGTCGGCTTCCGCGCCGAAACTGTCGATCCGGCCATCCACGGCGACGATGCAGTCGGCGTCCAGGATCGGCTGCGCCAGGTCGCCGGACAGCATCAGGCCGATGTTGCGGACGACAGTCTTGCCCTTCGGCGGCGCGGTAGAGACGGTGAGGCTCATTGCGTTACTCCTGATTTGACTCAACGTCCTGACACGGTGCCCTAACGCAGCCCGTCCTCGCCCACGGCCTCGTCGGCCGTCAGGCCGCCGACCCGGGGCAGCGGGCGGCCGCTGTCGGTGACCGCGACGGCGACAAGGATTTCGTCGGCGCCCGGCGCATCGGGAATCCGCACTTCGATGCCGTCGAAATGGCTGCGGACGTAGGCCGCGTCCTTGTGGCCGAGCGGCACGTCGAGCGGCGTGCCCGGCCCGCCCCGCTTCTTCGACGACGGCACCAGCGCGGCGCCCTTCTCGACCGCCTTGCGCAGCGGCGCGCCGAGCCGCGGATGCAGGATGGCGGCGGCGTGCTCCAGCTCGCCGCGCTCTCCGACCACCGCCGCCTTGCCGTAGCTCTCGGCCGCCGAAGGCTCGATCCCGAGCACGGCGACCGCCTTGCCGCCCAGATAGGCGCCGAGCTCCGCGCCAATTTCCATCAGCGGTTCGAGATCCTCGACATATTCGCCAGCGAAAGGGTTGGCGATCACGGCCATTGCAACGGCGCGCCGGGTCGGCGGGTCGATGGCCCGGCCCATCTCCTTGCGGGTGTCCTCGACCAGCACCATGGTCTTGCGGATATCGGCTTTCATGGCGGCTCCTCCCCCCTTTTCTGTGGGGTCACACGGTCAGATAGGTGTTGCGCACTTCCGCATCGGCGGCAAGCGCGTCCATCGTGCCCTCGTAGCGGATGCGCCCTTTCTCGACGATGTAGGCGCGGTCGCTCACGGCGGTCGCGAAATGCAGGTTCTGTTCGGACAGCAGGATCGACAGGCCCTCGGCCTTGAGCGCCTGGATGGTCGCGGCCATCTGGTCGACGATCACCGGCGCCAGCCCTTCCGACGGTTCGTCCAGCAGCAGGACTTTCGGGTTGCCCATCAGGGTGCGCGCGACGGTCAGCATCTGCTGCTCGCCGCCGCTCATCCGGCCGGCCGGCCGGGTGCGCATCTCGGCAAGGTTCGGGAACATCCCGAACAGCCGCTCCGTCGTCCACGCCGGGGCGCCGGACCGCTCCGGCTGCCGCCCGACCTCCAGATTCTCCATTACGGTCAGATCGGCGAATATCCGCCGGTCCTCCGGCACATAGCCCATGCCTGCCCGGGCGATCGCATGGGGCTCCCGGCCGGTGATGTCGGCGCCTTCGAGATGCACCGTGCCGGCTCGCATCCGGACCAGCCCCATGACCGACTTCATGGTCGTGGTCTTGCCCGCGCCGTTGCGGCCCAGCAGCACGACGACCTCGCCGTCGTTCAGCACGAAGGAAAGGTCGGCCAGGATATGCGCCCCGCCATAGTAGGTGTGCAGATCGCGGGCTTCGAGAACCGGGCCGGCAACGGAAGCCGTCATGGCGCGCGCGCCCCGCCCGCCTGGACCGAGCTGCCGAGATAGATTTCGCGCACCTGTTCGTTGGCGCGGACCGCCGCCGGCGCACCTTCGGCGATCAGCTCGCCCCGGTTGAGCACCATGATTCGGTGGGCGTGGGCGAAGACGACGTCCATGTCGTGTTCGGTGAACAGCACGCCGATCTTGCGCTCGGCGACGATCTCGTCGGCGAGGCTCATGAGTTCGATCCGCTCGCGCGGCGCCATGCCGGCGGTCGGCTCGTCCATCAGCAGCAGGTCCGGATCGTTGGCGAGCGCGATCGCCAGCTCGACCCGCTTGAGATCGCCGTAGGCGAGCACCGAACAGGCTCGGTCGCCCTGCTCCGCCATGCCGACCCGTTCGAGCAACGCGTCGGCCCGGGCGGACTTCGGCGGCCCCCCCCGGCCCGCCACAGTCTGCGGCTGGCATTGCGGTGACTGATCAACGCCATCTGGACGTTTTCGCGCACGGTCATGGAGGAGAAGGTGGCGGTGATCTGGAAGGTGCGGCCGACGCCGAGCTCCCAGATGCGGTGCGGCGGCAGGCCGGCAACGTCACGTCCTTTGAGCAGGATCGCGCCATGGTCCGGCCGGATCTGGCCCATCAGCATGTTGAAACAGGTCGTCTTGCCGGCGCCGTTCGGGCCGATCATAGCGAGCAGCTCGCCCGGTTCGACCGCGAAGGAAACGTCCTGCACCGCCCGCACACCGCCGAAGGCCTTGGAAAGGCGGCTGACCTCGAGCAGCGCCGTCATGCCGGCGCCTCCCGGTCGCTTGCCCCGGACTCCGATCCGGGGCCTGCCCCGGACTCCGATCCGGGGGAAGCCAGGCCAAGCCGCCGGCCGGCCCAGCTGTCGCCCAGCCCGACCAGGCCGTTCGGCAGCAGCAGCACGAGGCCGATGATGGTCGCGCCGAGCAGGAAGCGCCAGTAGCTGAGTTCGCTGAACAGGTCGTTGAGCCAGGTCAGCGCCGTCGCGCCGACGATCGGGCCGATCAGGGAATGCACGCCGCCGAGCAGCACCATCAGCAGGGCGTCGAACGAGCGGGCGATCTCCATCGAGGTCGGGAAAACGCTGCCCTTGGAATAGACGAACAGGGCGCCGGCGAGGCCGGCGAACGCCCCGGAGATCGTGAACGCGATCCACTGGTGCCGCTTGAGGTCGATGCCGATCGCGGCGGCGCGCAACGGCGAATCGCGGCCGGCGCGCAGGGTGTAGCCGAAAGGTGCGAACAGCATCCGGCGCATCGCCAGGATGCCGGCGACCGTAAAGCCGACGGTGAGGTAGTAGTAGGCGACACGGCTGCTCGCCCAGTCCGAAGGCCAGGTGCCGAGAATGCCGTCGTCGCCGCCGGTAACCTCGCCCCACTGGAACACGATCGACCAGGCGATCTGGGCGAAGGCGAGCGTCAGCATGGCGAAATAGACGCCTGTCAGGCGGACGCAAAACCAGCCGAACAGGATGGCGAGCAGGGCCGCGCCGGCGGGCGCGGCCCAGAAGGCGATCTCCATCGGCGCATCGGCGAACTTCACCAGCAAGGCCGCGCCATAGGCGCCGCCGCCGAAAAAAGCGGCATGGCCGAACGAAACCATACCGCCCGGCCCCATGATGAAATGCAGGGCGACGGCGAACAGCACGAAAATCAGGATCTCGATGGTCAGCACCAGCGAGAAATCGCCGACGACGGACGGCGCGATCAGATGGGCGACCGGGAGCAGCAGCAGGAAGGCGAGCACCAGTGCGCCCATGGTGCGCAGCGCCCTGCCCGCCGGGCGCAGCGGCGCTTCTGGCGCCTCGACGACACCGTGGCCGGGAATTTCCGGTCTGCCGAGCAGGCCCCAGGGCCGGAAGATCAGTACCACGGCCATGACCAGGAACATCAAGATCAGCGTGCTGTTGGGGAAAATCTGGATGCCGAAGGTCTGCAGCAGGCCGATCAGGATCGCGGCCAGAAAGGCGCCGCCGATGCTCCCCATGCCGCCGACCACCACGACGACGAACGCCGCGGCGATGATATTGAAATCCATCAGCAGGTCGGCACCGCCCTTGGGCAGCTGGATTGCCCCGCCCAGCCCGGCGAGTGCCGAGCCGAGGAACAGCACGCCGGTGAACAGCCAGCGCTGGTTGACGCCGAGGGCCGAGACCATCTGGCGGTCGAGGGTCGCGGCGCGCACCAGCGTGCCCCAGCGCGTGCGGTTGAACAGCAGCCACAGGCCGGCCAGCACCAGCGGCGAGACCGCGATCAGCACGAGATCGTATTCCGGCAGCCGCTGGCCCAGGATGGTGACCGCGCCGGTAAATCCGGGCGCACGCGGGCCGACCAGGTCCTCCGAGCCCCAGATCCACAGGGTGACGTCTTGAATGACCAGGATGACGCCGAAGGTGGCGATAAGCTGGAACAACTCGGGCGCCCGGTAGATGCGGCGCAGCAGCAGAACTTCCATCGCCACCCCGATCAGGCCGACGAGCGCGGCGGCCAGCAGGATCGCAACCCAGAAGCCGACCGCGCCCCCGCCGATGGTCTGGACGGTCGTGACGCCGACATACGCGCCGAGCATATAGAAGGAGCCGTGGGCGAAATTCACGATCCGCGTGACGCCGAAAATAATCGACAGGCCCGACGCCACCAGGAACAGGGCGGCCGCACTGGAAAGGCCCGTCAGCAGCGTGACGACGAAATCACCCATCGCGGCACCCGGCGCTCAGCGGAAGGAGGATGCCGCCGGCGCCCGGCTCGAACGGTCCGGGCGCCGGCGATCGGAAACCGGCAGCCGGCAGCCCTTCGCCGAAAGGCTGCCGGTTTCGCGGCGGAACCGGCTACTGCTTGCGCAGCTTCTTCGTTTCCTCGACCGACGGCAGATAGTCCGCGCCGTCGAGATACTGCCAACGTTCCATGGTGCCCTTGCCGTCCTTGAGCACCGTCCAGCCGACATAGGCGCCCATGGTCGATTGGTGATCCACGGCGCGGAAGGTGATCGGACCGGTCGGGGCATCGAAGCTCAGGCCTTTCATGGCGGCGACCATCTTGTCGGTGTCGGTCGAGCCGGCCTTCTTCAGCATGGCGGCGATCGCCAGCATGGTGTTGTAGCCGACGATCGAACCGATGCGCGGATAGTCCTTCCAGCGCGCCTGATAGGCGGCCAGGAACTTCTTGTGCGCCGCCGTCTTGATATCCTGCCAGGGATAGCCGGTGACCAGCCAGCCGACCGGGGCCTCGCCCTTCAGCGGGTCGATATATTCCGGCTCGCCGGTCAGCAGTCCGACCATCAGCTTGCCCTTGAACAGGCCGCGTGTCCTGCCCTCGCGGACGAACTTCGCCAGGTCGCCGCCGAAGGTGACATTGTAGATGCCGTCCGGCTTCAAGGCTGCGAGCGCCTGCACCTCTGCGCCGGCGTCGATCTTGAACAGGCCCGGCCATTGCGAGCCGACGAAGGTGACGTCGGGGCGGAGCTTGGTCAGGATCCTCTTGAAGGCCGCGACCGCGTCCTTGCCGTAGGCATAGTTCGGCGCGATCGTCGCCCAGCGCTTGGCATTCTTGTTCTTGGCCGCTTCGGCCGCCAGCATCGCCGCCTGCATGTAGGTCGAGGGGCGCAGGCGGAAGGTGTAGTTGTTGCCCTTGGCCCAGACGAGCGCATCGGCCAGCGGTTCGGCAGCGAGATAGAGCGTCTTGCGCTGCTTGGCCCAGGAGGCCAGCGCCAGGCCGATATGCGAGAATAGCGAGCCCGAAACCAACGCCACCTTATCACGCGAGCGCAGTTGCTCGGCGACCTTGACGGCCTCGCCCGGCTTGCCTTGGTCGTCGCGCGAGACGAACACCAGCTTCTTGCCGAGCACGCCGCCGGCCTTGTTGATTTCCTCGATCGCCAGCGTGGCCCCGCGCCGGTACGGAATCGTATGCGCCGGCAGCCGCGTGTAGCTGTTGATGTCGCCGATCTTGATTTCGCCGGCCGCCAGCGCCGGCAAGCCAGTCGCCAGGCCGCCGGAAAGGACGCCAAGGGCGACGCCTGCCGTCAGAACGTGTTTCACTATCATAAGGGCTTCCTCCCTGGTTGAGCGTCCCGGAACCGTTGCCGGCCGTTCGGCCGGCGATCGCTCCGGAGCGCAATCTAAAACGCGTTACTCCGCCGCCGCAGCGGCGGCGGCCTGTTCGGTGCGGAGCATCTTGTCGACGATACGCCGGCTCCGGTTCGGGCCGTTGTCGATCGCCAGACGGACCGTTGGCTTGACCCCGGCTTCGTCCTGCGAACGCTGCACCGCTTCGAGAATTTCCCGGTCTTCCTCGAACGCCATGACGAACTGTTCGGTCATGCGCTCGGAGACCGAACTGTCTTCCGGCTCGAAGTTGCGCACCTGCATCCAGAAATAGTGGGTGCTGCTCTCGGTCTCCGGCGCCAGATAATGGCACGAGAAGATGCGCGTGCCCCTTTCCCGGTCCGTGTCCGAATGGCCCATGCCGACCGGACCGATCCCGAAATCGACCACATTGATCGCCGGCGGATAGAAGAAATAATATTGCCAGCGATCGACATTGCCGTTGATCTTCATAAATTGCTCGAAGATCGGAACGGGTGGCCGGTCCAGCGTCCAGCGGTTGACTTCGACGATGCCGCCGACCTGCTTCGTCTCGACCGGGATATCCTCCATCTCGGCGCTGCCGAGCGAGGACGGATGCACGAAGCTGACATGGGCCGGATCGAGCAGATTGTCGGTCAGCTGCTGATAGTGCGCGGCGACATGGGTGTAGGGGCCGTGATTGACGCCCCAGCCCGGATTCCGGTAGGGCGGCAGGTCGAACAACAACTCCTCGTCGGCCTGTTCCGGCTCGCCGGTCCAGACCCAGACCAGGCCGAGCCGTTCGGCGACCGGATAGGCGCGCACGCGGATATTGCCTGGAATGAGCTTCTGGCCCGGGATTTTGCGGCAGGCGCCGGTCGCGTCGTATTGCAGGCCGTGATAGCCGCACTCAATGCAGTCGCCCCGCACCCGGCCTTTCGACAGGGGCAGGAACTTGTGGGCGCAGCGGTCTTCCAGCGCCGCGACCGAGCCTTCGCCGGTGCGGAACACCATGACCGGCTCGCCGAGCAACCGCCGGCCGACCGGACCGTCGTCCAACTCGTCCAGCCAGGCGATCGGATACCAGCTGTTGCGCACGAATTCGCTCATGCCGCTTCCGCCCTGCTTTCGGGAATTTGTGCCGGATCGCCGGTGTTCCGGGAAATCTCAGCGGGCTTCTTCGCCACAACCGCAGTGCTTCCGCACAGGAAGAGCGAAGCCGCGGCAATCAGGCCGCGCACGGCCATCGACTGCGCCGCCGCCCGCCCGGCGGCCAGCGCCGCTTTGATTTCGGCTGCCCCGAGAGCACCGACATCGACGGTAACCGGCCGGTCGCCCAGGTCGCTGTCCGGGTCCAGGTCGCGCGCCGGGCAACGGGTGACGGCCGGGCTGTCGACACTGACGGCATTGGCGATCAGCGTTGCCGCGACATCGGCTTCGGCGGCACTCGCCGCCAGGACGGTGACCGAATCGGCGATCCCAAAAGACAGGCTACGGCCGCGCCAGCCGCTCGTGGCGATGCCGCCGATCCCGTCCGCGCTGCCGATCCCGGCTACGCCGGCGGCTTCCGGAACTCCGGCCAGCGCGACCATGCCGGTGCGGAACCGCGCGTCCGGCGCCAGATGGAGTGCGATGTCGCCGCCATTGTTGACATAGGCGCGGTCGAGCCTGCGCCCGGCCGTCCCCGCCGCCAGCACTTCGTCCGCCACCGCGCCGGCGACCGCTGCCATCGGGGTGACGAATCCGTCGCGATGCGGCGCGCAGGCCGCCGCCATGCGCCGCGCCGTACTGCCCCGAACGGCCGGCACATCGGAAACATCCATGCGCAGCGCTGCCAGTTCGCCGACCAGTTCGCCAAGCACGGTGCGAAAGCGCGCCCAGGCCTGTTCGTAAAACGCCGCCACCTCGGCAGCCGGGCCGAAGGCTGCGAGCACAAGGTCGATCGGGCCGTGCTGGAAATGCCGGCGCCGACCGTCGGGCAGGATTGCGCCGACCGGGCCCGGCATGGCTTTTCGTTTCGCCGCGGGTAGCATCGTGCTCATCCGTCCGCCGCCACGCCGTGCAACGGCGCGCCGGGCCAGGGCGCCCGCTCGTGCCACTTTTCGACCCGCAGCCGGTCGGCATCGACAATATCGCCGACCCGGCGCACGGCATCCATGTGACCGCCAAGCGCGGCGTAGTCGTCGAGCCGCAGGGTGAATTCGATCGGCGCCACGATGGCTGGCGTCGGCACGTAGCCGAAACTGTTCTCCGGCATGGTCGTGACGTCGACCATGATCGTGATGCCGCCGCCGGGCCAGACATAGACCGGCGCGCCGCCGGCGGTCACGCGGGTCAGCGCACTGCGCACCGAGCGGGTGAGACGCACCGGGTTCTCGGTCACGCCCGCGCGCAGCGATCCGCCGGCCCCGGCCATGAAAGCGACCGTGGCGAGCGCCGGTTCGCAATTCTCGCCGATCCGGTCGACGACGACCGAGAGTTCCGGCGGCATCGGCGACTTTTGTGGGTTCAGCTCGTCGTCGAGAATGAAATATTCGGCGTCCTCGCCGGTCGTGCTGACCATGAGCAACCGCTGTCCCGGCCAGGCAATCTTGGGATTGATCGTGTCGATGATCGAGAGCGGGTCGGTCACGTCGGTACCGCCCCAGCCGCTGCCCGGCTCGGCGACCTGAAAATAGCGCCCAGGCGTGGATTTGCGGCCGCGCACCCGGATTCCGGCCGGTTTCATGTCGAGAAAACGCCCGGCCTGGTGCTCGGTCAGGACGCCGGTGATATGGTCGTCGACGACGATCACTTCGTCGGCATGGCCGAACCATTGCTGGGCGAAGATGCCGATGGTCGCAGAGCCGCAGCCGACCCGCATCCGCTCCTCGTGCCGGCCGCCGATGACCGGCGCCTCCCCGGCCTGCAGCGTGAGCTGCTCGCCGCCGTCGATGGTGAAATCGATGGAGTCGCCGTTCGACAGGTGCAGCATCGTATCGCAGGTGACGACGCCTTCCTTCTTCGAGCCGCCGGTCAGATGGCGGACGCCGCCGAGCGAAAGCATCTGCGAGCCGTATTCCGCCGTGGTGACATGGCCGACCTGCTCGCCTTCGACGCGCACCGCCGCGGTCTCCGGCCCGATATAGCGGTCGGTGTCGATCTTCACCTTGAGGCCGCAATAGCTGAAGATGCCTTCGGAGACGACCGTCACCATGTCGACGCCCTCGTGCTCGCTGGCGACGATGAAGGGCGCGGGCTTGTAGTCCGGATAGGTCGTGCCGGAGCCGATGCCGGTGACGAAGGTCTCGGCGTTCGGAATCAGCGAACCGTCCCAGTCCTGGCCCTGGAAGGGCACGAGATCGCCGTCCCTGCCGGCGCGCTGGGTGACGACAAACGGGTCCATCCGGGTCAGGACGCCGTCGATATTGCCGTAGCGGTCGCAGGCGCCGGTGCGCCCTTCCCGAATCCGGCACAGCACCGGGCAGGCGTCGCAGGTCACGATGCCCGGCTTGTCCTTTGCGGCAGCTGTCGTTCCGTCAGGCATGGCCGGCCTCCTGCGCGGCGAGAAGGGCTTCGCGGACCCGGTGCGGCGTCGCCGGCGCGCGGCGCAGCCGGACGCCGGTCGCATGGTGGACCGCGTTGAAGATCGCCGGCGCCGTCGGGATCAGCGCCTGTTCGCCGATTCCCTTGGCGCCGTAGGGGCCGAGCGGCTCCGGATCTTCGATCAGGATCGTATCGATCGGCGGAATGTCGCCGAAGGTCGGAATCAGGTAGTCGTGGAGGTTTTCCGTCCGGCCCGGGATGTATTCCTCCATCAGCGCAAGGCCGAGGCCCTGGGCGACGCCGCCGTGGATCTGCCCTTCCAGCAGGGTCGGGTTGACGGCGCGACCGACATCGTGGGCCGCCACGATGCGCCGGACCTTGATCGTCCCCAGTTCGATGTCGATGTCGACGACCGCGAGATGGGCGCCGAAGCCGTAGGTCGCGTAGGGCACGCCCTGTCCGTCCGCGTCGAGCGGCTTCGTCGGCGGATCGAAAGTGCCGTCGGCGGCAAGCACGTCGCCTTCGGCGTCCTGCGTCATCGCCCGCAGATCGAGGGTCCGTTCGGCGTCGCCGTCGCGCAGCACAATCCGCCCGTCGCCGATCTCCAGTGCCGCCGCCGGGCCGACATTGGCCAGGCGCAGGATTTTCGCCCGCAATTCCTCGCCTGCAATCTGGGTCGCGCGACCGGAGACGAAAGTCTGGCGCGAGGCTGAAGATTTGCCGGCGTCGGCGGTCCGGTCGGTGTCGCCGGCGACGTTGGCGATCCGCTCGACCGGCACGCCGAGCGCGTCGGCGGCGATCTGGGGCATGATCGTGTTCGGCCCCTGCCCCATGTCCATCGCGCCGTTGTAAAGCGTGACCTGGCCGTCGGCCGAGATGCCGAGCTTCATGGTCGACGGGTTGGACATCGAGGTGTTGCCGCAGCCGTACCACATGCCGGCAACGCCGACGCCCCGGCGCAGCGGACCGCCGGCCCGGTTGATCCGCGCCGCTTCCGCGCGCTCCCGGTCCCAGTCCGCCTGCAGCGCCTCGAAACAGTCGGCGAGGCCGGCGCTGTGCTCCAGAACCTGGCCGGAGGAGGTTTCGTCGCCCCTGCGGATCGCGTTCCTGAGCCGGAAGGCGAGCGGATCGATGCCGCACTGCCCGCCGAGATCGTCGAGCAGGGCCTCGTTGGCGATCGCCGATTGCGGCACGCCGAAGCCGCGGAACGCGCCCGACGGCGGCGCGTTGGTCAGCCAGGCGCAGCTCGTGTTTTTCACATGCGGAATGACATAGGGCCCCGTCGCGTGGACCGGCACCCGGTCGGCGACCGTCGGGCCCCAGGAGGCGTAGGCGCCGCTGTCGAAGTCGCCGTGAAATTCGTAGGCGGTCAGCCTGCCGTCCGCGGTGCAGCCGGCGCGCGCCCGGATGTCTGCCGGATGGCGCTTGGTCGACGATGCCATGCTTTCGGGCCGCGTATAGGTACAGCGCACGGGCACGCCCAGCGTCCAGGCGGCGAGTGCGATCAGCGGCTGGACGGAAAGATCCAGCTTGCCGCCGAAGCCGCCGCCGCAGGCTGTCGGGATGATCCGCACCTGCTCCTCGCCGATGCCGAGGATCATGGCGGTCTCGTCCCGGTCCATATAGGGCGACTGCGTGGAGACGTGGATTTCGAGGCGGTCGCCAATGCGGCGCGCCCAGCCGGCCTCCGGCTCGATATAGGCATGTTCGACGAAACTAGTCCGCCATGCACCTTCGGCGACGAAATCTGCGTCGGCGAAGCCCCGTTCGATATCGCCCTTGACGACCCGGCCGCGCGCCAGGACGTTGCCGTCCCGCCCGGCCTGCACGATAGCGGCGCCGTCGGCAGACGCACCGGCTATGCCGGTAACCGGCGCTTCCTCGTGCCAGGAAACCGGCAGGTCTTCGTCGCGCAGCGCCGCGACCGCGCCGGCGTTGCCCACAACCGCGAGCACGGCTTCGCCCCTGTAGCGCACGATCCGGTCCGCCAGCACCGGCTGGTCCTTGCCCACCGGATAGACGCCGAAGGCGTTGCTGCCCGGGATGTCGGCGGCGGTCAGCACGGCGGCGATGCCGGGCCGCACCGCCCGGAAGGCCTCCAGGTCGCCGGTCTCGAACCGGCCGCGTGCGATCGGCGAACGGACGACCCGCAACGTCAGCGCATCCGGTGGCGCGAAATCCGCGCCGAACACGTCGCCGCCCGTGACCTTGGGCACGCCGTCGAGCCGGGCGACCCGGGCGCCGACAGCGGCGCCGGTCCCGGCCGCAGTGTCGGATGCGGCGCAGGTCCGGTCGCCGGCAACGTCGAGCACGGCCTCGACGATCTTGCGATAGCCGGTGCAGCGGCACAGCACGCCGCCGAGCGCATCGGTCGTTTCCTCTTCGGTCGGCGACGGGTTGCGGTCGAGCAGGTCGCGCGCCGCCATCAGCATGCCCGGCGTGCAGATGCCGCACTGGGCTGCGCCGTGGCGCAGGAAGGTAGCCTGGAGGTCCGAGAGCGCGCCGTCCCGCGCCAGTCCCTCGACCGTGGTCACGTTCCGCCCGGCGGCCTGGGCGACCGGGACCATGCAGGCGCAGATCTGCTCGCCGTCGAGCAGCACGGTGCAGGCGCCGCAATCGCCGGCGTCGCAGCCGACCTTGGTGCCGGTCAGCCCGAGTTCGCAGCGCAGGGCGTCGGCCAGCCGGGTCGCCGAAGGGCTGCGCAGCGCGGTTTCCGCGCCGTTGACCGTCAGTGTCGTCGCGGCCGCGGCGATGTTCATGCCGCCTCTCCCATCCGCCGGCCCAGGTTCGACAGGCCGCGGCGCAGCATCGTGGCCGTGGCGTCGAGCCGGTATCCGGCCGAGCCGCGCACGTCGTCGATCGGTGAAAGCACCGTTTCGACCGGTTCGGCAGAAACTGCCTCGCCCAACGCAGCGTCCAGCGACTTGCCTTTGAGCGCGGCCTCCAGCGCCGGCAGCCGCCGGGCCACCGGGGAACAGGCGCCGACCGCGATCCGTGCGTCGCCGACGGCATCGCCATCCGGCACCAGGACGATGCCGATCATGACGATGGAAATGACGAGATATCGCCGCGCGCCGAGCTTGAGGAAGGCGCTGGCCGCCGCGTCGGGCAGTTTCGGCACCAGCACGGCGGTGACGATCTCCCGCGCGTCCAGCGCCGTGGTCCGGTTGCCGGTTAGGAACTCCGTCACGGGCAGGCGCCGCACGCTGTCGGCGGCGGACAACTCGACCTCGGCCTCCAGCGCCGCCAGGTTCGGCGCGCCGTCGGCCGCCGGCGAGGCGTTGCACAAATTGCCGGCGATCGTCCCGGCATTCTGGATCTGGACCCCGCCGACCTCGCGCGCCGCGTCCTTGAGGCCGTCGAAACAGGCCGGCAGATCGGCCCGGATCAAGTCCGTCCAGGTGGCGAGCGCGCCGATGCGCCAACGGTCGCCCTCATCGGCGATGCCGCGCAGGTCGGCAATGCCTGTCAGGTCGAGCAGATCGTCGTCGAGCGGCCGACCGACCCGGGCGGGGTAAAAGTCAGTGCCGCCGGCCAGCACGGTCAGCGGCCGGCGCTGCAGGGCGTCCAGCGCTTCTTCGAGATTGTCCGGGCGTAGATACACCGACATCCCCGTTCCTACCCGACCGTTTCCGTCAGCCCGAATATAAGGTCAAACTTGTTTGTATACGAACAATTTTTCCGATCATATCCAACCTGCCGCCGCCGTGCAAGTATCAAATGATTTTCTCAAGCAGCCGCAACAATGTCGCCCGTTCGCGCGGCGACAGCGGGTCCAGCGTTTCCGCCGTGACGCCGAAGCCGTCCTTCTGCGCCGCCGCCAGCAATGCCGCGCCGGCCTCGGTCAGCCGCCACTGGGTGCGCCGCCGGTCTTCCTGGTCCGCCCGTCCCGCGATCAGGCCGCGTTCGGAGAGGCGGCCGATCACCCCTTTCATCGTCGCCGGGTCCATCGCGGTCAACCGGCCGAGCCGGTTCTGCGAGACCTCGTCCTCGTCGGCGATCTTGGCGAGCGCGGCGAACTGGGTCGGCGTCAGGCCGTGCCCGGCGAAGCGCGCCGAGAAGATCGCAGTCGCCCGCTGATGCGCCCGTCGCAGCAGGAAGCCGATCTGCTCCTCCAGCCGATAGCCGCCGGCGCTCACCGCCCCCTACTCCGCGTTCGCGCGGTCGCGCAGTTCGACGCGGCGGATCTTGCCGGAGATGGTCTTCGGCAGTTCCGGGACGAAAGCGATCTCGCGCGGATATTTGTAGGGCGCGGTCGTCGCCTTGACGAAATTCTGCAGGGTTTCGGCCATCGCCTCGCCGGGCTCGAAGCCCTCGGCCAGCACGACGAAAGCCTTGACGATCTCGCCGCGCAATTCGTCCTTCTTGCCGACGACCGCGGATTCGACGACCGATTCGTGCTCGATCAGGGCGCTTTCGACCTCGAACGGGCTGATCCGGTAGCCGGCCGAGGAGATCAGGTCGTCGGCCCGGCCGACGAACCAGATATAGCCGTCGGCATCCCGGGTCGCCGTATCGCCGGTGTAGTACCAGCCGTGGCGGAAGCATTTGGCGTTGGCCGCATCGTCCTCGTAATAGCCGTGGAACAGGCCGGGCGGCCAGGCGTCGCCGTCGGTCCGCACCGCGATATGGCCGACCTCGTCGTCCGGCAGGCGGTTGCCGCTATCGTCGACGATGTCGACCTCCATGCCCGGCACCGGCTTGCCCATGGAGCCGGGCCGGACCTCGACGCCGGGGAAGTTGGCGACCAGGTTGACGGTCTCGGTCTGGCCGTAGCCGTCGTGGGGGACGGTGCCGGTGGCGTCCTTCCAGGCGCGCACCGCCTCGGGATTGAGCGGCTCGCCGGCGCTGATCGAGTGGCGGATCGACGACAGGTCGTAGGCTGACAGGTCCATCTGGATGAAGGCGCGGAACACGGTCGGCGGCGCGCACACCGTCGTGATGCCGTGCTCGGCGAACAGGCGCAGATGGGCGTCGGCGTCGAAACCCGGGCCGGGATTATAGAGCATCACCGCCGTGCCGAGCTGCCACTGGCCGAACAGCTTGCCCCAGGCGGCCTTGGCCCAGCCAGTGTCGCTCATCGTCCAGTGCAGGTCGTCCTCACGCAAATCGTGCCAGTAGCGCGCGGTCAGGGTGTGGGCGATGGCGTAGCTGTGGTCCCGCGGCACCAGCTTCGGGAACGCCGTGGTGCCGGAGGTGAAATAGGCCAGCATCATCTCGTCGTTGCGGGTCGGCTCGACCGCGCTGCGGTCCAGCCGGTCGCTCGCCGCCGCGCAGGCGGACTCGCAATGAGTCCAATCGCAAGGCAGGTCGCCGTGCGGCGCGCCGATCACGATCACCCGCTCCAGGGTCGGGCACTTGTCGCGCACCGCCTCGATCTTCGCGATATGGTCCGCGGTGATGATGGCGAGGCGCGCCCGCGCCCTGTTGATGCGGTATTCGATATCCTTGGGCTGGAGCAGGTTGGTGCCCGGCATGGCGATCACACCGAGCTTGATGCAACCGATCATGGCCTCGTACCAGGCCGGGATGCGCGGGATCATCATGAAGGCGAAATCGCCCTTGGCCGCGCCAATGCCGCGCAGCATGTTGGCGAAGCGGTTGGACGAAGCGGAAAGATCGGAGAACGTCCAGGTCGCCTGTTCGCCGGTGTTGGCGTCGGCATAGACGAAGGCCGTCTTGTCCCGTTCGGCGGCCCGGCGGTCGATCAGGTCGAAGCCGAAATTGTAGAATTCCGGCGCCGGCAGCCGCACACCTTCGGCAGCCGCGGTCGCGTAATCGGGCAGGTCGATATAGCCGGTCATGGAGGCTCCGGGGGTCGGTCAACGGGCGGGAATCTCGTGGCCTGCCGCCGGGACAGAGTCAAGCGGCGATGGTGTCCGGCGGCGCGCGCTTCTCCACGCACTGCTCACCCATTGCCGCCCCGGACGAAGCGCAGCGACGATCCGGGGCCCAGAGCCACGGTCCCCGAACCCACGGGTCCCCACTGGTCCCCGGCTCTCCCTCCGGTCGGCCGGGGTGACATGATTCGGTAAATTTGGCGAGATGCCGTGCGCCCTTGCGGGCCGAATCGATTCGACCCGGCCACAGCCAGCTCGCCGCCGCGTCGGCGCCGGCTTCGCTTGACGCCCCAACGGCCGGTTCTTATGTTCCGCTCCGCCGATGCCGGGCCGAAGCATGCCATTTACGAAGCCCCGCGCCGCAGCCGGCCGGCGGCCCCGCGAACCGTTCCGCCGCCGCCTTGGGCGCCCATAGCTCAGTTGGTAGAGCAACTGACTTTTAATCAGTAGGTCACAGGTTCGAATCCTGTTGGGCGTACCAAAAAAACAGTAATTTTGAGAATTTATGATCAGTGCCATAGTGACAATTTCACGGAATGCTGCAGCAAAATGGCCGATGGGCGGTTCGTATAGGGAAGCCCGAGAACGGTAACGATATGGAATCGATTGGCTCAGTACACAAGCTCTTGTTCCTAGGGTTGGGACTGACACGAAAATGCCCAACCGAGCATCAAGACTCACATACTATTGTAGAGCCGGACGGAGTAAAAACCAGCCGCCGGAACATCATCGCGCTCGCAGGCTTGCTTGTACTGGCCGGATTTTCCGGCGCTGATCCTAGTGACCTGGACGTGTTTAGCGTGAAACTTGGCAACGGTGTCCGGGGAGTGATGGTAGTAGTTACAGCTGTAATCGCAGTCCAATTTTATTGGTACTATTTGCGATACTGCCATTTGAAAGATGATGGCATGATTGAAGGTAATCCTAAAAAGCCCGGTAGTAATTTTTTAGCAATAAATGCAGTGAGTGAGGTTACTCTTGAGCAAAAAACTGCCAATTTGATTTCAAATTGGGTTGCATTTTTGCTTACGGTTACTTCTTGGTATTTCGTCGGTTGTTGGGTCGTTGTTGCACTAAGGAGCTGAATTTTCCAAGGCATTCGCACCCTTCAATCGAACGGCGCCGCTGTCCAGAGATCTGAAGACACACAGCAAGCGACCCCATGCCGTCTGCTGGTATCTCCGCCCATGCTTGCCGCACGGTTCATTCGGTTTTCATTTTATTTTCGAGCCGCTGATCTCCTTGGCATCGGCGTACGCCAAGTGCAATTGTGCTCCTACGGCCTGTGCAAAAAATTCACCCAAGCATCATGAGTTGAATCTTGGTGCGCTTCTCGGCACGTTTGTTGCTTGGGATTTCTTTGGCTCTAACGACACTTTGATGTCAATCAGAATTAACCGAATATCTATGAGCAAGAATATGAGACCGGTTGTGACAATGCCGACCACCAGACCAGCTATAGCACCGAAAATTGCGCCACTTTGATCGAAAAAATATGGTTGTGTAGAAAAATAATAACCGCCCAAAATCGCACCAATAGCAATTTGAGAAAAAAGCCAAATCCATGTTCCAATTTCCAGAAGGCCAATAATTGTTTTCCTCATCGTTCTTTTCCATTTGTTGAAACATGAAACAAATATGACGCGCCAGACACCCTCGTCAGATCACCAAACTGATATTGTTATCCTTTTCGGCGGAGCAATCATAGTCGCGAGACTAACAATCAAGTAGCCTCTTTCGACGCCGGCGGAATCTCCCGCGTCAGCAGGTCGCCCGTCCAGGCCGATTCTTCGTAGCTCAGGTCACCGAAGTCCATGCGGCAGACTAGGCAGTTGATACCGGGGCCGGTGGTCAGCGCTGCCATCTTTGTCTGCGTCTGAGCGGGGATGCCGGCCATAACGGCGTTCCTCTAGTACGCCGTCCTCGTAGCTGAAATCGCGCCCCTGCCGTCGAATACCCGCCGCTTAATGTCGATCTCGACGAAGCGGATGGCCTGGCGGGCTGTGCGGCGGACCATCTTGCGAGGCTGCGGCGAGTGCAGCAGGCGGTTGTCCGACGTACCGAGGCCACCTCAGCCGGTCCAATGCTCCTGCACTTCTTCCAGCAGCCAATCGCGGAATGCAGCAACTTTTTTTGTCGTGCCATTTCTGGCGCTCAGCAGGTAATAGGAGAATTTCAGTGGTGTTTTGAGGTCCTGATGAAACGGACAGACAAGCCGCCCGGCGGCAAGATGATCCGCCACCAACCTGTCCCCGATCAAGGCAACGCCCTGACCATCGAGTGCGGCTTGTACGGCCATGCTTTCTTGCGTGAAATGTGGGCCTCGGGTCGGCTCAATATCATGCAGGCCCGCCGCCATAAGCCACATGCGCCAGCTGGCGTCGGCGTCTTTCCATTCGACATGCAGGAGAGTGTGGTGACGAAGATCTTCGGGGCGCAACAGAGCATTATCCCCTTCCAGTAGAGCTGGACTGCACACCGGTGTGTTGAACTGGTTAAACAGAAAATCGACCTGCACCCCTTTGTAGTTGCCAGGCCCGTAGCGCAACGCCACGTCCACTTCGCCGCCGGTGACATCCACCAGGCGGTCGGTGCCGTCGATCCTGATCTCGATATCGGGGTGTCTGCTGCGAAACCGGTCGAGCCTGGGAACAAGCCACATTGATCCGAACGATGGGCTGACACTGATCGTCAGAATCCCGCTATCGCTATAGGCGCGGAGCCGCTTCGCACCCTCCGCCAGCTTGTCGAAACCTTCGGTCAGCGCAGGCAAGGCCACCTGACCCGCTTCGGTCAACCGGAGCGCGCGGGTCAGTCGGTGAAACAGAGGCACGCCGAGCAGGTCTTCGAGCGCTTTCACCTGGTGGCTCACGGCCGCAGGCGTCACGTTCAACTCTTTTGCCGCCAATTTGAAGCTCAGATGGCGAGCGGCCGCTTCAAAGGCACGCAATGCGTTCAGTGGTGGAAGCGGGCGGGTCATTTGCTACACCTCAGAAAATATAATGTGTTATTCCAATTCTTTTCGTTTGTCGATCATCTTTGTGTTCCATATTTTGGTTTAGAAATTAACAGAAAATCCGAAACCGGCTGCACGCGCAAGGAGTATCCATAGGTCAGAAAATCTATGGTGAAATGGGACCGACAATCGGTTGAGGATCTCCCGATGAACACGAAAGCGCGATCCGAGTACGCCATTGGAATCATGCTGCTTGTCGCCGCCGCCGTTACCTACAGCACCGCCGGTGTTTTCACCAAGGGCGTCGTGGCCGGAGCGTGGGCAGTAATATTCTGGCGCGGTCTTTTTGCGGCCGCTCTTACCACTGGCTGGACCATCAGCCAGGGCACATTTCGGAGCAATTTCTTTTGCATGGGATACAGTGGCTGGGCTGTAGGCATTGTCGGCGCGATCGGCACGGCAGCTTTCATTCCCGCATTCAAACTGACTTCCATCGCCAACGTCTCCCTGATTTACGCCATTGCCCCACTGATCGCTGCGGTGCTTGCCTGGCGCCTCATTGGCGAACGCATCACGATCAGAACGCTGGCCGGTTCATTCTGCGCGATTCTGGGTGTGGGCATCATCGTCTCAGGCTCCGTCGGACAGATCAGCATTCAAGGCGATGCCCTTGCGCTTGTCATGACCGCGGCCATGGCCACCATAATGGTCATTTATCGCAAATTCCCTGACACACCCGGCGCTGGGCCGTCTGTCTTGCAATCGCTGATTTTGCTGCCCCCGTCATTCGCGTTGGGAGCACCGTTTCGTACCGAACCGTTTGAGATTTTCATCCTGGCCGCGTTCGGATTGCTGTTTGCGGTTGCCTCGGTCACACTGGCGGAAGGCGCAAAGCGTGTGCCTTCGGGACAGACGGCCCTATTGAGCGCACTTGAAACCCCGCTCGCACCGGTTCTGGCGTTCATCGTGTTCACCGAGGTTCCGAATAGGGCGACGATTCTTGGCGGCTCCGTTGTGCTGATCGCCGTGCTGATGTCCATCCGAAACGATAAAGAGACTGTCGAGCCTGTTGTTGCAGATTAAGAGCATGGTGGTCGATGCCAATGTTTCACGCAGAGCCACAGAGATCTTCGTGAATGACGTCTAAGGTGGCCTCGGAAAATCGGTCAGGTCATTCAAGTCTACCGGTACTGCCTGAAGTACTTTCGTTTGATCGCAGAAAGAAGCGTCACCGCCAGCTATTCGTCTCCCGGAAAAATATCGAACCGCTATACAACATCAATCCTACCAAACAAAGTATCCCGCAGAAACGGGCCAATTGGCTGCCACGCTGGGACGCTTTCATGCTGACGCTTGGATCTTGGTTTATCATAATTTGCCGGATTGATTCAGCCCATGCGAAAGGAGTGGCGACTTAACGTGCGCCGTCCATCATTTTGTTGTGTATGGGTCGGGACCGGAACACGTTCTGCGCGCTGTAGCTTCCGTACGCACGCCGGCTGACACCAAGTCGGCAAGCAGACTGCCCAGGCCGCAGAGTCCGGCCACCCGAGACCGTACCAGAGCGGGGGATGGGGCTGCCGGGCCGGTTCCGGGATTATCGGCA
The DNA here is from genome assembly GCA_002238725.1 of Rhodospirillaceae bacterium bin65. GTDB lineage: Bacteria > Pseudomonadota > Alphaproteobacteria > Bin65 > Bin65 > Bin65. Next base: position 112,376 of record MPMX01000004.1, read on the forward strand.
TATCGGCGGTCCGGTAGTTCCCGCCCTCGAAGCTGAAATCACCGCCCGGCGCAGGATACACGCTGCAAGAGACTGTCCGTTTTCAACAGAACCATGGCGGCGTGGCGTCCCTCAATACGCCCCGGATAAAATTCGGGGCTACTCGGGATGAGGTGCTTTGAATTGTTGCTCATTGCTCGAAAAATCCCCTCACCCTGAGTAGCCGCGAAGCGGCGTATCGAAGGGCCTGCCCTGAGCCTGTCGAAGGGGCAGCCACTGTTGCACCCCCGATTCCGATAGATACGGACACGCCTAAATGTCGATCTCGACGAAGCGGATGGCCTGGCGGGCCGTGCGGCGGACCATTTTGCGGCGCAGCGGCGAATGCAGCAGGCGGTTGAGTGCGGCGAGCGCCAGGTCGCCCGCCCGGCCTGCCTCCTGTGAGGCCAGAAGGTTGCGCACCGCCATCGTCGTCTTCAGCAGATGGACGGAAACGATGTAGCGGTCATGGCCGTGGTCGAGCAACGTCCGCTCGACCCCGTCGAAGAAGGCGTCCGGGTCGGCGACCGTCCAATCGTCCGGGTCCACGGTATCGTCCTGGCGGCCGATGTTGCGGCCGGCGAAGCAGGCCATCTGCAGCAGCCCGGCCGGCCACAGTTCCGGATATTTCGAACAGAGGCCGAGCACCGCTTCGGCAAAGGTCAGGCCGTGCGTCAGGTCGAGCCAGCCGAAATTGCCGCCGTAGGGCTGGTCCAGGTCATCCAGGTGCCTGAGGTCGAAGCGCACCATGTTGAGGGCGTTGGCCGCGAGCAGGCTGCGGAACAGGTCGGGCGCGGGGGCGGCGCCGTGTTCGGCGGTGAAGGCGACCGCCTTGTTGGCGTTCAGCCCGGCATAGTCCGCGGCGTCGGGCGCCGACCCGTTGAGTTTCGATCCGTAACTCGCCAGAGCCGCGCCATATCCCCGGAACTCGGGGATCAGGTCCTCGCGGAAGGCCGACACCAGCCCGCGTACCAGCGATAGCAGCACCGGCCCGGCGATCTCCCCGCCCAGCCGGCGGATCAGCGCCCCGGCCTTGGTCACATAGATCGCAGCGTGGCCGAAATCGGCATAGTGGGCGAGCGCGGCCCGGGCTAGGCCGCGCTCCATGGCGCCCCAAGCGTCGCCCGTCGCCAGCGCGCCGCGGGTCAGGCGGATGGCGCGGGCCTCGTCCTCGTCCTCGACGGCCCGGCAGAAGGCGTCCTCGTCCCAGTCCTCGATGCCTTCGGCAAAGGGATAGCGCGGCTCGCGCAGGGTGTCCTCGGCCATGTGGCCTATCGCTTCCAGCAGGCAGATGAGCCGGTTCTCCGGTTCGCCGGCCTGCCGGTCATGCAGCACCAGCCAGTCCGCCGCGCCGGCATAGGCGTGGGTCCAGCCGAACTCCATCCGGTCGTGCGACCAGCGGATCGCCTCCCTGACGGCGATCGTGGGATCGACGCCGAGCCGCGCGATCCGGGCGATCTCGCGCGCCAGCCGTTCGTAGCCGTGGCGGTCGAACCCCTGTTTCAGATCCTCCAGCGATTTCGCCAGCCGCTCGTCTACGGGCGGGTCGACGATCTCGATCCAGACCTCGCCATCGCGGAGCTCGACCGGATATATGCGCAGCCGGTCTCCCTCGCGCTGGTTCTCGCCGGTTTCGAGGTCGAACTTCCAGTTGTGCCAGTTACAGGTCAGCAGGCAGTTGCCGTCGAGCGTGCCCTCGCGCAGCGGATAGCCCTCGTGCGGGCAGCGGTTGTTGCAGGCGAAGATGCCCTTCTCGGTATCGAACAGGGCGATCTGCCGGCCGTCGAGGCGGAACACCGAGCGGCCCTTGTCCCGGAGCGCCTCGACGCCGGCGGCCCTGACCCAACCCTGCTTCATCCGTGCGCCTCCCTGGTTGTCCGGGCCGGCGCCGTTGCGGACCGGCCGGCGCCAGCTTCGGACGATATCTAGGTCGTTCGGCCGGGCGGGATAAGGACGAGCTTGCCGGTAAAGCCCTTGGCGAGGAATTCCTCCTGCGCCCGGCGGATATCGCGCAGGGCGAATGTCTTCGCGACCAGCGGGCGGATTTCGCCGCGCTCGATGTAGGAAACCAGGTTCTCGAACACCTCGTCCTCCTGGAAGGTGCAGCCGATCAGCGTCAGATCCTTGAGGTAGAGCGTCCGTACGTCGAGTTCGACCAGCGGGCCGGCGATCGCCCCGGCCGTGCCATAGCGTCCACCTCGGCGCAGCACGTCGAGCAGCCCCGGCCAGGACGGACCGGCGACCAGATCGACGACCGCGTCGATGCTATCCTGCCCGACTGTAGCGACGAGGTCCGCGCGCCGGTCGACAACCTCGTCCGCGCCGATCGCCCGCAGCGCATCGGCCTTGTGGGCGCTTGCAATCGCGACGACATGGGCGCCGCGCCGTTTCGCCAGCTGGACCGCGGCCGAGCCGACGCCGCCCGAGGCCCCGGTCACCAGCACGCGCTCCGCCCCGACCGAGGCCCGGTGCAGCAGGTTCTCCGCCGTCGACCAGGCGCACGGGATCGACGCCAGTTCCGCGTCGGTCCAGTCGCAATCGACCTTGTGGGTCTCGCGGGCCGGCGCGGTTGCATATTGGGCAAACGCGCCGTCGCATTCCGACCCGAACGTCCAGCACTCGAACGGGCGATCGCCGGCCGGGCTGCGCATCATGCTGCGAACGATGACGCGTTCGCCGATCCGGCGCCGGTCCACCCCGTCGCCAACACCGACGATCCGGCCGCAGCAATCGGCGCCCTGGACGCGCGGGAATTCCAGCGCAACGCCGGACCAGCCGGCATCGGCGGCGTCGATCCCGTCGAAGCCGTCCGCGCCGCCCTCGCCCGTCGCGCCGCCGACAGCCTTCGAATACCACCCGATCCGCGTGTTGATGTCGGTGTTGTTGACGCCGGCGGCCGCGACATCGATGAGTACTTCGCCGGCTTGCGGCACCGGCGTGGGAACATCGGTGCGATAGTGCAGCTTCTCGAGCCCGCCATGGCCGACGAGCTGAACGGCCGCCATTTGCGCAGGCACGGTCGGAGTCATATCGGCGCGCGCACAATTCAGCCTTACGATCCGCTTCGCTTCTTCCGCCCCGTCACGCCGCCTGCTTCAGCGCCGGCAGCACTTCCCGCGTCAGCAGGTCGACCGTGCGGGCCGCTTCTTCGTAGCACAGGTCGCCGAAGGCCACGCGGCAGACCAAATAGTTGACGCCGGCGTCGGACGCCAGCGCCGCCATCTTCGCGTGCGCCTGCGCCGGGGTCCCGGCGATGGCGACGCCGGTCTCCATCAGCGCGTCGAACTCGTCCGGGAAGGAAATGCCGATCGGCCTGGTGCCGGCGCGCTCCCACAGCAGGTAGAAGCTCTCGCGCCAGACCCGGTAGCCGCGCCGCGCCGTCTCAAGGGCCTCTCGCTCGGTCTCCGCGATAACGAGGTGGAAGCTGATACCCAGCGCGGGCAGGTCCGCCTCGGCCCGGCCTGCCTCGCGCCAGGCCGCGCGGTAGGCGTCGGTGATCGCCCGCGTGCCCGGCGGCGGCTGGTTGCTGATGACGTTGACCCGGTTGGCGGCGGGCCAGGCCACGGACTCCGGCCGGCTCAGGCCGTACCAGAGCGGCGGATGGGGCTGTTGCGCCGGACTCAGCACCATCGGCACGTCCGCGGCCCTGTAGTGGTCGCCCTCGAAGCTGAAATCGCGGCCCGCCGAGGCGTCGGCCAGCCCCTGCAGGATAAAATCGAGCGCCTCCCGGTACATCGCCGGCGTCTCGGCCGGATCGAGATCGAAAAAGGCGACCTCGATCGGCGAGATGCCGCGCCCGACGCCGAGATCGAGCCGGCCGCCGCTCATCCGGTCGAGCATGCAGATTTCCTCGATCAGGCGCAGCGGCGGATAGAGCGGCAGGCAATAGACCGTCGGCCCGAAGCGCAGCCGCTTTGTGCGCTGGGCGACCGCGGAAAGGAACACGCTGGGCGACGGCGCCATGCCGAGCGGCGTGCCGTGATGCTCGGCTAGGTGGTAGCTGAAAAGGCCGGCCCGGTCGTACAACTCGAGCAGCCGCAGCCGGTCCTCGTAGAAGTCCGGCAGCGCGCCGGCGCCCCGGTCCAGATGGTCGAAAACGCCGATGCGCACGATGGTGTTCCCGTTCTTTGGAATGCGGCGCGACCTTGCCACCCGGCGCCGGGGCTGTCGAGCGCCGACGGCGCAGAGACCCTACCCGCCTCGAACCCGCATCCGTTCGCCCGCCGGATCGAAGGCGGGGGCTGTCTGCATCCGGGCGGGGTGGCGGGTGCCGGCGATGTCGATTGCGACGCGCCGGCCGTCGATTTCCTGCGCTTCGACATGGCCGAGGGCGACCGGCCGGCCGATCCGGAAGCCGAAGGCCGCCGAGGTCGTGCGGCCGACGATTTCGCCCTCGCTGTAGACCGGTTCGTGGCCGAGCGGGACGGCGTCGGCATCGTCGAACACGAAGGTCGCCAGCGTGCGCCGGCCGGTCTTGCGGCGCTCGGCGATTGCCTCGCTGCCGATAAACGTCTTCTTCCGCGAGCAGAAGCGTTCCATGCCGGCCTCGACCGGCGTCAGGTCGCCGTCGAGCTCGTGGCCCATCGCGGCGAAGCCCTTCTCGATCCGCATCGACGTCTGGGCGTGCAGGCCGGCCGGAACCGCGCCCGCCCCGGTCAGCGCCGCGTAGACCGTAGGCGCGTGCTCCGCGCGGCAGGCCAGTTCCCAGCCGGCCTCGCCGACATAGGACAGGCGCGCGGCGCGCACCGGGCACCCGGCGATCTGCGCGGTGCCGATCCGGAAAAAGCCGAGGGCATTCAGCGCGTCTGCACCGAGTTCCGCTGCGATCCGGGCGGCGTCCGGGCCCATCAGGGCGAGCACGGCGTAGCGCTCGGTCACGTCGGCCAGTGCCACGTCGAACGGGCCGGCGTGGCGCCGCAGCCAGGCCATGTCCCTGCGGATCGCCGCGGCGCCGGTGAACAGGCGGTAGCGGTCGACGGCGAGGCGCTGGGCGGTGATGTCGGATTCGTAGGTGCCGCGTGCGTTGAGGACCGGCGTGTAGATCGCGCGGCCGGGCGGGCGGTCCATGTCGTTGGCGCAGACCTGCTGCAGGAAGGCCTCGGCGTCCGGCCCGGTTATCTCGATCTTGCCGAAGGGCGAGCCGTCGAAGACCGCCGCCGCCCGGTGCGCGGCCATGACCTCGTTCTTTACGGTTTCGAACCAGTTGGGCCGGCCGAAGGTCAGATTCGGTTTGTTCGGCTTCCCGAACCAGAGCGGGCGTTCCCAACCGTAGACCTGGCCCGTCTGCGCGCCCGCCGCCCGATGCTCGGCGTCGAGCGGCAGGCGCCGGAGGTCGCGCGCCGTCGCTGGCTGGAGGCCCGGATAGGCGATTTCGTAATGCCGGCCGAGCACCTCCGGGGCCCGGGCCATCAGATGCACGACGCTGTCGAACTGCGGCGCGAAGCGGTTGGCCCCGGCCTCCGACAGGTCGTAGGCGGTATGGCCGTGGACGATGGCGTGGGCGAGGTTCATGCCCGCGCCGCCGCCGCAGGCGATGCCGACCGAATTCATGCCGCAGCCGAGGAACAGGCCGCGGGTCTCCGCGGTCTCGCCGAGCATGAACATGCCGTCCGGCGTAAAGCTCTCCGGGCCGTTGAGCAGCATCCGCACTTCGGCGGTTTCCAGCGCCGGCAGCCGGTGCAGCGCGTTTTCCATCATCGGCTCGAAATGGTCCCAATCCTCGGGCAGCAGGCGGAATTCGAAGGTCTCGTCCAACGCGCCCGGCGCGATCGGCTTGCCCATGGGCTCGAAACAGCCGACCAGCAAGCCGCCGCTGTCGTCGCGGATGTAGAGATGGCGGTCATGGTCCGACAGGGTCGGCAGGTTGCCGGCGATGCCGTCGACCGGTCGGGTCAGCAGGTAGAAATGCTCGCAGGCGAGCAACGGCACCCGCGCGCCGGCCATCGCGCCGACCTCGCGTGACCACAGGCCGGCGCACAGCGCGACTGCGTCGCACATGACGGTGCCCTGCCCGGTCTCGACGCCGCGAACCCGGCCGTTCTCGGTCAGAATCCCGGTCACGCCGGAATTTTCGAAGAACCGCGCACCGAGGCCGCGGGCAGCCTTGCCGAGGGCGGCGCAGACGTCCGACGGGCTGACCCGGCCGTCCTCCGGCGACCAGACGGCACCGAGCACGTCGTCCGCATTCATCAGCGGCCAGCGCTCCTTCGCCTCGGCGCCTCCGATTTCGTGGGCCTCGATGCCGTAGGCCCGGGCCAGCGCCGCCTGGCGCCGGATATGGGTCAGACGGTCCGGCGTCGTCGCGATTGAGAGCGAGCCCTCGCCGATCCAGCCGACGCCCTGCCCGGTTTCGGCTTCGAGTCGGGAGTAGAGCGCGACGGAGTACTGGATCATCTTGGTGAGGTTGCGCGAATGGCGCAGCGCGCGCACCTGGGCGGCGGAATGCCAGGTCGTGCCGGAGGTCAGCCGGTTGCGCTCCAGCAAAATGGCGTCAGCCACGCCCATTTTCGCCAGATGGTAGAGCGTCGAACAGCCCATGACGCCGCCCCCTATGACGACGACCGAAGCATGGGCGGGAAGGGATTCGGGCATGGCGGTTCCTCTTCCTTGCAAATCCGCCATTGGATGGCAGAATTGCAAGGAAAATTGAGCGAGGAAGCCGTCGGCTATCGCAAATACGCCGAAACGGCTTCCGATCTTGCCTCTGGCGGAGCGTGGAGCAGCTTCGATTTCGAGGAGGCGCGCCGCTTTTCGACACCGGATTTTGTTGACCCGGACTTACCGCCATGAGCCGACAAACCGTGATCGACGCCGCGAAGGCCGAACTGGGAGGCGAGCCGAGCTATTTCCGCGCCGCCCTGCTGCGCGAGGACCTGCAGCGGTTGAACCGGCTGCTCGATCTGGCGGCCGATGCAGCGGACGAGGCAGAATTCATGAAGGAGGCGGAGTTGTCCGGCTGGACGCCGGGCGACCTGCGCACCGGCGAATTGCGGCCCTGGCTCGATCCCTTCCTGCGCGCCTGGTACGGTGCCGGCGAGGACGGCGACCCGGCCCTGCTCGACCTGTGGCGCGGTTTCGACCGCAACCGGCTCGATATCCTGGCCGGCTGCCTCTCCACCCGGCCACTGGACCCGAACCGCCGGTCGCGCTAAAGGGGTTGGCGGTTCGGGGATCACCAAGAGGTAGCGCGCGGTCATGCTGAGGGGGCTTCGGCAGTTCTTCACCGGCAAGGTCGTTTTGCGTCGCGGCATGAACGTGCTGTGGACCAACGAGACCGATCAGCCGGTGACACTGATCGTCGAGAATGGGAACTACGGCGCGTGCGGCATGACGATCGAGCCGGGCGGCGAGGTCCGGTTCATCATCGGCAAGCGGCGCCCTGTGTTTCGGGTAGACGGCTACAAGGTGGACATCCTGGAAGGCGAAAACATCCTGATACTCGGCGGGCCGGCCAAGCCGCCGGAGACCGAGGTCTGAGCCGCTGAACCCGTGTCCGGCTTCGGGGCATGAGGGGAGGACGGGGTAACGCCAGCTTCTTGCCGAGCGATCGACGGCCAAGCCAGACGATCGGGCCATCTGTCTGGTTTCCGGCGGCACGATCGAATTTACGCGCAATCCGGGCCCTATTCCAAATAGTTGGGGAATATAACTGCGACTATGCGGCTGCGTCCGGCCGCTGTCCCAATAGCGGACTCCGTTATCCACCCCTCGGTGCCGCCGCGGATGGAGCAAATCGGAAATCCGGTGCCCAGGGTCGCCGGCGCGCCTGCCCTGAACTTGTCGAAGGAGCCTTGCCCTGTGGTCCCTTCGACAAGCTTAGGGCAGTCTCTGGGCCCCGGATTGAATCCGGGGCGGCGCCGTTGGTGTTTCGGGGCGGCAACGATCGTGCGGCGGTCGCTCGTTTCCACCGGCCGGTCCGCGCCGCCGGCGGGATAACCGGCACTGCATAGTCAGCGATAAAATTTCCACATAATTTCCGTCTGAAACCTCCCCTGCGTCCTTGGGGTCAGCCCTGAATCGCGGCTCGCGCCCGTGGCTCCGGTTCCCCGGACCGCCGCTGCGTTCCGTCCGGGGTGACAGGGGAAGGGTATCGGGTGAAGAGGGACCGGTCCGAACCGGGCCGTCGGTAAGTCGCGATATCTATCGTCGGGATGCAAACGGGATTGACGGGTCTCACTCGCAGCCCGCGAAGCCGTCCTCGTCCATTTTCGCTTCGTAGAGCCCGGCAACCTCTGTTCCCGGCGTCAGGGTCGGCTTCACGCTGTCCCAGTCGTCGGGCCTCAGCACGACCATCCAGGCGGCGTAGGGATCCTGGTTGGCAAGGCTCGGATCTTCTTCCAGCGCCGTATTCACCTCGATCACCTCGCCGCCGGCTGCCGACTTGGCCGGGCCGACCCACTTGCCGGATTCGAGCGTGGCGCAGGATTTCCCCGGCTTCACCGACCGGCCGACCTTCTTCGGCGTGAAGGCGACCAGGTTTCCGGCCATCGCCGTCGCCACGCTGGTCATGCCGAGGCGCACGGTGCCGTCGCCGTTCTCGGTGAACCAGATGTGGTTCGGCACGTCATAGAGCAGGTCGTCGGGCAGAGGGCATCCGCGGACTGTCGGCATGGATCAGGCAATCCTCTGGTGGTCGGACATTTCAGCCCCGTCCCTATCGAGCGCGCGCAGCGTGCGAGATGAACAGCAAAACTCGCCGAGCGCTGCAACCTGCATTTTGCCCGATACGAACAGCAGCAGATGGCGGACCAGCATGACCATCATGGTGGCGCGGGCCACCGTCTCGTCATGGTCCGGCTCCAGGCGCAGCAGATTGGCGTGCCAGGCAACCTCGCGGCAGGTCTCGCGGCACGCGTTGAAGCTGAGCTCGCCGCGCGCGCCCTGACGGTGCAGGGCGAGCAGGCGGAAGCCTTCGCGTTCGTCCGATGTCGGGGCCTCGTCGCGCGCCTCGACCCAGTTCTCCAGCACCGCCTCGGCCAGCCCGAGCAGCCGGCTGGCCGGATCGGATGCGGCGAAATCGAAACCGTCGAGCGCCGCCTCGATATCGGCAAACGGCATCATGCCAGGCCTTTCTCCTTCAGGAAGCCACGCGAATCGGAAACATTCTCGTGCACGCCGACCTTTCTGGCGCTCAGGCCCAGGGCGATGCCGAGCAATTGGGTGAAATAAAGGATTTTCACGCTCGTCTTGCGGCCCAGCCGCTTCTCGGCGCGGATCTGGTGCATTTCCAGCCCGGTATGGCAGGTCGGGCACTCGGTGGCGATCACGTCGGCGCCGCCGGCCTCGGCCGCTTCGAGGATGTTCAGCACCAGCTTGGTCGAGATGTCGCTGTCCGAGAGCGTGTGGGCGCCGCCGCAGCAGGCGGTCTTGAGCGGAAAATCGACATTCTCCGCGCCGGCCGCCGCCAGCAGGTCGTCCATGAAATGCGGCTCCGAAGTCGAATCCGAGCCGGAGCCCTTGTCCTTCTCCGGGAAGATGTGGCGTGGGCGTGTGTACATGCAGCCGTAATAATTCGCGATCTTAACGCCTTGCAGGCTGTTTTTAATCTTGGCCTTCAGACCGTCTTCGCCGATCCCGTCCTTGATCCAGTCCAGCGCATGGATGGTCTCGACCTGGCCGGCCTTGTAGGTCTCGTGGCCGGCCTTGGTGGACAGCCGGTCGACGACTTCCTGCGATCCGCCGTCGTGCTCCAGGTCGTATTCGGCCTTCTTGAGATTGTGATAGCAGCCGTTGCACGGCGCCATGACCACGTCGTGGCCCATCTCGTTGGCGGCGATCGACATGACCCGGGACGACAGGTAGGTCTGGATTTTTGGGTCGATATTCTTGACCTCCATCGCCCCGCAGCAGTTCCAGTTCTTCACTTCGTCCAGCTTCAGCCCGAGCGCCTTGCCGACCGCCTTGGTCGAGCGGTTATAGGCGTGGCCCGTGCCTTCCAGCGCGCAGCCGGGATAGTAGGCGACGCGGTCGTATTTGCGGTCTTCGCTCATTCCGGTTTCCCGTCGCCGAGGCCGAGCGCCCGGCGCTGTTCGCGTTCGCATTCCTCGACATACTCCTCGAGCGCCGCCCGCGCCTTCGACCAACCGGACGTGCGCGGCCGGAACAGGACGGCGAGGCCCATGCGCCGCATCAGGCCGACCGGAAGCTTCATCAGCAGGCCGCGCGCCATCGCGACCAGCCAGTCCTGCATCAGCGGCTGCCCTGTGCGCTTGAGGAACTGCCGGATGATGGACGATTCCTCGATCTTGCCGCGCGCGATCACCTGCTCGGCAAATATCTCGTCGAAGATGATCGAGGGCGATTTCGGCGTATGGCCTTTTTTCTCCAGCCAGTGCGCTGTCGCCTTCATCACGCCTTCCGGCTCGACATCGCGCGGGCAGGCATAGGTGCATTTGTTACACGAGATGCACTGCCAGATGATGTCCTTGTCGCGCAGAAGCTCCGATTCCATGCCCGTGCGGATCAGGTAGATCCAGTAGCGCGGGTTGAAGTCCGGGTTGACGGCGTTGACCGTGCAGGAATTGGTGCAGGAGCCGCACTGCCAGCAGCGATGGATGAATTCGCCGCCGGGCAGCGCCGCGATCTCGTCTTCCATCGCCTCGTTGTAGTCGGTGACGACCCGGGATTCGATGAAAGTCGACCAGTGGCCCGACACGTCGATGCCGTCGATCTCCAGCTTGTCGTGGGTCTTGATATTCTCCGGCCGGATCAGGGACTGTTCGTGGATCGGCATGGGCGCGCCTAGTTCAGCAGCAGGGGATCGCCGACGACCTGCGCGTCGCCGTCGATCGGCTTGACCCTGGACCGGCCTTTGGCGCCGACGCCGTCCAGGCCCAGCATCCGGCGGGTATGCAGCATCGGGTCTTCCGGGGTCGCGAAATCGGTGCGCAGATACTGCCCGCCCTGCTCGCCGATATAGCCGGCATAGACATGCGCGGTCACCAGATCGACATATTGCAGGATATCGCGGAACACGCCGTTTTCCGTCAAAAACTGCGATAGTTCCTCGCGCAGCATAAGAAACGCGCCGTAATTGTCCGGCACGTCGATCATGATGTGGTCGACATTATCGGCCCACCAGATTTCGCGCAGCGCGCCGGTGTTGGTTTTGGCGTCCCAGACCCAGCGCTGCATCGGCGGATAGCGCTCCGGATCGATATTGTGCAGCAGCTCGGCCGCGAGGTCGCGGACCCAGCGATGGTCGCGGTCGCGCGGGAAGGCGCTCTCGAAGGCGTCGAGCCGGGCATCGGCCGTCGTCGTGTCGGCCCTGCCCTCCAGCAGCGCCCCGATCGCCGTGCAGACAGCGGCGAAGCCCCGCCGGTCCAGATAAGGCGCGATGCGGCGGCGCACCGAGGGCATCAGCGAGCAGAGTTCCTTGAAGGCCGCCGGCTGCAGGCCGGCCGCGCCGCCGGCGAAAGCGTCCTGGAACGAGGCGGTCTTCAGCTTCAAGGCCTCGACATAGCGCTCGACGCCGCCCTGCTCCTCGCTGCCCGCAATCAGGCTTTCCAGCGCCTGGCGCAGGCGCGGGCCGGACAGGTGCAGCTCCGGCCGTTCGAGGACCGGCTCGTCCCGTCCCGCCATTCGCCGCAAGGCCTGCGCGATCATCCGCTCAGGCCGCTTCGCCGGCCTGGCTGTAGGCGGCGGACAGCGCGGCGATGGCCGCGGCATTGGCCTGGGCGATGGAGTCGTCGATGGTTTCCGGCCCGGTCGCCGCGCCGGCGACGTACACGCCGGGCCGGCTGGTCCGCCCCATGCCGCCATAGGCCGACTGGCGCGCGATATTGCCGTGCGGCTCCAGCTCGATATCGAAGATGCTGGAAAGCAGCAGGTTATCGACATTCGGGTCCATGCCGATGGCGTGGACGACCAGGTCGAAGGGAATGGTGATCGGCCGTTTGACCAGCGTATCCTCGCCCTTGACGATCAGGCGCTCGCCGTCGGAGGTCACTTCGGCGATCCGGGCCTTGATATACTTGACCTTGAACTCCTCCTGGCTGCGCCAGTAGTAGGTCGTCTCGTACAGGCCGAAGGTGCGGATATCCATGTAGTAGATGTAGACATGGCAATCCGGCAGTTCCTCGCGGATTTCCATCGCGATGTTGGCGCTGACGGTGCAGCAGATCTTGGAGCACCATTCGCGGCCGATCTGGCGGTCGCGCGAGCCGACGCACAGCAGGATCGCTACCCGCTTGGGCGTGCGGCCGTCGGACGGGCAGCGCACGCCCCGCTCCGACGAGATCATCTGCTCGACCTGGGTCGTGGTCACGACATCGGGGAAGGTGCCGAAGCCCCATTCGGGCTTGTTGACCGAATCGAAATGGGTGAAGCCGGTGCACAGGATGGCGGCCGAGGCCTCGACCGTCGCGCCGTCCGAAAGGGTCGCCGAGAATGCGCCGGGTTCGCCGCCGAATTCGTTGACGGTGCAGCCGGTCCGCACGTCGATGGCGCTGTCGCCTTCGACCCGCGCGACCATGCCGCCGATGGCGTCCTTCGCCCATTCCCCGGTCGGCACGAGCTTGGCATAGCCGGAGAGGATCGGCGCGCCGCCGAGCCGGTCCTCCTTTTCCACCAGAACGGCATTCCGGCCGACGCCGGACAGCGCCTCGGCTGCAGCGAGCCCGGCCGGGCCGCCGCCGACGACGAGGACCGGCTCGGTCATGTGCGGTTCTCGATTCGCTTGAAGCCTGGCCCCGACGTGATCATCAGGCGCGGATCGTAGAGATTCTCCTGGTGCCCGGCCTCCACCTGCTTGAGATAGCCCTCGAACTCCGCCTTCCCGGCGCGCCAGTCGATGCCCAGCTTCTCCATCAGCGTTTCGGTCGACGAGGCGTGCCAGTGCGACTGGACGATCTTGAACGGATGGGCGCCACAGACCAGCGCCGCGAACTGGCAGTCAGCCAGAATCGGCAGGTCGTAGTCCTTGCCGGCCGCCTTGCCGATCCACTGGTTCTTGTCCAGCGTCGTGATGCAGCCGGTATCGTGGCCGATCATCACATCCGCCTGCGCCTCTTCCACCGCGACCTTGATCTTGCGGTCGATGGCGAAGGAGCGGGTGAACTCGCGCTCCGAGATGATGTGGCGGAAACCGAAGCCGCAGCAGTCGTACCAGGTCGAATAGTCGATCACCTGGGCGCCCAGCGCGTCGATCACGCCGGTCGAGACGGCGACCCGGTTCCCTTCGAGGATATCGTCGTCGTAGATCGCGTCTTCCGGCACCATCTTGTAGACGTGGCAGGCCGGGTGGATGGTCGCGCGGATAGCGCTCGCGTCGACGGTCTGGCGCGCCGCGATCCGGTCGCGCATGACATGCACCCATTCCGAATAGTGCACGATCTCTTCCGGGATCAGCAGCTTGCCGTCGACCAGCCGGTCGAGCTTGGCGAGGATCTTCTTCACCCGGTCGCGCAGCTCGGCCGAGTGCAGCAGGTAGTGGCGCACCTCCTTGTAGTTGCCGAACGACGTGCCGCAATGGACCAGCGGATAATAGTAGGCGTCGGGCAGGCCCTGGGCCCGGGCGCTGACGAAGGCCTGGTGGAAATTGCGCAGGAAGACGGCAGCCAGGCTCTCCAGGTTGCCGATGCCCGAGCCGTGATAGTTCCAGGCTGTGCAGGAAGTCTGGTCGGTCTCGTCGAGATACTCGATGCCGAGCTCGTTCATCAGCCAGAGCAGCGAGGCCGGATAGCCCGGAATGTTGCCGCACTGGCCGCAGGATTTGTGGTGCCACAGCCGGGTCGTCGGAATCCGCTTGGTCCAGCCGTAGAGCGTCTTGACCTCGACCGGTTGGTGGCCGTCGTCGATCCGGTGGACGGCGATTTCGCCGTCCTTCTCGAGCTGCCACATGACATCGCGCACGTCCTCGACGCGGTCCTTGTTCGTCAGCATGGAGCGCTTGTCGACTTTCGCCTCGACCCAGGCCGTCGCGGTGCGCGCATCCTGCGCCGACAGGTTCGACTCCCGCCATTCGCTGCCGTGGCCGGTGAAGCGTTCGCCGCCTTCGCCCGTCGCGTTCGTTGTGGCCGTCATGTCCGTATCTCCTGCGTGAGCCGCCGGCGGCGGCTCAGTCGTCGTCGTCTTCCTGCTCGTCCAGGAAGTCTTCCCAGTCTTCGCGCTTCTCATCCATGATGTCGGTGATGACATCGAACAGATTCTCGTCGATGCCTTCGAGCTGGTCGAGCACGCCGGTCATTTCCCAGATCGTGTAGAGTTCAACCGAGGTCTTGAGATTGACCTCCCAGGCCGTCGCCGTGGTGTTGAGCGTCGGCATCGGGATCGCCTTGCGCAGCAGCTTGAGCGGGGCATCGACCTTGGCGATATTCGGCCCCCAGTCGGCGAAATGATCCGGGTTGATCATGTCCGGCGCCAGCTGGTTGCCGGTCGAGATCAGCTTGAGCATGACCCGGCTGAACGGCCGCAGCACGTTCTTCGCCGACTCCATGCCGTGCTTGATCGCAACCTCGCGCATCAGCATGACGAGCCCGCCGGGGCTGTTGCCGAACGGGCAGCGCGCGGCGCAGGTGTAGCACTGGGCGCAGGCCCAGATCTTTTCCTGCATCGCGTCGTAGATGCCTTCGAGATTCTCGGTCCAGAGCAGCTGGACGATCTCGCGCGGGCTGAAATCGTAGTAGTGGGCCGCCGGGCAGGTCGCCGTGCAGATGCCGCAGTTCAGGCAGCCGTTGAGCTCGTGATCGTAGCGCAGGTCGGCCTGGATATCGCCGAAAATCTCTTCGAGATCGTCGCGGTCGAGCGGCGGCGAGTCCGACAGCGGATCGCCGATATGCTCCTGAACGCGAGTGGCGGCGCCGTGGTCCATATCCGTTGCCGGAACCTTCCTCTTCAGTAGGTCAGCACCCTGACGTCGTCCTCCATGATCTCCTCGATCAGGTGGGCGCCGCCGACGATGCCTTCGCATTCGGGAATCAGATCGTCCTTAGTCATGTCGAACAGGTCGAGATTGGGCGAGCAACAGTAGAATTTCACCCCCGCCTCATGGGCGTCCTTGATGAAATCGTAGACCGATTTCGGCGAGCCTTCCTTGACCACGAGCTTTTCGGCGACGCCGTGCTTCATCAGGCGGCCCGATGTGGCCGTGCAGATGACATCGACCTCGTATTCCATCGCCGCGGCGACGGTGGCCTGAAAGATCGGGGCGCCCAGCTCCTCGCCGTTGCGCGGGTCCGTATTCGCCATCACAATAACCAGCTTGTCCGTCACGACGTACCCCCTCACCGCTCGCTGACTGGCTGACCCTTGCAGGGTATTGAAACTCCCGAAAGATAGCAACTTTTGAATATGTCATCGGCGGCGGGCATATCCCCGCAGCGGATCGAACGGAATCGGTGCGTTTCCGTTTGGCTTCGAACCGTCGATCCGGTCGCCAGCACCCTCTCCCCCATCGTTCCGACCGACCGAAGAGCCCGCCCTGAGCCTGTCGAAGGAGAGCGGAAAAATCTGTGGGGATTGTACCTTTCGCTACTTAAGTGGCGGATTTCCCTCCGACGGCGGTAAGAAACCGGAGCAAAAGCTAATGCCGCTCGTTTGTCGAAGCCCCAAAAGCCAACTATGCTGCCCCGGATTTAATCCGGGGCCCAGGGCCGTGTAACGAGGCCGTGCCCGGCGACTCTGGTCCCCGGATTTCCGCTTCGCTCCATCCGGGGCGGCATTGAGGGATGGTTAACGGGGTCGGCCATCGAAATCGCAGTAGGGCGCAAAAGGCATCTCCGCTCCGCGGCCCTCCGAGCCGGTCCGGTCGATATGACGGCCGGCGGGCGTGCGTCGGTCAACGGCTATCACAGGACCGGCCGCCGGCCGGTGCAGCGCTCGTTACGCCCCGCCCGGCTGCATCAGGCCGGTCATCTGGACGAGGCCGGTCATGATCGGGACCAGCGCGTCCTCGATGGCGCGCTGGGCCGCCCGCAGGTCGCGCAAGGCGGGCGCCGGATCGACCGGCGCTTCCTCGAATTCCATGATCAGGTCCTCGATCATCGCGACCTTGAGGCCGGGATGGCCGGCGAAGCCGAACGCGTTGCCGCCGATCTGCCAGAGCGCCGGCTCGCCGTCCCCGAGTCGGGCGAGGATCTGCGCATAGTCCGGTGGCACGGCCCGGTCGCGGCCATAGACGGCGACGGGCCAGGACTCGGGTAGATAGCTGTTGAGCGCCCCGTCTAGGCAGCGCCGCGCAGTATCGACGGCAAAGCGCAACGGTGCGGATTCGGCAGCCCCGCCGGCTGCGAGCGCCAGGATCTGCGCGCCGAGGCCGATGCCAATGAGTGGCTTCTCCAGCATCAGGCAGGTGCGGGCGATGGCGATCTCGGCCTCGAGCGTCGGCAGGTCGCGTTCCCCGGCCGATCCCCACGGCCCGCCGCCGAGCAGGACGAGGCCGTCGGCGATCGCGTCCGGTTGGGGCGGAGCCACGCCCTCGGTAAACGGGCGGACGTAGGTAAAGCGGATGCGCCGGCCTTCGAAATGGTCTTCCATCAGGCCGAGATATTCGGCCGAGGTATGCTGAATGACCGTGAGCGTCTTCATGCGCCGGCAAAGGCCGCGGCGACGGCCCCGGCAAAGGCGTCCGGCGGTGCGGTAGCGATCTGGGGCGGCGATTCGGCGAAGAAGGCCGATACCCGGTCCGCAACCTCGCCGGAGGGCGCGCCGCGCAACGACCCCTCCAGGTCCATGACCAGGCGCGGCGGCACCATGACGAAATCGCCGGTGAACAGCACCTCGCGCACCCGGTCGTTGCGCCGGCCCTCGACGCGCAGCCAGGCGTTGACCGGGCCGCTCTCGCCGTGGCGCACCGAGCCGTCGGCGCCCGGATCGTCGATCCCGGCGATGAAGTCCGCCGTGCCGATCTCTGCGTCGCAGATTCGCTGCGCCAGCGCCTCTTCCGCCTCGCTCGGTTCGGACACGGTGCAGGCGATCCCCAGCCCGGTCTCGAAGCCGGCGACCAGCGCGGCCTGAAGGCGCGGCATCGACAGGTCGGCGTCCGGCAGCAGGGCGCGCAGGGTCGTCACCCTGGGCGGCGGCGGCGCGCCCTCCTTCGGCGCCGCCACGTTGATCGCCGCCATCATCGCCGGCAGGTCGAGATCGACCAGCGTCGTGCCCTGGTACATGACGATGTCGTCGTCGAAATAACCGCCGGTGCCGCAAATTTTCTGCCCGTCCACCACGATATCCGTTGGCGGGCGGTATTCCGCGGCGATGCCGAGGGTCGACAGGCCGACCGCCGCCGCCCTGCAGATCCGGGCGGTCATGTCCGCCAGCGTCGCGACGCCGATCTTCCGCCGGTCGCAGACGAGTTCCCAGCCAAGCTGGCCCTCGTCGAGATAGATCGCCCCGCCGCCGGTGATGCGCCGGACGATGCCGATGCCGGCCTTGCGGCAGTGATCGAGCTTCAGTTCCCGGCTCAGATCCTGGTGCCGGCCAACCAGGGCGGTCGGCGGAAATCGTAAGAAGCGGACGGTGTCCGGGATGTCGCCGGCCTTGCGCAACTCCACCAGAGCCTGATCGAAAGCGATCTGGAGGCAGCCGTCGCGGACGCCCGTATCGATGACGCGGAATTCGGGCCGGCCGGCCAAATCGGTCAAGGCGCGCCTACTGCCGTCGCCGCCCGGCCTTGCGGCTCATCGTCGTCCGGCCCGTCATCCGGATCGTCGTATTCCTCGCCCGGCTCGTAGGACTCGCCCGGCTTCTCCATATCCAGCTGATGCCGGATGCGGCGGATATCGGCGCCGGCGGGCTGGAACGGGTAGCTGGCGATGTTGCTGGGCGGCGAATCGCCATAGGGCCGGTCGCAGGCGGAAATATCTTTCTGGAACTTGCCGGGGCAGCCGGACGTGCGGAAGGCGATCCCGGCATCGATAATCGCGTCCAGTTCGGCCTGCGGCAGGCCGAAATCCGTCACCCTGCCCTCCCCGTCGAACGCCATCCGCTCGACCCGGACATCGCAATAGTCGATCAGGTAGCGGGCCAGCTGGACGCGCCGCCACTGGTCGCGCGGCGTCGCCGGCAAATGGTCCATCAGCGAGCCCTTTTCCGGGAAAAAGCAGAACATGTGGCTGTGGCCGCCCAGATCGACCAGCTCTTGGACCAGTCTCAGCACGTCGGCCTCGGTCTCGCCCATGCCGACGATGATATGGGCGCCGAATTTCTGCGGCCCGAAAATGTCCCGGGCGTCCATCAGGATTTCCCAGTATTTCCGCCAGCTGTGCGGGCTGTCGACGCCCTTGCCGCGCGTGCGGTCGAATATTTCCGGCGTCGCGGCGTCGAGCGCCACGGTGAAGATGTCGGCGCCCAGGTCCTTCAGCGTCTTGACGTCTGATCGCTGCATCGTCGTCGGGTTGGAAAGGATCGAGACCGGCACGGTCGCCGGGTCGATCCGGTCGGTCCATTGCTTCAGCACCGTCACCGCGTCGTCGTCGGACCGCGGATGGGTGATCATGCTGATACACATGCGGTGGAACGGCGTGTTCTCCCCGTCCGCCGCCACCTTCTCCACGATTTCCGCCATCGGCACGGCCGGCCAGTCGACCCGGATGAAATTGCGGTCGGCATAGTCGCGCTCGGCTTCCCGGTGGCGCGCGAGGCCGCAATAGGCGCAGTTGGCCCGGCAGCCCTCGGGATAGGTCAGCAGCAGGTTCAGGCAGCGGGTGCAGGCGCAGCGGTAGAGCATACCCGGCATGATCCCGAGCGTGATCGCCGCCGCGGTCGACATCTGGACGTAGTCCGGCGAGCGCATGGCCGGGGTCAGGACGTTGTTGTTGGGCAGATAGACGCCGGCCGGCGCAACGTCGGCCGCCTTCACCCGGCCGCCGTTGCGGAAGTCGCGCGGAATGGCGTCCGGCCGGCGCGGCTGCATGACTGCGAACGGGTTGAAATCGGCACCGTTCGGGCCGGTGTCGGCGGGCGCAGCCGCTTCGGGCTTGAGGCAGGTCATAGCGCTCCCATCGCGTTCGGCGGTGCGGCCTGGTCGGGCGCCCAGTATTCGGGATAGGCGATCCAGCCGCGCCGCAGGTCGGCCGGCTGCGGGACCGATTCGGCAAAGGCCCGCTCCAGGTCCCGCCGACGCTGCACGGCCCGGCGCAGCGAGGCGCCGAACAGGTCTTCGATCTCTTCGGCATAATAGTCGAGCGCGTCCGCCGCACCTGCGATCCAGCGCCCGGCCGCCTCGCCGGCCAGCCCGCCTGACATGACCGCGGCGGGAATCCCCGCGCCAGTCACCGGGTTGGTCAACCCGGCGGCGTCTCCGGCGAGCAGGACCGGCGTCCCGTCCGGCAGCGCCGCCACCGGCCCGGCAATGCCCTCGACCGGGATCGCGCCCCCGGTATGCCCGAGGATTGCCCCGCCGATCCGGCCCTCGGCCATCAGGCGCTCGCGCAGTGTTTCGAGAACCGGCTTGAGCTGCCGCCGCGCTGCCGGCGCCAGGCCAACACCAAGATTGGCGGCATCGCCCTTCGGGAACAGCCAGGCGTAGCCGCCTTCGATTCCGGAGGAGAGGAAGATGTCGGTCGCCCGGTTCCAGTCAAGGAGCGGCACGGCTATCTGGCGGGTCTCGATCAGGCGCGGCTGAGGCAGGCCGGTTGCCGCGCGCACTCCGGAACGCGGCCCGTCGGCGCCGATGATCAGCTGCGCCGCAACCGCGAAGCCATCGTCCCAAACCGTATCGAACCGGCAGTCGGCCCCGGCTTCGCGCGCCTGATCCACGAGCAGAGCGTCGAAACGGTCGCGGTCGATCATCGTGCCGGTGAAACCGTCCGTCCTGTCAAACGCCGCGCTTTCGACAAAGGTATGCATCGCCTCGATGGGCTGGACGGCGACCGGTGCCACGCCCTCGACGACCTGGCCGATCAGCCACGGCACGAACTCGGCGCATTGCACCGGCTCGCCGGCCGCGCGTTTGCGATCCACCGCCAGCACCGACGCACCGGCGCGCGCGGCTTCCCTTGCCGCCGAAGCCCCGGCCGGCCCGAGGCCGACCACTAGGATATCGACGTTCCGGCTCATGCGGCGCAGCTCGCCGGCACGCTCACCGCTTCCCCGCCGATCCTGATCGAACAGCAGGCGTGTTGCTGTTCCATCGGCCGCCCGATGGCCTCGGCCACGGCAACTGCGCCGTCGGCCGGGAAGGCGATGCCGTCCAGCCCGGCCATCACGGCGTAGGCGTCGGTCACCCGTTTGTGCATCCCGGCCGGCCGGGCGCAGCCGAGCAGGACTTCCCGGTCGGGAATGCGCCGCCGGGCCTCGAGGAACAGGCGGCCGACGGCGGCGGCGTCCGGCGTCTCGAACGTCCCGGCCTTCGCGTAGAACGGCATGATGATAACCAGCACCAGGGCGTGGATATCGTGGCGGCTGCAGATGTCGAGCGCGTTTGTTTCGCCCAGTAGCCGGCCGTAGTGCAGCCCGGCGACGATATGGGGCACGACTTCCATCGACGTGCCGCACAGCGCCGCCAGGGTCGCCTCGAAATCCTCGACCGGCCGGTCGAGATGATAGACCTGTTCGATGGTCTCGCGGGCGCCGATCACGTCCATCATCGCCGTATCGACCCCGGCGCTCTCCATCAGCCGGGCGCGGCGTTCGTCGAGCAACGCCGAATGGATGGCGATCTTCAGATGGGGAAAGTCGCGCTTCAGGCCCTCGATCACCGGGAAGAAGCGCTCATAGGCGATCTCGTTGCGCCGGTTCGAGCCGCCGGAGAGCAGGAAGCCCTGCAAGTCCTGCAGCATTACGAGGTCGCGCACCTTGCGGTCGAGCATCTCCGGGCTCGTCGCCGGGATCATCGGCTCGAGGATGCGGGCCTGGCAATGGTCGCACATCAGGGCGCAGCCGCCCGCCGTGGTCGAAAACGCCGGGAAGCTGTTCTTGCCGCAGCCGGCCAGTTCGTCGGACTGGAAGTCTTTGAAGGTTGGCGTCGAAAAGCGGACCGGCCGGTCGGGCATGGCCGGCGCCGCGCGCTGCATCTCGGCAACGAGCGCGGCATCGAAATCCGCGTCCTCCAGCGGCTCGATGTCACCAAGGCGACCGAACCAGCCGGCAGTACGGCCGGGGAGAATGGAACCGTCTATCACAGGCGCCACTCGATATATTTCAGGCCGGCCACGCCGCCGGCGATAATCGCCAGAATGGCGATGACGGAGCCCAGGGCAAGGGTCG
Organism: Rhodospirillaceae bacterium bin65; assembly: GCA_002238725.1. GTDB lineage: Bacteria > Pseudomonadota > Alphaproteobacteria > Bin65 > Bin65 > Bin65. Next base: position 133,538 of record MPMX01000004.1, read on the forward strand.
AAATGCCGGTCAGCCCCTGGCCGATGGTGCAGCCCAGGGCCATCACGCCGCCGAAGCCCATCAGTGCGCCGCCGGCAATGTTGCGCAGCATGTCCTGCACGTCGGCGAAGGTCGCCAGATGGAAATTGCCGCGCAGGATTGCGGAGACGAACGCGCCGAGGACCACGCCGCCGACGCTCGCGATGCCGAAGTTGATCGTCGCGCCGGTGAAGGTCATCAGATAGACCATCGCGTTGCCGGTCGGCGCGACATAGGTCAGCGAGGTCAGCGGCGCCGGCTCGAAATCGTCGAAACCGAGCACGCCGGTGGCGTACCAGCCGGCGACGATGGCGAGGCCGACGCCCAGCCCGGCCACGATGTTGCGCGGCGAGCCCCGGAAAGCGCTGTCCATGAAACACCAGATCAGCAGCCCGGCGACTAGAATAGCCGCCACGATCAGGTTCATGGTCTCGGCCGCTGCGCCGAACGCACCGGCGAACAGGGCGCCGATCCCCTGGCTGTCGAGGCCGGCCGCCTCAAGATCGACATTGGTCGCGCCTTCGATTTCGACGCGCACCAGCCCGGTGAGGCCGCGCAGCGTCATGTAGGCGAAGATGCCGAGGACGAGGACGACGACCAGCGAGCGCAGGTCGCCGGCGCCGAAGCGCACCAGGTTGCGCGTGCCGCAGCCGCCGGCGATTGTCATGCCGAAGCCGAACAGCAGCCCGCCGATTATCGCGCCGAGCCAGCCGAAATTTGCCGTGAGATAGATCGACTCGCCGAGGTCGATCAGTTCGCCGGCCTGCAGGGCCTGCGCGCCGATAATCGCGACGGCCATCGCTAGCATCCAGGCCCGGAAACGGCGGAAATCGCCGAAGGTCGCGGCATCCGAAATCGCGCCCATGGTGCAGAAATTTGTCCGTTCGATGACGAAGCCGAAGCCGAAGCCGATCACAAGGCCGGCAAGCGCCATCAGGGTAACCGTTTCCAAGGCCCGTCCCCTCCCCCGGCCGTTCCGTTAAGCCGCTGCCTGGCGGGCGGTGGCGCTCCAGCGCCCGCGCCGCGGCACGTCGAGCGCCTGCCGCGCCAGCGCCGCCGTTTCGGGCCGTGCCGCCCCTTCCTGCGGTACATCAGCCAGCGTCGTCAACCAGCGCGGATCGCGCTCGTCCTCGTCGACCAGATCGCACTCCAGCCTTTCCAGGCGCTGCACCACAGCCGGCGGCAGCACCTCCGGCATCGCAAAGCCGCTCAGCACGCCCCACAGGCCGGCCCAGCAGCGCGCTACCGTCCACGGATTGTAGCCGCCGCCGCCCAGCACGACGCTGCCCGGCGCCTCGGCGGTCAGCGCCGCGACGGCCGCCCACAGCGCCCGGTTGGACAGGGCCATCCGGGACAGCGGATCGCCGACCAGCCCGTCGGCGCCACAGGTGACGACCAGGGTCTCCGGCGCCGCCCGACGGACCAGTGGCAGGACGACCCGATTCAGCAACAGCGCGAGATCGGCGTCGGCGAATCCCGGCGCCACCGGCAGGTTGCAGCTCCGCCCGCCGCCGGTGTCGTCCAGTGCGCCGGTATGGGGCCAGCGGTCCCGCTCGTGGATCGAGATCGTGTAGACCCGGGGGTCGCCGGCGAAGGCGTCCTGCACGCCGTCGCCGTGGTGGGCGTCGAGATCGGCATGAACCAGCCGGGTAACGCCGGCATCCAGCGCGGTCAGGATGGCGAAGACCGGATCGTTGAAATAGCAGAAGCCGCTTGCGCGGTCCGGCCGGCCGTGATGGGTGCCGCCCGCGGGATGATAGGCGATGCGGCCGGCAAGCGCCTGCTCCGCCGCGGCGATCGAACCGCCGACCGAGGTCGAAGCGCGCCGGAACACGCCGGGAAACACGGGATTTTCCAGAGTGCCGAGATTGAAACGCGCTCGCGTCTCCAGCGTAACCTTGCCGCCTTCGTCGGCCCGGCGCAGGGCCTCGACATAGGCCGGATCGTGGAACCGGCCGAGGGTCGCCGCATCGGCGACCGGGCTTTCGATCCAGGCTTCCGGCGCGATCCAGCCGAGATCCCGGCACAGGTCGACCGCCGTCTCGACCCGCGGAATCGCCAGCGGATGATTGCCGCCATAAGCGGAACGGCGATAGATGTCGTGGCCGACAAATACCGGTTTGCGCCGGGCGGCCGGCATGGGCGGGCCGGTCATCGCGCGGCCCCTGCCGGGCGGTGCCGCGCCGGCCGCGACTCCGCTGCGATCCTGATCCTGCGTTGCATCGGTGCCCCGGTCTCCGGTCGTCCGCCCGTGCAGTTGACGGGCTGCCGGATATTGTATTCAATAATTTGAATGAATGGCAATCGCCGCAGCGCCCCCGGACAATTTGCCGGTCCGGTGCCCGCGACCTAGGTCATGGTCCGCGACGCCTGCACTGCAAGAAGGAAGACCCCTGCCGATGGCCGACCAGTTCCTCGACACCAAGGGCCTGAACTGCCCCATGCCGATCCTGAAAGCGAAGAAGGCGCTCAAGAAAATGGCCTCCGGCGGCCTGCTGGAAGTCCATGCCACCGATCCCGGCGCGACGGCGGATTTCGAGGCCTTCTGCCGCCAGACCGGCTGCGAACTGTTGGATTCGGGTGAGGACAGCGGGGTCTATCGGTTCGTGATTAAGAATGTTTGAAATAGATTAAAAACAAATACTTGTTCAATTATCTTCGAATTTTAGATTAGAAATTATGCGTCTTGGTTTTGTCTGAGACACCCTCCCTTGTCACCCCGGACGCTGCGCAGCAGCGATCCGGGGACCAGAGCCACAAGCGAAGGCGTTTCGGGGCGACCCTGGGCCCCGGCTCTCCCTGCGGTCGGCCGGGGCGACACTGGCGTTATCGTCGAAGAGTTGTGCGGACGAACAGCCGTAAGGGAGGGTTTCAAAACCCTCCCCTACAAGGTCGTTGAACAGCCGGCGGTCGGCCGGGGCAACACCGGGAGAAAAATCTACCCTGACTGTTTCAGCGCGGCCCGCAGGTATTTGCGGAATTTCGTTTTCTCGTAGGCCTTTTCGCGGACATAGCGGAACATGATGAGGAACGGCGCCGGCTTGAGATAGCCGGGCATCCGGGCCACCTCAAGGGCCTTGCCGGTCTTGCCCTGCGTTGCATCGACAGTCGCCGGGAGGAACTGGATCGTCGGCGTGTAGCGGACGCCGTAGCGGCGCGCCAGTTTCTTCTCCGACATTTCCGTGCCGTCGAAATCCGTCACCGGCCGCGCGCCCCAGATATCGAGCTGCAGGACGACGAAATTCGCCTGGATATATTTGCGGATTGCCGGATCGACGAAATTGACCTGGTGCAGCTCCTTGCAATAGGGGCAGCCCTTCTGCTCCCACAGGATGACCAGGCGCTTGCCGGCATCGGCGGATTCCTGAAGGTCTTCCTTGAGATCGAGAAAGCTCTGGAGGAACCAGTCCTGGTGGTACAGGCCGTCGCCGCCGACCTTGACATCGTCGGCGTTGGCCGCAGTGCCCAGAAGGAAGAGCGCCGCGAAAAAAGGGGTCAGCCTGCGCATGGCGTTCGCTCCTACGATTGGGGCCGGGTCAGCTTGTCGAGGCGGAACGGGTCGCCGCCCTTGTCGTGGATGGCGCGGAACTTGGCCAGCAGGTAGCGCTGGAAGCTCTCCTTCCTGTAGCCCTCGTCCCTGACGAATTCCATGTAGGTGAGGAAATGCGCGGGTTTGAGATAGCCCGGCATGCGCGCAACTTCCGCCTCCAGGCCCGACTTGCCTTCGACCTCGGCGACCGTGGCCGGGAAGAAGTTGACCGTCGGCGTGAAGTTCACACGCCAGCGCCGGGCCAGCGCCTTCTCCTCCATCTCCTTGCCGTCGAAGTCCGTCGTCTTGCGCGAGCCCCACATGTTGAGCTGCACGACCAGGAAATGCTTGCGGATATAGTCGTTGATCTCCCGGAGCGCGAGGTTGCGCTTGTGCATTTCCCGGCAATAGGGGCAGCCCTTCTGCTCCCAGACCACCGCAAGGCGTTTGCCGGCTGCGGCAGCCTCCGCCAGGTCTTCCTTCATATTCAGGAAACCCTGGTGGAACCAAGGCTGGCTGTGCAGGCCGTCGTCGTCCACAGAAGCCTTGTAGCGCGGCACCCAGTCCGGGTTGTTCGCCCGGGCCGCACCGGTCAGGCTACCCGCCCCCAATGCGACCGCCGCCGCTCCGCCGCCGATCAGGAATTGCCGCCGCTCGATCATCGCTCGAAATCCTATCTCCGCCCGGTTCGCATAAATCTATCATATTCGCGGGTCTGAATGTAATAAAGAGTTCGGTCCGCCGGAATCAGATAGTCTGGAAGCGCGTTATGCGAAGAGTCATTGCCCCGGTCCTGGCATTCCTGCTCACCGTAACGGCGGCAGCGGCATCCGCCGCGCCGGTGCGTCTGAAGGACGGCGACCGGACCCTGCCCGGCAATCTGGAGATTCCGGAGGGCATGACGCTGGCGAAGGGCGCTGTCCTGATGGTTCACGGCACCCTCGCCCATCTGGCGCAGGAAACGATCGCCGGGGTCCAGCAGGCGCTCGCCGACCGGGACATTGCGTCCCTCGCGATCACGCTGTCCTTCGGCGAATCGGGCCGGACTGGCATGTATCCCTGCGATGCGGTGCACCGGCACAAGCACAGCAACGCAGTTCGGGAAATCGCGCTCTGGCACGCCTGGCTGGTGCGGCAGGGTGCGGGCAAAGTCGCAGTGTTCGGCCATTCGCGCGGCGGCAACCAGATCGTGAACTATGCGCGTGCCGCAGCGCCGGGCGCCCTCGCTGCAGCGGTCGCGCTGGCGCCGGCGACCTGGAGCGCGGCCCGGGCCGATGCAGTCTACCGCCGGCGCCACAAGCGCGACCGGCTGGCCGACGTGAACGCCGCATCCGCCAAAGGCGACGCCCTGCTGGTAAACCATCCCTTCCTGAATTGCCCGAACGCGAAAGTGCTGGCGAGCAGCTTTGTCGATTATCACCACAACGACCCGAACCGGGATACGCCGGGCCTGCTCAACGACTATCGGGGCCCGCCGCTGCTTGTGCTGGCCGGGCAGGAAGACAAGGTCGTGCCCGACCTGATCGCACGCATGCCGAAGGTCGACAATCCCCGCGTCAGCTTCGCGGTCATCGAGGAAGCGGACCACATGTTCCTGGATTTCTATGCCGAGGACGTCGCCGACCTGATGGCCGGCTTCCTGAAGGACAAGTTCCGATGAGGGCGCTGCTGCTTGGCCTGATACTGGCGCTGGCCGCCGGGCCCGCAGCCGCCGATGCCATGCAGGGCTATCACCGCGCGGTCGGCGCGGCGATGAAGCATGTCCGCCTCGCGCAATTCTATCTGCGCACCGGGAACTTGGCCGTTGCCGGGACGGAGCTGGACCAGGCGACGGACAAGTGGGCGGGTATGACGGCGACCTTCGGGGCGAAACCGCCCGGCAATCTGGCCGGCGATAAGGCGTTCAAGGGCGATCTCGAAGCCGTCGCCGGTGCATTGGGCGCCGCCCTCGCCGCCGTCGACGAGGACGAACGGGACGCCGCCGCCCGGCGTCTGAAGCCCATCGCCGGCCGGCTGGCCGCGCTGCGCAAGCGCAACGGCCTGTGGATTTACAGCGACTGCATCGCGGCGATGAACCGGGCGATGGACGGCGCGTGGGTCTATCGCCGCAAGCCGCCGGACTTTGCCGACGCCGCTCAGGTCGCCGAGCTGGACAAGCGCCTGGCGGTGCTGGCCCATTGGTACAAGCGCTGCTTTCGCGAAGCCGGACCGCGCGAACGCGCCGATCCCGCCTTCGGGCGGCTGTTCCCCGGCAGCCTGGAGAGCATCGAGCGCCTGATCCGGGCGGCGAAGGACAAGAGCGCGCTCCGGGTCATCAACAATCTGCGCGAACTGCGCTCCTTCGACCGGTTGATCTGGCTGTATCTCGGATAGCGGACGGGCGCATCTCGATACGCCCCGGATTCGATCCGGGGCTACTCGGGATGAGGGCATTTTGTTGCTTTCTTCTCCCTCACCCTGAGTAGCCGCGAAGCCACATATCGAAGGGCGGCAGGCACCGAGAAAACCGCCGCGTTATCCAACCCCGGGGCACGCCTAACCCGCCAGCTTGGCCAGACCCGGAAACGCCTCCTGGATCCAGAAGCCGATCTCGTTCAGCGATCCGGTGATGAACAGGATGCCGGTGAGGATGAGAAAGGCGCCCAGCGCGCGCTCGACCCACGGAATGAAACGCCGGAAGCGCTTCATGAAACGCAGGAAAGCGCCCGCGAACAGGGCGGCGATCAGGAACGGTATGCCGATGCCGAGCGAAAAGACGCCGAGCAGGACGCCGCCTTCGAGGGAAGTATCCTTGGCCGCCGCCATCATCAGGATGCCGGTCAGCACCGGGCCGACGCAGGGCGTCCAGCCGAAGGCGAAGGCGAGTCCGACGACATAGCCGCCCGCGGCGCCCGCCGGTTTGCGGTCGACCTGGAAGCGCGCCTCGCGGAACAGGAAGCCGATGCGGAACAGGCCGATGAAATGCAGGCCCAGCACGATGATCAGGATGCCTGCGACCGTCGCCAGCACGTCGATATTGTCCCCGACGAAACGCCCGATGGCCGAGGCCGCCAGCCCCATGGCGACGAAGACGGACGTGAAACCGAGGACGAAGAAGACCGCGGCGCGGAAAACCTGCAGCGCCTTGGCCCGGTCGGTCCGCCCCTCGACATCGACCTGATCGAGCGTGATGCCGCCGAGATAGGCCAGATAGGGCGGCACGATGGGCAGGATGCAGGGCGACAGGAAAGTCAGGATGCCGGCCAGCAGGACGCCAGGATAGGTGATGTCCTCAAGCACGGCCGGCTCAGAGGCCGTTGACGCGGATCCGGCCGCGCTCGGGCTGAGTGATGACCTTCTTGCGGCCGATATAGCGGGCCACGACATCGTAGATCGGCGGACCCTGCGTATCGGGATTGACGGACGCCCAGCCAGCCACCGTGTATTCCTTCGCCGGGTCGATCGCCGCGCCGTTGCGCATCAGCGTCATGTTGGAAATCCGGTGACCGATCTTCCTGCCGACGTCGATGTCGTAGTTCAGCCCGCCGACGCGCACCATGTCGCCGCCCTGCTGATAGTAGGGATCCGGGTTGAAGATGTTGTCGGCGACGTCTTCCAGGACCGTCTTGAGGAAGGCGCCGGTGAACTTCGTGCGGTAGACCGCCGGATAGGTGATCGCGGTCTGGTTGTAGACATCGTTCATCGCGATGTCCTGCCCGGGCAGCAGGGATGCACCCCAGCGGAAGCCGGGCGACAGCGAAATCTCGGCGTCCCGCTCCTCCAGCAGGGCGTTGCAGATCAGGTCGTCGTAGGTGCCGTTGAAATTGCCCCGGCGGTAGAGCAGCGTGTCGGTCCGGCCGATGACTTTGTCCGTCACCGCCTGGTGCGGCGCGCGCAACTTGTCGAGCAGAGCCTTCATCTTCGGGTCCGGCGCGATGGCATCGCTGAACAGCGGGATCAGCCGGTAGCGGAAGGCGACGACCTTGCGGTTCTTCACCTCCAGGTCAAGCCGCGACAGGAACTTGCCGTGCGATCCCGACGCGACAAGCAGGGTATTTCCGACCCTGACCGCCTCGGGCAGGGCATCGTGGGTATGGCCGGTCAGGAGGACGTCGATGCCCTCGACGCGCGACGCCAGCTTGCGGTCGACGTCGAAGCCGTTATGGCTCAGCAGCACGACAAGGTCGGCCTTCCTGCGCGCCGCCGCGACGGCCTTGCGCACATCCTTTTCGCGGATGCCGAACGACCAGTTTTCCATCAGGTGGCGCGGATTGGCGATCGGCGTGAAGGGGAAGGCCTGGCCGATCACGGCGATGTTCAAACCGCCGCGCTCGAAATAGTGCGTGCTGTCGAAGACGCCTTCGTTCCATTCAGTATCGCGCACATTGCCGGCCAGGAAGGGGAATTTCAGTTCGCTTTCGGCGATATCCGTCACCCGATCGGCGCCATAGGTGAATTCCCAGTGCGCCGTCATCGCGTCGACGCCCAGCGCGTTCATGGCCGCGACCATGCTGCCTCCGCGGGACTTGAGCGAGATGTAGTCGCCCTGCCAAGTATCGCCGCCGTCGAGCAGCAACGTCCTGTCCGGGCGTTCGGCGCGGATGGCGTTCACCGCCGCCGCCATGCGGTCTAGCCCGCCGAGCCGCCCGTATGACCCCGCCAGCTTCGCGAAATCGACGCTGGACAGGGCGTAGGCGTTCGCGCTGCCCGGCTTCAGCCCGTATTTTTTCAGCAGCGCCGCGCCGGTGATGTGCGGCGGCAGCCCCTTCACGCCGCCGACGCCGATATTGACCGACGGTTCGCGGAAATAGAGCGGCGAGAGCTGGGCGTGGATATCCGTGAAATGGAGCAGGGTCACCTGCCCCACCGGCTCGAAGGCGAGCAGCTTCTCCTGGGTCAGTTTCTGCTGTGCGGCCAGGCGGCCGACCGTCCCTGAGCCGGCGATGAGAGCGGCCGCGGCGCCGGCCGTCGCAAAATCGCGGCGGGTGATCATGACGTACCTCTATACTGAACCGACATCCCCGTCCCGCAATCGAAAAGGGCGGCCAGCCAACCGGCCCGGCCGCCCCCCGACAGCAATCCGATAGCGCCTACTGGCGGACGGACGGCGACTCGACCTTCAGGCCCTGGCCGCGCCACGCCAGATATAACTCGAGATTGGTGTATTCCGGCGAACCGCGCTTGTAGGGAATGGCCCGGATATTGTTGTTGCAACCCCGGAACCGGCGATGCAGCGAGCCCAGCTTCTGCCATTTCAGGCGGTAGGTCGGGAAGCCGTTGGAGTGGCCCTGGCTCAGGAAATCGGCGCGGATATACTGACCGAAATTCGCCTGATGGCAATGCACGCAGGCCAGGTCGAACTGGCCGCGGCGCTCATGGTAGAAGTCCTTGCCGGCCTCGAAGAACGGCCGCACCGGCCCGTCGATCGAAACGTTGACCGGCATGCCGCGCGATTGCAGGCCGATATAGGCGGTCATGCCGAGCATCTTGCCGGATTCCCACTTCCACTTCTTGGCCTTCATGTAATTTTCGCGGCAGTAGTTCACCTGGTGCGTCACCGCCATCATCTTCTTGTTCTTGGCGGAATAGACCGGATAGCGGGCCGAAACGCCCTTCATTCCTTTCTCGGCGGTCTCGTGACAGCTCGCGCAGGATTTGCCGGCCTTGCCGTCGACCTTCGACCACTCCTCGATTCCCTGCTCGACCCACAGGAAGGCCGGGTTCTCGAAATCGTCGTCCTGCAACGCCCGGGTCTTTGGGGTCCGGAACCAGTAGCCGGACACCAGATAGTCGAGCGGGCTGTCCTTCGGCGCCTTGACGTGGTTTTCCTTCCGCTCCCACGGCCCGACCGGTTTGTCCTCGGCCGAGACGCCGGATCCGGCGCCGACTGCCAACGCCACGAGGGCGGCTGCAGCGATCGATTTCCGCAACATATACGTTTCCTGCCTGTAGTCGTTGTCGCTCGAAATTTTTCGGAGCGCCGTCAGGCGACCGTGAATTTCGCCGATTTGGTGAAGGTCTTGCCGCCGTCTTCCGTCCAGACGAAGTCGATCTTGCCGCTCTTCTCCGGGCTGATCGCGAACGAAATATACGGGTTGGCCGAGACCGCCGGATGCAGGGAGGCCTTGAACACGGTCTTGCCGTCGATCTTCGCCTCGAAGCCGTTGATGATCTTGCGCGGGATCAGCTTGCCGGTCTTCTTGTTGCGGCGCACACCGGTTTCCATCTTGTGGGCGATCAGTGTCTTGATGGTCACCGTGTCGCCCTTCTTGATCTTGCGCGGAACGCGTACGCGGGGTCGTGACATGGTTCGGTATCCTCTATGTCCCGATTTCTGGCTTGCGGGTGTCTGTCCTGCGGGTGCAACCGGCGGTCAGCCGCCGCAGCCGCCGATCGTCACTTTCACCAGGCGCTGGCCCATATAGACCTTGCCGTCGGCCATCTCGGCCAGGGCGATGATGTTCTGGGTCTTGGCCATGCGCATCCGGAATGCGCCCCGGGCCGCACCGCTCTGACCCGAGAACCAGAAGTTGGCGACTTCCGGCCGCGGATTGCCCTCGGCGAAGATATGCACGGCCTTGACCATGTCGCCGCCGGACATTTTGCTTTCGACCTCGAATCCGATCGGCACGGTGTTGCCGTTCTCGGCGATCTCCGGGCCGTCGATCGATACCCTGCCCTCGATCGGCTTCCGGTCCCCGATCGCCTTCTTGATCGCCTCCGCGGTCAACGCCTTGTCGGCCAGCGCGATGCCCGGCGTGAACTGGGCGGCGGCGAAGGCCGCACCGCCGGCGCCGGCGGCGATCAGGAAACTGCGGCGGTGGACGCCGCCGGATGGTTCTATCTGCGACATGGTTCCTGTCCTGTTTCCCTTGTCCTGATTGCTGGGACGGCCGGCCTGCGACGGGCCGCCCGTGCAGATGGCTATTCCTTCTCTTCTTCCTTGAGAGTCAGGAGATAGGCGACGATATCCTCGACCTGCTGGGCGCTCAACATCGTCTTGCCGACGAAGGCCTTGCGCACCCGGTGGAATCCGTCGGCCTTGTAGAAGGCGGGCATCATCGTGTCTTCGTTCACCACCTTCGGGTTGACGATCAGCATCCGGATCTCGCCGGCGGTGTAGCGCGACGCGACGCCAACCAGCGACGGCCCGACCTCTCCCATATAGGGCTGGTCGACCGGCATGACATGGCAGGCGATGCAATGGCCCAGTCGGCCGTGTATGGCCCATTTCTTGCCTTTTTCCGGATCGCCCGGCTTACCCGTCAACGATACGGGAATGCTGTCTTCGTCGACGATCTTGTACTTGATCAGCGGGGCTTTGCCTTGGCCGAAGGCCTGCTGCGCGGCGAATGGGGCTGCCGCAAACGCGACCGCGAAAAAAGTTGCCAAGACAAGTCGACCGAACTTCAAACCCGTGCCCTCCTGACCGGGGCTCGCCGCCGTTTCCGGCCGGCAAACCGATTTCACCGAGGCGGTTCGGGATCGGCAAAAGTGCCGCAAATCCGGTGTTCCCCCCGCCAGAGTTGCGGTATCATATTCAAACTTTCTAATTTAACAAGCGCGAATCGAGGCCGGCGATTTGCAGGGTTCGGGCCCTTGCGGACGCGGCGGAAATCAACGGGCGCCGATGCCGAATTTCCTGTCTGTGCTTCTTGTTCTAGGGGTCGCCGCCGGACTGTCCGCAGCCGCTTCGCCGCCGGTGCGGGCAGCGGAGTTGCTGATGTTCGAATCGGCGGCCTGCGAATGGTGCGAGCGCTGGCATGAGGAAATTGGCCCGGCCTACGGCAAGACGCCTTTCGGACGGGCCGCGCCCCTGCGCCGGATCGATATCGACCGCGCGATCCCGGCGGTCTACCGCTCGGTCCGCGGCATCGCCTACACGCCGACTTTCGTTCTCTGGCACCGGGGCCGCGAGCTCGGCCGTCTCGTCGGTTATCCGGGCGAGGATTTCTTCTGGCCGCTGCTGGAGCGGCTGCTCGAAAAGCTGCCGGCCGACAGTGCCGACCGGCCGCGCCGCGCGAAAGGATGATCGCGATGCCTCTAAGGAAACGCGCCGCAACGATGGCCGCCGCCCTCGCCGCCCTGTTGGCTGTCGCCGGCCCCGCCGCCCCGTCGCAAGCGGAAGAAAAGGCGCTGGTCGCCTTCAAGGTGATGACACCGAAGACCGCCCTCATCCTGGCGCGGGCAACGATCGAGGCGTGCCGCAAGGCCGGTTACCAGGTCGCCGTCGTGGTGACCGACCGGTTCGGCGGGGTGCAGGTCGCGCTGCGCGACCGGCTGGCCGGCGCTCATACGGTCGAAACCGCGCGGCGCAAGGCCTGGTCGGCGGTTTCCTTCCGCACCGATACCTGGGAGGTGTACCGGCTGATCGAGGATGGCTCGCTCAATCCCGGCATCCGCCAGATCGACCAGGCATTGTTCGTCGGCGGCGGTGTGCGGGTCACGGCTGCCGGCTCGATCGTCGGCGGCGTCGGCGTGTCGGGCGCACCGGGCGGCAAGCTCGATCACGATTGCGCCGTCGAGGGCATCGAGGCAATACATGACATTGTTAGACTCAAGTTTTGCGAATAATTGGGACAGACGGGAGCAGAACAGGAAATAGTGCACCTTATTGGACAGTATCTTTTTGTTTCTAAATGGTTTTTTGTTTTTTCGACGATTCGCGGCAACACCAAGAAACAGGTCTGGCGGGAGCGTGGCGACCCGCCATTTGGACACCAAATGATTTCCATTTGAAGACACATTTGCTATCATGCTCGCAACGGAATTCCGGAGCGGGAGATTGCAGCCTTGGGCACCGTCAAGCTGAACAAGAGGACGATCGAAGGCCTGACCGTGGAACGCGGCAACAAGGTGTTCT
>MPMX01000042.1 GCA_002238725.1 Rhodospirillaceae bacterium bin65
GCTTCCACACGGTCTGCATGACCTTCCGCCAGTTCCAGATGGACGGCGTCATCGGCGCCGCGGCGCTGGCGAGCCCCGGCATCGACACTCTGCGCTGGCTCAAGCCGGTGCGCCCGGGCGACACGCTGCACGTCGTATCGGAGGTCCTTTCCGTTCGGCGGTTCGAGTCCAAGCCCGACCGCGGCGCGGTGACCATGCGGCACCGGACGGTCAACCAGGACGGCGCCGACGTCTTCTCCTGCGAATGCACCCACATCCTGCAATGCCGGGACGGGGGCGGGTAGCGGCCCGGCTTTCCCAGGCGCCGCCCGTCAGCCGTCCAGGAGGTTGAGGCAGCGCAGTCCGGGATGGATCGTGAAGCCGCGGTCGAGCGTCACCCACTGGCAGCCATGCTCGATGGCAAGGGCCGCGAGATAGGCGTCCGGCAGCCGGTTGCCGGTCAGCCCGAGCGAGTCGGCCATGCCGCGGAAAATGCGCCAATGGCCGTCGCCGGGTCGCAGCGCCACGGCTCCCGGCTGGGCGAGCAGGGCGTCGACGAAGGCGGCAGCGGCCTCAGCCGGCGTGGGCGGATGGAAAACCCGGGGGTGGGTCAGAACCCGGAGCGCGCCGCTGAGCGCGAGTTCGGACAGGCCGACGCTCTCCCGGCCCGCCATCGCTTCGACCAGCCATCGGCGGCACGCGCCGTGATGGACCGCGTCCTCGCGAAACGCGCTCACCAGCACGCTGACGTCAGGACTCTGCATCCATGACGTCCTGAAGCGCGGCGTTGTCCGTCAGGTCCACGCCCGGCTGGGTGCCCTGGCCGCGAAACTTCGGGATCGGCGGCGCATAGGGCGCCGGGGCCGGGCCGGCGAGAAACGCGCGAAGGGCCTGCTCGAAGGTCTCCTTCAGGCTCTTGCGCTCGCGCGCCGCATGGGCCTTGGCCGCCCGCAGCAGCGTGTCGTTGATATCGATCGTCGTTCTCATGTGGGAAAGCATACTATTAAATATGTTTTCACACAACATATATGTCGAGCGTCCGCCGGTGGGCGAAGACCTGCGTGACCGCGTCGGTCTTCGTTGACGCCGACCTCCCGGTCTTCCGGGAAGCCGGTTCAGCGTCCTCCCGCCTTGCGCTCGGTATAGCCGGGGGGAATGGCGAACAGGGCCGGGTCGATAGCGCCGCGGCGCAGGTTGTGGAGGATGATGTCGACCGGCCCTTTCGGCGTCCGGCCGGCGGTCCGGATCATGATGTTGTCGTCGGTGAGCCAGACATGGCCTTCGAAGGCGGTGCCGGCAGCGGTGCGGGTTTTCAGCGCGAATCTGGTTACGGCGATGCCGCCGATGCGGTCGGGGCCGAGGGGCTCCAGCCCGCCGCGCGCAGAGATCAGCCGGTCGGCCATGGCGCCGGCATGGGCGCCGGCCGGCAGGGTCACGAATTCCCGGCGGCGCGGCAGCAGCACAACGGCTTTCCGCCGGAGCCGGTCGATCACGGTCGCGACCCGGGGTTCGGGCCAGGGCACATCCATGCGCAGGCGGGTGACGCCGTAATGGAGCCGGATGCGGACGGGCCGTTCGCCCGGCCGTTTCACGATCAGGTCCCCGGTGAACGGCACTTTCGGCCGCCGCACGGCATCTTCCGCCGCCCGCCCGGCGTCGGCGTCGGCGACCGACAGCAGCGCGCCGAACGCCATCGCGCCGGCTTTGCGCCACGTCACGGGATGCCCGTTCCCATCGTGCCGTTGCAGAGGATGCCTCCGCTCCCGATGCGCCCGCGGCTAATTCTCCAGCGGAGGCAGCTTCCGATAGCCCGCCGGCACCGCGAACAGGGCGGCGTCGACCGGCCCGATCTTCAGGTTCCGCAGCTCGAGGGTGAGCGGCTGCGTCTTCGAGCCCCGGACGACGGTTCCCGCCATCCTGACGACGATGCGCTGCTTCGTCGCCCAGGCGAGGCCGCTGAACCGGTCGCCCGCCGCGGTCTCGCTCGCAACCCGGTATTTCGTGACCGGCCTTCCGGCCATCGTCTCGTCGGCCAGCTTTTCGCGTTTCGACGCCGGATCGGACAGGCCGAAATTGAACTGGGGCGCGGGCGCGGCGACCGGGCGCCAGCTGCGGCTGTCGAGCAGCAACTGGTAGGCCGTGCCGGCGGCCCGGTCGAAGATCATGGCGACGATCTCCTTGCCGGCCTTGAATTCGAGCCGCTGCCTCTTCGCCGTGTAGTAGAGCCGCGCGGTGCGCGACCGGCCCCGGTCGTCGGTGAAGACCATGTCCGCCCGGTAGTCCGCCGTCGGCGGCCCCCACGCCGCGCCGCCCTTTTCCTGCGCCGCGGCCGCCGCCGGGATCAGTATGGCCGCGGCGGCGAGGAGGCGCCGGAAGGTCATGCCGCGACGGCGGGTTCGGCGGCGCCGTAGCCGCCGTAGAGATCGAGCAGCCGGTCGCGCCAGGCGCGGACCGGATCGCGGTCGCTCAGCAGCCTGCAATCGCTGGTGACCCGCGCAAATTGCAGCATTCCGAAGATGCAATAGTCGGCATAGTGGGGATTGTCGCCGGTCAGGAAGGGCTGGCGGCCGACGATCCGGCGCACCGGGACCATGGCGGCCCGGAAGCGGGCCACGAAGTCGTCCCTGGCCGGGCGCAAGTCTTCGAAGCTGCGCCCCATCATCTCCTCGCGGGACGATTTGAAATAGGCGCGGTCGGCGTCGACGGTCCATTCGTGGATGTCGTAGACGATGGCGTTGGCGATCGGCGGCAGCATCACCGTGTCGGCAAATTCGTTGGCGAAGCGCGCGAAGGCCTTGCCGTCCGGGCTGCCGAACAGGCTGGGGGCCCCGGGATAGGCATCTTCGAGATATTCGGCGATGGCCCAGCTGTCGCCGATGCTACTCTTGCCGTCCTTCAGCGTCGGCACCCGCTCTGAGCCGGCAAAGGCAACCTTCTCCTTCACCTGCGTGAAGATGCAGGGCTCGGTTTCGAAATCGAGGCCCTTGTGCTTCAGCGCCATTTTGGTCTTCCAGCAATGCGGGCTGAAGCGCCGGTCTTCGGCGCCGGCGAGATCGTAGAGAATGCGGGTCATGGAGTGCCTTTCGTCGGTTGGCGCCGGGGCCTCGGCTCCGGCAATCCCAAGCGTTCGGTGCCTGGGATCACATAGGTCTGTCCTTCGGTCGCTCAACCGGTCGGAACGCCGCCGGACGGGCCGGCGCCGGAGACCGGCAAAACACCCGATGTCGACCCGCGCGACCGGCCCGAATCTCTGCGGGAACCGGCCTTGCGGCACATTGTCAGCGTGTCGGCAGTCTGTTTGACCGGTTCGGGGCCGGCTCATACCGTTCACCTCGGTTTTCGACCGATCATCGTCCCGTCTTCAACCCGCCCGTGCAACGGCGACGCGCCGCGAGGCAGCCATGGCGACACAGCGCACGAAACCGGCCGTTCGGCCGGGCAATCCGAATTTTTCCTCCGGCCCGTGCGCCAAGCGGCCCGGCTGGTCGGTCGAGGCGTTGCAGAACGCCTTGCTCGGCCGCTCCCACCGCTCGGGCGAGGGCAAGGCGCGGCTCAAGGAAGTTATCGACCGGACGCGGGCCATCCTGGGCATTCCCGAAGACTACCGGATCGGCATCGTCGCCGCCTCGGATACCGGCGCGGTCGAAATGGCGATGTGGTCCATGCTGGGCGCCCGCCCGGTGGACATGCTGGCCTGGGAAAGTTTCGGCAAGGGCTGGGTCACCGACGTCGCCAAGCATCTGAAGCTGAACGACATGCGGCTGATCGAGGCGCCCTATGGCGAACTGCCCGATCTGGCGCTGGCCGACCCCGCCCATGACATCGTGTTCACCTGGAACGGCACGACCTCCGGCGTGCGCGTGCCGGACGGCGACTGGATCGACCCCCGGCGCGGCGGCCTGACGATCTGCGATGCAACCTCGGCGGTCTTCGCGATGGAACTGCCGTGGGACAAGCTGGATGTCGTCACCTGGTCCTGGCAGAAGGTGCTGGGCGGCGAAGCCCAGCACGGCATGCTCGTGCTCGGCCCGCGCGCGGTCGAGCGGCTGGAGACCTACCTGCCGCCTTGGCCGCTGCCGAAAATCTTCCGGCTGACGAAGAACGGCGCCCTGATCGAAGGTGTGTTCGAGGGCGAGACGATCAACACGCCGTCGATGCTGTGCGTCGAAGACGCGCTGGATGCCTTGCGCTGGGCGGAAGGGATCGGCGGACATGCCGCGATGGTCGCCCGGTCAGAGGCCAATCTGTCTGCCATCACCGCGTGGATCGGCGGGTCGCCGGCGTTCCGCTTCCTGGCCGAAGACCCGGCGGTCCGCAGCAGCACGTCGATATGCCTGGTCTTCGGCGAGCCGGAGGTGGCCGGCCTGCCGGAGGCGGTGCAGAGGGATCTTGCCAAATCGATCGCCGGCCTGCTGGCGGCCGAAGGCGTCGCCTACGATATCGCCGCCTACCGGGATACACCGCCCGGTCTGCGCATCTGGGGCGGGTCGACGGTCGAAGCCGCTGACATTTCAGCGCTTTTACCCTGGCTCGACTGGGCATATGGTGAAGCGGCCGGCCGGCTCAAGACAGCCGCCTGAAGGCCGCCCGTTCCGCTCCAACCTGAATCACGGCGAAATCATGCCTTCAGACACGCCAAGGGTGCTGATCTCCGACAAGATGAGTCCGCGCGCGGCGGAAATCTTCCGCCAGCATGGCGTCGACGCCGATGTCAGGCCCGGCATGACGCCCGACGAACTGAAGGGCGTCATCGGCGACTATGACGGGCTGGCCGTCCGGTCGGCCACGCGCGTGACCAGCGAGATTCTCGATGCGGCGGTCCGGCTGAAAGCTATCGGCCGGGCCGGCATCGGGGTTGACAATATCGACGTCAATGCCGCGACCTCGAAGGGCGTGCTGGTGATGAACACGCCGTTCGGCAATTCCATCACCACGGCCGAACACGCCATCGCGCTGATGTTTGCGCTGGCCCGGCAGATTCCGGCCGCAGACATGAGCACCCAGGCCGGGAAGTGGGAGAAATCCCGCTTCATGGGCGTGGAACTGACCGGCAAGGTGCTGGGCGTCGTCGGTTGCGGCAATATCGGCTCGAACGTCGCCGAGCGGGCCCGCGGCCTGAAAATGCAGGTGATAGCCAGCGATCCCTTCCTGTCGCCGCAGCGCGCCCGCGAAATGGGCGTCGAGAAGCTGGAGGTCGACGAACTGATGCAGCGCGCCGACTTCATTACGTTGCACACGCCGCTGACCGACGGCACCCGGCACATGATCGATGCCGCCGCGATCGGCCGGATGAAGCCGGGCGTGCGGATCATCAATTGCGCCCGCGGCGGCCTGATCGACGAGGACGCGCTGAAGGCGGCGCTGGACGACGGCCATGTCGCCGGCGCCGCCCTCGACGTCTTCGAAATCGAACCGGCGCGGGACAGCCCGCTCTTCGGCTCGGAAAAAGTCATCGCAACGCCGCATCTCGGCGCCTCGACCGAAGAGGCGCAGGAGAATGTCGCCGTCCAGGTCGCCGAGCAGATTGCCGATTACCTGCTGAACGGCACGGTGACAAACCCGATCAACATGCCGGCGGTGTCGGCGGAAGAAGCCTTCCGGCTGCGCCCGTATGTCGAACTGACGCGCCAGCTCGGCAGCTTTGCCGGACAGATTACCGAGAGTCCGCTGGTGGATGTGAAGATCCGCTACGAAGGGCAGGCGGCAAGTCTCAACATCCGTCCGCTCACCGCATCGCTGCTCACCGGCCTGCTGGCGCCGCTCTACGGCAGGATCAACCCGGTCAACGCGCCCCATCTTGCCCGGGAGCAGAACATCGTCGTAGCCGAGGAAACCGACGAAAGGGTGACCGATTACCAGACCCGGATCCACCTGGCGATCACCACCGAACAGCGCCGCCGCTCGATCGCCGGCACCGTTGTGCATGGCGACCAGCCGCGCATCGTCGAGATCGAAGGCATCCAGATGGAAGCCACGCTCAGCAAGGTTGTCCTGTTCGTCCGCAACCGGGACAAGCCGGGCATGATCGGTTCGCTCGGCAAGGCGCTGGCCGACGCCGGCGTCAACATCGCGACCTTCCATCTCGGCCGCTCGGAACCCGGCGGCGACGCCATGGCCCTGGTCTCGGCCGACAGCGACATCACGGAGCCGATCCTGATGCAGCTCTGCACCCTGCCCCATGTCAAACAGGCGAAGGTCCTGCGCTTCTAGCCGCCAGCCCATCCGGCACCCGGCGCATGCGAACGATCCCATGGCGATTTCCGACAACAGAGGCCTTCTGCCGGCCGGCCTGCGCGATGTCCTGGCGCCGGACGCCGCGCACGAATCGGCGATCGTCGAGCGGCTGCTCAGCACGTTCGCCGCGTGGGGCTATCGCCGGGTCAAGCCGCCGCTCGTCGAGTTCGAGGCATCGCTGCTCGAAGGCGCCGGGGCGGCCATGGCCGGCGAGACCTTCCGGCTGATGGACCCGGTCAGCCAGGCGATGATGGGCGTGCGCGCCGACATGACCCTGCAGATCGCCCGGATCGCGGCCAGCCGGCTCAAGGCGGAGGCGCGGCCCCTGCGCCTGTCCTATGCCGGCGACGTCTTGCGGGTGCGGGGTTCGCAATTGCGCCCGGAACGGCAGTTCGTACAGGTCGGCGGCGAACTGATCGGCGCGGCCGGCCCGGCTGCGGACACCGAAGTCATTCTGATGGCGGTCCGTGCGCTGCGCGGCATCGGGCTCGACCGGCTGTCGGTCGACCTGACCTTTCCGACCCTGATCTCCAGCCTGTGTCGGTTCCTGGACATTGCGGACGACCGGGAAACCGCGGTGCGGGGGGCGCTCGACAGCAAGGACCGCCAGGCCCTCGCCGCGGCGCTGGACGAAGACCGGTCCGCCCGCGCGGCCTTCCTGGCGCTGCTCGACGCGACCGGGCCGGCCGGGCCCGGCCTCGCGCTGCTGGAGAAGAGCGGGTTGCCCGCCGAATCCCGGGCCGATATCGACCACCTGGCCGATGTGGCGGCCCGGCTTCGCACCGCCGCGCCCGATCTGGCCCTGACCGTCGATCCTGTCGAATATCGCGGCTTCGAGTATCACACCGGCATCGGCTTTACCGTCTATCGCAACGGCAGCCGCGGCGAGATCGGCGCCGGCGGCCGCTATCTGGCCGGTTCCGGCTTCGCCGACCGGGCGATCGAGCCGGCGACCGGCTTTACCCTGTTTCTGGACACCGTCATCCGCAGCCTGCCGGCGCCGCAGGAGTCGCCCCGATTGTATGCACCCTACGGGACGCCGCCGGAAACCGTCGACGCCCTGCGCCGGGACGGCAGCATCGTCGTTGCCGGGCTGGAGCCGGCCGGCGACAACGACGCCGAGGCCCGGCGGCTGGGCTGCGAGGCGGTTCTGGACCGGGGCGCGCCGCGCGCCGTCGCCGCCGGCCGGCCCGCAGCGGAAGCGCCGGAGTAGGCCATGGCAAACGTCGCGGTCGTCGGCAGCCAGTGGGGCGATGAGGGCAAGGGCAAGATTGTCGACTGGCTCTCGGAGCGCGCCGATGTCGTGGTGCGCTTCCAGGGCGGCCATAATGCCGGCCATACGCTGGTCATCGACGGCGTGACCTACAAGCTGAGCCTGCTGCCGTCCGGCATCGTGCGGCCGGGCAAGCTCTCGCTGCTCGGCAACGGCGTGGTGATCGATCCCTGGGCGCTGCTGGAGGAGATCGACACCGTGAGCGCCCAGGGCGTGGCGGTCGATCCCGACCGGCTGCGCATCGCGGAAAACGCCGCGCTGATCCTGCCCCTGCACCGCGAGCTCGACAATCTGCGCGAGGCGGCGAGCGGCAGCGGGCGAATCGGCACCACCGGCCGCGGCATCGGCCCGGCCTACGAAGACAAGATCGGCCGCCGCGCCATCCGCGCCGGCGATCTGGCGCATCCGGACGTCCTGCGCAGCCGGATCGGCCGCGCGCTGCAGCACCACAACGCCCTGCGCGCCGGCATGGCGGCGGCGCCGGTCGACGGCGATGCCCTGTTCGACAGCCTGATGGCGATTGCGCCGCTGATCGCGCCCTTCCTCGACCGGGTCTGGGAGCGGCTGCACCGGCTGCGGCGGGACGGCAGGCGCATACTCTACGAGGGTGCCCAGGGGGCGATGCTCGATGTCGATCACGGCACCTATCCCTTCGTCACCTCGTCGAACACCGTGGCCGGCCAGGCGGCGATCGGCAGCGGCCAGGGTCCGGGCGCCATCGGCTATGTACTGGGGATCACCAAGGCCTACACCACCCGGGTCGGCGCCGGGCCGTTCCCTGCCGAACAGGACAACGAGACCGGCGCGCGGCTGGGCAAGCGCGGCCACGAGTTCGGCACGGTGACCGGCCGCCCGCGGCGCTGCGGATGGTTCGACGCCGTCATGGTCCGCCAGTCGATCAAGATCGGCGGCATCCACGGCATCGCCCTGACCAAGCTCGACGTTCTGGACGGCTTCGAGCGCCTGAAAATCTGCACCGGCTATCGGCTGAACGGCGAACTGATCCGGCATTTTCCCTCCAGCGAGAACGAACAGGCGGCGGTCGAGCCGGTGTGGGAGGAGATCGAGGGCTGGTCGGACAGCACAAGGGGCGCGCGTTCCTGGGCCGACCTGCCGGCGACGACGGTGAAATATGTCCGCCGTATCGAAGAATTGATCGAAACGCCGGTCGCGCTGCTCTCCACCAGCCCGGAACGGGACGATACAATCCTGGTGCGCGATCCCTATGCGGATTGACGCAAGCCGGTTGCCCGGCGGCGGCTGCGCCCCGTAACGTGGACCGCGTAACCTGCCCCCGGTTCCTGCCGGCGTTCCGGCGATTGCGGACAGGCATCCGCCGCCTTTCATGAGGGTTCCTGCATGGTGCGAAGACTGATCGGCAAGACGGCGCTGGCGGCGTTTGTTGCGACCGTGCTGGCCGGCCCTGCGGCGGCCCAGCGGGTCGACGACGACCGGACGGTATCCTTCATCCCCGCCGCCAAGCAGGCGCGGGTGGCGGCGCTGGCGCGCGGCTTCATGCGCGCCCGGGGCATCAAGGGCATGTCGGTCGGCATCGGCGGCAACGGCAAATTGCTGCTCGCCACCGGCTTCGGCGAGGCCCGGCCCGGTTTGCCCTCGGGCAGGAACACCATCTACCCGATCGGCGAGATCACCCAGCAGTTTACCGCCGCCGCCCTGCTCTGGTGGCAGGACCGGCAGTATCGGAGCGCCGGCCCGGTCCGGGTCAACGATCCGGTCAACGAGTATTTCTTCGGCGTCGCCCACTGGCAGGGCATGAAGCTCGGCCACCTGCTGACCCATACGTCCGGCCTGCCGCTGCTGACCGACACCGTGTTTTACGAAGAGCGGCTCTATTCCAGCATCAAGGCGCACCGGATTCTCGATTTCATCAAGGGCCGCGACCTTGCTTTCGCACCGGGAAAGAAATTCCGGGCCAGCCGCTCCAATTATTTCCTGATCGCCCAGGTGATCGAGGTCGGGCTGCGCGTGTTCTTCCACGACTATATCCAGACCGAGATTTACGATCTGAACGAAATGACCCGCTCCGGGTTCCTCGGCACCACGCCGCTGGGCCGGCGCGCGCAGGGCTACGAGAAAGGCCGTCCGAGCCGCGAAGTGAACCCGACCATGTTGCTCGGCAGCGCCGATGCGACCTCGACCGTCGTCGACCTGATCGGGTTCGACCGCCAGTTGATGCGCGGAAAGCTGTTCTCGTCAGAGGCGAAACGGGCCATGTTCGGCGGGCATATCCGCGCCGGGAAGCAGAACCTGCACTACGGCGCCGGCTGGTTTGTCCGCGGCCAGGGTGCGCGGCAGGCCTATTTCACGATCGGCCGGATCCCGGGATTTTCGGCGATCAACAAGATTTACCGGAATAGCGCGGCCGGCACGGACGACTATGTCGTGATCCTGACCAATGCCGACGGCGTAACGGGGCTGGAAGGGCTCGCCGACCGCCTGCTGCAAGCGGCGCGTTAGAAGGCCGGCGCGCCTCTATCGGGCGACCTGCTGCTCGATCACCATATTCTTCATCGCCTTCTGCAGCTTTTCGAAGGCGCGAACCTCGATCTGGCGCACCCGCTCGCGGCTGATGCCGTATTCCTGGGACAGTTCCTCCAGGGTCAGCGGCTCTTCCTGAAGCCGGCGTTCAGTGAGGATGTGGCGCTCGCGCGGATTCAGCAACTTCATCGCCTCGGCCAGCATGGCCTGGCGGATCTGCAATTCCTCGCGGTCGGCGACGATGGTCTCCTGGCTCTCCTGTTCTTCGTCGACCAGCCAGTCCTGCCATTCGCCGCCGGATTCGCCGTCGTTGCGCAGGGGCGCGTTGAGGGAATTGTCCGGCCCGGCCAGGCGCCGGTTCATGTTGACCACTTCGTCTTCGGAAACCTTCAGCTCGGTCGCGATCTTCTTGACGTTTTCCGGCGACAGGTCGCCTTCTTCCAGCGCGTCCAGCCGGCTTTTCATCTTGCGCAGGTTGAAGAACAGTTTTTTCTGCGCCGCCGTGGTGCCCATTTTGACGAGCGACCAGGAGTGCAGGATGTATTCCTGGATCGAGGCGCGAATCCACCACATGGCGTAGGTCGCCAGGCGGAAACCGCGCTCCGGGTCGAATCGCTTGACCGCCTGCATCATGCCGACATTGCCTTCGGAAACCAGTTCGGCGACAGGCAGGCCATAGCCCCGGTAGCCCATGGCAATCTTGGCGACCAGGCGCAGATGGCTGGTGACGAGCCGGTGTGCGGCCTCGGTATCCTCGTGGTCGCGCCAGCGGGTCGCCAGCATGTATTCCTCTTCCGGTTCCAGCATCGGGAACCTGCGGATCTGCGCCAGATAGGCAGACAGGTTGCCGTCCCGTCCAACGGAGGGGATCGCCGGCAAAGTTGCGATCGCCGTGGATGCCGCCATTTTCGTTTCGCCTTGCTTTCCTCCGGGCACATGCGCCGGTGGAATGCCGGCTTTTTCTTGCCCACCTGGTATTTGAGGATTGGCGCCTGTCTTTTCAAGATCGGTCATGAAATGCGAAACTCATTGCTCCGCAGCAGGTTGCCCGGCATCTTTTAACGGTTTCAAGGCAGATGCCAGTGTTGCGATGTCCTGCGGCAATGCTGACCGGAAGGACAGGGCCCCGCCGGTCACCGGATGGACGAAGCCGAGAACGGCCGCGTGAAGCGCCTGCCGCCCGAAGGCTTCCACGGCAGCGGCCGGCGGCGTATCCCGCCAGGGCCGCGGCAGATGGCGCCGGCCGCCATACAGCCGATCGCCGACCAGCGGGTTGCCCCGGTGCGCCAGATGCACCCGGATCTGGTGGGTCCGCCCGGTCGACAGCCGGCATTCGATCAGGCTGAGAAGTCCGCTGTAGCGTTCCATTACCGTGTAATACGTCCTGGCCGTCCGCCCTCCGTCGCGCCTGACGGCCATTCTCGTGCGGTGCGCCGGATCGCGGCCGATACCGGCGTCGATCCGGCCGGAGAGCGGCCGGGGCTCGCCCCAGGCAAGCGCCGTATAGCGCCGCTCGATGCTGTGTTCGGCGAACTGGGCCGCCAGGCCGGCGTGCGCGGCGTCCGACTTTGCCGCCACCAGGAGGCCGGACGTGTCCTTGTCGATGCGATGGACGATACCGGGGCGGGCGACGCCGCCGATGCCCGACAGGCTCTCGCCGCAATGGGCGAGCAGGGCGTTCACCAGGGTGCCGTCCGGGCTGCCCGGCCCGGGATGCACGACCAGGCCGGCCGGCTTGTCGATCACGATGAGATGATCGTCTTCGAAAGCGATCTCCAACGGTATGTCCTGCGCCGCGGGCCGGGCGGGCGCCGGCGGCGGCACATCGACCGTAAAGCGCTGCCCGGCCGCCACCTTCATCGAGGGCGACGTGACGATGCGGCCGTCGCCGTCCGTCACCGCGCCCTGCTTCACCAGCGCCTGGATGCGGGTGCGGGACAGGCCGTCGAGCGCCGCCGCCAGAACCGTGTCGAGGCGCTGGCCGGCGGCTGCGTCATCCGCTCTCACCTGGCGCCTCGACAGCGGGTCCGGTTCGGCTATTGTCTCGGTTTCCGGAAAGTCGTCGTTCATGGGCCGGTTCCGGGCTGGGCGGCGTCATCCTAGCAGGTTGCAGGTCGGATTTTGAGCGTGACGCGTGTGCGTTTGTTGACGGGCGCCGTGATCGGCATGGGGGTGCTGATCCTGATCGGCCTGGTCGTGCTGGCCGTCGGCATAGTCTACAAGGCCGGGGAAGCGGACAGGCCCGAAGCCGCGGCAGACCCGCGCCCGGAGGCGCCGCCCGCGACCGTCCCGAACATGCGTACGGACCCGGTATCTCTGGGGCTGCCGGCGGCCTCGAAGGTCCTTCGCGTGACGGCGGTCGGCGGCGGCGTGGCGCTGCTGGTGCTGCTGCCCTCGGGCGAACAGATCGTCTATGTGGTCCCGGTAAATCGCCGGCAGCCGCCGTTCAGAATTCACGTCACCGGCCCGAGGGACGGCAAGTAAGCGGATACGATGAACGAACCGACATTGCGGCCGGCAGCAGCCCCGGTCACCATCGAACCGGCCGGTTTCGGGCCGGTCAATTTCGCCTCCGACAACGTCACCGGCGTCGCGCCGGAAATCATGGAAGCGATCGTCGAGGCAAACCAGCCGCAAGGCGCCTGGCCCTATGGCAACGACGAAGCGACCGGCAGCCTGAACGCGCAGTTCTCCAGCCTGTTCGACACGGAGGCGAGCGTCTATCCGGTCGCCACCGGAACCGCGGCCAACGCCCTGTGCCTGAGCCTGGTCGCCCAGCCCTTCAATACGATCTATTGCCTGAAGCACAGCCACACCTACGAGGACGAGGGCGGCGCGCCGGAATTCTACACCAACGGCGCCAAGCTGGTGCCGGTGCCCGCCGCCGACGGCAAGATGACCGCGGCCGCCCTGGAAGCGGCAATCGGCGAGGTCGGCGGCGGTGGCGCGCGCCTGCCTCACGTCATGGAGGCCGCCGCCGTCTCGATCGCCCAGGTCAGCGAATGCGGCACGGTCTATACCGTCGACGAGATCGGCGACATCTGCGCCGTGGCGCGGGCCAACGGCCTGTTCATGCATCTGGACGGCGCCCGCTTCGCCAACGCCGTCGCCGCGCTCGGCTGCGAACCGTCGGACCTCACCTGGCGGGCGGGCATCGACCTGATGTCGTTCGGCGCGACCAAGAACGGCGCGATGGCGGCGGAAGCGGTGGTGCTGTTCAACGAGGATCTGGAAGAAACGCTGAGCCGCCGGCGCATGCGCGGCGGGCACCTGTTTTCCAAGATGCGCTTCGTCTCCGCCCAACTGGCCCGATACGTCGAAGGCGGGCTGTGGCTGCAGCTTGCGGCCAACGCCAACGCCATGGCGGAGCGGCTGTCGGCCGGCCTGTCGGACATCGACGAGGTGGCGATCGAATACCCGGTCGATGCAAATCTGATCTTCGCCACCGTCCCGGGCGACACCGCCGAGCGGCTGCGCGAGGCCGGGTTCGATTTCTACGATTGGGGCGATCCGGACCGGCCGAGCATCCGGCTGGTCTGCGCCTTCAACACCGATGCCGACGATGTCGACCGCTTCGTCGAGGCGGCCCGGGGGTAACGTCGTCGACCTGCTGCGCGGCCCGGGCCGATGCCCGGTGGCGGGCAATCCGTCCGGCGCACGTTTTGCGCAGTGCGGACGTTGTATGGCTTATCCCGAATTTTTGCGAATAACCCGGGATTTAATAGTTCACCCAGCCCGTTTATGCGCTAGGATTTTTCCATTCGGCAGGCTGCGGCAGCGACCCGGCCTGCTGGTAAAGCGCGCGGACTTTGCCGGGCGCAAAAAATCAGTTCTACATGGAGGTTACTGGAGGAACCATGTCAACCACGATCAAGCTTGTTGCCGCCGCCGCTGTCGCCGCCCTGGCGTTTTCAGGGACGACGACCGGCGCGTCGGCACAGAACCAGCGTTTCATCAGCATCGGCACCGGCGGCGTCACCGGCGTGTACTACCCGACCGGCGGCGCGATCTGCCGCCTGGTCAACCGGACGCGCAAGAAAACCGGCATCCGCTGCTCGGCCGAATCGACCGGCGGTTCGATCTACAACATCAACACGATCCGCGCCGGCGAGCTGGAATTCGGCGTCGCCCAGTCCGACTGGCAGTACCATGCCTATAACGGCACGTCGAAGTTCAAGAAGGCGGGCGCGTTCAAGGACCTGCGGGCGGTCTTCTCGGTCCATCCGGAACCGGTCACGATCCTGGCGCGCGACGGCACCGGCATCAAGAACGTCACTGACCTGAAGGGCAAGCGGGTCAACATCGGCAATCCGGGTTCCGGCACGCGCGGCACCTGGGAGGTCATGGAAGCCGCCCTGGGCTGGAAGCGCACGGACCTGAAGCTGGCCGCCGCCATGAAGTCGGCCGAGACCGGCGCCGCCATGTGCGACGGCAAGATCGACGCCTATTTCTGGCTGGTCGGCCATCCGTCGGCCCTGACCCAGGAATCGCTGGCGACCTGCGATGCCCACCTGGTCAACGCCACCGGCGCGGCCATCGACGGCCTGGTGAAGAAATGGCCGTTCTACCGCAACGCCACGATCCCGGCCGGGATGTACAACAACAAGGCCGACGTGAAGACCTTCGGCGTGGGCGCCACTTTCGTGACCAGCGCCAAGGTGCCGGCCGATGTCGTCTATGTCGTCGTCAAGGCGGTGTTCGACAATTTCGGCGCGTTCAAGAAACTGCACCCGGCGTTCCGGAATCTGAAAGAAAAGGAAATGATTTCGGATTCGCTGTCCGCCCCGCTGCACGCCGGCGCGGCGAAATACTACAAGGAAAAGGGCTGGATGAAATAACAGCCTGAGCGGATTGGCGGGGCCCTTTGCGGCCCCGCCCTTTTTTTTGCTTGCAGCGCTGCGCTTGAGGAGAAAAGGCGATGGCCGAAGCAGCCGCGCAACGCGTATCGGCGGAGGAACTGGTCAGTAGCGTCGACACCGGCGGGCGCGCGCCCACGGGGTGGCAGCGCAACCTGATCCCGGGCATCGCCTTTATCTGGGCGCTGTTTCAGCTCTACATCGCTTCGGCGCTGCCCTTCACCCTGCAGGAATGGACCGGCCTGCCCTTCGTTGTGCCCAACACCGAAGCGCGCATGATCCATCTCGCCTTCGGCCTGCTGCTCGCCGCCTTCGCCTTCCCGCTGCTGAAGCGCAGCCCGCGCCACACCATCCCCTGGTACGACTGGTTGCTGGCGGCGGTCGGCATCGTCTCCTGCCTCTACATGATGGTTGACCGGAACGAACTGGCCGAACGCGCCGGCGTGCCGACGGATACCGACCTCGTCATCGCGAGCTGCGGCATGATCGTGCTGGCGATCGCCGTCTACCGCGCGCTCGGCCTGCCGCTGGTCATGGTCGCCTCGGTCTTCGTGCTCTACGTCTTCTTCGGCGATGCCAGATGGCTGCCGGACGCCGTCCAGTGGAAGGGCGCGTCCTTCGGCAAGGCGATGTGGCATTTCTGGATGCAGACCGAGGGCGTCTTCGGCGTCGCGCTCGGCGTTTCGGCATCGCTGATCTTCCTGTTCGTCATGTTCGGCGCGATCCTGGAAAAGGCGGGCGCCGGCAACTTCTTCATCAAGATCGCCTTCGCCCTGCTCGGCGACCGGCGCGGCGGCCCGGCCAAAGCCGCCGTCGTCGCCTCGGCCCTGAGCGGCCTCTATTCCGGCTCGTCGATCGCCAACACGGTGACGACCGGCACCTTCACGATCCCGCTGATGAAGCGCACGGGCTTCTCGCCGGAAAAGGCCGGCGCCGTCGAGGTCGCTTCCTCGACCAACGGGCAGCTGACCCCGCCGGTCATGGGCGCCGCGGCCTTCCTGATCGCCGAGTTCACCGGCGTCAGCTACACGGAAATCATCAAGCACGCCCTGATCCCGGCGCTCGTGTCCTACATCGCGCTGGTCTACATCGTGCATCTGGAAGCCCTGAAACTGGGGCTGAAGGGCCTGCCGAAACCGTCGACCGCGATGACGGTCGCGCAGAAACTGATCGGCTTCCTCAGCGGCTTCATCGGCATCGCCCTGCTCGGAATCGCGGTCTATTTCGGCCTCGGCTGGATCAAGGTCGTTGCGCCCGATGCAGCGTTCTTCGTCGTCATGGTGCTGGCGGCGGCCGCCTATCTCGTCCTGCTCTGGCTCGCGTCGCGCCAGCCGGACCTCGTGGTCGATCCGCCGGATGCGCCGATCACCGAACTGCCGCGCGCCGGCGCAACGGCGATCACCGGCCTCTACTATGTCCTGCCGATCGTCATCCTGATCTGGTGCATCGTGCTGGAGCGGCTGTCGCCGTCGCTCTCGGCCTTCTGGGCGACCATCGCGATGATCGCCGTCACGTTGACCCAGCATCCCCTGAAAGCCCTGTTCCGCGGCACCGGCAATCTGGGCAGCGCCTTCCGGCAGAGCGTCGGCGAATTGGTCGACGGCATGATCTCCGGTTCGCGCAACATGATCGGCATCGGCGTCGCGACCGGCGCGGCCGGCATCATCGTCGGCACGATCTCGCTGACCGGGGCGCATCAGGTGGTCGGCGAATTCGTCGAGTTCCTGTCCGGCGGCAGCCTGATCATCATGCTGCTGCTGGTCGCCGTCATGAGCCTGATCCTGGGCATGGGGCTGCCGACGACCGCCAACTATATCGTCGTCTCGTCCCTGATGGCGCCGGTGATCGTGGCGCTGGGCGCCAAGAGCGGCCTGATCGTGCCGCTGATCGCGGTCCATCTGTTCGTCTTCTATTTCGGCATTCTGGCCGACGATACGCCGCCCGTAGGCCTTGCCGCCTTCGCCGCCGCCGCCATCTCCGGCGGCGACCCGATCCGCACCGGCGTCCAGGGCTTCATGTACGACATCCGGACCGCTCTGCTGCCGTTCCTGTTCATCTTCAACACGGAGTTGCTGCTGATCGACGTTTCGGCGGGGAAGGCGGTGATCGTCTTTGTCGTTGCGGTTGCCGCCATGATGCTGTTTGCGGCGGCGACCCAGGGCTATTTCTTCGCCCGCAACCGGATCTGGGAGACCGCCATACTGCTGCTGGTCGCCTTCAGCCTGTTCCGGCCGGGCTTCTGGCTCGACCAGGTCGAACCGGAATTTGCCGAGCGGCCGGGCGCCGAAATCGTGCAGGTGGCCGAGAAGGTGCCCCAGGGCGGCACGCTGCGGGTGACGATATCCGGGCCCAACTTCAACGATCCCGACCGGATCGACGAAACCACGGCAACCATCCCCTTCGGCAAGCCGGGTCCGGGCCTCGCGCGGCTGCGCGCCGCCGGGCTGCTCGTTATGGTCGAGGAAGGCGAGGCCAGGATGGAAGAGCCGCTGCCCACCAGCCCGCTCAAGGCGCTCGCCAGGGCCTACGATTTCTATGGCGACACGCCGACGACGATCAAGACGATCCTGGTCCCGAACGTGCGGATGGCGAAGGAGATCTTCTACATCCCGGCGCTGCTGCTGCTGATTTTCGTGATCCTGCTCCAGCGCCGCCGCCAGACCCAGCCGGCCTTCTGAGCCGCCGGGCGCGCGGATTCGCAGGGACAACTTCGCAAACGGCGGCAAGCGTCCGCGGCGCTGTACCTCCCCCTCTTCCGAGGGGGAGGCCAGGTCGTAAGACGCGCTTCGCCGCAAGGCGAATCCTCCGGCAGCCCAAGGCACCCCCATCGACCGCGCTACGCGCGGCCACTTCCCCCGCTGAAGCGGGGGAAGGATATTTTGCGCGGCCTCGCTTCATTGCAGACCGAGCCGCAAGTGAGCATGACCCGCTACAGCCCGGCGACGGTTTCCTCGACAAGCTGCGTTACCACCGCCCCGATCGCGACCTCCGGCGCCAGCCCGTCGGCGAGGCCGGCCTCATAAGTCTGCACCTGCCGCCGGGCGCTGGTGCCGCGGGCCAGGATCGAGCGGGTATGCTCGATTTCGGCCAGGCAGCCGAAATGTTCGGCGTCCGGCCGGGTCATTTCCAGCAGCTCTTCCAGCAGGTCGGCGAAGGGCACCATGCGCCGGATGCCGAAATCGATCAGCTCGCCGTCGCAGCCGTAGCGCTGGGCCCTCCAGCGGTTCTCGCGGATCAGCATGTTGGCGTAACGGCGCCAGCGCTGGTTCTGCCGCCGCAACCGCCACAGCATGCGCAGGATGCAGCGGTAGAGCGCGGCGATCGCCACCGTGTCCGCCAGCCTCGGGCACAGGTCGCAGATGCGCATTTCGAGGGTCGGGAAGCGGGCGGACGGGCGGATGTCCCACCAGATCTTCGTCGGCTCGTCGATGATGCCGGCCTCGATCAGCATCTGCACATGGCGGTTGTATTCGCCGAAACTCTCGAATTGTTCGGGCAGGCCGGTGCGCGGAAGCTCGTCCCAGACGGCGAGCCGGTAGCTGCGCAGCCCGGTGTCCTTGCCCTGCCAGAAGGGCGATGACGTGCTGAGCGCCAGCAGGTGGGGCAGGAAATAGGAGACCTGGTTCATCAGGTCGATGCGCAGGTCGTCGTCGTCGATCCCGACATGGACGTGCATGCCGCTGATGACCAGGCGCCGGACCACGCCCTGCAGGTCTTCGGCAAGCATGGCGTAACGGTCTTTCTCGGTCCGCTTCTGCTCGCCCCACGCGGCGAAGGGATGGGTCGAGGCCGCCATGATGGCGAGGCCGTGTTTCTCCGCGACGCCGGAGACCGTCTTGCGCAGGCGGCGCAGGTCGGCGGCGGCCTCCTGCATCGTGCTGCACACCCGTGTGCCGATCTCGATCTGCGCGCGCAGGAACTCCGGCGCGACCTGGGCGCCGAGCAGGTCTTCGCATTCGGCGAACAGGGCCTCCGGCGGATCGGCGGCGAGGTTGAGCGTTTCCCGGTCGATCAGGAGGTATTCCTCCTCGATGCCGATGGTAAAGCTGGGTTCGCTGAGCGCCATGGTGCGATCCTCCTGCGCCCGTCAGGACGGCGGTAGCCTCTCGAAGGCGGCCTGCAACGCGTCGCCGACGATCCCGGACCATCGCGCCGCGCCGGCGGCATCGGCAATCAGGTCCTGGCGGATTTCGACCAGCAGGTGCGGCAGGCGCCGCAATTCGCCGTGGCGGTGCACGGTGTAGCCGAAATTGTTGCGCGCGCTGTAGGGCTGGTTATCGCCGACGGTGACGTCGCCGCGCGCCGCCAGAGCCGCCATGAAGGGCAGGGCGATGCGGCCGTCCCGGTTCCACAGCGCGCCGACATGCCAGGGCCGCGTCCGGCCTTCGAACACCGGCGTGAAGCTGTGGATGGAGACGAAGGCGTGGAACGGCGGATCGCGTTCCCGGTCCAGCTGGCGTTCGATCTCGGCATGGTAGGGCGTCATGATCCGGTCGGCCCGGGCGGCGGCGGCCTGCGGGTCCAGGTTCCGGTTGCCTGGAATCGGCACGCCGTCGCTGACGTTGGCAATCGAGGTCGCGTCGGAGAGGTGGCGGTTGCAGTCGATGACCAGCCGCGAATAGCCGGACTTGACCAGCGGTGCATCGAACCGGTCGGAGATCAGGTCCGCCACCGCCGCGGCGCCGATGTCCCAGGCGATGTGCTCCTGCAACCGGTCCTCGCCGAGGCCGAGGGCGCCAAGCGCTTCGGGCACCCGGTTGCTGGCGTGATCGCAGACGAACAGCGTCTGCCCGCGGCCGCCGCCGTTCGCCACCGAATAGGGCGGCGGATCGGCCGGGCCGAGCAGGGCCGGCGCCGCGACTCCGTCGAACATCGCCTGAGCGCGAGCGCCGGACACTCAGCGCAGCTCCCGGCGCCAAGCGCGCAACTGGTCGGTGACGGTCAGCGCCGCCGCCAGCACGTCGCGGACGCTCTCGCCGCTCACGACCGGCGCGCGCCGGGTCCGCACGCAATCGAGAAAATCCGTACATTCCATCATGATCAGGTCGGCCTTGTCGTATTGGCGCTGTTCGGCGCCGAAGGTCGGCGGCTCGTCCCTGCCGCCGGTGCGGTTCATCACGACGAGCCGGTTCTCCGCCATGTCGGCGACCATATAGGCATTGCGCTGGAACACCCGCATCGTGCGCTGGATCTTCGAGCTCACCCGGCTGGCGGTCACGGTCGCGACGCAGCCGTTCTCGAAGCCGATCCGGGCGTTGGCGATGTCTTCGGCCGGGCCGACGACCGGCACGCCCACGGCGTCGATCTGCGTTATCGGACTGTTCACGAGGGTCATGATGTTGTCGATATCGTGCACCATCATGTCCAGAATGACGCTCGTATCCGTGCCCCGGCCGCGATACTGCGAAATGCGCGTGCTCTCGATATAGCCGGGCCGGTCGGCCAGCTTCTTGACATCCTCGATGATCGGGCTGAAGCGCTCCAGATGGCCGACCTGCAGGATGCGCCCGCCGGCCTTTGCCGTGGCGATCAGGTCGTCGGCCTCTTCCAGAGTCTCGCAGATCGGCTTCTCGACCAGCACGTCCCTGCCGGCGTCCAGGCAGCGTTTCGCGATGGCGTGGTGGGTCGTGGTCGGCGTAACGACGCTCACCGCCTCGACCCGGTCGAGCACGGCTTCGAGATCGGTGGCGGATTCGGCGCCTGTCGCGGCGGCGGCTTTTTCCGCCTGCGCGGCATCGGTGTCGACGACGGCGACAAGCTCCGCCGAGTCCAGCGCGGCGTATTTTTGGGCATGCAAGGCGCCGAAATAACCGCAGCCGACGACCGCCACGCGCACGGGGATCCCGCTATCGGATGCGCCGGTAATTGGATCGGTTTCAGACAGAACCCTGCTCCCGGCAATGACGCCTGAGCCCGGCCCGACCGGCGGATACCGGACGCTTCACTGCGCGTCGGCGATAGCGACGATCCGCTGCATGGAGCGCAGCACGGGCTTTTCGATCAGCTTGCCCTGGTGAACGACAAGGCCGCCGTCGCCGGCCTCGAAGGCGGCGATGATCTCGCGCGCCCGGGCGACTTCTTCCTCGGCCGGGCTGAAGGTTTCGTTCAGAACCGGGATCTGCTTAGGATGGATCGCGGCCTTGCCCGTAAAGCCGAGGCTGGAACAGCGCCGGGCTTCCTCGCGCAGACCGTCCATATCCTCAAGGTCGAGCCACGGCACGTCGATCAGGTCGATTTCGGCGCCCGCCGCGGCGTGGACGACCCGCGAACGGGCGAACAGCAGGTTCTCCCAATCGATGGTCGTGCGCAGATCGGCCGCCATGTCGATCGCGCCGAAGATCAACGAGCGCACCCGCCGGCTCGACCGCGCGATCTCGAACGCCTGGTCGAGCGCCTCGTTGGTTTCGATCATAACGTGCAGGACGGAGGCGGCGCCGGTTTCGCTCAGCACGTCGTCCAGCATGGCGACCTCTCCCAGGCTCTTGACCTTGGCGAGCATGAAGCCTGCGGGCGGGTTGGGCAGGTCCGCGAGCGCGGCGACATCCTTCAGGCCGTCCAGCGAATGCAGGCTGTTGATTCTGACCAGGGTTTCGGGGCCACCGGCATCCGGCGTGAAGTCGCGGAATATGCTCACCGCGCCGTCGCGCGCGGCGTCCTTGTCGTCGGGCGCGACGGCGTCTTCCAGGTCGACGCACACCATGTCGGCGCCGGTATCGAGCGCCTTGAGGCACATGCGCGGCTTGTTGCCCGGCGCAAAGATCATGCTGCGGCGCGGGCGGTAACGGGTTTCGGGCATGACGACCTGCGGGATTCGGGCTGCGGGCTTCGGGCTGCGGGCTTCGATGGCCGGCAGATTTAGAGCATTTGTCCGGGCCTGTTAATGCGGCCCTTGATCCCCGCTAGAGCTTGTCCGCTTTGAACAGAACCATGGCGGCGTGGCGTCCCTCGATACGCCCCGGATAAAATCCGGGGCTACTCGGGATGAGGTGCTTTGAATTGTTGCTTATTGCTCAAACAATCCCCTCACCCTGAGCCTGTCGAATGGGCGGCTACTGTTGCATCGCCGGTTCCGATAGAATTGGGCACGCTCTAGCGGTTTGCTCCCGGCGTCCACAGCACGTCGTCGGCGCCGTTGCCGTTGTGCGCCCGCGCCATGACGAACAGATGGTCCGACAGCCGGTTGATGTAGGCGATAGCTAGGGGATTGACGGTTTCCTGCTCTGCCAGCGCCGTCATCTCCCGCTCGGCGCGCCGCGCGACGGTGCGGGCGAGGTGCAGCCAGGACGAGAGCGCAGAGCCGCCGGGCAGGATGAAGGATTTGAGCGGCGGAATGCTCGCGTTCATCGCGTCGATCTCCGCCTCCAGCCGGTCGACCTGGGATTGCGCCATGCGCAGGGGCGGCCATTTTGGGTCTTCCTCGTGCGGCGTGCACAGGTCGGCGCCAAGGTCGAACAGGTCGTTCTGGATCCGGGCGAGCATGGCGTCGGCGGTGTCGTCGCCGGCCGCGTGGCGCCGCGCCAGGCCGAGAACGCTGTTGCATTCGTCGACCGAGCCATAGGCCGCGACCCGGCCGTCGTGCTTCGGCACCCGCGCGCCGTTGCCCAGGCTGGTCAGCCCCTTGTCGCCGCCGCGGGTGTAGATCTTGTCCAGCTTGACCATGACGCGCCTAACTCTGGTACACGGCGAAGAGCAGCAGCAGAAGAACCACCGCGACCAGCTGCAGGCCGACCCGGGCGCGCATCAGCTTGTTGCCCCACCGGGCGTTGGCCTCGCCGCCCCGGCCCATCAGGATGACGCCGGTGAACAGCACGGCGATCACGCCGATCAGGGCGATGACGGTGAGCACGATGAGAACGGTCTTCATCGCGACAGACTAGGGGCGTTACCGTGCCGGGGCCAGCGCGACTGACTGGCGCGACCCCTCGCCGGGAATTTTCTAGACCCAGTTCGCCTCGCGCAGCGCCCTAGCGTAGCGGCGGCTGACCGGCACTTCGGCGCCGTTCGCCAGGTGGGCTACGGTCCGGCCGGCGCGGCGCGAAACCTTCTTCAGGGCCGCGCGTGCGATCCAGTGCGAGCGGTGGACCTGCATCCCCTCCGTTCCGCCCAGCTCTTTCAGGGCGTCGCCGAAGCGCATCAGCACGAGATCCGACCCGCGGTCGGTGAAAATCTCGACATAGTGGTCGCGCATCTGGAGATGCAGCAGCCGGCCGCGTTGCGCCGCCGGCAGCCTTTCGAGGAGCGGCGGCGCGCTCGGGTCCGCGGCCGGCCGGTCCGGCGTTCCCGCTGCCGGCAGTTCCGAGAAAGGCGCGCCGCCGCCGTAGCGCATCGGCAGTTCGACTGTCCCCCAGACGATCAGGCCGATCACGAGATGGATGAGGGCGTTACCGAGGAACAATTCGCCCGTTCCCAGCGTTTCCGGCAACGCGCCGGAAAACAGGATTCCGAGCGCCGAAATCAGGAGCGTTCCCGGCACGGCGGCGGCGAGACTGCCGCCCAGAACGCAGGCGATGTCCGGGATGCGTCCGGACAGCCGCGCCACAGCCGGCAGGATGCAGGCCAGGGCGAACGACCAGTTGCCGGCCACCGCAATGACCCAATAGGCCATCCGCTCGCCCAACGGCATCCGGAGGTAGGTGCCGAACGGGCCGAGATAGCCGAGAAAAAATATTGCGGCGGCAAGCAGCGCCAGATGCCAGCGCAGGCGCCGCCAGACGAACCATTCGCGAAGCGTGAACGGCGTTTCCCGCACCGTTCGCGAAGTATCCGGGCCGTTTGCGTAGCCTCCGTTGGTCATTGCCGTCCGCCGTGCTCCGTCTCGGGCGCAGCATACGCACTCAAAAGGGAGCACCCAACCATGAAGCGCATTCCTCTTCTTCTCGCCGCAGGCGCGATTCTCTCGGGACTGCCGGTTCTGGCCGCGCCGGAGGCCGGCGGCGCGGCGCAGGCGGCCGAACTGACGGTTGCGGTAACCGGCGTCAATTCCGGTAAGGGCCGCGTCTACGTCGCCCTGCATCGCGCCGCCAACGGCGTGAAATTCCCCGATATGAAAGGCGCGGTCGCCGGCGCTTGGCGCAAGGCCAATAAGGGCGGGTTCTCCGTCACCTTCGCGGGCCTCGCGTCGGGCCGCTACGCCGTCAACGGCTTTCACGACGCCAACCGCAACGGCGATCTCGATACCAACCTCCTGGGCATTCCCACCGAAGGCTACGGCTTCGGCAACGGCGCGACCGGCCATTTCGGCCCGGCCAGCTTTGACGCGTCCTCGGTCGCCCTGAAAGAAGCAGCGACGATCCGGTTGCCGATCGGCTATGGCGGCTCCGCCGGATCGACGAGCCGGGAGAGCAACCGATGACCGGCGACAGAGTCCCGCGTCGGAGCTTTCTCGCAGCATCCGCGGCTTCGGGGCTTGCGGGCTTTGCGCCCTTCGCGCCGGCGCTCGCCGCGTCCGGCGGCGATTGGGGCGAGGCGTTCGCCACCGCCCTGAAGCGGAACCCGATGCTGCTCGGCTGGAAAACCCCGCCCGACCGGCTGGATACGGGGTCGCTCGCCGTTACCGGCGCATGGCCGGCCGGGCTGAAGGGCCGCTTCTTCCGCAACGGGCCGTCGATCCACGACCGGTTCGGCCGGCGCTACCGCCACTGGTTCGACGGCGACGGCATGATTCAGGAATTCGCCATCGCCGACGGCCGCATCGCCCATCGCGGCCGGGTCGTCCGCACGCCGAAACTGGCGCGGGAGGATGCGGCAGGCAGGCGACTCTACAACGGATACGGCACCCACCTGCCGGACAGCGCGCCGGTCCGCGGGCCGGACGGCCTGAACGCCGCGAACATCTCCGTCCTGCATCATGGCGGGGAGCTGCTCGCGCTATGGGAAGGCGGCTCCGCCACCCGTCTCGAAGAAGCGACACTGGCGGCTTCGGGCTTCAAGAACTGGGGTCCGCAACTCAGCGGCGTCCCCTTCTCGGCCCATCCGAAGGTCGATCCGGACGGCACCCTGTGGAACATCGGCTGCAGCCTGCTGCCGCGGCCGGCGCTCGTCCTCTACCACATCGACCGCACGGGCCGGCTGATCAAGGCCGGCCTGGTCGATGCCGGGCCGATGGGGCTGATCCACGACTTCGTCGTCACGCAGAAATCGCTGGTCATCCTGATCCAGCCTTTCCTGTTCGACCCGGCGCGGGCGGAACGGGTCAGCGTTCTCGACGCCCATGCCTGGAAGCCGCAGGCGGAAACCCGCGTCCTCGTGGTCGACAGGGCCGATTTCGGCAAACGCCGCTGGCACGCCCTGCCGGCCCATTTCGGCTTCCACTACGGCAACGCCTGGGAAGAGGCCGACGGCACGATCCGGCTCGATCATTGCCTCGCCGGCGATCCCGGCATCCTGACCGAGACGCTGCGCTATGTGATGACGGGCGAGTTCCGGGCCTCGGCGCCGCTGCGCTATGCGCAGATCGTTCTGCCGCCCAAGGGCGACGGCCGGATCGCCGGCCGCGGCGAAGAGGCGGAATTCGCCAGGGTTGCGCCCGCCGTCGTCGGCCGGCGGCACCGCTATGTCTACACGCTCGGCGCCCCGGACAATCCGGAGGGCTGGCATTTCCGCACCCTGGTCAAGCGCGACCTCGAACGCGGCGTGGCGGAAAGCTTCGATTTCGGGCCGGGCCGAATTCCGGAAGAGCATATTTTCGTCCCGAAGCCGGGCGGCCGCAGCGAGGACGACGGCTGGCTGATCGGAACGGTGCTGGACTGGAAGAAGGGGGTTAGCGGGCTATCGGTGTTCGACGCCCGCGCTGTCGCGGCCGGACCGGTTGCCCAGGCGTGGCTGCCCTATCCGCTGCCGCTCGGCTTCCACGGCGCCTTCGTTCCGGGTTAGCCCGCGGGGTGCAGCCCGGCGCGCAGGTCGGCCGCAGCGTCGTCGAACGCCGCCTTCGCCGCATCGGCGATTCCGCCCATGTTGAAATAGCCGTGGACCAGGCCGGCATAGTGCCGTTTGACGACCGGCACGCCGGCGGCCTCGAGCTTCTCTGCATAGGCGATGCCCTCGTCCTGCAGCGGGTCGAATCCGGCGGTGTGGACAGCGGCGGGCGGCTGGCCGGCAAAATCCGCATTGTGCAGCGGCGACAGGCGGGGATCGTCGTCGTCGACATTGCGGATGTAGGCGTTCCTGAACCAGGTCATGTGCGCCTTTTCCAGCAGGTAGCCGTCTTCGAATGTCTTTCGGGACGGGAAGCTGCCGGTCATGTCGGTCGCCGGATAGATCAGCAGCTGGAAGCAGGGCATGGGCAGGCCGGCCTTGCGCGCCTCGTGGCACAGCACGGCGGACAGGTTCCCGCCGGCGCTGTCGCCGCCGATCGCAATCCGGGCCGGGTCGATACCGTAGTCCGCCGTCCTGGCCTGCAAGGTCTCCCACACGAACATCACATCCTCGACCGCGGCGGGAAACGGGTGTTCCGGCGCAAGCCGGTAATCGACCGACAGCACCCGGCAATCGGCCTGCGCCGCAAGCCCGCGGCAGGTCCGGTCGTAGGAATCGAGGCTGCCGATGGTCCAGCCGCCGCCGTGGAGCCAGACCAGCAGCGGATCGGCGTCTCCGGTTTGCCGCGGCGTGTAGAGGCGGGTGCGGACGAACCGGCTCTCCCGCCCGAGCGCGATCTCGACGGTCGAATCCATCGGCGCCGGATCGATATCCAGTTTCACCGACGCCTCTTCGTACTGGGCGCGGGCCGCCTCGGGCGACAGGGTATAGACCGGCGGATAGGAGGAGTTGGCGATGAGCTCCAGCACCCACTGGATCTGGGGATCGATGGTCATGCGCGCACGCCGAACGACGCCCGCAGCGCCTCGGCGCCCTTCGCCAGCAGCAGCAGGTCGATGCCGACGGCGACGAAGGTGAAGCCCCAGTCGATGTAGCGCCGGGCCTCGTCCGGGTTGACGGTGAG
The DNA here is from genome assembly GCA_002238725.1 of Rhodospirillaceae bacterium bin65. Lineage (GTDB taxonomy): Bacteria > Pseudomonadota > Alphaproteobacteria > Bin65 > Bin65 > Bin65. Next base: position 26,780 of record MPMX01000042.1, read on the forward strand.
GATGCCGGCCGGCTTGCCCGCGGCTTTCAGGCGCTCGACGGCGTCCCGGATCGCGGCCTGCACGTCCGGATGGCCCGGCTGGCCGACAACGCCGAGGGAGGCGGCGAGGTCTCCCGGCCCGATGAAGACGCCGTCCACCCCCTCCACCGCCGCGATGGCCTCCAGTTCGCCGAGCGCCGGCCGGGTTTCGACCTGCACGAGGACGCAGAGTTCCTCATGGGCGCGCCGGGCATAGTCCTTGACCCGGCCGTAGCGCGCCGCCCGGCCGCTGCCGGTGACGCCGCGCACGCCGGCCGGCGGATAGCGGGTCGCGGCGACGGCCGCTGCCGCCTCTTCGGCATTCTGGACGTAGGGCAGCAGCAGGCTCTGGGCGCCGATATCCAGGATGCGCTTGATCAGGACGGTATCGTTCCAGGCCGGGCGGACGATGGCCGAGGCTTCGCTGCGGCCGAGCGCCTGCATCTGGGCCAGCAGGTCGGGCAGTTCGTTGGGCGAGTGCTCGGTGTCGAGCAGCAGCCAGTCATAGCCGCTGTCGCCGAGGATTTCCGCCCCGACCGTGCTGCCCAGCGTGCTCCAAAGCCCGATCTGCAGCCGGCCTTCGGCGATGGCATGCTTGAAACTGTTGCGGGGGAGGTCCATGGCCCGGACGGCCTAGGCATCGTTCCGAACCTTGTCAAGGAAGGCTACCGGACCGAATCCCGAGTTCTTCTCCGACTATCGAAGTGTCACCCCGGCCGACCGGGGGGAGAGCCGGGGTCCAGAGTCGCCCGGCACGGCCTGTGTGCGTGGCCCTGGACCCCGGATCGTCGCTGCGCTCCGTCCGGGGTGGCAAGGACGGGCTTTGAGCGGTGGAGCGAATTCGGGATGGGCGGCAGGTTCGATCAAGTCGCAGCCAGGATGCTTCCGGCCTGTCGCCGCTTCTTACGCCTCTGCCGGGTCGAGGACGATCTTGCCCGTGACCTTGCGGCCGGTGATGACGCCGAAGGCCTCGACGAAATCGGCCAGCGGGTAGCGCGCGGAAATCACGGAATCGAGCTTGCCGGCCGCGAGGAGCGACAGCCAGGCGTTCACGCCCTTTTCCATCTCGGCGTAGACCATGTCGAACTGGATATCGAGCGGCGCGCCCATCACCGTGAGATTGTTGAACAGCAGGTAATTCGCCTTCGCCGCCGGAATCGTCCCGCCGGCAAAGCCGACGATCACCAGCTTGCCGGCAAAGCGCAGCACGCGCAGGCTGGCCTCGAACAGGCCGCCGCCGACCATCTCGATCACGGCATCGCAGCCCCGGCCTTCCGCAGCGCCCGTTGCGGCGGCGACCTGCGCCTTGAGATGGGCCTTGAGGGCGTCGACGTCCGCCGCGTTGGTGTCGATGGCCGCATCGGCGCCGCAGGCCCGCACGAAATCCGCCTTCTCCGCGCTGGACACCGCAGCCAGCACCGTCGCGCCGCGCGCCTTGCACAGCTGGATCGCGGCCGAGCCGACGCCGCCGGCCGCGCCGGTGATCAGCACCGTATCGCCCGGCTGGACGCCGGCGCGCATGTCGATGGCGACCCAGGCGGTGTTGAACACGGTGATCATGGCGGCGGCGTCCTCGAAGGAGACGCCGTTCGGCAGCAGGAAGCAGCGCTCCTGCGGCGCGGGCACCAGCTGGCCGAAGGCGCCGGTGAAGACCTGCGCGACGACCCGGTCGCCCGGCTTGCAGCGCGTCACCCCGTCGCCGACCGCCCGGACCATGCCGGCACAGTCGCGGCCGGGCACGAAGGGCCGCGGCGGGCGCTTCTGGTACCGGCCCTGGAGCATCAGGGCGTCCGGGAGGTTGATCCCGATCGCCCGGTTCTCGATCAGCACCTCGCCGGGGCCGGGTTCGGGGTCCGGCAGGTCGGTAATTTCGTGACTTTCGACAGGACCGAACTCGTTGACCAGAACCGCGCGCATTGTGCCTCTCAGTCTTGCTGGCGCCGTTCCCTGAGCGCCCTGGCGGCGTCCAGGCTGGCGTTGATGATTTCGTGATAGCCGGTGCAGCGGCAGATATTGCCGCTCAGGGCGATCTTGATCTCCTCGACCGTCGGGTCGGGGTTCCTCTCCAGATAGTCGCTCAGCGACATCAGGAAGCCCGGCGTGCAGAAACCGCATTGCAGGGCGAAATTCTCGTGGAACGCCCGCTGCAACGGGCCGAATGAGCCGTCCGCTTCGCTCAGGCCCTCGATGGTTTCGATCACGGCCCCGTCGGCCTGGACCGCCAGGGTCAGGCAGGCGCGCACCGCCTTGCTGTCGATGCGGACCGTGCAGGCGCCGCAGACGCCGTGCTCGCAGGCGACATGGGTGCCGGTCGCGCCGATCTCGTGGCGCAGGAAATCGGTCAGCAGCATCCGGGGCTCGGCAAAGCCCTCTTCCGGCATCCCGTTCAGGGTCAGGCGGACCGGATGGCGGCCGTTGCGGTCCAGCGTCTTCATGCGCCGGCTCCGACGGCGGCGGTCGCATCGATGGCCTGCTTGCCCAGATGGCGCACGAGCTGCCGTCGATGGCGCGCCGTCGCGTGAATATCGTCGCCGCCGCCGAGCGCCCAGGCGAGGTCGTTGAGCGCATCGTCCACGGCGTCGCCGGGCAGGGCGCTCCAATGGCAGACTTCCGGCCGATCCGCCACGCCGCCTACGGCGAGGCTAACCGAGTCGCCGGCCCGGCGCGCCGCGACCGCCACGACGGCAAAATCGCCGTGGCGGTGCTGAAACTCCAGGAAGGCGAAGCGCTCTCCGTCCTGCGCTTTCGGCAGGCGCGTTCGGGCAACAAGTTCGTCCGGTTCCTTCGCCGTCGTCAGGACGCCCTGCTGAAATTCGTCCGCCGGAACCGTCCGCACGCCGCGTGCGCTGTGCAGTTCGACTTCGCCGCCGAGCAGGGCAAGGCAGAGCGGCAGTTCCGAGGATGGATCGGCATGGCAGATCGATCCGCAGACCGTGCCGCGGTTGCGGGTCTGGAAATGGCCGACATGGGGCAGCGCCGCGGCGACGGCGGGAAGGGCCGTTTCGAGTTCCGGCCAGTCGGCCAGTTCGCCTTGGGTAATGGAGGCCCCGATGGTAACGGCATCGCCTTCGGCTTCGATGTGCGCCAGTTCCGGAAGGCCGCTGATGTCCACGAGAATTTCCGGCCGGACAAGCCGCATGTTGAGCATCGGCATCAGGGACTGGCCGCCGGCCAGCACGCGGGCCTCGTCGCCATGTTCGGCGAGTACTGCGACGGCTTCGTCAACGCTTTCGGCGCGCACATAGTCGAACGGCGCCGGCTTCATGCCTTGCCCCCGACCAGGCGCCGGATCCGGCCCGACAGCCCGCCCGACGGAGCCGGCCCGTCCTCGCCGCCGGCTTCGCGGATCAGGCCGCGCAGGAAGCGGTCGATCAGGTGCCGGGCCGCGCCCCGGACCATGCGCCCGCCGACCGCTGCAACCTTGCCCGACAGTTCGACGGAATAGCGGTATCGCACCAGCGTGCCGCCATCCTGCTCGACCAGTTCGAAGGCGCCTTCGCCGCGCGACGAGCCCAGCGGTCCGTCGGCCGCCCCGACGAGCCGGGCGCGCCGGGGCGCTTCCAGATCGGTCAGGTCGATCCGGGCCTCGAACCGGCCCCTGACCGGCCCGGCGCCGAGCACGACCGTACCGGTAAAGCCGGACTCGCCGGCGGCTTCCAGCCGCTCGCAGCCGGGGACGATGCGGGCCATCCGCTCCGGATCGAGCAGCATGGCCCAGACCTGCTCCGGCGGCGCGGGCACCTGCATTTCGCCCGAACCGTCGATGGTCGGACGCCCGGGTTCCCCGGCTTCGCCATCCGGCACAACCGCGGCCGACGGCGGCGGCTCTTCCGTTGCGATCCACTCCAGCACCTTGGCCGGCTTGAGCGGCAGTTGAATGTCCTCGATGCCCAGCGCGTCGGCGACCGCGTTCGCGACGCAGACCGGTGTCGTATACTGATTGCCCTCGGCGATGCCCTTGGCCCCGAGGCGGGTGTAGGGCGACGGATGGGGCGTCGGATGGACCAGCCGGATCTCCGGTAGCTCGGCGGCCGTCGGCACGAGGTATTCCGCGAAGGTGCCGGAGCGGAAGGTGCCGTCGTCCTCGTAGCAGAATTCCTCCAGGAAGGTCGCGCCGTAGGCCGAAGCCCAGGAGCCGCGGATCTGGCCTTCCGCCAGACCGGGGTTGAGGATGGTGCCGCAATCGTGGGCCGAAACGTAGGAGTCGACCGTCACCACGCCGGTAGCCGGATCGACCTCGACGCCGCAGAAATCGAAACCGAATCCGTAGGCCAGCGACGTGTTGATTTCGTCCTTGGCGTTGGTCGGCGTCAGTTCCGGCGCATTCCACATCGCGGTCTCGCGGATGCCGGGCTCGACATCGTCCGGCAGGCTCGACGGCGACCAGTGGGCCAGCCCGCCGATGCGGTAGAAGGGAATCGCGTTGTCCGGGTTGTTGGCGGCGTGAATTTTGCCGTCGGTGAAATCGACCTCCGCAACCGGCACGTTCAGGTTCGCCGCCGCGATCCGCGCCATTTTCTCGCGCACCCGTGTGGCGGCCTGGTGGGCGGCGCTGGCGGAGGCCGGCGCGAAGCGGCAGGAGTAGTTGCCGGCGGCGATCGACCAGCCGTCCTTGGCGGTATCCGTATCCAGCGAGACCACCACGTCGTCCGGGGTCAGGCCGAGCCGGTCGGCGACGATCTGGGCCAGCGCCGTCTGGTGGCCCTGGCCCTGGGGCACGGAATCGCCGATGACGTTGACCGAGCCCAGGGCGTCGACCGCCACGGTGACCGAGGCGACGGCGCCGTCCTTCGGTCCGGCGCGCTCGCGCTCCAGGCCGGTCTTGACCGTCGAGATATAGCCCATGTTGGACTGGCTGGGCTCGACGCAGGCGGCGTAGCCGATGCCGTACAGCCGTCCTTCGGCGCGCGCCGCGTCGCGCCGCGTTTTTAACGCCGCCAGATCGCCCTGCCCGACCGCTTCCTCTACGGTCCGGCGGTAGTCGCCCGAATCGAGCAGCGAGCCGGCGACCGCCTTGTAGGGGAATTGCTCGGCCGAAATCAGGTTCTTGCGGATGACGTCGAGCGGGTCCTGCCCGGTCAGCACGGCGACGCGCTGCATCATGCGCTCGACCGCGAAATAGAGCTGCGGCCCGCCGAAGCCCCGCACCGCGCCGGTCGGGCATTTGTTGGTCATCACGATATGGTTGGTGACTTCGAGATGCCGGATGAAATAGCCGTTGGTCGAGACGCCGTGCATCCGGTAGATCGGCGCCGGCATCGGCGCGCGCAGATAGGCGCCGTGGTCGTCCCAGTGGGTGAGCCGCAGGCCGGTGACCGTGCCGTCCTTCGTATAGGCGGCCTCGACCCGCGTGACCCTGTTGGGCGCCACGCTCGACGCCGACAGATGCTCCAGCCGGTCCTCGATCCACTTGACCGGCCGGCGCGCCTTGCGGGCGAGCACGCACAGCACGACGATATAGGGGAAGATCACCAGCTTGGAGCCGAAGCTGCCGCCGGAATTCTTCGGGCTGCGGTGGCGCAGGGCGGCGGTGCGGAGGCGCAGGGCGAGCGCCATCACCGTGTGGACCGAAAACGGCCCCTGGAAATTGGACAGCACGTCGAAGCCGCCGGTCTCGCTGTTGGCTTCGACCACCGCGGCGTAGGTCTCCATCGGCGTGATGGAGTTGCGCGGATAGCGGATTGTCAGTTCTGTCGTGCATTCGGCTTCGGCGAAGGCCGTGTCCGGCTCGCCGTGCACGAAATGCCGTTTCGAGACGCAGTTCGAGTCGCTGCGCGGATGCAGCTTCGGCGCGTCCGGCGCGCACGCCGCGACCGGATCGACGACCGCGGGCAGTACGCTATAGGTCACCTTGATCAGGTCGGCCGCGTCTTCGGCGCGGTAGCGGTCCGTCGCGGCGACGGCGACCACCGGCTCCCCGACATAGCGCACCTTGTCGACGGCAAGTCCGTAATAGTCGATCGGGTTCTCGAAGCCGACGATCATCGGATCGGTCTCGGTCGCCATGTCGGCGCCGGTCACGACCGCGAACACGCCCGGCATGGCGAGCGCCGCGCTGGCGTCGATGGCGGTGATTTCGGCATGGGCGTGAGGCGAGCGCACGAAGGCGGCGTGCAAGGTGCCCTTCTTGACCGGCACGTCGTCAACGAAGCCGCCTTCGCCGCGCAGCAGGGAGCGGTCCTCGATCCGCGGCACGCGCCGGCCGACATGGCCGTCTTCCGGGCGGACGTCTTCCGGGATGGCGAAGTCGGGCATAATGCTCCTGGCGGGTCTGGGGGTGGCGACGCGCCTGAGATAGCCGCCGCCGCACCGCGGCGCAACGGCGTTCCCTTCCGGCCGCTATGGACAGGCCGGCGACATTCGTAGGATATGCACCCGGGAAGGCGGGGAGGATTTGCGTTGGGCTGGCTGGTCGGCGTCGATGTGGGCGGCACGTTTACCGACTTCTTCGCCTGCCGGCCGGAAGACGGCGCGACGAGAATATTCAAGCGACCGTCCACGCCGCACAATCCGGGCGAGGCGATCGTCCGGGGCCTGCAGGAAATGGCTGCGTCCCTGGACGTCGATCCGGCCCGGATCGACCGCCTGTGCCACGGCACGACCGTCGCGACCAACGCGCTGATCCAGCGGCGCGGCGGGACCGTCGCCCTGGTGACGACCGAGGGCTTCCGCGACCTGCTCGAAATCGGCCGCCAGACCCGGCCGCACATGTATTCCCTGCAGCTCGATCATCCAGCGCCGCTGGTGCCACGCCGGCGGCGCTTCGAAATCCGCGAACGGATGGGGCCGGCCGGCGAGGTGCTGACCGAACCGGACGAGGATGGGCTGACGGCGGTCGCCGAGGCGGTCGCCGCGAGCGGGGCGCAATCCTGCGCCGTGTGTTGCCTGTTCTCCTTCGTCGATCCGGCGCACGAACGGCGCATCGCCGACGCCCTGAAACGGCGGCTGCCGGACCTGCCCTTGTCGCTGTCATCCAGCGTGCGGCCCGAATTCCGCGAGTATGAGCGGTTCTCGACGACCGTTCTGAACGCCTGTCTCCAGCCGGTCATTGCCGACTATCTGGCCTATCTGGAGACGGAAACGGCCGCGCTTGCGCCGGACGCCGCGATCCGCATCTACCAGTCGAGCGGCGGGCTGATGTCGGTCGGGACCGCCCGGACCTACCCGATCCGAACGGCGCTCAGCGGCCCGGCGGCGGGCGCGGTCGGCGCGGTCCACACCGCCAGGGGCGCAGAGCGGCCGAATGTCATCACCCTCGATATGGGCGGCACCAGCGCCGATGTCGCGCTGATCCGCGGGTACGACGCCGGCATCGGCCTGGACCGGGAGGTCGCCGGCTATCCGGTGCGTCAGCCGATGGTCGATATCCACACGGTCGGCGCCGGCGGCGGCTCGATCGCCTGGTTCGAGCGCGACGGTTTGCTCAAGGTCGGGCCGCGCAGCGCCGGCGCCGAGCCCGGGCCGGCCTGCTACGGCCGGGGCGGCACGGAGCCCACGGTGACCGACGCCAATCTGGCGCTCGGCCGCCTGTCGCCGGCAGGGCTGGCGGGCGGCGATCTTGCGCTGGACGAGGGGGCGGCACGGCGCGCCATCGAACCCGCGGCGCAACGGCTCGGATTTTCCGTCGAGAAAACCGCCCAGGGCATCCTCGGCATCGTCGTCGCCAACATGGTGCGCGCGGTGCGCACCATCTCGGTCGAGCGCGGCCTCGATCCCCGCGATTACGCCCTGATGCCGTTCGGCGGGGCGGGGCCGCTGCACGCGGTGGAAGTGGCGCGGGTGCTCGGCATCCGGGAAATCGTCGTGCCGGGCGCGCCGGGCATCCTGTGCGCCCAGGGGCTGATCGTTTCCGACCTGAAGGAGGAATTCGTGCGCAGCGGCCGGTTCGCGCTGACGGCGGAGGGCCTGTTGCAGATCGCCGGATTGCTGGACGGTCTGGAGGCCGACGCCCGCGCCTGGTTCGATGCGGAAGGGGTGGCGCCGGAGGACCGCGGCCTGACCCTGTCCTTCGACGCCCGCTATGTCGGCCAGAATTTCGAACTGCCGGTTTCGTTTGCCGGCGGATCGCACGGCGTGCTGGCGCTGCCGGCCGGGCCCGATGAAATCGCCGACGTATTCCATGCCGAGCACGAGCGGCACTACGGCTTTCACAGCGCGGGTGAGCCGATCGAAATCGTCAACATCCGCATCGCCGCCACAGGCCGGATGGCGGCGGTTGCCGCGCCCGTTTCCGGCAGGAACGCGGTCCGCGCAGCCGAGCCAGCCGGCCACCGCCCGGTCTGGTTCGATGGCGACGCTGCGGTTGAAACGCCGGTCTACTGGCGCGAGTCGCTGGCGGCCGGCATGGCGTTCGCCGGGCCGGCCGTCGTCGAGCAGCTCGATTCCACGACCGTCGTCTTTCCCGGCGACCGGGCGGCGGTCGACGAGGCCGGCAATCTGGTTATCGCCGTCGGACAATCCGAAACCGCCGCTCCGGGAGCCGCGCCATGACTGTCCCTGCCGCTCCGCTCGATCCGGTCACGCTGGAGATCATGGCCAACGGCCTGCGCTCGATCGCCGACGAGACCTTCGCGGCCCTGATGAAGAGCGCCTATTCGACCAACATCAAGGAACGGCGCGACCATTCGACGGCGATCATGGACCCGGCCGGCCGGCTGATCGTCCAGGCCGACGCCTCGTTACCAATTCATCTCGCCTCCATGGGCGGGCTGATGGAGAGCCTGCTCGCCCGCTTCGGCGGCGAGTTGCGCGACGGCGACCTGTTCGTCGCCAACGATCCCCATGTCGCCGGCGGCACCCACCTGCCGGACATCAACATGGCGATGCCGGTGTTTTTCGAAGGCGAGCTTGTCGCCTTCATGTGCAACATCGCCCATCACGCCGATGTCGGCGGCGCGGTGCCGGGCAGCATGGCCGGCGGCCTGACCGAAATCTACCAGGAAGGGTTGCGCATCCCGGTGGTGCGCCTGTTCCGGGAAGGCGTGCTGCAGCAGGACCTGCTCGACCTGATCCTGCTCAATGTCCGGGTGCCGGCGGAGCGGCGCGGCGACTATTTCGCCCAGATCGCGTCCTGCCGGCTCGGCCGCAGCCGGCTGACCGAGATTCTCGACCAGTATGGGATCGCCGCGGTCCGGGACGGCTTCGGGCAGATCGTGACGCGCACCGCCGCGCGGATGCGCGCCGCCATCGCCGGCCTGCCGGACGGCGTCTACCGCTTCGAGGACGCGATGGACGACGACGGCATGGGCGCGACCGACATCGCGATCCGGTTGACGATCACGGTGGACGGCGGGGACATCCATTTCGACTTTTCCGGCTCGGCGAAACAGGTCACGGGCAACATCAACGTCACCCGCAACGCCACCCAGGCCTCGGTCTGCTACGCGCTCAAGGCGCTGCTCGATCCCGACGCGCCGAACAACCAGGGCGTGCTGGACCTGCCCCGGTTGACGGTCGAGAAGGGCAGCCTGCTCGACGCCGCCTTCCCCGCGCCGGTGGCGGCCCGGGCCAACACCTGCCAGCGCATTATCGACGTCATCCTGGGCGCGCTGGCGCCGGCCCGGCCCGAAGCGGCGGTCGGCGCGGCCAACGGCGCCAACACGACGGCGGTCTTCTCCGGCAACGATCCGCGCACCGGCGAAGACTATGTCTATCTGGAAACCCTGGGCGGCGGTTTCGGCGGCCGGGCGGCGAAAGACGGCAAGGACGGCGTCCAGGTCCACATCACCAACACCTCAAACCTGCCGGTCGAGGCCATCGAGATGGAATATCCCCTGCGCGTCCTTTCCTACGGGCTGGTCGCCAATTCGGGCGGGCCGGGCCGGCAGCGCGGCGGCATGGGCCTGGAGCGCGTCGTGACACCGGTCGGCCATGCCTGCACGTTCAACGGCGCTGGCGAGCGCTTCGCCCGCCAGCCCTGGGGCGTCTTCGGCGGCGGGGCAGGGGCGACCGGCGCGTTCCGCCATATCGCGGCGGACGGCGTAACGGCCCGCCTGCCGAACAAGCCGATCGGCGTGACCATAGCGCCGCAAGAAGCCGTGATCGTGCGCACCCCCGGCGCCGGCGGCTACGGCGCGCCCGCCGAGCGCACGGCGGAAGCGCTCGAAGACGACCGGACCAGCGGAAAGTTCGACGAAACCTGGCTGGCGGAGCACTATCCGCAGGCGATCGAAACCGGCGGAGAGGATTGATTGCAGGCCCCGTTGATCGGCCCCGGCGGCTGGGATACGGTTGCCGCGGCAGCGCGAGGACACGGTTCTGCAGAAGAAAGGAGTGCGGCCATTTTCCTGCGCAACTACTGGTATGTCGGCGCGTGGAGCGAGGAGGTCGGGCGCGAGCCGTTGCAGCGCTGGCTGCTCAACGAACCCGTCGTGATGTGGCGCCGGCGCGACGGCACGCCCGCCGCGCTCGCCGACCGGTGCCCGCATCGGGGGGCGCCCTTGTCGAACGGCCGAATCGTCGGCGACGACATCAGATGCGGCTATCACGGGCTGTCTTTCTGCGGCGACGGCGGCTGCACGGCCGTGCCGGGCGTCGAGGCCCTGCCGGCCGGCCTTTCGACCCGCGCCTATCCGGTCGTCGAACGCTGGGGCTGGATTTTCCTCTGGATGGGCGATCCGGCGCTGGCCGACGAAGCGACGATCCCCGACTATCACTGGAAGGACGATCCCGGCTGGGCCGGCCGGGGCGAAACCCTGCCGGTCGCGGTCAATTACGAACTGGTGCGCGACAATCTCCTCGACCTGTCGCACGCGCACTTCGTGCACCGGAACACGCTGGCGACCGACGCGGTGGTCGATGCGCCGGTGACGACCGAATTCGACGGCGAGCGCCTGCGGGTGATCCGCAACATGCGCGGCATCGAGCCGTCGCCCTTCTTCAAGCGGCTGTGCGGCTTCAACGGCAAGGTCGACCACCGCCAGCAGGTCGAGTTCACGCCGGCGGCGAATATCGTCATCAGCGTCCGGGTCAATTCGGCCGAGAATCCGGACCATGCCGTCGAGAACCGGGTGCTCAACGCCATGACGCCGGAGACCGACCGCTCGACGCACTATTTCTGGTCGCTGGAGCGCGACAGCCAGCTTGAAGACGAAGCGCTGACCGACGCGATGTTCACCGCCAACCGCGATACCTTCTTCGAGGATGTCGCGGTGATCGAGGCGCAGCAGGAAATGCTAGACAAGGCGCCCGAGCCGGCCCGGCCGGTACGCTGGCAGGTCGACAAGGGCGTCGACCAGGCGCAGCGCTGGGTCGCGAAGCTCCTGCGCGAGGAGGCGGCGCAATGCGGCGCCGCCGCCGAAGCCGGCTGACCCGGTGACCGGGCTGACCGACTTTCCGCGTCATGCGCCGGCGCTCGCGCAGCGGTATCGCGACGCCGGCTTCTGGAACGACGACAGGCTCGCAGACTATCTGGAGCGCTGGGCCGACGAGACGCCGGACAAGGTCGCCATCGCCGCGCCGGACCGGGACATCACCTACGCCGAATGGCGTGCCGCCTCGCGCCGCTTCGCGAACGCTCTGCTCGGGCTGGGGCTGAAACGCGGCGACGTCGTCGCCATCCAGTATCCAAACCGTACCGAATTCCTCATCGCCTTTCTCGGCGTCGCCATGATGGGCGGGGTGCTGTGCACGCTGCACATGCCCTACCGCGCCGGCGAGATGGCGCCGCTGATGAACCACGGGCGGGCGCGGGCGGTCATCTGCACGGCCGGCGACGAAAAATACGATGCGCCCGCCACGATGGCGGGGCTGAAGGCGCAGGTGCCGACGCTCGAACACATTATCGTCGTCGGCGGCCGCGGCGAGATCGGACTCGATTTCGATACCCTGATCGAGGGCGCAGCCGACGATCCGGTCGCCGATCCGCCCGCGCCCGACGACCCGCTCGTCCTGTGCTTCACCTCGGGCACGTCGGCCTCGCCCAAGGGCGTCGTGCGGACCCACGAGACCTTCACCTCGAACCTGCGCATCTATCCGCAGACCATCGGCCTGACCGCCGCCGACCGGATCCTGGTCGCGCCGCCGTTTACCCATGTCTTCGGGCTGTCCTGCGGCATGCTCGGCCTGTGCCATGGCGTGACCAACGTCCTGATGTCGCTGTTTTCGCCGGCGCTCTACGCGGACAGGCTGATCCGCGGCCGGCCGACGGTGGTGTTCTCCGCCCCGGCCCATGTCGCGGCGACGATCAAGGAGGGGCTGCTCGACGGCGCCGATCTCGCCTCGATCCGGGACGTCATCGTGGCCGGGTCGGTCTGCCCGCCGGAGGTCGCGGCGGCCCTGGAGCGCCGCATGGCGACCGGCCGGCCCGGCCAGCTTTTCGGCATGACCGAGACGATCCTGATCATGCAGACGCCGCTCGACGCGCCGCCGGAGGTGCGCCACACCAGCACCGGGCGCAAGACCGCCGGCATCGAGGTGCGCATCGCCGATCCGGAAACCGACGAGGCAATGCCGGCGGGGACCGAGGGAGAATTGCAGTTGCACGGCTACAGCGTCTTCCCGGGCTATCTGAACAACCCGGACGCCAATGCCCGGGCCTTCGCCGGTGACGGTTTCTTCCGGACCGGCGACCTGGCGACCGTCGATGGCGACGGCAACGTCGTTATCACCGGCCGGGTCAAGGACGTCATCAACCGGGGCGGCATCAAGATCAACCCGACCGATGTCGAGAACCTGTTGCAGGCCCATCCGGCGATCGTGCTGGCGGCGGTCGTGCCCATGCCGGACGACGTGCTCGGCGAGCGCATGTGCCTGTTCGTGACCCTGGCGCCCGGCGCGCGCCTCACCTTCGAAGAGACGACCGGCTGGCTGGAAGAGAACGGCATCGCCAAGATGCGCTGGCCCGAACGGCTTGAAATCGTCGGCGAAATGCCGTTGACGCCGACCCGGAAAATCCGGAAGGGCGAACTGGCGAAGCGGGTGGCGTAGGCGGTTTCGCGCCGGTTCGGCCGGAGATCACTATCCGCCGGCGGGTCCGGCGCTCCGGCCGGTCCGCCGAAGGTCGGCGGGCATTGGCATCAGCGCACCCGTTTGAGGCCGGTCCGGGTGAACTCGCGCGCCTTGAGGTCGGCGCCGAACCTGTAGTCCGACCACAGCATGACGGT
>MPMX01000043.1 GCA_002238725.1 Rhodospirillaceae bacterium bin65
AGGGCGAACTGCTGTTCCCGGCGATCAACGTCAACGACAGCGTGACCAAGTCCAAGTTCGACAATCTGTACGGCTGCCGGGAATCGCTGGTCGACGGAATCCGGCGCGGCACCGACGTCATGATGTCGGGCAAGATCGCCGTCGTCGCCGGCTATGGCGATGTCGGCAAGGGATCGGCGCAATCGCTGCGCAACGCCGGTTGCCGGGTCATGGTGACCGAGATCGACCCGATCTGCGCGCTGCAGGCGGCGATGGAGGGCTATGAGGTCGTGACGATGGAGGATGCCGTGCCCCGCGGCGACATTTTCGTCACCGCCACGGGCAACGTCGATGTCATCACCGTCGACCACATGCGCGCCATGAAGGACGGCGCCATCGTCTCCAACATCGGCCACTTCGACAGCGAGATTCAGGTCGCCGCCCTGCGTAACATGAAATGGACCAACATCAAGCCGCAGGTCGACCGGATCGAGTTCCCGGACGGCCGCAGCATCATCCTGCTATCGGAGGGCCGGCTGGTGAATCTGGGCAACGCCATGGGCCATCCGAGCTTCGTCATGAGCGCGTCCTTCACCAACCAGGTGATCGCGCAGATGGAGGTCTGGCAGAATCCGGGCCGCTACGCGAAGGAAGTCTATGTCCTGCCCAAGCATCTGGACGAAAAGGTCGCGCGCCTGCATCTCGCCAAGGTCGGCGCCCGGCTGACCCAGCTCAGTGGGGCCCAGGCCGACTATATCGGCGTCCCGGCCGCCGGGCCCTACAAGCCGGAGCATTATCGGTATTGACGTCGGCCGGCGCCGCAGGGGCGTCGTCGATAGTCCCCGGCGGGTGCGGCCGGCCTACGCCGCCAGGGCCACGTTTGCGGCGAACGCTGCGCGCGCCGCGGCAACGAAAGCCTGCATTTTCTCCGGACATTTGCGCCCCGGCGCGATTTCGACGCCCGTGGAAACATCGACGGCGGCTGGCCTGAAGCGACGGATACGCTCGGCGACATTGTCCGTGGTCAGGCCGCCGGCCAGGATGAAGCGCGGATCGCCGGCGAAAACCGAGGCCGCTTCTTCGTCGGCCGGCAGCCCGGCGCCGCCGTAGTGCTCGCCTGCGTCGCCGTCAAGCAGATAGCCGGTTGTCTGGTACTCGAACACCTGCCGGCTGGAAACGGCGCCGCGAAATGCCTTGATGGCGGGGGCCGGCAGGGCATGGGCCGCAGCCGGCGGTTCATCGCCGTGCAGCTGGATTGCGGTCAGGCCGACCTGCGCCCGGATCGACAGAATATCGTCCGGCGGCAGATTCACGAACACGCCGACCCGGGCGACGAAGGGCGGCAGGCTGCGTGCGATCGCCAGGGCCTCCAGGGCAGTAACGGCGCGCGGGCTTTTCGGATAGAACACGAAACCCAGGGCATCGGCCCCGGCCTCGACCGCCGCATGGGCGTCCCGCTCGCTCGTAATGCCGCAAATCTTGATCCGCATGGCTCAGGCCGCCTCGCTCTCGAAAAGAGTCCGGCGCCCCGAATCGCTTTGCGCCCGAAATTCGGCGATCAGCGCGCCGGGATTCTCTGCGGTCATGAGCGAGGTTCCGACCAGCACGGCGTCGGCGCCGGCGGCAGCCATCCGCCCGGCGTCGGCGCCGGCAAAGATGCCGCTCTCGGCGATCCTGACCGTCGCCGGCGGGATTTGCGGCAGCAGCTGCTCGCAAACCGCCAGATCGACGCTGAGGTCGGTCAGGTTCCGGTTGTTGACTCCGACGATGCGCGCGCCGGCGTCGAGCGCGACGCGCAACTCGGCCTCGTCATGCACCTCGACCAGCGCATCCAGTCCGGCCTCGGCGGCGCCCCCCAGGTAGTCCGGCAGCGCCTCGCCGAGCGCGGCGACGATCAGCAGCACCGCATCGGCGCCTGCCGCGCGGGCCTCGACGATCTGATACGGATCGACCACGAAATCCTTGCGCAGCACCGGCGCGGTCTGTGCATCCCGCACGATCTCCAGATCCTCGAGCGCGCCGCCGAAGTGATCCGGCTCGGTGAGCACGGAGATGGCCGCGGCGCCGGCATCGGCGTAGCGCCGCGCCGTCAGGCCGGCATCGGCTTCGGCGGCCAATTCGCCGGCGGAGGGCGAGCGGCGCTTGACTTCGGCAATCACGCCGAGGCCCGGCGCCTTCAGCGTTCCGCCGAAGTCGCGAAAGGCCGGCGCCAGGGGCAGGCGATCGCGCAGCGCCTCGATCGGCACCGCGCGTTTTGCAGCGGCGACCGCTTCGCGCCGCGCCGCCAGGATCGGCGTCAGCCGGTTCATGCGGCGGCTGCCCGTTCTTCGGCGGTATAGCTGATGCGGGCCAGGGTGGCCGCCGCCTGGCCGCTGTCAATGACGTGCGCCGCAAGGTCCGCGCCGCCCCGAAGGGTCTCCACCGCCCCGGCCGCGTAGAGCGCAGCGGCGGCGTTCAACAGAATCCCGGTCCGCGCCGGCGTCTCTTCACCGTCGATGACGGCACGAATGATCCGTGCGTTGAAGGCCGGATCGCCGCCGCGGACCGATTCGATCGGCCGTTCGGCCAGGCCGAAATCGGCCGGGGTTACGACACGCTCCTTCAGGGCGCCGCCGCTCATCTCCACCATCCGCGTCCTGCCTGCCGGTGCGATTTCGTCAAGGCCGCATTCGGCGGAAATAACGAGGGCCCGCTCAACTCCCAGACGTAACAGCGCCTCCGCCATGAAGCGGGTACGGGAGGGATGGAAAACGCCCACAACTTGCGTCGGCACTCGCGCCGGGTTGGTGAGCGGGCCCAGCAGGTTGAAGAGAGTCGAGACCCCGAGCGCCTTGCGGACCGGGGCGACACTCTTCATGGCGGGATGATAGTGCGGGGCGAACAGGAAGCTGAAGTTGCTGTCCCGGATCGCCGCCGCGGCACCCTGAGGAGACAGGCCGGTGGGCACGCCGAGCGCATCGAGTACGTCGGCGCTGCCGCACCGGGACGAGACGGAGCGGTTGCCGTGTTTGGCCACCGGCAGGCCGGCAGCCGCCGCGATCAGCGCCGCGGCGGTCGACAGGTTGATCGAGCCCAACCGATCACCGCCGGTGCCGGCGGTGCACAGGATCGGCCGGACCGTATCGGGCAGGCGCACGGCGCGGTCGCGGAACGCCATGGCGGCGCCGACCAGTTCGTCGACGGTTTCACCCTTGACCCGCAAGGCCATGAGAAAGCCGCCGATCTGCGCGGGTTCGCAGTCGAAATCGACGAAGGCACCAACCGCCTGCGCCATCTCGGCGGCAGTCAGGTCTTCGCGGCGGGCAATTTTTTCGAGGATATCGTTCAACATGGCAGCGGTTCTTCTGATGTTCGGTTGCAACCAGGCGTGTCGGAAAAGCAACGGGGCCCGCCATCTGGTTCTGGCGGGCCCCGTTGAAGAAGTCGGATGGGCCGTTGTGCGTCGGTATCGGATCAGTCGATCAGGCGCGCACCCCGGCTGGGCCCTGTGAGCAACGCCACCACCACATGGCAACCGCCGCCGCGCCGGCGGGCGCGGTCACGAAAGTGCCGAACTGGTTGCGGGGCTGGTTCACAGCGGATTCCCACGAATTGACTCTAAGGATCGGCTTGTAGCGGCGGGCATGGCGGCTGTCAAGGCGCCGGTACGGCAATCACCGTGTTGTGAGCCGCGCCTTGGCCAGCCCCCCGGCCAGGTCGGCCACCGTATTGCCGACCGCCGCCGCGACGGCGCGGCCGGTGCGGCCGGCGGCGAGCGACTTTTCCAAGGCGTCGACGACGACGGTGCCGACCGCGATGGCGTCGGCGAAACCGCCGACCGCCGTCGCCATCGCCGCTGTTCGCACACCGAAGCCGGCGACCACGGGCAACCCGGTGACCCGGCGCGCCGTGCCGGCCCGGGCGGCGAGCATGGCGACCGCGGGCGGCGCGCCGCCGGTCGGGCCGTCGGAGGCGACGCAATAGACGAAGCCGCTGCGCGCCCAGGCCGGGCCGGGCGGCGAGCGGGCGTCGGCATCGCTGGCGACGATCTGGACGAAGGCGATGTCGCGGTCGCGGGCGAGCTGCGACCAGGCGATGCGCTCCGGCGGTTCGGCGTCGACGATCAGCAGCCCGTCGGCCCCGGCATTGGCCGTCGCATCCATGAAGGGCGCCGGTCCGGCCGAGCGCAGTTCGGCGGCATAGCCCATCAGGATGAGCGGCACGTCCGGATCCCGTCCGCGCAGCCGCGCCGCCTGGGTGAGCGCGTCCAGCGAACCGGCGCCGGCCGCCGCGGCCCGCGCGTGGGCGCGCCGGATAACCGGCCCGTCCATGTTCGGCTCGCGGGCCGGGATGCCGATCTCGATCAGGTCCCCGCCGCGCCGGCGCAGCGCGTCGAACGCCAGATCGGCCGTCGCCGCATCCGGATCGCCGGCGACCGCGAACGGCACAAGGCCCGGACGGCCGGCCCGGGCCAGCAGGTCGAAACGGCGCTGGAGCCGTTCGCTCATCGGGCCGCCAGTTCCGGGCGGTCGCGGAAATGTTCGAGGGCTTCGGGATTGGCGAGCGCTTCCCGGTTCTTGACCGGGCGGCCGTGCACGATATCGCGCACCGCCAGCTCGACGATCTTGCCGCTCTTGGTGCGCGGGATATCCGGCACCGCTGCAATGCACGCCGGCACATGGCGCGGCGAAGCGCCGG
Source organism: Rhodospirillaceae bacterium bin65 (assembly GCA_002238725.1). Taxonomy (GTDB): domain Bacteria; phylum Pseudomonadota; class Alphaproteobacteria; order Bin65; family Bin65; genus Bin65. The sequence continues at coordinate 4,657 of MPMX01000043.1, forward strand.
CGCGGATGCAGGCGCGGATTTTCTTCTCCAGCGCCCCGGTCAGGTCGTGCCCCGGCCTCAGGACGACGAACAGGACGACGCGGGTGTCGTTATCCCAGTCCTGGCCGACGACGATGGCTTCCTGGATTTGCTCGAGCTGCTCGACCAGACGGTAGATTTCCGCCGTGCCGATGCGCACGCCGCCGGAATTGAGTGTGGCGTCCGAGCGGCCGAAAAAAACCATGCCGCCGGTTTCGGTCCATTGCACCCAGTCGCCGTGGCGCCAGACATTCGGGTAATCGGCATAGTAGGCATTGAAATATTTCTCGCCGCTGTCGTCGCCCCAGAAGCCGAGCGGCATGGAGGGGAAGGACCGGGTGCAGACCAGTTCGCCCTTCTCGCCGGCGACCGGCTGCCCCGCCTCGTCGAACACGTCCATCTTCATCGCCAGGCACGGTGCCTGCAGTTCGCCGCGATAGACCGGCGCCAGCGGGTTCATGCCGACGAAGCAGCCGAGCAGATCAGTCCCGCCGGACATCGAGGCGAGATGCACATCGGCTTTGACATTGTCGTAGATGTAGTCGAAGCCCTCGGGCACCAGCACCGAGCCGGTCGACGAAATCGACGCGATGCTGGAGAGATCGTGGGTCTCGATGGGCCTGAGGCCGGCCTTGTTGCAGGCGTCGATGAACTTGGCCGAGGTGCCGAACAGGGTGATTTTCGCGTCGTCGGCAAAGTCGAACAGCACGTTGCCGTCCGGATAGAAGGGCGAGCCGTCGTACAGCACGATGGTGGCCTCCGCGGCCAGAGCGCCGACCGTCCAGTTCCACATCATCCAGCCGCAGGTGGTGAACCAGAAGACCCGGTCGCCGGGCTTCACGTCGCTGTGCAGCCGATGTTCCTTGGAATGGGTCAGGATGGCCGGGCCGACGCCGTGGACGATGCATTTCGGCGCGCCGGTGGTGCCGGAAGAGTAGAGGATATAGAGCGGATCGTTGAATCCGACCCGGGTGAACTCAATCTCGCCCGGCGCATGGGGCGCCGTGTAATCGCCGAACAGGGTGGCCTTCGGCACGGCGGAGATATCCGGTGCCTTCTCGACATAAGGCACGATCAGCACCCGTTCGAGCGACGGCATGCCGGCGGCGATGGCCGGCAGCTTGTCGAGGCAGGGCTGGACCTTGCCGTTGTAATAATAGGCGTCGGCCCCGATCAGGACTTTGGGCGAAACCTGGCCGAACCGGTCGAGCACGCCCTGGACGCCGAAATCCGGCGAGGCCGAGGTAAAGACGCAGCCGATGCTGGCCGCCGCCAGCATCGCGATGACCGATTCGGGCATGTTCGGCATGTAGGCCGCAACCCGGTCGCCGGCGACGAGCCCCTCGGCGCGGAAGGCGCGGGCGAGGATCGAGACCGCGTCGTGGAGTTCCGCCCAGGTCATCTCCCGGCGGGCCTTGTCCTCGCCGCGAAAGATAATGGCGGGCGTATCGTCCTGCCGGCGCAGCAGGTTCTCGGCGAAATTGGCGCGACCGTCCGGGAAGAAGCGGGCGCCGGGCATCTTCTCCCGGTCGACGACCACCCGTTCGCCCGGCTCGCCGACGATCCCGCAAAAATCCCACAGGGTCGGCCAGAATTGCTCGGGCCGGTTCACGGACCAGGCGTGGAGGCTGGCGTAATCCGAGAAATTGGTGCCCCAGCGGTCGGTCGCCGCCTGCATGAAGGCCGTCATGTTCGAGGCGTCGATGCGCGACCGGTTCGGCTGCCACATCATCTCGCTGGCCATGGTTCCCTCCGGATTATCCTCTTGCGTCCGACTGATAGCGGATAGCCGGCCCCCGCGGAAAGTCCTGCATGCCATGCACCGGCAGCAGATGGCAAAGGGCGCGGCGCTGCCTATATCGGCGCTCATGCCGGAACCCTCCTACGCCGCCGAAGCGCGCCATACCGCGTTTCGGGCTCCCGAACCCAATTTCGTTCTCGCCGTGGCCCTGATGCTCGTGGCCTCGGTCTTCTTCGCCGGCATGGCCGGGCTCATCCGTTACGGCTCGCAGGATCTGCATCCCTTTCAACTGGCCTTCCTGCGCAGCGCCTTCGGCATCCTGTTCATGCTGCCCTGGCTGATGAAATCGGGCATCGGCATCCTCAGGACCAGCAGAATTGGGCTGATTTCCGTGCGCGGTCTGACCGCGGCCTCGGCCATGTTCGCCTTCTTCTGGGCGCTCTCCGTCATGCCGCTGGCCGAAGCGGTCGCGCTCAGTTTCACGGCGCCCTTCTTCGTGACGGTGCTGGCGGTGATCTTCCTCAACGAAATCGTGCGCGCGCGGCGCTGGACGGCGGTTGCCGTCGGCTTCCTCGGCGCGATGATCATCCTGCGTCCGGACGGCGGAGCGGTCGCCTGGCCGGCGCTGGCGGTCCTGTTCTCGGCCCTGATGATGGCCGGCTCCATCATCTGCATCAAGAAGCTGTCCCGGACCGAGCCGACCAACGCGATCTACCTGTGGATGGTGATTTACCTGGCGCCGATCACCTTTGTCCCGGCGCTGTTCGTCTGGAAGAACCCGACCTGGGAGCAGCTCGGGGTCGCCGCCGGGATCGGGTTTGCCGGCACCGTCGGGCATTTGCTGGTGACCAGGGCGTTCGGCCTCGCCGAAACGACGGCCCTGATGCCGTTCGATTTCGCCCGGCTGATCTTTTCGGCGCTGGTCGGCTATCTGTTCTTCAGCCAGCAACCCGACATCTGGACCGTGGTCGGCGCCACGATCATCGCCGTTGCCGGCATCTACATCGCCCGCCGCGAAGCCCGCGCAGAGCGGGCGCGCCGGGCGGCCCTGACCGCAAGAGCCACGGCGTAGCCCGGATTTCCGGCGCCGGCCGCCGAGTGGGCGGCGCCGGATACCTTCGGTCGCATTGTTGGGGTTCCGGCCCGCCAATAGCTTCGCCCGCGCCTTTCATTTCCCTTTCCGGAGAACTGCCTATGCCCCGCGACGAGCGGCCCGAAGACCGTGGCCCGGCCTATGCGCCCGTGACCAGCGCCGAACTGCACGGCTACCACTACGAGGAACTCGAAGTCGGCATGACCGCGGTCTACTCGCGCACGGTCACCGAGGCGGATATCGCCAACTTCTCTGCGGTTTCCGGCGATATCAACCCGCTCCACCTGTCGGAACAGTTCGGCGGAGAAGGGATGTTCGAAGGACGCATCGCGCACGGCATGCTGTCCGCCGGCTTCATCTCCGCGGTGATCGCCAACAAGCTGCCGGGGCCGGGCGCGATCTATATGGGCCAGTCGCTCCGCTTCATGGCGCCGGTGCGCGCGGGCGATACCGTGAACACCCGTCTGACCGTTCGCGAGCTCAACGACGAAAAGCAGCGCGCGATTCTGGACACGATCTGCATGGTGAACGGCGAGCCGGTGATCGAAGGGGAAGCGATGGTCAAGGTGCCGTCGCGCAATGGCTGACCGGCCGCACAATGCGGCTGATCCGAACATGGCGGGAAATCCAGGCCGAGGCGGCCGGCGCCGTGGTCGCGGTCGGCAACTTCGACGGCGTGCATGAGGGCCACCGCGCCGTGATCGGCGCCGCCGTCGGCGCGGCCCGGACCGCCAGCGCCCCGGCCGGCGTCCTGACCTTCGAGCCCCATCCGCGCACCTGGTTCCGGCCGGAGCAGGACCCGTTCCGGCTGACGCCGCTGCGCTCCAAAGTGCGGCAGCTCGAAGCCCAGGGCCTCGACCTGCTCTATGTCCTGCCGTTCGACGAGGCGATGGCGACCCGGACGGCTGAAGCGTTTGTCGAGGACATCCTGATCGGGGGCCTGCAAGCCGACCGTGTCGTGGTCGGCTACGATTTCGTCTTCGGCAAGGGGCGGACCGGCTCGGTCGAAACGCTGCAGGGCTACAGCGAGGCCGGCCGTTTCGGACTCACCGTGGTGCCCGCGGTCGACGACGGGACCGGCGCCAGCTACTCATCGACCCGCATTCGCGGGGCCCTGCGCGACGGCGACCCGGCGACCGCCGCCGCCCTGCTCGGCCGGTACTGGGAGATCGAGGGCCATGTCCTGCCCGGCGACCGGCGCGGCCGGACCATCGGCTTCCCGACGGCGAACCTGGATATCGGCGACTATCTGCGCCCGCGTTTCGGCGTTTATGCCGTGCTGATCGCGCTGGACGACCCCGATAGTGCAGAGACCGTCTGGCTGCCCGGCGTCGCCAACCTGGGCAAGCGCCCGACGATCGGCGGCGACAAGGTTCTGCTCGAAGTCAACATTTTCGATTTCGACAGCGACATTTACGGCCGGCTCGCCCGGGTGCGTCTTGTGGATTATGTCAGGCCCGAAACGAAATTCGATGGATTGGACGCCTTGAAAGCGCAGATCGCGAAGGATGCGGCGGCGGCGCGCCGAATTATCGCCGCCCTCCCGGCGGGGCGCCGATAACGCCGGAACGCATTGGCCGTACCAGTTCCGCACCGGGCACCGAACGCCCGGTCCTCTCCCGGAAAAAATCGATGACCGTCGACTACCGAGACACGATCTTCCTGCCGCGCACCGATTTCCCCATGCGCGCCGGCCTCCCGAAACTGGAGCCGCAGATTCTGAAACGCTGGGAGGACGAAGACCTCTACGGCCAGCTCAGGCGCATCAGCGAGGGCCGCGAGAAATTTATCCTGCATGACGGCCCGCCCTACGCCAACGGCAGCATCCATATCGGCACCGGCCTCAACAAGATCCTGAAGGACCTCATCAACCGGACCCGGCAGATGCTGGGCAAGGACGCCAACTACGTCCCCGGCTGGGACTGCCACGGCCTGCCCATCGAATGGAAGATCGAAGAGCAGTATCGCGCCAGGGGCCGGGACAAGGACGCCGTTCCGATCAACGATTTCCGGCGCGAGTGCCGGGAGTTCGCCGAGCACTGGATCGAGGTCCAGCGCCAGGAGTTCAAGCGGCTCGGCGTGATCGGCCGCTGGGACGACCCCTATTTGACCATGAGGTTCGACTCGGAGGCCCTGATCGCGGCCGAGCTGATGAAGTTCGCCGCGAACGGCAGGCTCTACCGCGGCTCGAAGCCGGTCATGTGGTCGGTCGTGGAGCGGACGGCGCTAGCCGAGGCCGAGGTCGAATATTTCGATCATGAGTCCGACACGATCTGGGCGAAATTCCCCGTTGTTGCCGGGCCGGAAGACCTGTCGGACGCTTCGGTCGTCATCTGGACGACCACGCCCTGGACCATTCCCGGCAATCGCGCGCTCTGCTTTTCCCCGCGCATCGACTATGGATTGTACCGAGTCACCGCGGCGCCCGACGGCAACTGGGCGCGGGCCGGCGACCGGCTGGTCCTGGCCGTCGCCCTTGCCGCGGACGTCATGGGCACTGCGCGGGTCGAGAGTTTCGAACAATTACGGGCGGTCGCCGCGGATGAACTCGAAACGGCTGTCTGCGCCCATCCGCTGCGCGAGGCCGGCCTCGGCGGCTATGGCTTCGATGTGCCGCTGCTCGCCGGCGACCATGTCACCGACGATGCCGGCACCGGATTCGTCCATACCGCGCCCGGCCACGGCCGGGACGATTTCGAGGCCTGGACCGGCAGCGAAGCCGCGCTGAAGGCGAGGGGAATCGAGACGGCCATTCCCTTCACCGTCGGCCCGGACGGCGCGTTCACCGAAGATGCGCCCGGATTTACCGGCGAATACGTCATCACCGACAAGGGCAAGAAGGGCGGCGCCAACCGGGCGGTGATCGCGGCTCTGGCCGAGGCCGGCGCCCTGATCGCCCGCGGGCGGCTGAAACACCAGTATCCGCATTCCTGGCGCTCGAAGAAGCCGGTCATCTTCCGCAACACCCCGCAATGGTTCATCGGCATGGGCGACGGCGAGCCCGAAGGCCTGCGCACGACCGCGCTGGACGCCATCGATGTTACCCGCTTCTTCCCGGCGACCGGGCGCAACCGCCTGTACGCCATGATCGAGCAGCGGCCGGACTGGGTGATCTCGCGACAGCGCGCGTGGGGCGTGCCCATTGCCGTGTTCGCCGACCCGGCGACCGGAGAGGTGCTGAACGATCCGGCCGTGAACGCGCGGATCGTCGACGCCTTCCGTGAGGATAGCTCCGACGCCTGGTTCCGCGACGGCGCGCGCGAGCGCTTCCTGAGCGACGCGCACAGGGACGGCCCGTGGGAGAAGGTGGACGACATCCTCGACGTCTGGTTCGAGAGCGGCTGCACCCACGCCTTCTGCCTGGAACAGGAACCGGACGAACTGGTCTGGCCGGCCTCGCTCTACCTGGAAGGCTCGGACCAGCATCGCGGCTGGTTCCATTCCTCGCTGCTTGAGTCCTGCGGCACCCGCGGCCGCGCGCCCTACGACGCCGTGCTGACCCACGGCTTCGTGACCGACGAGGAAGGCCGCAAGATGTCCAAGTCCCTGGGCAACGTAACGGCGCCCCAGGAGATCTGCGACCGGTACGGCGCCGATATCCTGCGCCTTTGGGTCGTCGCCTCGGACTATTCCGAAGACCTGCGCATCGGGCCGGACATCGTCAAGCAGCAGGCCGACACCTATCGCCGGCTGCGCAACACACTGCGCTTCATCCTCGGCAACGTCGCCGGCTTCTCGGAAGAGGAGAAGGTTGCGCCGGCGGACATGCCGGAACTCGAGCGCTGGGTGCTGCACCGGCTCCACGCGCTGGACGGCGACTTGCGCAAGGCGTGCGGGGCCTTCGAGTTCCACGGCTTCTACGCCGCCCTGCACCATTTCTGCGCCACCGAACTGTCGGCCTTCTATCTCGATATCCGCAAGGACGTGCTTTATTGCGACCGGCCGGATTCCCTGCGGCGGCGCGCGGCGCGAACAGTCCTCGATATCCTGTTCGACTGCCTGACCGCCTGGCTCGCGCCGGTGATCTGCTTTACCGCGGAGGAAGCCTGGACGGCGCGGCACGGCGACGATGCCGGCAGCGTCCATCTGCGCACTTTCCCTGAAATTCCGACAGAGTGGTGCGACGATGCCCTGGCGGCGAAATGGTCGAAGATCCGCGCCCTGCGCCGCGTCGTCACCGGCGCGCTGGAGGAAGAGCGGGCGGCCAAGCGGATCGGATCGAGCCTGGACGCCGCCCCGGTCGTCGAAGCCACGCCGGACTATGTCGAGGCCATGAACGGCGTCGATCTTGCCGAAATCGCGATTACTTCGGCGGCCACGCTGACGCCGGCCTCCAATCCGAACGGCGCGTTCTCCATGGCGGAAATTGCGGGCGTCGCCGTGATGCCGGCGCCCGCCGGCGACGCGAAATGCAGCCGGTGCTGGAAGAAGCTGCCGGATGTGGGCGCCGACCCGGAGGTGCCGGAGACCTGCGGTCGCTGCGCCGACGCGGTTCGGGCGCGGTGCTGAGAGGTGGGGATGTCCGCCCGGCGATACGGTGTCGTTGCCGGTCTCGGCGGGCTGGTCCTGGCGCTCGACCAGATCAGCAAGGTCTGGATTCTCGGCGCGCTCGGCGCGGCCCGCCCGTCAATCGAGGTGACGCCGTTTCTCAATTTCGTGCTCGTCTGGAACCGGGGCGTCAGCTTCGGCCTGCTCGACCGCGACTCTGTTTGGCAGCCCTGGCTTCTGGTCGGGCTGAGCCTGGCGATCGTCGCGGGAATGCTGGTCTGGCTGCGTACGGAGCGCGGCCGGGGGGTGACGTTGGCGATCGCCCTGATTGCCGGCGGCGCCGCCGGCAATGCCGTCGACCGGATGCGCCTGGGCGCCGTCGTCGATTTCGTCGATTTCCATCTCGACGGCTGGCACTTCGCCACCTTCAACCTGGCGGACGCGGCAATCACCTGCGGCGTGGCGGTCCTGCTGGTCGTTTCCTTGTTCGGCGCCCCAAAAAACGCTACATAATGGGACGATTCGGCCGCAGGTGAATTTCGGCAATTCAATCGGGAAGCGAAGGCGATGACACGTAACCCCAGCCCCTTCCGGCGGCCCGTCTGCGTCGCGATTGCCTTCGGTGCGGTCTTGGCGATGGGCGGCTGCCAAACCCTCGACGAGGCCTTCAGCGGCGTCAATCCCGTTGCGAAGAAGCTCGACAAATCGGCCAAACGCGGCAGCTCCGGCAAAGAAACGGAATCGCTCTCGATTCCGCCGGACTATGCGCTGCGGCCTAAAGCCGGTAAGGCCAGGACGAGCCGCAGTCAGGACCCGGCGGCCGGCAAAGGGGGCAGCGGGAGCACGAGCACGACCGCCGGGGGCGATCCGAAAAAGATCGACCTGGGCACCGTATCGACCGGCGGGGCGAACCGTTCCCCGGCGTCGGGTACAGGCGGCACGATCCTTCGCGACCCCCGGACCGAAACGCGCGGCAAGGAGATCGTCCGGGACGGCGCGCCGAGCAAGGGCGAGAAGGAACTTCTGAAACCGTCTGCGAAGAAGAAGAGCTAGCCGTTCGGCGCAGAACTTCCTTGCAGACGCCTGCCGGCTCCGCAGCGTCTTTTCCGGCACCGCGACCGGCGTTGCCATATCCCGGCCACAAGTTGCTTCCATCAAGCGCCGGCGGGTGGCGTTCCACGCTGCCGTCTCCGCCAGCCATTGCAGGAGTTTTTCGTGTTGGGCCGACGAATTGAACGCCGCTTGTCGCGGCCGGGGCGGGCCCTCGCCGCGATATTGCTGATCGGCGGGGCGATCGCCGCCGGCGCCGCGGTCGCGGCCGAAAAGCCCGCTCGAGCCGGCCTGTTCAACGCCGAGACCTTTACCCTGAAGAACGGGCTTCGCGGGGTCGTCATCGTCAACCAGCGGGCGCCGGTCGCCCTTCACATGCTGTGGTACAAGGCCGGCGCCATCGACGAGCCGGCCGGAAAATCCGGCATCGCCCATTTTCTCGAACACCTGCTGTTCAAGGGCACGAAGACCCTGAAATCCGGAGAATTTTCGAAGATCGTCGCGGCCAACGGCGGCCAGGAAAACGCCTTCACCAGCTGGGATTACACCGGCTACTACCAGTTCGTCGCCAAGGATCGCCTGGCCCGGATGATGGAGATCGAGGCCGACCGCATGGCGAACCTCGTCCTCTCGGAGAACGATGTCGTGCAGGAGCGGCGCGTCATCCTCGAGGAACGGCGTTCGCGCATCGAAGGCCGGCCGTCCTCGATCCTGTGGGAGCAGGCGCGGCGCGCGCTCTATCTCAACCACGGTTACGGGCGCCCGATCATCGGCTGGATGCACGAGATGGAGCGGCTGTCGCGGCAGGATGCGCTGGATTTCTACAAACGCTACTACGGCCCCAACAACGCGGTCCTGGTCGTCGCCGGCGATGTCGACGCCGGGGAGGTGCAGCGCCTGGCGGAAAAGTATTACGGCCCGCTGCCGCAAGTGAAGGCGCCGCACAGGAAGCTCCTGGATCCGCCGCAGCGCGCCGAACGCCGGGTGATCTACCGCGATCCCCGGGTGCGCCGGCCTTCGTTCAGCCGGATGTATTACGCGCCCGGCTATAACAGTCGCGCGGCGCAGCACGCCTACGCCCTGCAGGTGCTGGCGCGGCTGCTCGGCTCGTCCTCCACCAGCCTGCTCTACCAGAGCCTGGTGGTCCGGCAGAAGCTGGCGACCACCGCCGGCAGCGACTACGGCCCGTCCCGCCGCGGCCCCTCCAGCCTCTACCTCTATGCGCTGCCGAAGCGCGGCGTTTCCATGGATCGGCTGGAGAAAGCGGTCGACGCCGAATTGGCCGGGATCCTGAAGAACGGCGTGCCGGAGGAGGACGTCGAATCGGCGAAACAGCAGCTTCGGGACATGGCGATCTTCGCCCGCGACAGTGCCAGGACCGGCGCCAACGCCATCGCGACGTCGCTGATGATCGGCCGGACGGTGGCCGACGTCGAAGAATGGCCGGCGCGGATCGGCGCGGTAACGGTCGACCGGGTCAACGCCGCGGCGCGCCACGTCCTGCAGCGCCGGAAATCCGTGACCGCCCTGTTGCTGCCGGAAGAGCCCGCTAGAGCGAAACCCGTTGGAGTGAAGCCCTCTGGAGCGAAAAAGGCCGAGATGCAGAAACAATGACCGTCCTCCAGCGCATTGCCGGCCCGGCTGTCGCGCTCGCCGTCGCCGCGCTCTCTCTCTTCGCCGCTTCGGCCGCGTCGGCTGCGGTCGAGGTCCGCGAGGTCGTCAGCCGGTCGGGCATCGCCGCCTGGCTGGTCGTGGATCGCAGCAACCCGGTCCTGTCGGTCAGTTTCGGGTTTCGCGCCGGCGGATCGCGCGACCCCGCGGGCAAGGAGGGGCTCGCCGAATTGACGTCCGTCCTGCTCGACGAAGGCGCCGGCAGGATGAACGCGCTGGCCTTCCAGAAGAAACTCGAGAAGCTGTCGATCCGGCTCGAATTCGAGGTCGGCCGCGACCAGTTCCGCGGTACGCTCAGGACCCTGAGCCGAAATCGCGATACCGCGTTCGAGACGATCGGCCTGGCGCTGACCGAACCGCGCTTCGACGTCGACGCGGTGGAGCGCATGCGCGGAAGCCTGCTGTCGAGCTATCTCCGCCGCACCCGCCAGCCGCGCTACCTTGCGCGCCGCGCCTTCTGGTCGTCGGCCTATCCGGGCCATCCCTACGGCCGCCCGGTATCCGGCACCGAAAAGAGCCTCGGCGCGATCGCCCGGGCCGACCTGCAGCGTTTCGTCGCCGACAATTTCACCCGGGACAACCTGTTCATCGGCGTCGTCGGCGATGTGACGCCGGCGCAGCTTTCGGTGCTGCTCGACAAGGCCTTCGGCGGCCTGCCCCCGAAACAGAAACCGCGGCCGGTGCCGCCGACGGCCCCGAAATTGCAGGGCGGGATCGTCGTCGAACGGTTCGATACGCCGCAGAGCGTGGCGGTGTTCGGGCAGCCAGGCCTGCCGCGCCGGCATCCCGATTACTACGCGGCCTATATCCTGAACCATATTATGGGCGGGGGCGGCTTCACCTCCCGGCTGTATCGGGAAATCCGCGAAAAACGCGGTCTGGCCTATTCGGTGTATTCCTATCTGTGGCCGTTGCGGCGCTCGGCACTGCTGCTGGGAGCTGTTGCGACCCAAAACGCGCGGGTTGCGGAATCGGTCGGGATCGTTCGGGCGGAATGGGCCCGCATGGCCGGGGAAGGCCCCACCGCCGAAGAGCTGGCCGCGGCGAAGAAATACCTGACCGGCAGCTACCCGCTGCGATTTTCCAGCTCCTCGCGTATCGCCGACATGCTGGTCGGCGTGCAGTTCGAAGGCCTGGGGCGGGATTATTTTGCCAGGCGGAACGGCCATATCGAAAAGGTCAACCTGGCGGATGTCCGGCGGGTGGCAAAGAGCCTGCTGAAGCCGGACCGGCTGACCTTCTTCGTTGTCGGCAAGCCGGCCGGCCTGTAAGGACCGGCGGGTGACAATCGACGGGCGGACCCGAAGCCGGCCGATCCCCATGGCGTCCCTCTATACGCAGGATATTTCCGGAATTTTCGCGGCCCCGTCCGGTGCGGACGGCCTGTCGCAGGCCGCCTTCGACGCCGCGTGCGGCGACGCCTGGGCCGCGCTGCAGCGGCTTTGCGACGAGCACACGGCCGGCGCGCCCTTGGTGCGCCACGCCTTCCGCGAGGACGACCTGCCGGAGATCGAAGCGGCGGCGCGCGAATTTGCCGCCCGGGCATCGCGGATATTGCTGATCGGCACCGGCGGATCGTCGCTCGGCGCCCGGACCCTGTGCGCGACGGCGCCGGCCGGCCGGCTGGCGTTCATCGAGAACGCCGATCCGGACACCGTGGGCCGGGCGGTAGCAGGCGAATTTGCCGACAGCGCCTTCCTCGCCATCTCGAAATCCGGCGCCACTGCCGAAACCCTGGCGGTCTTTGCGCAATTTTGGGCGATGGCGGCGGACGCGCTGGGCCCAACCGAGGCGGCGGCTCGCTTCCTCGTCGTCACCGGACCGCAGGAGTCGCCGTTGCGCCGCCTCGCCCGGCGTCACGACATCACGGTTCTGGATCACGAACCGGACGTCGTTGGCCGCATGTCCATTCTCGCCAATGTCGGGCTATTGCCGGCCGCCATTGACGGCGTTGACGGCCGGGCCGTCCGGGCCGGCGCGCGCGTCGTCGCGGAACAGGCGTTAAAGGCGGAAACGGCGATGGACTGCCCGCCTGCGCTGGGCGCGGCGATGCAGGTGGCGCTGATGCGCGACCGGGGCGCGACCGCCAGCATCCTGATGCCCTACGCCGACCGCCTGGCCGACTTCTCCCGCTGGTACTGCCAGCTCTGGGCGGAAAGCCTCGGCAAGGCGGGCTGCGGCAGCATGCCCTATCCGGCGCTCGGCACGGTCGACCAGCACAGCCAGCTCCAGTTCTGGCTGAACGGCCCGCCGATCGGCGCCTATACGCTCATAGACCTGACGGCCGCCGATACGCCGCCGCTTGCCCTTGGCGACGCCGAGCTGGCCTGGATGAACGACCGGTCCCTCGGCGAGCTGATGCAGGCATCAGCGCAGGCGACCGCGCAGAATCTGGCGCAAAACGGCCGTCCGGTGCGGCGGATTCGGCTCCATAGAACGAGCGTCAATGCCAAAACCGTCGGCGCGCTGGCGATGCATTTTCTGCTCGAGACGGCGATCGCGGGATACATGCTGGAAATCGATCCTTTCTCCCAGCCTGCCGTCGATGCGGGCAAGGCGTTAATTCGAGAATTTCTCTCGAAATCTATGGAAAAATGATTTACATTATCTGGTGAATGATTCGTCTCCTTCCACCAGATGTTGTTAACCGCATCGCGGCGGGCGAAGTGATCGAGCGCCCGGCGGCAGTCGTCAGGGAATTGGTCGAAAACGCGATCGACGCCGGCGCCAGAAAGATCGACGTGATCGTGCGCAACGGCGGCCGGAGCTATATCGCTGTTACCGACGACGGCTGCGGTATGGGGCGCAAGGCGCTGGCCCTCGCCGTAGAGCGGCACGCCACCAGCAAGCTGCCCGACGACGACCTCGTCAACATTTCGACGCTCGGCTTCCGCGGCGAGGCCCTGCCGTCGATCGGCGCAGTCAGCCGGCTCAAGATCACGACGCGGGAAACGGAAACCGATTCGGGCTGGTCGATCCACATCCATGGCGGCCTGCGCGGCATTCCCGGGCCGGCGCCCATGCCCGGCGGCACCAAGGTCGAGGTGTTCGACCTGTTTTACGCCACGCCGGCGCGGCTCAAATTCCTCAAGAGCGGGCGCAGCGAGCAACAGTCGGCGACCGACACCATCAATCGCCTGGCGATGGCGCACCCGGAGATCGGATTCTCCTTGCGCGGCGACGGCGAACGCCCGCTGGTTACGCTGCCGGTCAACACCGGAGATATGTTCGATGTCCGGCTGGCGCGGCTTTCGGCCATCCTGGGCAAGGATTTTGCCGACAACGCCGTGCGCGTCGACGCCGTGCGCGACAACCTGCGGCTGACCGGCCATATCGGCGTGCCGACCCTGCATCGGGGAACCGCGCGGCACCAGTACCTGTTCGTCAACGGCCGGCCGGTCAAGGACCGGCTGATGGGCGGGGCGGTGCGCGGCGCCTATCGCGATTTCCTGGCGCGGGACCGGCATCCGATGGCCGTGCTGTTTCTCGATATCCCGCCGGCGGAGGTGGACGTGAATGTCCATCCGGCCAAGACCGAGGTTCGGTTCCGCGATGCCGGAACGGTTCGCGGACTGATCGTCAGCGCCCTGCGCCATGCGCTGGCCGAAGCCGGCCACCGGGCGTCGACGACCGTCTCGGACGCGGCGCTCGGCGCGTTCCGCCCGCCAAGCGGCAACGGTCATGCAGGCCGGGCGCCAGGTGTTCCAACCAACGGAAGGCCCGCTGCCGACCATGGAGCCGGTTTCAACGGGATGGCGGAAACCGCGACGGCCTGGCAGGGCCCCAATCCGCCGAACGGCCAGGCATCGGGCGTGTTCAACGGCGTTGCCGCTCCGACGGCCAGCCAGGTCGAGCCGACGGACGGCGACGATTCGACCTTCGACAATCCGCTGGGGGCGGCCCGGGCCCAGGTGCATCGGACGTATATCGTCTCCCAGACCGCCGACGGGATCGTAATCGTCGACCAGCACGCGGCGCACGAACGGCTGGTCTACGAGGAGATGAAGAAGGCGATGGCCAACGGCGGCGTCCATCGCCAGGGCCTTTTGATTCCGGAAGTCGTCGAAATGGACGATGAAACGGCAAACGCCCTGATCGCGCGCCGGGGCGACCTGGCGGAAATCGGGCTGGTGATCGAGAAGTTCGGCGGCGGCGCGATCGTCGTGCGCGAGTATCCGGCCTTGCTGGGCGATGGCGATATCCAGGGACTCGTGCGCGACCTGGCCGACGAGATCGTCGAGATGGGCCGTGAGTTCTCCCTGAAGGAAAAGCTGGACGAAGTGTGCGGGACCATCGCCTGCCACAGTTCGATCCGCGCCGGCCGGTCGATGAACGGCGACGAAATGAACGCCCTGCTGCGCCAGATGGAGGCCACGCCGCACAGCGGCCAGTGCAATCACGGCCGCCCGACCTATGTCGAACTCAAGCTGAACGACCTCGAACGGCTGTTCGGCCGGCGATAGGAATTCCGACTCAGCCGGCGATTGCCGGCCAGCGATCCTTCCAGGGCCGGGCTTCTTCCAGCTGCCCGGCCAGACGGAACAGGGTGGCCTCGTCGCCGTAGCGCCCGGCAAACTGCACCCCGACCGGCAGCCCCGCATCGTTCCAGACCAGAGGCACGGTCATGGCCGGTTGGCCGGTCACGTTGAACAGCGGCGTGTGCGAACTGAATTGCGCGACCGCCTGCCGGGCGGAACGGCGGGTTGCCTCGCTCCAGAGGAAACTGCCGACCGGCAACGGCGGGGCGGCCACGGTCGGCGTCAGCAGGATATCCCAGTCGTCGAAGAACCGGCCGACGATACGGGCCACGCGCTGGGCGTCCTGGACCGCGAGCAGATAGTCGGCCGCGCCGGTCTTCTGCGCGACTTCGTACATGCGCCAGGTCCAGGGTTCGAAATGTTCGGGTGCGGGCTCCCGGCCCAGGCGGCGCGCCCAGTCGGCGACCGCCCATCCGAACATGCCGGTCCACAGGTTGGAGAACAGTCTGGCGATGTTGTCCCAGTCGATGTCCGGCTCGGCATAGTCGGCGCGGTGGCCGAGCGTTTCGCAGAGCCGGGCCGCGTCCTCGACGGCGGCGACGCAATCCGGATGCACGTCGCAGCCGTTCATCGACCCGGACATGACGGCGATCCTGAGCGCGCCCGGATCGGCGCCGACCTCCGCCGCGAAGGGCCGGGCCGGCGGCGGCGGGGCATAGGGCTCGCCGGGCGCAGCGCCGGCGGTCGCGTCGAGGATCGCCGCGCTGTCGCGGACCGAGCGGCTGACCACATGTTCGTGGATGATGCCGTTGCCGATATCGCCGTAATGCGGCGCCAGCGAGTTGCGCCCGCGGGTCGCCTTCAGGCCGAACAGCCCGCAGCAGGACGCCGGAATGCGGATCGAGCCGCCGCCGTCGTTGGCGTGCGCTGCCGGCACCAGCCCGGCGGCGACCGCCGCCGCCGAGCCGCCGCTGGAGCCGCCGGTCATATGGCCGGCGTTCCACGGATTGCGCGCCGGGCCGAACAGCGCCGGCTCCGCCGTCGGCAGGAGGCCGAACTCAGAGGTGTTGGTCTTGCCGAGGACGACGAGGCCGGCGGCGCGGTAGCGCGCGACCAGTTCGCTGTCGCCGTCCGGGACATAGCCTGCGAGAAATTTCGAGCCCTCGGTCATCGGCTCGCCGCCGAACTCGGCAGCCAGATCCTTCAGCAGGAAGGGGACGCCGCGGAACGGCCCGTCCGGCAGATAGCCGGCGGCGGCCGTCCGGGCCTGCTCGAACATCGGATGGACGACGGCGTTGAGGGCCGGATTATGCCGTTCGATCCGCCCGATGGCGGCGTCGACCAGTTCGCGCGCGGTGACTTCGCCCTGCCGGACCAGTTCGGCCTGGGCCGTAGCATCGAGTTTCCAGACGTCGCCGAGGCCAGTCATGCCGTTGCCTTTCGTTCGCGCAGCATGGCCACGATGCCGCGGCAGCCAGCCTCGATCAGGTCGAGCGTCAGTTCGTAATCTTCCGCGCTGCCGTAATAGGGGTCGGGCACGTCGCGCCGCCCGGTCCCCGGCGCGAAATCGAGAAACCGGCGAACCCGGCCGGCGCGCGCCGCCGGCGCAGCCTGCCTCAGCCGGTCGAAATGCCCGCCGTCCATGGCGAGGATCAGGTCGAACCGGTCGAAGTCGGCCGACGCAAGCGTCCGGGCGCGCTGGCCGGCGAAACCGTAGCCGCGCCGCTCCCCGGCCTCGCGCGCCCGGGAATCCGGCGGCTGACCGGTGTGATACGCGTGGGTGCCGCACGAATCGATCGTCACCGTATCGCCGAGCCCGGCGACCTCAACCATGCGGCGCAGGACCGCCTCGCCGGTGGGGGAACGGCAGAAGTTCCCGGTGCAGACGAACAGGATGTTCACCCGATCGCCTTACAGATGAGACCCGCCGCCGTCGACCGTCAGCGACTGGCCGGTCAGGAAGCCGGTCTGCGGCGAAGCGAGGAACAGGATGCAGCCGATCAAATCGTCCGGCGTTTCCGTGCGCTTGAAGCACTGGGTCTGGGCGAACGCCCTGAAGCCCTCGGCGGTGGTCGTTTCGCGCGGGACCTCGGTCATGGTCGCACCGGGCAGGATGCAGTTTACGGCAATGCCGAAATCGCCCAGCTCCCGCGCCATCGAGCGCGTCATGCCGATGACGGCGGATTTCGACGCGATATAGTGGAGATAGCGGTCGCGCCCGCGATTGACCGCGGCCGAGGAGACGTTGATCACGCGGCCCCAGCCGGCCGCGCGCATCGCCGGCACGACCGCCCTTGTCGCCAGCATCGTGCCGGTGACGTTGACGTCGATCACCCGCCGCCATTCATCGACCGGGATTTCCCAGAACGGGCGCATTTTCAGGGTCGAGAAGATCGCGGCGCTGTTGAACAGGATGTCGATGCGACCCCGCGCGCACAGCACGGTTTCGGCCAGCGCTTCGACCGACGCCGGGTCGGCGACGTCGGTCGCGACTGCCAGCGCGGCCGCTCCGATCTCCCCGGCCACCGCCGCTGCCTTGTCGCCGTTAACGTCTGCGATGACCGGGAGCGCGCCGCACGCCGCGAAGGCGTGCGCCGCCGCGCGGCCGATGCCCTGGCCACCGCCGGTGACGATGGCGACCCGGCCCTCGAGTCCTCCAATTTGCGGGCCGCCGCCCGCCGGGCCGTCCGGGTCAGGTGCAGAAGCCACGGGCGTTCAGCCAGTCGAGGCAGGTATCGGCCGCTTCCTGCAATTTGTCCTTCTGGCCGAGATAGTAGTGGGTGGCGCCCTTTATCACCTTCATCGTCTTGTCGGCGCTGCCGGCGGCGGCATGGATCATGCCGGTGTGGGGCTGCGGCACCGCATCGTCGGCCGAATTCTCGATCGCCAGCAACGGCACGCCAACCGTTCGCACGCATTTCTCGCCATGGGCGTTGGTATCGTCCGGCGACCACTGGCTGAGCCAGGCGCGCAGGGTGGAGAAGCGGCCGAGGCCGACCGGGCCGCTGTTCACGGTCTCCGGCACGCCGAGATAGCAGATGCCGGGCTCGCGGTCGTTCGGGTCCAGCGCCGGATCGAGGAATCGCGGCTCCGCCATGGTCCGGTGGGTGATCAGGCTGCGTTCGATCTCGTTGCCGCCGCGTTTCTTCAGGTCTTCCAGCATCTGGCGCACATAGGCCGTCTTGCGGCGCACCCGGCCAAGCTGGGCGGCGCGGAAGCGGGCGACGAAGTCGGCGCTGTAGGGCGGCCGGTTCGGGTTTGCCGGATTGTAGAGGTCGAGTTCCGGATCGCGGTCGTCCGGATCGTTCTCGTCGCGCACGGACGGGTCGATCCAGTCGGTCAGCACGACCGCGCGCGACAGGTGCGCGGCCTGGAATATGACCGCGTCGGCCGGGACCAGGCCGGCGGCGGTCAGGTCGTAGGGGTCGCCCGCCGGCGTCTGGGTGATCGTCGGGTTCTCGGCCTGGGACTGGTAAAACAGCGAGAGCGAGCCGCCGCCGGACCAGCCGACCAGCACGATCTTGTCGTAACCCCAGTCCTCCTTCGCGTGGCGGACCCAAGCGCCGAGATCGGCCGCGACCTTTTCCATGATCAGCGCCGTATCGTTCTTCGGATAGCGGCTGGCGGCGCACAGGACATGGACGCCGTGCTTCGCCATCGCCCGCGGCATGGGCAGAAGCTGGAGGGTCGAGGCCGGATGCATGTAGACGAGCAGCGTATCCGAAGGCCGGCCTTCCGGAAGGAACCTGATGCCCTCCAGGTTCACAGCGCCGTGGCTGCCGGCGAAACCGTAGGTCTCGGTGAACTGGCTGGTCTCCGCATAGGAAATGTGCGCCCATTCGGGCCGCCAGGTGAAGGTTTCGCGCGCCATAGGTCCCCGTTCTCCGCTCCCGTTCGTCTTGCGCCATCCATGCCCTTGCGGGACTTGCCTGTAAAGTGCCGGCGGTGGCCCGATCGACTTTGGAAGAAGTGTCTGCGTTCGAATTATCCACGCAATGGAATCCGGAAATCAGCCGCGGAACTCTGTCCGGTCATCCGGTTCGGGCGGCGTGACCGTAGAGGAGGGATTTAAACCCTCCTCTGCACGCGTACGGACGTTCGTGTCCGAAGTTGCAAGTAATGGAGTCGGGGAGGAAACGCTTTCCTGACAGATGACCGGGCGCCTTGCGGAACTCAGGACCGGAGCGCCGCCAAATCCGGGCGGCACTTGAACGGCGGCGGCCGTTCGGCTTTATAGGCGGGTCGCCATTGCCCGGAGCCCGCCATGTACGCGCCGTTCGACCTGACCGGAAAAGTCGCCCTCGTGACCGGCGGCAACGGCGGTATCGGCCTCGGATTCTGCGAAGCGATGGCCGAGGCCGGGGCGGATATCTGCATCTGGGGCACCAACGCGGAAAAGAACGCCGCCGCCGGGGAGCGGCTGGCGCCGACCGGGCGCAAGGTCCGGACCCAACAGGTCGATGTCGCGGACAGCGCGGCCGTCGACGCCGCCTTCGCCGAAACCCTCGCCGCGTTCGGCCGGGTCGACGGCGTGTTCGCCAACGCCGGCGTCACCGGCCGCAAACGCAGCTTTTTCGAAATCGACGACGCCGAGTGGCAGCGCGTGATGCGGGTCAACCTAGACGGCGTGTTCTACACCCTGCGCGCCGCGGCCCGGCACATGGTCGAGCGGGCCGAGAACGGCGACCCCGGCGGCCGGCTGGTCGCGACGGCAAGCCTCGCGGCGCTTTCCGGCGCAGCGCGGAACGAGCATTACGGCGCGACCAAGGGCGCGGTGGTCTCGATGATCCGGGCGATGGCGGTGGATTTCGCCCGCCACGGCATCACCGCCAACGCCGTCCTGCCCGGCTGGATCGAGACCGACATGACCGAAACCCTGTTCGCCTGGGACCGTTTCGCCGAAGCCGCCCTGCCCCGCACGCCCGTCGGGCGCTGGGGCCGGCCGGAGGATTTCGGCGGCATCGCCGTCTACCTGATGAGCGACGCCTCGGCCTTCCACACCGGCGACAGCCACCTGATCGACGGCGGCTACTGGGTGTTCTAGGCCGCCCTTCGATACGCGGCTTCGCCGCTACTCAGGGTGAGGGTGAAAAAACAGAAACCCTCATCCCGAGTAGGCGCGTCAGCGCCGTATCGAGAGCCTGCCCTGAGCTTGTCGAAGGGGGCCTCATCCCGAGTCGCGCCAGATTTTATCCGGGGCGTATCGAAAGCCTGAACTGGGCTTGCCGAAGGAGCGCCGATCAGTTGTTCGGCCAGCGCATCCGCCGGAGCGGCGCATCCAGCGAAATGATCCCCGGACCGCCCTTGAAGACAATGGCGGCGAGCACGGCGATCGCCAGCGTCTCCTTGGAGAAGAAGTTCGGATAGACGATCAGGCCGATCGTCAGCGCCATGACGCACAGGACCGCCGCCGCGTAGCGCGACGCCAGGCCGACCATCAGGAACAGGGGCGCGATGCTTTCGGCCCAGATGATCGGATGCATGGAAACGGCGTGGAACCACTCCGGCATCTCGAAACCGAAATACTTGTATTCGGCGAACACGAAATCCTGATTCTCGGCGATCGCCCAAGGCAGCGGGATGCTCATGAATCCGAGGTCGATCTTCTCGCCGACCCGGGTCAGCGCCGAGCGGAAGAAGAACAGGGCTACGGCGAACCGGGCGCCTAGCGCGAGCACTGAATAGGGGATCAGCTCGAAGAGGCGGAAGGTCTGTTGGACCGCGCCGTCAAGCCCCTCCTCCGTCGACTTGGTTTCGGTCATTCTCATCTGTTTCTGCTCCTTGGCTTGGCTGAGTTCCCGGAATGCCGTGCCGGTATCAGCTCGCATCTATCGTGTAACCGGAATGGAATGTGCCACCCGCCAGATGGCCGGCCAGGCAGGTTGCCAGATCGAAGTCCGGGCCGGCCGCAGCGCCCGCAGCGGCTGCTTCGCCGAGCGCGTCGCCGGCGGCGAGCGCGCCCAGGAAAGCGAAATCGCCGGGCGTCAGCATGACCACATCGACCTTGCTTTCCGGCCGGCGCACCAGCACCCGCTGCGCGCCCTCCTGCTCTCCGGGCGGCCACGGATCGGGCAACGCCTCGGCGCCCCACAGATCCCAGACCGGCCAGTCCGACCCGATCAGGCGGACCGTCGGGTGCAGGTGGAGTCGCAGCCGGGCATAGGTTTCCGGCGCCAGCCCGGCCAGATGATCGGCGACCAGAGGTTCGGCATCGGCTTCGAAATAGGCCTCGTTCACCGCCCACTCGACCTGTGCGAGATCCGGCAGGAAGGGCAGTTCCTCGACCGCGGGCGCAAAGCCAGCCAGAAACGCCGCGAAATTCCCGCCATAGGCGTAGAGCGAAGGCCGCTGCGGCGGATGCGCCGCGATGAAGCGATGGGCCAGCACGGCGAAATTCTCATCGCCGACAAGTTTGCTGACGGTCGGAAAGGCAGCGGCCAGCACGCCGGTGAGCGACTGAAAGATATTGTTCCGGTAAATGCCGAAGCGATGGCCGTTTTCCATGCCACCGTCGGCGAGGGCCGCGACCGCCGCGGTGTCCCGGCCGACGGTGCCCGCGCAAAAGGCGGTTTGCAGATCAGGCAACATTGTCCAGGGCCGGGCGTTCCGGCGCCAGCCTGTCCAGAAGCGCCTGCGCCCTGCCCGCCTCGCCGAGCAGGGTCTCGAGGGGCGGCAGGTCGAGATCCCATTCCATGAGGACGGGTTTCGGCCCGAATCGCGAAAGCGCGATTTCGAGCAAGTCCCAGACCGCCTCTTTGACGGTCGATCCATGATCGTCGATCAGCACCGGCCGGCCATCCCATTCCGTATCGGCGTGGCCGGCGATGTGGATCTCCCCGACCAGGTCGCCGGGGATCGCATTCAGGAATTCCAGGGCATCGTAGCCGTGGTTATGCGCGCTGACATGGATGTTGTTGACGTCCAGCAGCAGGCCGCAACCGCTGCGCCGCGCCGCCTCCGCGCAGAATTCCCATTCCGGGATCGTCGACTGGGCGAAGGTGACATAGGAGGACGGATTCTCGATCAGGATGCGTCGGCCAAATGCGTCCTGCGCCTGACCGATGTTGCGCACCAGAATGTCCAGTGCCTCTTCGGTATACGGCAGCGGCAGCAGGTCGTTCAGATAGTCGCCGCCGGTCGTGCTCCACGAGACATGCTCCGAGACAAGGCCGGGTTCGAAGCGGTCGAACAGCGAGCGCAGTTGCTCCAGGTGGCCGGGATCCAGACCTTCGGCGCTGCCGAGCGACAGGCCGACGCCGTGGCAGCTCAGGGGGTAGTGCTGCCGGATCGCCTCGAGCGTCGCCAGCCGCGGCCCGCCCGGGCAAAGGTAATTCTCGGAATGAACTTCGAGCCACGCGGTCGCCGGCCGGCCGTTCAGGAATTCGCCGTAGTGGGTGTGGCGCAGCCCGATCCCGGCGGCGGCGGGGACCGGATCCCGCTTATTTCTTCCAGCCAAGCCGTTCCCGTGGTCGAAGGCCATGCCGTCCTCTGCCGCCATCCCCTGCCGCCTGCCGCCCTTCTATATCTGGACGCCCGTGTGCAAGCCGCAAGGGATTTCCGTTCGTCGAAACAGTATCGTTCACGTGCTGCATAACCCGGCCCGAAGCGCCGGAAAAGCGGGGAATACCGGCTCAAACGAATAACCCCGGCGCCGCTTGCGCAGGACCGAGGCAAAATTCAGGGACGCAAAGATAAGGCGGCGCGGCCAGGCCGCGCCGCCTCTTCGAACTTTCCGGCGTCAGCTGGACTTTTTCTTCGGGTTCATGCCCTTGAACGGCTTGGTCTGGCCGCCCATTTCGGTGCAGGCCGCTGCCGAGGCAACGCCCTTCCAGTCGTCGCCGCTGTAGCTGACCTTGGACTGGCCGGCGCAGCTGTGAGTGCCCGCGGCGTTGCCGCAATCGTTCTGGCCGGCCTTGGCGATGCCGTAGCATTTGGTCTTGGCGGCCATGGCCGGAGTCGCCGACGTAACGGCAGCCAGAGAAAGGGCGCCGGCAACCGCCGCGGCAACGGTCAACGCGTTGACTGATTTCATGGTTCGGTCCTCCGTTGAGACACGTTTTGGGTGTGTGGTGCAAAACCGATACATAGATACTCGCTGACACTGCCGAATCAAATCCCCTTCGTTCACGAAGGCGTGCAGGAATTGTGGTTTTCCGCCGATTTTGCTCTCGTTGCCGTTACCGGTATTGACCGGCCGGGCGGCGGCGATCACATTCCGCGGCCAGCAGCCCCGGCAACGGATCTCAAAAAGGCGGCGGCCATGCCAGACCTCTCGACGACATCCCGGAACGACGCGATCCGGCCGGCCCGCCGGGACCTCGCCGCCGCCCTGCGCATGGCGGACCGGCTCGGCTTCGGCGAAGGCGTCTGCAATCATTTCAGTTTCGCCGTCCCCGGCGCCGACGGCCTGTTCCTGATCAATCCGCGGCGCCTGCACTGGTCGGAGGTGACCGCGTCGAACCTGCTGCTGGTCGATAACGACGGCACGTTGCTGGAGGGCGACACGCCGCCGGAGGCCAGCGCCTTCTACATCCACTGGCGCCTGCACACGGCGGCGGCGCAGGCGAAGTGCGTGCTGCACACCCACATGCCCTACGCGACGGCGTTGACCATGCTGGAAGACTCGACGCTGCTGCCGCTCAGCCAGACCTCGCTGATGTTCCATGACCAGGTGAGCTACGACACGGCCTTTAACGGGCTCGCCGGTTATCGGGAGGAGGGCGACCGGATCGCCGCGGCCCTGGGCAACCGCTCGACCCTGTTCCTTTCGAACCACGGCGTTATCGTGACCGGGGCGAGCGTGCCGGAAGCGTGGAATCGGCTCTACTATCTCGAGCGGGCCGCGATGCATCAGGTGATGGCGCTTTCGACCGGCAAACCGCTGCGCCCGGTGCCGGAGGATATTGCCGAATTGACGGCGCAGCAGCTGAACGAAGACCTGGCCGACATGGCGGAAAACCATTTCCGCTCGGTCCACCGGATTCTGGAACGGGAGTGCCCGGAATACGCCCACTAGGCCGCCGGCCGCGCCATCGCCGTGAACGCCGCTCCGACAAAGAGGAAGAAACGATCCCGCAGCGGCCCGGCGAAGCGGCGAACCGGCGCGAAAGCGGGCGCGGCGCAGGCGCGGCGGCTCAGGACGCGGGCGGTCTTTTCCATAGCGTTGTCGTGCTTCGCCCTGCCCCTGGCGGTCGCCGGACTGCTGGTTCCGCTGCCGGCCGGGCTGGCTGCCGTGCTCGTGGCGCTGATCGCGCTGATCGCCGGGCGCACTCAGCCATGGCCGCGCCGGATCGCGCTGGTCGCGTTGATCCTCGGCGTTTGCGGCCTGGCCGGCGGGTTCGTCATCGGCATTACCGTGACGGCGCCCGCCTGAGCGCGCGCCCGGCCGCCATCGCCACGGAACGCGCATGAGTTTCCTGGACCGGATTCGCGAGATCAACCGGCACGATCCGGATGCCTTCGCCCCGTTCGCCGTCGACGGCCGGCGCCTCGGCGCGGTGCGCAAGGACCGGATCGGCGCATTGCTGTCCGCGACCGGCGCCATCGTCCAATCCCGTGACGGCAGCCTGACTTTTGCGGACGCTCTGGCTGCCGGAACGCCGGAGGCGGTCGCAGCGCGAAACCGCGCCATGGCGGCGGCGGCGGCGCGCCTAGCTGAGACCGGAGCCATCGCCGGTCTGCGCAGCGAACTCTATACCGCCGCACGCCGGTTCGGCGAAACGCCTGCGTTCGTCATCGACCGGGCCGCGGTGCCTTTTTTCGGCCTGCGGGCCTGGGGCGTGCACCTGAACGGCTACACATGGCGCGACGGCGCGCCGCACATGTGGATCGGCCGGCGCGCGAAAGACAAGCCGACCTATCCGGGCCGGCTCGACAATATGGTGGCCGGCGGCCAGCCGGTCGGGCTCGGCCTGATGGAAAACCTGGTCAAGGAATGCGCCGAGGAAGCGGACATTCCCGAAACCCTGGCCCGGCAGGCTCGGCCTGTGGGCGCCATAACCTATGTCCAGCAGGCGCCGGAAGGCCTCAAGCCCGACGTGCAATTCTGCTTCGACCTGGAGCTGCCGCCGGATTTCGTCCCGCGCAATACAGACGGCGAGATCGAGAGCTTTGCCCTCTGGCCGATCGAACGGGTCGCCGAAACCGTCGCCGAAACACGCGAGTTCAAGGACAACTGCAACCTGGTGATCGTCGACTTCCTGATCCGGCACGGCTTTATCCCGCCGGACAATCCGGACTATGTCGCGCTGGTCCGCGGGCTCCGCCCCTGAGGGCCTTCGATACGCCCCGCCCTTCGATACGCCCCGGATGAAAACCGGGGCTACTCAGGGTGAGGGCGGTGTTTGAAGGGCCGGAAGTTCATTTCCAACTCCCTCATCCCGAGTAGCTCCGGATTTATCCGGGGCGCATCGAGGAACGCCGGTCGGGGCGGCGGCGGAGGCCAGGTCCGAACCGGCATCCTTCGGACACCGCTGCCGAATGCCGGCGGCGGTGTCCGTCGGATCGTGCCCTATTTCACCCCGGCCATCTTCCTGGCGGCCTCCAGATAGGAGGTGTCGATGATGGCGTTGACATCGACCTTCTTCTTCACCGCGCCGAGCTTCATCCAGATCGCCTGCTGCCGGTCGATCGCAACCCTGTCGATGCTGCCGAAATAGCCCGCATAGGCGGGGCCCGGAATCCGTTGCAGGATCTTCTTCGGCAATTTGGACCATTTGGCCAGCGTATCCAGCAGGGCCGGCGTCCACTTGCCGCCGGTGGCGTGAACGTCCTTCGCGCCCTGCAGAAAGGCGGTGAGAAACTTCTTCGCCGCGTCGGGCTTGTCTTTCAGGAATTTCGGCGACGCCGCGAAGTAAGTCTCCTGGAACCACGGCACGGCATCCTTGTAGGATTTCCAGCGCGTCGCCAGGCCCTGCGCTTCCAGCATGGTCACGATCGGTTCGACCGCGGCCTGCACGTCGATCGCCTTGTTCTTGAACGCGGCGATCCAAGCCGGCGGCGACTTGAACTTCTCGCTGTACTTGACATCCGACATGCCGAGGCCGGCCTTCTTGAGGGCTTCCCGGATCAGCAGGTTGACCGGCGAACCGAGCGGGCCGCCGTCGACCGACATGCCGCGCAGGTCGGCGAGCGTCTTCGGCTTCTTCGCCTTCCAGACATCGGTCCGGACCATGATCCAGCTCGTGTCGCTCCACTTGGCGTTGGAACCGGCAATGGCCGAGACGATCTTCAGGCCGAAACCCTGGGTATGCTGGTTGAACATGCCGGGGCCCATGACCATCGGGGCGATGTCCTGATCGCCGCGCGCGAGCAGCGGCACCTGGGTGGTCGACGACCCGCGATAGGCCTTGACCTGCACGTCCAGGCCCTGGGCCTTGAAATAGCCCTTGTCGACGGCCAGGAAGATCGGCAGGTAGCTGTAGACCAGCGGGTTGACCGAAGTCCGGACGGTGACCGCCTGGGCCTGCGCCAGGCCGGACGATCCGAGCATGACCGCGCCGGCGATGGCGGCGATCGCGGTTCGTTTGTGTATCGAAATCATGGGTCTTTACTCTCCTTCTTGATTGGCTTCCGTCCGGGACAGGGCCCGGCGGCCGCCGGGCCTAAACGGGTGCGGTTTTCTTCTGCCAGGGGACCAGGTAGCGTTCGAGCAGGTCCATCGACAGGTAAACGGCGAAACCGACTATCGCCGAAACGACGAGGCCGGCCATCGAGCGCTGCAGCGACAGCACCTGCCAGCTGTTCCAGATAACGTGGCCGAGGCCGGATTCGCCGACCAGGAACTCCACGGCCACGGTGCCGAGCAGCCCGAGGCCGACGGATATGCGCAATCCGCCCATCAGCGTCGGCATTGCGGCCGGCAGGGTCACCATGGTGTAGAGGTGGCGCGGGCCGGTCTCGAAATTTTCCGCCACGTCGCGATAGATCCGGTCGATGTTGAGCACGGAATACATCGCGGAAATGAGCATCGTGAAGAACGGCCCCAGCGCGATCATGATGACGTTCGACGTTTCGTTGATGCCGACGAGAATCAGCACCAGCGGGAACAGCGCGATCCGCGGGATCGGATAGAACAGCGCGACCAGGGGATTGGTAAAGGCGCGGAACCAGCGGAAGATTCCCATGGTCAGGCCGATCAGGACGCCCGGCACGACGCCGACCGCCATGCCGATGAAAAACCGGAACAGGGTTGCGGCGGTGTGGTCGAGCAGCCCTTCCTCGCCGAACATGACGACCATGGTGATCGCCACCGACGACGGCGGCGGCAGGATGCGGACATCGATCCAGCCGAGATAGGCCAGAATTTCCCACAGCACGAAGACGCCGACCGGACTGGCCACGACGAGGATCTTTTCGACCCGCCTCATGGCGCCGCTCCGGCCGCTACAGGCGCGCGGTTTTCGTCGCTTTCCAGCGACACGACTTCCTCGCGCAGGGAATCCCAGACCTGCCGCCGCAGGTGCAGGAACCGTTCGTTGTTGCGCAGCTCCAGCGCGTCGCGCGGCCGGGGCAGGTCGATGTCGAGGATCGTCTTGATCCGCCCCGGCCGGTTGCTCATGACGGCCACCCGGTCACCGAGCACAATCGCCTCGTCCAGGCTGTGGGTGATGAAGAGGACCGTCTTGTTCGACCCTTCCCACAATCGCAGCAGATCGGTCTGGACGAGCATTTTCGTCTGCTCGTCGAGCGCGCCCAGCGGCTCGTCCATCAGCAGGACGGCCGGGTCGTTGACGAAGGCGCGGGCGAGATTGACCCGCTGGCGCATGCCGCCGGAGAGCTGGCTGGGATAGGCCGCTTCGAACGCGGACAGGCCCAGCTTGCGCAGATAGTCCCGCGCCTGGGCCCGGCAGCGGTCCTTCGGCACGTGGCGCACCGTGAGGCCGTAGGCGGCGTTCTCCAGAACGGTCAGCCACGGGAAGACGCCCTGCTCCTGAAACACCATCGACTGCAGGGGCTTGCCGTCGGTATCGACGGTGAAATCGACCGATCCGCCGAACTGCGGTTCGAGCCCGGCAAGGATGCGCAGCAGTGTGGTCTTGCCGCACCCGCTGGGGCCGACGATGCACAGGAATTCGCCTTCGCGCACGCCCAGGTCGATTTCCGCCAGCGCGACGAGTTCGCCCTCCGGGCCGTCGAAGGACTTGTTCAGGCCGCAAATCCGGATGCCGACGGCCGGATCGGAGCGGCCGCCGGAGGTCACCGCCGGATCGTCGCTCTCAGGCGGCATCGCCCGTGGATGGCGACAGTTCTTCGGACAGCGCCGCCCAGCGATAGGGCGCCAGATCGATCCGCTCGTGCTCAGCGCCGCAGTTTGCGCAGCGCCGGTCTGTTTCCGAGTCGTTGAAAGCTTCGCAATATCGCTGGTAGGCCGCCTGGGAGACCAGTGTTTCGGTATCCCAGACAAACCGCTTCAATTCCGTATCGCAACCGTCGCAGTACCAGGCCATGCCTTCGAGCCCGGGCCTGCGCGGCTTGTAGCGATGTACGACCGACGTGACGTCGGGAACGAAGCGGTGCGGCGTGCCGGCCGGAACATAGATGAAGTCGCCCGGCGCGGCGGGATGGAAACGGACGTTCGATTCCCGGAAACGGATCTGCCCGGCGCCCGTGACCAGCACGAGCATCGTGTCCTTCTCGCAGATCAGGTGGAAGGGCTGCGGCCGGTCGTTGACGCTGAGATGCAGTTGCGGATCGATCTCGTCGGGCAGCATCGGGCGTTCGTCATACGGCCCGCCCTGCGCGGCCTCCCTGACGGTCATGAAGGTCTTCTTGCGGATCATGACCTGCCTCCCGGACCGGCGCCGCCGTGACGGGCTAGCCGGCTGCCGCCGCCGGGCCGTCGGCGTGCGCGTCTCCGGCCCGGATCATGACCTCGGTCTTGAGCCGGTATTCCTCCCAGCCCCAGGACGAAATCGGGAACTGCACGTTG
The DNA here is from genome assembly GCA_002238725.1 of Rhodospirillaceae bacterium bin65. Lineage (GTDB taxonomy): Bacteria > Pseudomonadota > Alphaproteobacteria > Bin65 > Bin65 > Bin65. The sequence continues at coordinate 33,126 of MPMX01000043.1, forward strand.
AGCGTTCCGCATTCGGGGCAGGTGCGCATGCCCTCGTCCGCGTTGAACCTGTCGAAGATCGGCGGCAGGCAGGCGACCGACGGGAAGGGATGGGTGCGATCCGTCGAGTCGTCGCCGGGCGACGCATCGAACTCCTCGAAGAAGAGCTGATGCCGGCATTTCTCGCAATGAACGCTGATGCCTTCGGTCTGCGGCGTGCCGTCGTCGGTCTGGCGCTGCACGACGCTCATCAGGGCAAAATTATCGGCGTTCTTCTCGTCCTTGAGGAAGGAATTGACGCCGTGGCGCCGCCCGCCGCAATAGACCTGCCCCGGCTGCAGCATCGCGCCGTTGGAGGTGAAATTCGTGATGACCTCGTCGACGCTGTTGTGGTGGTAGAAATGGCCGTAGCTCCGGTCCGGTCCGCCGATGAACAGCGCGCCGGCGGCCACCATGGCGCCGCGGTGCAGATAGGGAAACAGCAGCGTCAGGTTGGCGTTGCCCTTCTGCATGCAGTTGAAGAGATTGTTGTGCAGCGGCGGCCGGTCGGGCCTCGGCGGCGCGATTGTCAATTCCGATCCGTTGTCGCCCATGTTCGTCGACTCCGCTTTGTCGTCCGTCAGGAATACCGGCCCGGCGCTAGATCTTGCCCATCTGCTTGAGCATGCCCTCCATCTCCCCGAAGGACTGGGAGAACTGGATTTCGTGAATTTCGTCGTAGGGCAGGCCCAACCGCTCGAACTGTTCGATCAGCGTATCCCGGCTCTCGGATTCGTAGATCGTAACGATGAAACCGCTGCCGAGGTTGACGTAGGCATGGACGAAAGACGCCAATTCCGCCCGATAGACGTGAACCGCGTTCTCGACCCACTCCTCCTGCAGCAATCCCGGGGCGCGGTGAACGGTGATGAATTGGGCCATTACGCCTACTCCACAGTGTTGTCAGGGGTTTTCGCGACTTCTGTCCGCGGCCGGCTCAGTGATCGCAATGGGCATGCCCGCCATGCTCCGCGCCGGTCATCTTCATGTAGAGATGATGCCATTTGCGGCAGATGCTGAGCTCGGTGGCGGTCCAGTCCATGGGATCCTGCGCATAGTCGCGCCAGTAATCGCCGTCCATGTTGATTCCCGGAATGGCGGGGATCCAGTCCTCCTGCAGGAAATCGTCCGGATTGCCGTATTTGGCGGCGACTTCGCGGACATGCGGATCGTCGAGGGCCAGGAGCCGGCCGTCCTCGATGATGCGCTCCGTTCCGCCGTCGACGGTTTCGATATCGACATCCGGGAAATACAGGTGGACATGCCAATGGCCGACGATGGGCATGCCGCTGAGCACGGCTTCCTTCTCCATCGCGCTGGAGATGACGGAGCCGTAGCCGATGTGAACCACGCCGCTGCGCATGCGCTCGTAGAGGGCGCAGTTCCAGCCGTCCAGATAGCCAGAGCGCGGCCGATGGATCTTCGGGTTCGTCCCGATCGAATTCTCCCACCAGTACATCAGCCCCTTATCGGGATGGCCCGGATACTGGACGTTGTAGGTCTGGTCCAGAAGGTTGCGCAGCTTGTCGCCGAATTCGCCGCCGCCTTCGATGTCGACCACCTTGCTACCCTCCATCTTCAGCTTGATGTGCGGGAACGGGCCAATGTGGTTCATGGTTCCGGCGACGATGCCGGTGCCGTCTTCCTTCGCGCCGGGCAGCAGGAAATTCGGCTTGCCCCACAGATGGCCGGGCAGATAGGTCCGCCCGTAGGCGACATTCTGCGGATACCACTGCTTGATGTGCTCTTCGTTGAAGTAGGTCCGCGACGAATCGAAATACTCGTCATGCGCGGTGTACCAGATGTCGGTGCCTTCCGGATCGACGATATGCATGCGCTTGGTGCGCCGGCAACGGTCCCAGGTCCATTCGTCGATCGCCTTCAAGATTTCCGCCGGCACGGTGTGGGCCGCCGACATCACCATTTCCGGCGTGATGAAGGGGAAGCGCTGGACCTTCAGCTTGCGCTCCGACAGGATCGGCCCGCCGAAGCCCCAGAGCACCTTGTCGTAAACGCCCTCGTCGTCAAGCTTCTCCCACGCCTCGAACCACTGGGCGATCTCCTTCGTCATGTCGATGAAGAGCTCGGCCTCGTTGTGGCCTTCGAAGGTCGGTATCGGGCCGCGGTCGGCGTTGATGACCTCATATTCGCAGCCGAATTTCTCCAGCGTCTTGACCGCCGCTTCGACGCACATGGGATGGTGCCAGCTGTCGACGCGCAGCAGAACCTTCTCGCCCTTCTGCAAATCCCAGGCGGCCCACAGGCCGGGGCTGAACTCGCGCTTGGCGACCGCGTCGAAATAGGGCAGCAGATCGTCGGCGCTCTTCGCTTCGTGGAACGGCGGACAGCGGGGCGGCCTGCGTTTAACCGTGGTATCCGGCTGAACGGGGGTGAGCTGGTCCATTGCGCAGTTCCTTTCTACCGTGTCGTTCGGCGTGCCCGGTTCGTAAGGCTAGTGGGTGTCGTTGCGCGTTAAATTGCCGAATTCCATCGTTGTCGCTCCCGGTCGCAACGGGATATTTGCATTTGCAAATATCCTTTACGCGTTCTGCCCCTGTCAAGTGCGTTCTCCGGGAAATGCCGGTCGTGGCCGGGCCCGCGTCCGAATTCCGCGCGCCGGTTCCGATATTGCGGAGATGCCGGGCAGGGATGCGTGCCTGCACACCCCTTGGCGGCGGCCAAGTCAGGTCACCGACTGGCTCGGCCAGGATTTGATCGCCGGATGGACTTCAGCCGCGAGCTTCTCCGCCACCGAATCCAGGCCGGACTGGTAGAGCCCTTCGATCGAGCCGACGACCTCCGCTTCGTCGGCGCCCGACACGCCGAAATTGCCGGTCCAGGTCATGGTCGAGGTACCGTCCGGGTTCGCGCTGACCGCGATCGTCGAGACATAGTCGACCAGCGGCATCGGGCCGGCGTCGGTCATCGAATAGGTCAGTGTTCGCGCGCCGTCGTCATGGGCGTCGAGCCGCTCCACGACCACCGCGCCGTCGCCGAGCGTGAGCGTCCGCAGCGCGCCGATGCCCTCGCCGTCGGTCTCGCAGCCGACGACCGGCGGCAGCCACTCGTCCAGCTTGCCGAAGTTGCGCACCGCCGCCCACACGGCCGGCGCCGACGCCTCTAACGCCGCCTGTTTCGTCACTGTCGGCATGTTACCCTCCGTGCCGGATTGGCTTTCGATACTGCGGCTCCGGGCGCGCCGTTGGCAAGCGCGCCGGATGAGGCCTTCTATACACTCGATATCCGGCGCGGTGCGGTTACTTTGGCCGGGAAGCGGCGCCTGCGGGATTTGGAGGAAACACGACCATGATCGACGCTTGGTACTGGCCCACGCCGAACGGCTGGAAAATCTCCATCGCGCTTGAGGAGATGGAGCTCGATTACCGGATCGTCCCGGTCAACATCTACAAGGGCGACCAGTTCGAGCCGGAATTCCTCGCCATCAGCCCGAACAACCGGATGCCGGCGATCGTCGACCACGACCCGCCGGACGGCGGCCCGCCGCTCCCGGTGTTCGAATCCGGCGCCATCCTGATCTACCTCGCCGAGAAGACCGGCCGCTTCCTGCCGGCGGACCTGCGCGGCCGCAAGACGGTGCTCGAATGGCTGTCGTGGCAGCTCGGCGGCGTCGGCCCGATGTTCGGCCAGGCCGGCCATTTCTCGCTCTACGCCCCGGAGCCCCTGCCCTACCCCACCGAGCGCTACCGCAGCGAAATGCTCCGGCTCTACGGCGTGCTCGACCGCCGGCTCGACGGCCGCGACTATATCGCCGGCGACTATTCCATCGCCGACATGGCGTGCTGGCCCTGGGTCATCACCTACAAGGGCCAGAAGGTCGATCTGGAGATGTTCCCGAACGTCAGGCGCTGGTACAAGGCGCTGCAGCAGCGCCCGGGCCTGCGCCGCGGCTATGACGCCGGCAAGGAGCTCGGCAAGCTGATGCTGGAGTGGGACGAGGAAACCAAGAAGAACCTGCTGCCCGGCTACAAGCCGAAGGAAACGGCCACCTGAGGCCTGCCGGATTTGCACGGAGAAACAGATGATCGAAGTCAACGGCGCCGCCCATATCATCCTGACGGTCAGCCAGTGGGAAAAGGCGCGGGAATTCTATTCGGGGTTGCTGCCCTTTCTCGGGCTCAAGAAGGTCTATGACGGCAACAACTTCCTCTACCACGTCGGCGGCCGGACGGCGCTCGGCATCCAGCGCTGCGCCGAGGAATACGCCGGCGAGCGCTTCGCGGCGAACCGGGTCGGCCTGCATCACTTCTGCTTCCGCGCCCGCAGCCGCGAGGATGTCGATGCGGCGGCCGAACAGGTGCGCAAGCTGGGCGGCCGCATCGACCGCGGCCCGCTGGAAGGCGATTTTGCGCCGGGCTATTACTATTTCGTCTTCGAGGACCCGGACGGCATCCGCCTGGAGATCAACCACATCCCCGGCAAGGGCCTGCTGGTCGGCGACACGCCGCTCAGCCCGAGCGACGATCCCGACTGGGACCAGAACCCGTAGTGAAAGTCCGCAATCTCCGCCGGCAGCCGATGGCGGCGCTGTTGTTCCTGAGTCTCACGTCGCTCCTCATCTCCGCCTGCGTTGCGGCCAAACCGGCGCCGGCCGGCTGTTCGCCCCTGTTCGAGGAGGCGATGGTGACGGAAGTCTATTTCGGCTTGTCCGGCCCGGACGGACGCTCGATCCCGAGGAAGGACTGGCAGGCCTTCGTCAAGAGCGATGTCGTCGCCGCCTTCCCGGACGGATTTACCGTCATCCCGGCGCAGGGCTACTGGCGCGGTGAGGGTATGGCGAAGACGGCGCAGGAAAATTCCCTGGTCCTGAAGATCATCCACCCGGCAGGCGCCGGCGCGCTGAAGAAGCTGGCAGGAATTGCGAAAAGCTACGCCAGGCGGTTCGAGCAGCAAGCGGTTTTGCTCTCGACAACCGCTACGGATGCGGCGATCTGCAACTGACCGGACGCAATCGACAGTCCGGGGGCGCCGGCGCGGATCACGCGGCCGCGTAGATCGATTCGCGGTACGAAGCGTCGCCCAGGCCGTCGTCGGGAAAGATTCCGCGCTCGGCGATCCAGGAGCGCGAGCGTTCGAAAATGTCCTCGGTGTAAGGCTCGAAGACCAGCCGTTCGCCGGGTCCGAAGCGGCGCACGTCCATCGCGTCGTGGAACCGTTCCGGGAATTCGCGCCTGTAGTGATGGCGGTGCAGTTCGAGCCTGAGGTCGATCTCGACCTGGGCGCGGCGCAGGGCCTCGAAATACTTTTCGACGTCGCCGGGATCGGGATCGCCGGTGATCATCGACGCCATCATGAAGCTGGTATCGACGATCTTGCGGAAGCCGAGCTGCTCGGCGAAGTAGTACGGCCCGCTGAACAGGCTGGCCGCCGGAACCGCGCCGTCGACCAGCAATTCGAGCCGGCGGAACAGCAGCCCGTCCGCGAACGAGAGCCTGATGTCCTCGGGCGCCAGGAATTCTTCGAGCGTCTGGATGGTGGAATAGTGGCTGCCCGACTGGTAGCCGACCGAAATCGGCACCCCGGCGAGGTCCTCCGGCCGCTCGATGGCGGAGTCCGCCGGGACGAATACCGCGCAGGGCGAGACCGAGTAGCAGCCGGCATAGAGCTTGCCGTGGCCGGACGCCGCCGCGGCATTGACCGTCCAGTGGCAGGCGGCGCTGACATCGCAGGTCCGCCCCCTCTCGAAGGTCTGGTAGGCGCCGATCCTGTCGCCGAGGTCGTGGTCGCTGCCGTCGCTGGAGCCGAGCTGCTCGCGAAACGCGTAGTCGAGCCCGACTTCGGAGAAGAACCCTTTCTCCTCCGCCACCCATTCATGCAGCCGCATATGCGGCGAAACGACGAATCGTGCCATTTCTTCGCTCCGGATCGATGCCGGGCCGACGATGCCATAGAAGGACGGCAGGCGCCACACCTGCCGCAGTGGGCGCCCTTGCCGGTTACGCGGCGAGCGCCGTATCGAGCGCCGCGCTCAGCCGGTCGACGATGACTTCGACATGGCCGGCGTCGATGGTGTAGGGCGGCGCGAGCAGGACATGGGCGCCGGACAGGCCGTCGATGGTGCCGCCCATCGGATAGACCATCAGCCCTTCGGCCATGGC
>MPMX01000044.1 GCA_002238725.1 Rhodospirillaceae bacterium bin65
AAGAGCGTTCCGACCTGGCCGCAAGGCAAACCAGCCGTCGATCGGAGCAACCCGGAAGGTGGAATCGTCATGCATTAGACCAACCTGATTCTCCACTTGACCTTGTGTGCCCTCATAAGAGGGCGGAGGGTGGCGTGCAGGCACGCACCCGGCGGGGATGACGCCTGCCGCCGGGCTGCCACCCGGGTCGGCCTTACCCCGGCAGGTATTCGGCGAACTGTTTTTCGACGCCTTTGGGGTCGTCGGCAAGGCCCTCGCTGACATCCCCGGCGACGACGCCCGGATAGATATCCTCTTCGCCGGCCTCGACCGCGTCGAGTGCGGCGTTGGCGACATCGGCGGGCGCTTCCAATGGCGGCGGATTCAAATTGCCCATGCGGGTATCGATCGCCGCCGGCATGACAGCGACCGCCAGCGTGCCCTGGGCCGCCAGCTCGGCGCGGACGCCCTGGGTCAGCGACAGGGTCGCGGCCTTGGACGCGCAGTAGGTGCCGATCAACGGCAGGTTCACCCGTGCCAGGATCGACAGCATGTTGACGATAGCGCCGCCGCCGTTGTCGCCGAGCACCGGGCCGAACTGCCGGCACATCTCCATGGTGCCGAAGAAGTTGACCTCCATCTCCTCGCGGGCGTTTTGTTGCGCCATATCGGCGGAGATCGGCTGGTTGTGGTTCACGCCGGCATTGTTGACCAGCAGGGTGACGTCGCCGCATGCTGCCGCCGCCCGCGCGACCTGCTCGTGATCCGTCACATCGAGCCCGATCGCCGTCACCCGGTCGTCCGGCGCCTCGTAGCCGCCGGTGTCGCGCATCCCGGCGTAGACCTTCGCCGCGCCGCGGTCGAGCAATGCCCGGACAAATGCCTCGCCGACCCCGCGGTTGGCGCCGGTGACCAGCGCCACGCTGTCTTTCACATCCATGGTCAGTTTCTCTCCCAGTTCGTTCTCCGCCGTCCGGGCAACCCAGTCCGGATCGACGTCGGGCAGCGGGATCGCGTTCAAGAGCCGGCGCGTATAGGGGTGTTTCGGCGCCGCGAAGATCGAAGCACAATCGCCCTGTTCGACCGCCCGGCCGTTCAGCATCACCATAACCCGGTCGCACACGGCGCGCACGACGGAAAGGTCATGGCTGATGAAGAGCAGGGCGAGGCCGAGATCGCGCCGCAGTTCGCGCAGCAGGGCGAGGATCTGCGCCTGGCTCGAAACGTCGAGGCCGGAGACGATCTCGTCGGCGACGACGAGGCGCGGCTGCAACGCGATGGCGCGGGCGATGCCGACGCGCTGGCGCTCGCCGCCCGACAACTCGTGGGGATAGCGTGCGCCGTGGGCCGGCCGCAGCGCAACGCGTTCCAGCAGGGCGTCGACCTGTTTGCGGGCCTCGGCCGCCGTCGCCGCGCGGCCGTGCAGATGCAGCGGCTGGGCGACGATATCGGCAACCCGGCGCCGCGGATTGAGCGAGGACTGCGGGTCCTGGAAGATCATCTGGAACCGGGCGCGCAGGGGGCGCAGCCGGTCCTCCGCCAGGCCGGTAATGTCCTGCCCGTCGAACAGGATGCGTCCCGCCGTCGGCTTGTAGAGCCGGACCAGCGTTCGCCCCAGGCTGGTCTTGCCGGAGCCGCTCTCGCCGACGATGCCCAGCGTATCGCCGGGGGCGATTGCAAGGTCGATGCCGTGCAGGATATCGACCGTGGGCGCAGCGCCGAAAGGCGGCTTGCGGTTGAAGTCGGGCAGGGACAGGCGCAGACCCGCTACCTCCAGGAGCGCCGGTTCAGCCATTGTGCGCCCCCGCCGCAGCGTGGGCCGCATCGTAGGCCAGCGCCTCTTCGTTGAGCCGTGCGGTCAACGCCTCGGGCACCGGCTGCAGCAGGTCGCCGGGCCGGTCGTGGCGCGGCGTCGCCGCCATCAGCGCGCGCGTATAGCCGTGTTGCGGCGCCTCGACGATCCGGCGCGTGTCGCCGGCTTCGAGCACCCGCCCGCCGTGCAGAACCGTCACCCGGTCGCAAATCTTGGCGACGACGCCGAGATCGTGGGTGACGAACAGGATCGACGCGCCTTCCTGCGCCTGCATCTGCTTGATCAGGGCGAGGACCTGGCGCTGCACCGTCACGTCGAGCGCGGTCGTCGGCTCGTCGGCGACGATCAGCTTGGGCCGGCAGGCGAAGGCGATGGCGATCAGAACGCGCTGGCGCATGCCGCCGGAAAGCTCGTGCGGATACTGGCGCATGACCCGTTCCGGCGCGCGGATATGGACGTCGCCGAGCAGTTCCAGCGCACGGGCGCGGGCGCCCGCCCGGTCCATCCCAAGGTGCAGGCGCAACACGTCGGCGATCTGGCCGCCGATCCAATAGGCCGGATTGAGCGAGGTCATCGGGTCCTGCGGGATCAGGCCGAGGCCCCGGCCCATCAGGCGGCGGCGGTCCCTCTCGGACATGTGGGTGATGTCCGCGCCGTCGAACCGAACCGATCCACCGGTTATCCGCGCCCGCGACGGCTGGATGCCCAGGATGACCTTGCCGATCATCGTCTTGCCGGCGCCGGATTCGCCGACCAGCCCGTGAACCTCGCCGGGCGCGATATCGAGCGACACGTCGCGCAGGATCGGCGTCGGCCGCCGCCCGGCGATCGCCAGATGGAGGTTGCGGACGGAGAGAATCGCGCCGTCCTGCGGCACGCCCGGCGGTGTCGCGGCGGTCATTTGCGCATGACCGGGTCCAGCGTATCCTTGAGCCCGTCGCCGAGGGCATTGAGCGCGAGGACGAGGGCGATGACGCAGAGGATCGGCAGGATCATCAGCCAGGGCGCCTGGTTCACATATTTCCGGCCGTCGGCGATCATGGTGCCCCAGGTCGGGAAATCGGACGCCAGAGACAGGTTCACATAGCTCAGGATCGCCTCGACGATCACGGCGATGCCCATTTCGAGCGTGAACAGGACGATCAGCAAGGGCAGCACGTTGGGCAGGATTTCGCGCCACAGGATGTGCATCCGGCCAAGCCCGACGGTGACCGCCGAGGCGACATAGTCCTGCTGTTTCTGGGCCATGGTCTCGGCGCGCACGACCCGGCAGAAGCGCGTCCAGTCGATCACGGCGATGGCGATGATGACGGAGTGCAGCCCGGTCCCCATGACCGCGACCAGGACGATCGACAGCAGAACCGCCGGGAAGGCCATCCAGATCTCGACCAACCGGGAAATGACGGTATCGACCCAGCCGCCGAGATAGCCGGCGAGCAGGCCGAGGACGGTGCCGAGCAGGCCGGCCGCCGCCGCGGCGGCAACGGCGACGAAGAGCGCGATCTGCGCGCCGTAGATCAGGCGGGACAGGATGTCCCGGCCCAGATTGTCGGTGCCGAACAGGTAGCCGGGCTCGGCCTTGTCGGACCAGACCGGCGGAATGTATTGCAGCATCAGATCCTGCTCGACCGGGTCGTGCGGCGCGATGAGCGGCGCGAAAACGGCGGCGAGCGCGAAGAACAGCAGGACCGCCCCGCCCAGCACGACCCGCGGGTTCGCCAGCAGGCGGCGGGCCGCGCTGCCGTGCGCGCCGGCCGTCGATGCGCCGGAAATGGCCGCCGCCTCAGCCATGGCGCATCCGCGGATTGAGCAGGGCGTAGCTCATGTCGACCAGCAGGTTGATGGCGATGAACAGCACCGCGAAGGTGAGCACGAGGCCCTGGATCAGCGGCAGGTCGCGGTTGATGACGGCGTCGATCGCCATGTTGCCGATGCCGGGATAGGAGAAGATCTTCTCGACCAGCACCGTGCCACCGACCAGGAAGGTGAACTGGACGCCGGTCAGCGTTACCGTCGGCACCAGCGCGTTGCGCAGGGCGTCCCGGCATACGATGCGCGCCCGGGAGAAGCCCTTCACCCGCGCCATCAGGATGTAGTCCTGGGTCATGGCCTCGGCGATCGAGGCCTTGAGCACCCTTGCAATGATCGCGGCGAGCGGCAGCGCCAGGGCGAAGGCCGGCAGGACGGTGTGCAGCAGCACCGACCCGAAGGCGTCGAAGCGCAGGCGAACGAGGCTCTCGATCAGCAGGAAGCCGGTCGCGCCCCGGAAGGCGACGTCATGGCCGATCCGGCCGGAGATCGGCAGCCCGTCGAGCGCGAAGACGACGACGAACAGGATGAACAGCAACGCCCACAGGAAATCCGGGATCGCGAGGATGAAGCCGGCGGCGCCGTCGACCGCGGCCTCGCCGGAGCGCCCGCGCCAGTAGGCGCCGGCAAGCGCCATCGCGCCGCCCAGCCCGACTGCGACCAGCATGGCGACGAGGCACAGCTCTATCGTTACCGGCAGTCGGCCGAGCACCAGCTCCATCACGTCCTGGCGCATCGAGATCGAGGTGCCGAAATTGCCGCCGGCGAGGTCCTCAAGATAGTAGACGAACTGGAGGGCGATGCTCTCGTCCAGCCCATACAGCCGGCGCAGTTCTGCGATGTCCCGCTCGGTCGCGCCGGGGCCGATCAGCATGGCGATGGGATCGCCCGGCACGACGCGCAGCAGCACGAACACGATCGCCGCCACGCCGAACAGTGTCGGGATCGCCAGAAGCAGCCGGCGGAGCAGGAAGGACCAGGACATGGGCGGGCCAGCGGGGAACGGTTGCGTCGCCGGAATCTACCCGCTGGGACGACACGCAGAAAGGACGAAGGCGCACGCCAGCGGGGCCGCCCCCTTCGACAGGCTCCGGGGCGGGCCCCCCAAAGCCTCTCCGCCCCCCCCCCTTCGACGGGCCCGGGCCAGCCCCCGGATCCGCCTTCGAGCCTGTCCCGGGCGAAGTCGAGGGGCGGCCGCTCAGGGCAAGGGGCGCTGGAATTGGGTCGCGAATCGAGCGCATCCCTCACCCGCACCCAAGGTAGCCGCCGAAGAGCCTGCCCCCAGTGTGCCGAAGGGAGGTGTGCAGACGACGGGCGGTGTATCGAAGGGCGACGCGGCTCCGGCGAAGCGCTGCCCGCCGGGGCCTACTCGGCCGCGATGGCGATGTCGCCGAGGCTGTTGTCGACGACCACCGGCGTCTCGAAGAAACGCACGTCGGGATCGGCGCCGTAGCGGTCGGCGATGAAGGCGCGCCACTCGGCGTTGAAGGTCGCCTCGGCGGCGGCCCGGTCCTCGAACAGGTAGCAGCCGCCGCCGACGCCGGTCTCCGGGTTGAACAGGTAGTATTTGCGGACCAGCCCCTCGATCGTCTGGTAGCGCGGCGCGGTGGCGGAGAACAGTTCGCGCGCCTTGTCCAGGGTGGTGCCTTCCGGCAGCGGGAAATTGATGACAGCGGTAATCATGGGTGTTTCCTCCTGTATCGGGGTGGCCGGGGGAAGCGGCTCCCGCCCGGCCGGGTTTGGATAGGTTTACTGCCGCGCCACCATCAGCTTCTTGGTTTCGGCGATCGCCTTGGCCGGGTTGAGGTTTTTCGGGCAGGTTTTGGTGCAGTTCATGATCGTATGGCAGCGGTAGAGGCGGAACGGATCTTCCAGATCGTCGAGCCGCTCGCCGGTATATTCGTCGCGGCTGTCGGCGATCCAGCGGTAGGCCTGGAGCAGAACCGCCGGCCCCAGATAGCGGTCGCCGTTCCACCAGTAGGACGGGCAGCTCGTGGTGCAGGAAAAGCACAGCACGCATTCCCACAGGCCGTCCAGCTTCTCCCGGTCCTCCGGCGATTGCAGCCGCTCGCGCTCCGGCGCCGGCGTCCTGGTCTTGAGCCAGGGCTCGACGGCGGCGAGCTGCGCATAGGCCTGGGTCAGGTCCGGCACGAGATCCTTGACCACCGGCATATGGGGCAGCGGATAGATCGCGATGTCGCCCTTGTAGTCGGCGATGAAGCTGGTGCAGGCCAGCGTGTTGGTGCCGCCGATGTTGAAGGCGCAGGAGCCGCACACCCCCTCGCGGCAGGAGCGGCGGAAGGCGAGCGTCGAATCGACCTCGTTCTTGATCTTGATGATCGCGTCCAGGACCATCGGCCCGCAATCGTCCAGGTCGACGGTGTAGGTGTCGAGCCGCGGATTGCCCTCGCCGTCGGGATCGTAGCGGTAGATTTTGAACCGCCTGGGCTGCTTCGCCCCGGCCGGCGCCGGCCAGGTCTTGCCCTTCCCGATCCGGGAGTTCGGCGGCAGTCTGAATTGGGCCATTGCGTCTTCTGTATCCGTTTCGCGCCTGCAGCGCAGCTCGATCTGCTATCCACGCCCCGTTCAGGCGGCGTACTTCACGATCTCTACATCTTCCCCTTCGGTGAGCAGCTTCTCCGCTTGCTCGTAGAGGGCGAGCGCGGCATCGTTCTCGAAATAGGCTTCGCCGCATTGCCGGCAGATCAGTGCCGGTGCATCCCGAATTACGACCAGGCGGTCATCGCGTTCCGATACAAAGGACGTGCGGCCGGGTTCGGTCCGGCCAGTCTTGCAAGTGTAGCACGTCATCTGTTCCGCCATTTTCACAATACTACCCACCGCACCATTCATGCCAAGTCTGCGCGCAAAATCTAATACACCCTTTCCTTCGGTGGGATCGGTGCGACGTCGTTGGTGAGCGTGTTCATGTGCACGGGGCGGTAGTCGATCGTCACGTCGCCGGCCTCGTCGCACCAGGAAATCGTGTGCTTCATCCAGTTCTCGTCGTCGCGCTCCGGGAAGTCCTCCCGGGCATGCGCGCCGCGGCTCTCCTCCCGGTTGGCGGCCGAGACGATGGTGACCAGCGCCTGGTAGATCAGGTTGTCGAACTCCAGGGTCTCGACCAGGTCGGTGTTCCAGACCATCGAGCGGTCGCTGACCTTGAGATCGCTGCGCAAGGCCCAGATGTCCTTCATCCGGGCGACGCCTTCGTCGAGAATGTCGCCATCGCGGAACACCGCGCAGTTGGACTGCATGACTTTCTGCATTTCGAGCCGGGCCGCGGCCGTGGTCGTGCCGCCGTCGGCATGGCGCATCCGGTCGAGCCGGTCGAGCGCCAGGTCGTCGGCGCCGTTCCTGAGCGGCCGGTGGCGTTCGCCCGGCGTCATTGTTTCCGCGCAATGGTCGGCGGCGGCGCGGCCGAACACGACGAGATCGAGCAATGAGTTCGAGCCGAGCCGGTTGGCGCCGTGCACCGAAACGCAGGCCGCCTCGCCGATCGCCATCAGGCCCGGCACCGTGGCGTCGGCGTCGCCGTTCCGCTTCGTGACCGCCTCGCCCCGGTAGTTGGTCGGCACGCCGCCCATATTGTAGTGGCAGGTCGGCAGGACGGGCATCGGATCCTTCGTGACGTCGACTCCGGCGAAGATGCGCGCGGTCTCCGAAATTCCCGGAAGGCGCTTGGCGATGGCGTCCGGGTCCAGATGTTCGATATGCAGGAAGATATGGTCGGCGTCCGCGCCGACGCCGCGGCCCTCGCGGATCTCCAGGGTCATCGACCGGCTGACGACATCGCGCGAGGCGAGGTCCTTGGCCGAGGGCGCATAGCGCTCCATGAAGCGCTCGCCCTCCGAATTGGTCAGGTAGCCGCCCTCGCCGCGCACCCCTTCGGTGATCAGGCAGCCGGCGCCGTAGATGCCGGTCGGGTGGAACTGCACGAACTCCATGTCCTGGCACGGCACGCCGGCGCGCAGGGCCATGGCGTTGCCGTCGCCCGTCTGCGTATGGGCGCCGGTGCAGGAGAAATAGATGCGGCCGTAGCCGCCGGTCGCCAGCACGGTCTGGTGGGCACGGAAGCGGTGGATGGTGCCGTCGTCCAGGTTCCAGGCGATCGCGCCCAGCACCTCGCCGTCCTCGACCAGCAGGTCGATGGCGAAATATTCGATGAAGAACTCCGCGTTATGGCGCAGGCTCTGCTGATACAACGTATGCAGGATGGCGTGGCCGGTCCGGTCGGCGGCGGCGCAGGTGCGTTGCGCAATGCCCTCGCCGAAATTGGTCGTCATGCCGCCGAAGGCGCGCTGATAGATTTTGCCCTCCGGCGTCCGGCTGAAGGGCACGCCGTGATGCTCCAGTTCGATGATCGCCGGAATCGCCTCCTTGCACATATATTCGATGGCGTCCTGGTCGCCGAGCCAGTCGGCGCCCTTGACGGTGTCGTACATGTGCCAGCGCCAGTCGTCCTCGCCCATGTTGCCGAGCGCCGCTGAGATGCCGCCCTGGGCCGCGACGGTGTGGGAGCGGGTCGGGAAGACCTTGGTGATGCAGGCGGTCCGCAGGCCCTTCTCGGCCATGCCGAAGGTGGCGCGCAGGCCGGCGCCGCCGGCGCCGATGACCAGAACGTCATACTGGTGTTCGACGATCTCGTAGGCCTTGCCCATGCTTTTTGTTTTCCTTTCGCCCCGACCGCCGCGCTAGCCGGCGAAGGCCAGCTTGAGGACGGAGACGATGCCGATTCCGCCGAACAGCAACGCGGCGAACTTCACGAAGACGATCAGGCCGATCTTCCAGGCTTCGGTGTGGACATAATCCTCGATGACGACCTGGAGGCCGAGCTGGCCGTGGTGGAAGGTCGCGACGATCAGCATAACCAGAAGGCCCACTGTCACCGGATTGGCGAGCCACTCGGAAATGGCGGCGCGCTCGGCGCCGGCCAGCATCAGGATGCTGACCGCGAACCAGACCGTCAGCGGCACGAGCGCGATGGCGGTCAGCCGCTGGGCCCACCAGTGGTGCGTCCCGTCCTTCGCGCTGCCGAGGCCGCGGACCCGGCCGAGCGGGGTTCGGAAGCTCATGCCGGGCTCCCCTGCGGCGTCAGCGCGATCACAGCGGACAGCACCGTCAGCGCCGCCGCGGCGGCGACGACGAGCAGGCCGCTCATCCGCGCCGGCCCCAGCTCCAGGCCGATCCCGGCGTCCCAGAACAGGTGCCGGATGCCGTTGCACAGGTGATAATACAGGGCGAAGGCCCAGCCGATCAGCAGGACGATGCCGAGCCCGCTCGCCATGAAGCCCTGCACAAAGGCGAAATATTCGGCGCTGGAGGCCGCAGCGGCGAGCCACCAGACCAGCAGCACTGTCCCGGCCGCCAGCGCCACCCCGGTGATCCGGTGGAGGATGGACAGCACCGATGTCCATTGCGGCTTGTAGACCTGGAGGTGGGGCGAGAGCGGCCGGTCGCGCCGGGCCGGGGGGTCGGAAGCCATGTGCCATCCGTGAGGGGGAAACTGTGCCCCGTTTATTGCGCCCCTGCCGGTGAGAGGCAAGGTGCAAGGCCGCGGCTTGCGGCGATATTGCGTCCCCCTCGGCAGGCTCAGGGCGGGCTCACGATACGGCGCGGCGCCTATCCCGCGCGAAGCCGCGGGGCGCCCATTCATGAAAAATGGGCTGGCGCTATCGGCGGGCGATCATTCCGTCGAGTACCTCATTCCCCAAAATTTCGAGATGCACGGCTATGCGGCACACCGGCCGATTCCTACACGATCCATGGATCGACAGTCTTCAGTCCCGCCGCCTCGAACGGCGCAGTGTCCCGCGTCGCCACCATCATACCGTTGGCCGCCGCTGTCGCCGCAATGTAACCGTCGGATACCGGGATCGTCTGCCCCTCGGACCGCGCCGTCGCCATCAGCTCCGCATAGGCCTGCGAGGCCGCAAGATCGAAGGCCAGCACCCGCCCGGCGAACATGGGCAGCACCTGCCCTTCCAGATCCTCATACAGCCGGTTCCGGCGGCGGCCGGCAGGCAGCGACCACACACCGAAGCGCAGCTCGGCGACGGTGATAGCGGACAGATACAACGTTTCCAGCGCTTGGGCGTCGAGCCATTCGGCAACGCGGGGCTCCGGAGCCCTGCGCAGCGGCTCCGACACCACGTTGGTGTCCACCAGGATCATTCCAGATCGATCGGCCGGGCCGGAGCGGCGTCGCGTCGGGCGAAACCCGCGAATTCCTCGTCCGTCAACCCGGCGCGCCCGCCGACGGCAGTCAGCAGCGTCCCCAGCGCGGCCCGCCCTTCCGGCAGGACCGTTTCCGCCAGGATGGCGCGCACCTCGGCCTCGGTGCTGCGGCCCCGCAGGGCGGCCCGCACACGCAAGGCGCGATGCACCTCGTCGGGAAGGTTACGCACGGTCAGCATCGCCATAGGCAAATCCCGGTTATGATTTCAATGCATACAATGGATCGATATGAAGGCATTTCTGCAAGTTGTCAAATGAGACCGGGACTCGCGGCGGTGCCGGTTCTTCAACGCCCCGCAGCGGTCAATCGCCCGTCGAAAGCAGCTAGCGCGGGATCAGCGCGGTGTAGTCGAGATCGAGCACGACGCTTTCCGGGTAGCGGCCGTCGCCGTCCTTGTCCGGGAAGCCGGTGCAGGGCGTGTCCTTCGCCGCCACCGTCCGCAGCCGGAGCGCGCCCAGTGCCGCGCTGCCCGGCAGCTCCAGCCGCTCGACGACTTCCGACCAGGCATAGATCGTATCCCCGGCGAACACCGGGTTGACATGCCGGCCGCCGTTGATCGCGGCGATCCGGAAGGCGTTGGCGAGGCCGTTGAAGCTGAGCGCGCGGGCGAGGCTGATGATGTGTCCGCCATAGACCAGCCGCAGGCCGAACCGGCCCTGCGCCTCCGTGTGCTGGTTGAAATGCACCTTCGCGGTGTTCTGGTAGAGCCGGGTCGCGGTGGCGTGCTCGGCCTCCTCGATCGTCATGCCGTCGACATGGTCGATCTTCTCGCCCGGCGCATAATCGCCCCAGCGCCAGGCTTCGCCGGCAAGCGCGTCGTCCCAGCCCTGCGCGTCGAACCCGGCCGGCGGCGCGAGTATGTCGGCCGCGACCGCTTTGGGAAGGTCGGGAATGACCGGTTCGGGCGCCGGCGCGCCGGTGTCCTTCTTGCGCACCATCACCCAGCGCGCGTAGCTTAGAACCGTCTCGCCTTGCTGGTTCTCGCCGACGGTGCGGACATAGACGATGCCGGTCTTGCCGTTGGCGTTCTCGCGCAGGCCGATCACTTTGGAGCGGGCGCTGAGGCTGTCGCCGGGATAAACCGGCGCGCCGAAGACGCAATCGGCATAGCCCAGGTTGGCGACGGCGTTGAGCGAGATATCCGGCACCGTCTTGCCGAAAACCGTGTGGAACACCAGCAGGTCGTCGAGCGGCGCCCGTTCCAGCCCGATGGCCTGCGCGAAGGCATCCGACGACTGCACGGCGAACCGGCTGCCGGTGAGCGCCGTGTAGAGCGCCGCGTCGCCTTCGGTCAGCGTGCGCGGCGTGGCATGCCGGATCTCCTGCCCGATGCGGAAATCCTCGAAGAAGTTGCCGGGGTTGGTCTTGGACATGGAATTCGCATCTCGGACGGTTGCCGCGCCGGCCGGGGAGCCCGGCGGATTGCGCGGAAAGCCTTATCGCGCCTTTGGGAAACATCCGCCAGCCCCCAGCGCTATACCGGCTGCGCCGGACTGAGGCTCTGGAAGCCGCCCTGCGCCAGCGGATGAGGCCCCTCGATACAGCGCTTCGCGCCTACTCGGGATGAGGGGTCTGGAAAGACGCCGCACCCCGATACCCCCCTTTCCCCCACCCTGAGTAGCCCCGGATGAAATCCGGGGCGTATCGAAGGGGCGGGCGTTCGGACAAATCGAAAAATTCCCCATCCTCTTACTTTTTTCCTTGACATTCCGATTTTTGTCTCCTATATCGGTCCCTGTCAACGGCCGGAATGCGCCCGGAGCGCTGCGCGGGCGTTTGTTCCGTCCGATCCCGACCGCCGATCCCCCCACCCCCGGCCCGAAGCGCTGCGCCCCGAAGCGCTGAGAAAGGGCTGTTCCCGCAGATTTTCTGCAATACGGGGCGCGCGCGCCGCCCAGGTCGGGAAAACCGGACAACCCTCTGTTTTTCCGGCCCATTCTCCGGAAATGGATAGCGGACGGCTGTGCAACGATATAAGGATTATTATCCTTTCACGCGGCTTTTTGCGTCGCAATCCGCAAGACGCTCCGGACCGCCGCTGTCCCGAAAAGCGAGGCGGCGCAAGGCTTTGCCCGCACCGCTGCCCGAAGCGCCGCGGGGCCGCGGCCGGCCGTCCCGGCAACTTTTTGCAAAAGATGGAACGGTCTGTCCAGTTGAGGGAAACGGGCCAAACGCCTGTTTTTTTGGCCCATTCGCCGGAAACGGATATTGAGCGATCCCTAAAAAATAAAGGGCAAAGACGAAAAATGGCTATCCGGCCCTGCCGGCCTGCCAGCGCCGCGCAGGTCGGGACTGCGGCGAGAAATCCGGGCTAGCTGCCGGGGCGGGCGATATAGAAGCGCAGGAAGGCCTTGGCCTGCGGCGAATCCCATTCGGCGGGGCCGATCAGATAGCCGACGATCCGGCCCTTGCGGTCGAGCAGGAAGGTCGCCGGCAGGCCGCTGACGCCGAGGCGCCGGGCGGTCTTCCAGCGCGAATCGAGCAGGATGGGCAGGTGCCGGTAGCCCTGCTCCTCCCAGAACGGCCCGACCGCCGCCATGCCCTTGCGGTCCAGCGAGACGGTCAGCACAGCAAATCCCGGCCCGCCCAGCGCCGCCTGCAACCGGTCCAGCGTCGGCATTTCGTGGACGCAGGGGGCACACCAGGTCGCCCAGAAATTGACCAGCAGAACCTTGCCCTTGTAGCGCTCCAGGGTCACGGACCCGCCCTCGGCGTCCGCGAACGGGCCGATCTGCACGGCCAGCGGTTCTTTCAGGAACACGAACGGCCGCGACGTGCCGCTGAAGGCGGGCGGTTCGGACGGTGCTTCGGCGGCGCGCTTCGGCCCCGGCGCCGCGTCGGCAGCCGGCGGCGGCGCAGCAACGAGAAGCGCCAGCAGGCCGGCGGCCAGGATCCCGACTATCCGGTCCGTTGTCCCGTTCCGCTTCACGCCTAACTCCCGCTCATGTCCGAATCCAAGACCAACACGCTGTGGGGCGGCCGTTTCGCCGCCGGGCCGGATGCCCTGATGGCGGCGATCAACGCCTCGATCGGCTTCGACCGGCGCCTCTATGCCTGCGACATCGCCGGGTCCAGGGCCCATGCGGCGATGCTCGCCGACTGCGGCATCATATCGGAAGAAGATGCCGCGGCAATCGGGCAGGGGCTCGACACGATCCTTCAAGAGATCGAGAGCGGCGACTTCGAATTCAGCGCGGCGCTGGAAGACATCCACATGAATATCGAGGCGCGGCTCGCCGACCTGATCGGCCCCGCCGCCGGCCGGCTGCACACCGCGCGCTCGCGCAACGACCAGGTGGCGACGGATCTCCGCCTCTGGGTGCGCGACGCCATCGACGGCCTCGATGCCGACCTCAAGGACCTGCAATCGGCGCTGCTCGACAAGGCCGAGGCCCATGCCGATACCCTCATGCCGGGCTTTACCCATCTGCAATCGGCGCAGCCTGTCACCTACGGGCACCACATGCTGGCCTATGTCGCCATGGTCGGGCGCGACCGGGCGCGGCTCTCGGATGCGCGCACGCGGGTTAACGAATCGCCGCTCGGCGCTGCGGCGCTGGCCGGCACCTCATTTCCGGTCGACCGGGCGCAGACCGCCGCCGCGCTCGGCTTCGACCGGCCGATGGCCAACTCGCTCGACGCCGTCTCGGCGCGCGATTTCGCGCTCGAATTCCTTGCCGCCTGCGCGATCTGCGCGACCCACCTTTCGCGCCTCGCCGAGGAGATCGTCGTCTGGTCGAGCGCGCAGTTCGGTTTTGTCGGCCTGTCGGACAGCTTCTCGACCGGCAGCTCGATCATGCCGCAGAAGCGCAATCCGGACGCGGCCGAGCTGGTGCGCGCCAAGGCCGGGCGCATCGTCGGCGCGCTGACCGGCCTGGCGGTCGTCATGAAGGGCCTGCCGCTCGCCTATTCCAAGGACATGCAGGAGGACAAGGAGCCGGTGTTCGACGCCGCCGACAACCTGGCCGTCTGCATCCGGGCGATGACCGGCATGATCGGCGAAATGACGGTAAACGAAGACAGGCTGCTGGCCGCGGCAAGCGCCGGATTCGCCACCGCGACCGATCTCGCGGACTGGCTGGTGCGGGAGCTCGGCCTGCCGTTCCGCGACGCCCACCGGGCGACCGGCGCGCTGGTCAGGCTGGCCGAGGAGCGGGGCGTCGAACTCGCCGGCCTGACCCTGGAACAGATGCAAACCGTCGAGCCGCGGGTGACGGGGGCTGTATTCGACGTCCTGTCGGTGCAATATTCCGTCGCCAGCCGGACTTCGTTCGGCGGCACGGCGCCGGACAATGTCCGGGCGGCGGCAGTTGCCGCGCGAGCGGCGCTGGCGGCGCGCAGCGGCCGGTGACGGGAGACAGCCGCGTGGCCCGGTTTTTGAAGATCATGC
Source organism: Rhodospirillaceae bacterium bin65 (assembly GCA_002238725.1). Lineage (GTDB taxonomy): Bacteria > Pseudomonadota > Alphaproteobacteria > Bin65 > Bin65 > Bin65. The sequence goes on from MPMX01000044.1 coordinate 14,230, forward strand.
TGGCGGCCGGCGCGCTCGGCCTGACCCTGGCGGCGTGCGGCAAGAAAGACGATCCGCAGGCTGCCGGCGGCGTTGACCGGTATCCGGCGGGATACCCGCACGGCGCACCCTCGGGTTCGGCAACGATATTCCGGAAACCGGGCCCCGAATAGGCCAGTCCTTCAACGCCGTCTCCTTTGCGCTGCCCCGCACTACGGCTGCGCCGGGGGGCGCAAATCCCGGAATTTGCCCCATGACCGTTCGATTGCCGTCGCCCGATTTCGCCTACGCCGGCGGCGCCCTGAACGCCGAAGCCCTGCCGTTGTCCGCGATCGCGGCGCAGGTCGGCACGCCGTTCTACTGCTATTCGCTGGCGGGACTCACGCGGAACTACCGGGCGCTCGAAGCGGCGCTGGCCGGGCTGCCCGCCACGATCTGCTATGCGCTGAAAGCCAACTCCAACCAGGCCGTCATCGCGGCTTTCGCCGGGCTGGGCGCCGGCGCCGATGTCGTATCGGGCGGCGAACTGCGCCGGGCGCTCGCTGCCGGGATTCCGGCCGACCGGATCGTGTTTTCCGGCGTCGGCAAGACGCGGGACGAGATCGCCCTGGCGCTGCGCGCCGGCACCCTCCAGCTCAATGCCGAATCGGAGGCGGAGCTCGAGCTGATCTCCGCCGTCGCCGTCGAGGCCGCCGTCACCGCGCGCGTTTCCCTGCGCATCAATCCCGATGTCGACGCCCGGACCCACGACAAGATCTCGACCGGCCGCAAGCAGGACAAGTTCGGCATCCCCATCGACCGGACGCTGCCGGCCTATGCCCGGGCGGCGGCACTGCCGAATCTGGAGCCGGCCGGCCTCGCGGTGCATATCGGCTCGCAGCTGCTGAGCGTGGCGCCCTACCGGGCGGCGTTCGTGCGCCTGGCCGAACAGGTGCGCGCCCTGCGGGCGGCGGGACACGCTGTCCGCTGCCTCGATCTCGGCGGCGGCGTCGGCATCACCTACCGGGACGAAACGCCCCCGCGGTTCGAGGATTATGCTGCGGCGGTGCGCGAAACCGTAGGCGGCCTGGAATGCGACCTGATGTTCGAGCCCGGCCGCTCGATGGTCGGCAATGCCGGTATCCTGGTTGCGCAGGTGCTTTATTTGAAACAGGGCGGCATCCGGCCGATCGCGGTTGTCGACGCCGCCATGAACGATCTTGCCCGCCCGGCCATGTATGACGCCTATCACGCGATCGCGCCGGTGCATCAGCCTCAAAATGGCCAAGATTATGCGGAAATGGATGTTGTCGGGCCGATCTGCGAAAGCGGCGATACGTTCGCCGTTGCGCGCAGCCTGCCGCCCCTGGCGCCGGGCGAACTTGTGGCGTTCGGATCGGCAGGGGCGTATGGTTCGGTCATGTCGTCGGCCTATAACAGCCGCCCGCCCGCGCCCGAGGTGCTGGTATGCGGCGACCGGTTTGCCGTGGTGCGCGCGCGGCTGACGATCGAGACGCTGATCGGGCAGGAGTCGGTGCCGGATTGGCTGGCGCCGCCGCCGGCGATCCGCGGCGGCGCCTGAAGGAGAGCGTATGAGCGCTTCGGACGAGGGCTGGAAGCGACCGGCCGGAAGCGCGGAACATGTTCCGGGCTACGGCTTTCAGACCGCGCTGTCCTGGCTGGCGCTGACCTGGGAGCGGCTGTGGCCGCGCTTCTGGATGGCCGGCGCCATCGCCATCCTGTTCGCTGCCGTCGTCCTGATCGATATCCTGCCGCTCTTGCCGGGCTGGCTCCATGTCGGCGTGCTGGCTGTCTTCGCCCTGGCTTTTTCCGGCGCCCTGTTCTTGGGATTTCGCCGCCTGCGCCTGCCCGGCGCCTGGGCTGCCCGGCGCCGTCTGGAGCGAACCAGCGGCCTGGCGCACCGGCCGCTCACGACAAGCAGGGACAGCCTTGCCATCGGGTCCGGCGACGCCTTCTCCGAAGCGCTCTGGCAGCGTCACCGGGCGCGGGCGCGGGCGGCGCTCAGGCATCTGCGGATCGCTCCGCCGCGGCCGCGGGTCGCCCGGCGCGATCCCTTCGCTTTGCGCGGCGTGGCCGTCATTCTGCTGGTGCTCGGCGTGACCGTCGGCTGGAGCGATCCGGCAGACCGTCTCCAGCGGGCCTTCCTGCCGGATTTCGAGGGCGGAGTCGCCGAGCCCGTGACGGTCGAAGCCTGGTTCACGCCGCCGGATTATACCGGCCGGCAGCCGCGCATGATCACCCTGGCCCACGACGGCAATCCCGTCGTCGTGCCCCTGCACACGAAAGTCCTGCTGCAATTCCACGGCGGCAAGGGCCGGCCGGCCATGACGCTGGGCCGCCAGCATGTCGGTCTGCAGGCGATCGACCGCTCGGGTTGGCAGGGCGAGATGCTGTTGCAGGAAAGCGGCGACCTGGTCGTCCGCCAGCGCGCGCGCAATGCCCTGCAGTGGAAAATTTCCGTGACGCCGGATCTGCCGCCGAGGATTGCGTGGGCCGAAGATCCGGCGGTCACCAGGCGTCAGAACATCCGCCTGGACTACAAGGCGGAAGACGACCATGGCGTCGCCAAGGTCCGCGTCTACATCGCCCGGGCCGGCGAAGTCGACGTGATCGCAATCGAGGCGCCGGTCGGCGGCGGCAAGTCGGCGGCCGGGCGGCTGTACAGGGATCTCACCCCCCACCGGTGGGCCGGCCTCGACGTTTCGATGCTCTTCGAGACCGAGGACGATCTCGGCCAGCGCGCCCGCAGCGAATTCAGGGACATGACGCTGCCGGAGCGGATTTTCCGCCATCCGGTTGCCCGCGCCATCGTCGCCCAGCGCAAGATTCTGACCCTTGAGCCGGAAAAGCTCGACCGTGTCGTTGCGGTGCTGGGCCATCTCGCCGACCAGCGCAGCGAATTCAACAGCGACCCGGTCGTGTACCTGGCGCTGCGCGCGGCGCAAAGCCGGCTGATCCTCGGTTCCCGGCACAATGGCCGCGACGACACATCGCTCCGCCGCAGCCGCGCCGCTGCGATCCGGGCGGTCCAGTCGATCCTTTGGCAGACGGCGTTGCGCGTCGACAAGGGCGAGACCGCTGCGTCCGAACGGGAACTGGCGCGGATTCACGACAAGCTGATGGAGCTGCTTTCCCGCCGGGACATCAAGGACCGGGAACTGAAGCGGCTGCTCGACGAGCTGCGCCGTTCGATGCAGGAATATATGGATGCCCTGCGCCGGGAAATGGAACGGGATCCGGACCGGCTGAGCCGTCGATTGCCCGTCGACCCGGACCGCCGGTTGACCGAGCGGGACATCAAGCGGCTGCTCGAGCAGATGCAGGACATGATGCGCAACGGCGACAAGGAAGCCCTGCGCCGGATGTTGTCGCAGCTGCGCGAGATGATGCAGAACATGCGTCAGGGGCGGCAGGGTCAGCGGCGCGCCGATCCCAACAATCCGGCGCGTCGGATGATGCGCGATCTCGAAGGCCTCATCCGCCGGCAGCAGCAGTTGATGGACGAGAGTTTCCGCCGCGGCCAGCAAGGCCGGAAGGACAGCGAGCGCCAGCGCGAGGCGGACCGCGACGCGGCCCGCCGCCAGGGCGATCTGCGCAAACGACTGGGCGAACTGATGCGCCAGCTGGGCGAAATGACCGGCAGGGTGCCGGAGAATTTCGGCAATGCCGAACGCGAGATGCGCCGGGCGGAGCGCGATCTGGGCCGCGGCCGGCCGGGCCGCGCCGTCGGCCCGCAGGGCCGGGCCCTGCGCGAACTCTCCCGCGGTATGCGCCAGGCGATGCGCCGGCTGGGCCGGCAGTTTGGACTGGGGCCCGGCCGGGGCCGCTACCGCGACGGGCGGAACCGGCGCTACGGTCCCGACCGCAACCCGCTGGACCAGCGCCAGGAGGGGAGGGGGTCGTACAACACGAACGACGTCAAGGTGCCTACGGAAGCCGAACGCAAGCAGGCCCGCGAAATCCTGCGCGAACTGCGCAAGCGGTCCGGCGAAGCCGCCCGGCCGAAGCTGGAACGCGACTATATCGAGCGCTTGCTCAACCGGTTCTGATCGTACCGGCGGCTTCCGGGCTATTCTCTCGGAACCGCCTGCCGGATGCTTCTGTAAGGCGTTGCGACGATGCCGAGCGATTCGTAAAAGCGTGCGGTTTCCGGCCACCGGGCAACGATGACACCGCGAAACTGGTAGCTGCCGAGCAGGACGACAGCGATGACCGCGAGCAACAGGAACGAGAACAGCCCGCGCGGCTGCCGTGAACGGCGGCGCGCCCGCGGCAATCGTCGGGCCGGCGCCGGCTCTTCCCTGTCCTGCAGGTCTCCTGCGCCTTCCGGCAGTTCGGCTCCGCTGTCTCCGGCATCGGATGCCGGCACCGCAAAAGTATGAACCGCGGGTTTTTCCGGCTCCTGCCGCCATTCATGGCCGCAAGCGCCGCACCGGACAGTGCGGCCGGCCGATCCCAGCGCGGACGCATCGACCAGAAACCGCGTCGAGCAATTCGGGCAGCTGAGTATCATCGCCGGGGCTTCGGTTCGACGCTCCAGTCCATCCCGGTTGACCGGGTTGCGCCGACGCTGATACGCGTCATGGCAACACGGGTAACATGGGATGCAGGTGACGGTATGAAAGGCGGGCTTTGCCGTAGCAGGACCGGCGGGTCAAGCGCCAAGCCGTCCGCCGCCGGCTTCCCGCAGGCCGGCCGGCCCGCCAATTGACGGGGTCTTCCTTGAAAGCCGATCTTTTCGATGGCGAAAAACCGGTCGTGCGGTTCGACCAGGTGGGCATGCGCTACGGCGCCGGTCCCGAGGTGCTGAGCGATGTCGCCTTCAGTCTCGAACCCGGCAGCTTCCATTTCCTGACCGGCGAAAGCGGCGCCGGCAAATCCACCCTGATGCGCCTGATTTATCTTTCGCTGCGGCCGACCCGGGGCCTCGTGCATCTGTTCGGCCGCGATGTCGCCACCCTGCCGCGGGATTCGGTTCCCGGGCTGCGCCGGCGTATCGGTGTGGTCTACCAGGATTTCCAGTTGCTCGATCACTTGACGGCAGTCGACAATGTTGCCCTGCCGCTGCGCGTGGCCGGCGCGCGCGGCCCGGATGTCAAGAAGCATGTTTCCGAGTTGCTCCGGTGGGTTGGCCTCGGCGAACGGCTGGGTGCGAAACCGCCGACTCTTTCCGGCGGCGAGCAGCAGCGCGTCGCAATCGCCCGGGCGGTGATCAACCGGCCCGACCTGCTGCTCGCGGACGAGCCGACCGGCAATGTAGACGACAATATCGGCGTCCGCCTGATCCAGCTGTTCGAAGAGTTGAACCGCATGGGCACCACCGTCATCATCGCCACCCATAATTTCGGGCTGGTCGACCGGTTCCGGTATCCCAGGATGGATCTGGAAGACGGCGCCTTGAGGCTCATCCGAGGCTAGATCCCATCGTGCTGATCCGCCGCCAGACCGACATTCCCTTCGAGCAGGATTCCGCCGGCCGGCTGCTGCCGTGGATCGTGGCGATCATGATCTACCTGTCCGGGGTCGCCATCGCCGGCGCCATCGCCCTGAACGGCCTGGTCTCGACCTGGTCGTCCGGCCTGAGCGGCGCGCTGACCATCCAGATACCGGCCGACGCGGAAACTGCGAAGGCGCGGCAGCAGGCCGATGCCGTGCTGGCCCTGATCCGGAAGACACCCGGGGTCGGGCAGGCCCGACGCCTGCCGCGGCAGGAGGTTCTCCGCCTCGTGCGTCCGTGGCTGGGCGACGATACGGGCGCCGGGGACCTGCCCCTGCCGATCCTGATCGACGTCCGGGCGGCGGCGGGCGCTGTCATCGATACGGCGGTCCTGTCGGCCAAGGTGGCGGCGGCTGCGCCGGGCGCCGTCACGGAGAGCCACGCCCGCTGGGCCGGCCGGTTGATCGGCCTCGCCCGTTCGATCTGGCTGGTCGCGCTGCTGGTCGTCGCCCTGATCGGACTGGCGACGGTCCTCACCGTCGTCTTCGCAACGCGGACCGGACTGCGTATCCACCGCAGGGTGATCGGCCTGCTGCATCTGATCGGCGCTCACGACCGCTATATCGCGCGCCAGTTCGAACGCCAGGCGCTATGGCTCAGCCTGCAAGGCGCGGTCATCGGCATCGCCTTTGCGATCGGCACCGTATTCGGCATCGCCCATCTGGCCGGAAAGATCGAACTTCAGCCGGCGACCGGCGCCATCTTCACGCCGCTGCAATGGGGAATATTCGCGTGCGTGCCGGTCGTGGCGGCGCTGGTCGCGCTCCTGACTGCGCGGATCACCGTAATGCGAACGCTTCGGCGCATGACGTGAAGCGATGAACCGGCACGCCATGACACCCGTGGACCGGAGCCGGGCGTTTCCACGCAGCCGGCGCAAGTGGCGGCGCGCTCCGCGCCGGATTCTGGCCGTTTGCGCGCTGCTGGTCCTGCTCTGGCTGGCCGGATTGGCCTGGTTCGGATTCACCATGCCGCAAGAGCCGGCCAAAAGCCGGCCGAAGACGGACGCCATTGTCGTCCTGACCGGCGGCTCGGGGCGGCTGGCGGAAGGTATCCGCTTGCTCGCGGCCGGCGCGGCGCCGGTTCTGCTCGTCTCCGGCGTCGATCCGCGGGTCGGAAAGCAATCGGTGCTGCGCGGCGCCGGCGGTGTGCCGGACGCCCTGCGGCACAGGATCGTCCTCGGGTATCGGGCCAAACACACGAAGGGCAACGCGGACGAAACTGCCCTTTGGGCGCGCTCGCGAAAACTGTATTCGCTGCGCCTGGTCACAGCCAACTACCATATGCGGCGCAGCCTGCTCGAGTTGCGCAGCGCCCTGCCGGACTCCCGCATCATTGCACACCCCGTTTTCCCGCAGGCGGTATCGGACGGGCGCTGGTGGCGCAGCCTCCACGGCATCGCGATCATGAATGCCGAATTCTACAAGTATGCGGCAGCGCTGATCCGCGTGACCCTTGCGCTCGGCGAAGCTGCCGGACCGGATTCGTGATTCTGGCCCGTTCGGCGGTTTTTTCGTTGGGTCTGTGGCTCGTCACCCTGGCTGCGGGCGCGGCGTGCCTGCCCCTTCTGCTGGCGCCCCGCCCCGCGGTGTTCGCCGCCGCGACCGTCTGGGCCCGTGCCGTTCTGTGGCTGCTGCGCGTCGCGGCGGGCATTCGGCACCGGGTCGTCGGAAGCGTGCTGCCGGATTCGGAAACCCGGTATATATTTGCGGTGAAGCATCAGTCCGCGTGGGAAACGATTGCCTTCCTCGCGATCGCGCCGCCGTTCGCCGCCGTCCTGAAGGAAGAGCTGAAACGCATCCCGGTTTACGGCTGGTTCCTGAACCGCGCCGGCATGGTGCCGATCCGGCGTTCGGCGCGCGGCGCGGCGTTGAGGCGGATGCTGCGCAGCGCCCGCGCGCAGGTCGACGACGGTCGTCACCTGCTGATCATGCCGGAGGGAACCCGGATGCCGCCGGGGCGGACCGGCCGCTATCATCCGGGGGTTTACGCGCTGTACAAATACCTCGACATGCCGGTCGTTCCGGTTGCCCACAATGCCGGATTGTTCTGGCCCCGGAACGGATTCCTGAAACGGCCGGGCACCATCGCGATCGAGTTCCTCGAACCGATCGCGCCGGGCCAGGACAGGGAAACCTTCATGGCGACATTGGAAGAACGGATCGAGACCGCCGCCTTGCGTCTCTACGACGCCGCCCGGCCGGAAAAGCGGCAGACCTGACCGGGACGAGCTATCGCCCGCTCTGCTGCAGGACGTTGTTGCGCATTCGCTTGAGCAGGGAGAGCAGGGTCTGGCGTTCCCGGGCGGAGAAGCCATCCACGGTCGATTCGACGATGCGCAGAACGCTGGGATAGACCTCGTCGACCTTGCGGCGGCCGGCCTGCGTGATGCAGACCAGAACATTGCGCCGATCGTGCTCCGGCGTACGGCGCTCTATCAGCCCGTCGCGCGCCATCAGGTCGATGATCCGGCTGAGGTTGGAGCGGTCGATCGCCAGCTTGGCCGAGAGATGGCTGATATTGTGGCCGTCGCTTTCCTGCAATACCGCCAGAACCCGCCAGAACATGACCGAGATGCCGAAGGGGCGCAGGGCATGGTTCAGCGCTGCGAAATTCCCGGACTGGATGGTGTAGATGTAAAAGGTCGGAAATTCGGCGACCGAAAAGGGCGCGCCTGTCAATTCATCGGGCAAAGGTCGGACTGCTCCCTGTTTCTCCGCGGTTTTCATTGGATTTTTCGGGTGGCGTCCCGCCCGGCGGCCTGATACTGCAATACGTGAAATATGGATGTAATTTCACCTAATTCAACCGCCATCCGGGAGGTATCATGCGCGTTCTCATGCTCGGCACGGCCGCCGCTGCGCCGGATCCGGACCGCAATCATTCGGCCATCCTGATCACGGTGCGCGGCCGGCACTACATGTTCGATTGCGGCCACGGCGCGACCCACCAGTTGATCCGCTGCAACGTCAATCCCGGCCATGTCGATACGGTGTTCCTGTCGCATCTGCACTACGACCATATCGCCGACTTCGCCTTCTTCGTGCTGACCAGCTGGATCACCGACCGGGAGAACGTCCCGGTCGTCGTCGGCCCGCCCGGCACGCGCGGTTTCGTCGAACACCAGTTTGCCGGCGGCGCCTTCGCCAACGATATCGAGGCGCGGGCGGCCTACAAGAACCGCCAGGGCAACATGCATGTGCTCAAGCCCGACGTCCGTGAATGCGCGCCCGGCATCGTGTTCGAGGACGAGCTGGTGAAGGTCTCAGCCTGTTATGTCGAGCATATCCCGCGGGAAATCTCGCCCTGCTTCGGCCTGCGGCTCGACTCGGTCGACGGCAAGTCGGTGGTCTTCTCCGGCGATACCGCGCCGTGCGAGCGGCTGGTCGAGCTGGCGCAGGGTTGCGACCTGCTGATCCACGAATGCACCTTCCCCGAGAAGGCGCTGGAATTCCGCCGCAAGGCCAATGTCGGCACCTGGGCCCATACCAGCCCGGTCGAACTCGGGAAGATCGCCGTCGCCGCGCGTTGCAAGAGCCTGGTCGCGACCCATTTCGGCAGCTTCGACACCACTTACCCGGTGTTGCGCGACATGATGTCGGTCCACATGCCGCGCGACCTGATCGGCCCCGGCTTCATGGAAGATGTCGTGACCGACATCCGCAGATCCTACACGGGCGAACTGAGGCTCGCCCACGACGGCATGCGCATCGACCTGTGAGCGGCGCGGCGCCTTGGTGGCGTTCTCAAGCCGCCGTCGCGCCGCCAAACTGTCCGAAGGGGCGGATACGATTCCGCCCGGAACCGGGAGGGCCGGCCGAAGACCGGCCCGACCCGGCACGCCGGCGCTATTTGCCGACGAACTGGTTGGTATAGAGCTCCTTCAACGGCACTCTTTTGCGCACGATGCCCTGCTTGATATAAAAATCCTGCAGCTTGGCCAGGCGCTTCGCATCGATCTCTCCCAGTACCTTCTGACCGGGATAAACGAGCTCGCCGAAATATTTGAACACCGCCGTGACATAACCTTCCTTGCCCTTCCACATGGGCGCCGCCTTGGCGAAATCTTTCGCCGCTCCGGCCGGGTCGTCCATGACATCCTTCATGCCCTTGAGCACGGCGCCGACGAATTTCTTTATCAGCGCCGGATTCGCCGCGATCAGCTTGTCGGACGCCAGCGAGGCCTGGGCCATGTGCGGGAAATAATCTTCCGACTTGATGATCCGGATTTTTACCTTGGCAGCGAGGATCGGCGGGATCCAGTCCGGCACGCAGGCGCAGCCGACGGCCTTGCCCTGGATCACCATGCCGGGCACGGCGCGGGGGCCGACCGCCATGGCGTTGATGTCCTGCACCTTGAGGCCGGTCGCCGCCAGCATGCCGCGCAGGGCGTAGTAGGTCGTATCCTGATACGACATGACGGAGACATTCTTGCCCTTCAGGCCGGCCGGCGTCGTGATGCCGGAATCCTCGCGCACCACCAGCTGCATGAAGCCGCGGCCGCCGAAGGCGACGACCGAGCGCACCGGGATGCCCTGGGCGCGCACGATGATCGGGCTGTCCGCCAGGCCGCCGCCCATTTCGGCGTTGCCGACGCCGACCTGCTTGGCGACGTCGACGCCGCCCTTGGCCGTGGCGAAGGTGACCTCAAGCCCGGCCGCCTTGAAATAGCCACGCTGTTTTGCGAGCTGCTGCGGCCCGAACGACGGCAGGATCGGCGGCGCCGGGAACAGATAGGTCATCTTCTCGGCCTGGGCCGCGCCGGACCCCATGCCGGCCGCCATACCGGCGGCGAGCGCCGCGGCGCAGAGAGTGGTGAAGCGGTTCATTGCGTTCCTCCCAGAAAATCGTTGCCAGGGCAGCTTTGCATCTTTGGCGCAAGGCTGGCAACCGACACCGGCCCGCTAACCCGATGTATTGCCGCTCCTGGCTGAATGCCGGCACTCAGTCCGATTCGATTCCCCAGCGCTGCGAAGTAAAAACTGCCGGGTTCCGCCGCGGTCCGCGGTAGTGAAGCGCCCTTCGAGAGCGATACCATCTTCGATGAGCCGCAATGCATATGCCGCCACTTCTTCCGGCACATTCGGGAAGAAACGCAGATACAGGATACCTGCGGGAGCCGGCAGCCCGCGGCGAAACACCAATTTTCCGTAGTCGCGATCGAAAGTGACGATGAGCCGGGTCTCGGCGCGCGCAATCCGAACGACCTCTTCGTCCGAAATCCCGGGAGACCGCACCGATATCGAATCGACATCGTGTCCGGCGCGCCATGCCGTCTACCCCAGAATCCCGATCACGCAGCCAGTGGAGCTGGTCGCCAGAACGCCGGCGGCGAGGCTCTTCCACGCCAGCGCGAGGATTTCGGCGCGCCGCTCGGGCATCAGCACGGTCAGGCCACCGACCATGATCCCCAACCCGCCGAAATTGGCGAAGCCGCACATGGCGTAAACCAGGATCAGCCGGCTGCGCTCGCTCAGCGTGCCCTCGGGCAGCCGCGCCAGATCGAGATAGGAGACCAACTCGTTGAGCACGACCTTGGTCGCCATGAGCTGGGCGGCGTCCCAGCATTCCGCCCAGGGAATCCCCATCAGCCAGCAGATCGGCGTCATGACGAGGGCCAGCATCCGTTGCAGCGTGATGGCCTCGCCGGCGACTTTGGGCAGCAGGTCGAGCAGGCCGTTCGCCAGATGGACCAGCGCGACCAGGGCAATCAGCAGCGCGATAATCAGGAACAGCATGTTCAGGCCCTGGCGCGCGCCGAGGACCAGCGCTTCCATGGCGCTCGAGGTCTCGCGCGGCGGCAGCTTGCCGCTCGCCTGCGGCGGCCCTTCCGCCGGCACCATGAGCAGGGCGACGGCGATGGCGGCGGGTGCGCTGATCACCGAAGCGACCAGGATCTGGCCGGCGGCGTTCGGCAGCACCGGCGCCAGGATGCTGGCATAGAGCACGAAAACGGTGCCGGCGATCGTCGCCATGCCGACGGTCATCAGAACGAACAGTTCGCTGCGGCTGAAATCCTTGAGATAGGGCCGGACGAAGAGCGGCGCCTCGACCATGCCGATGAAGATGTTGGCCGCGCTGCCCAGGCCGACCGCGCCGCCGATGCGGAAGCCGCGCTCCAGCACGAAGCCGATCGCCTTCACGATCCAGGGCAGGATGCGCCAGTGGGTGAGCAATGCAGTCAGCGCGCTCGTCACGATCACGATGGGCAGGGCCTGGAAGGCGAAGACGAAGGCGGCACCGGGCCGGGATTCGGCAAACGGCAGCGGCCCGCCGCCGATATAGCCGAACACCATGCTGGTGCCCTCGCGCGTCGCTTTCTCCATCGCGGTCACGACATGGCCGAGCGAGGCCACGAGATCGGCGATCAGCGGCACCTTGAGCAGGATGAGCGCGAGCGCGACCTGCAGGCCGATCCCGGCCAGCGCCACCCGCCAGGCTTCGCGCCGCCGCTTCCCGGCCGCCCAGGCCAGCGCGAACAGAACGACCAGCCCGAAGGCGCTCTGCAGTTCCGGCATGAATTGTTCCTCCCGCCCCTGTGCGACCTGCCCGCCTGCCGGTGTCCGGCTACATCCCGTCCATCGCCGCCCGGATTTCCGCCTCCGGCACGTCGCGGACCGGCTGGCCGAAGATCCAGCGATGGCCTTCCGGGTCTTCGGCGCGGTAGTGGCGCTCGCCGTGGAACTGGTCTTCCGGTTCGGCGGTGATCCGGGCGCCGGCGGCCAGCGCCTGCGCGTGGTGCGCATCGACATCGGCGACATAGCAGAAAACCTGGCTGTACCAGCCGCCACCCGATTTTACGGCCTGCTCAGGCGTGGTTTGATCCATCTCCGGGAATACGCTCGCCAGCATCACGACATTGTCGCCGAGCGCCAGTTCGGCATGACCGATCCGGCCGTCCGGCATGGGATAGACCCGGCGCTCGCGGAAGCCGAAGGTCCGGACCAGGAACTCGATCGCCGCCGGCGCATCGGCATAGTTGAGCATGGGGATGATGCGCTGCATGCCGGCGGGGGGATTGCGCAACGGCGCCGGCCGCATGTCTTCCGGCAGGAAGGGCGCCATGCCCTGCCGGGCCAGTTCGTCGGCGCGCTCGTTGCCCGGATCGCCGGCATGGCCCCTGACCCAGCGCCAGTCGATACGCCGGGCGCCGTGCAGCGCGTCGAGTTCCTGCCACAGGTCGCGGTTCTTGACCGGCTTGCGCGCCGCGGTCCGCCAGCCGCCGGCCTTCCACTTCGCGATCCAGCGCGTGATGCCGTCCTTGACATAGGCGCTGTCGGTATGGAGCGCCGCCGCGCCGCCTTCCGGCACCGCCTTCAGCGCCTCGATGGCGGCCTGGAGTTCCATGCGGTTGTTGGTCGTCTCGGCCGCGCCGCCGCAGCGGGTTTCCTCTTCCGCGCCGCGCCGGACCAGCACGCCCCAGCCGCCGGGCCCCGGATTGCCGCTGCACGCGCCGTCCGTGTACAGGACGAGCGGCGCGCCGGGCTCGTCTCCGGTCGTTTCTCCGGCCATCGCCATCACGCCCTCTTCGCTCGTTCCAATTCAGTCCAGACCCAGCTCGCCGGGCCGCGTCACGCCCTGGTGGAAGCGCAGCTTGCGATGGTATTCGAGCGGGTTGTGCGGCGTCACCAGCGCGCCTTCGGGGTGGTGCAGCCAGTCGTGCAGTCGGGTCAGCAGGAAGCGTAGCGCGCCGCCGCGCAACAGGACGGGAATCGCCGCCAGCTCCGCGGCCGAGAACGGGCGGACCGAACGGTAGGCGTTCAGAATGTGCCGCGCCTTGGTGACATTGAAGCTGCCGTCCTTCTCGAAGCACCAGGCGTTGATGCAGATCGCCAGGTCGTAGGCGAAGAAATCGTTGCAGGCGAAATAGAAATCGATCACGCCCGAAACCCGGTCGTCCAGGAAGAAGACATTGTCGGGAAACAGGTCGGCATGGATGACGCCGGTCGGCAGGTCATCCGGCCAGTTCTCTTCGAGGAATTCCAGTTCCTGCTCGATCGCGCCGGCCAGGCCGTTCTGCACCTCGTGGGCGCGCGGGCCGCAGCGGTCGAACAGCGGTCGCCAGCCGGCCAGGCTGAGCGCGTTCGGCCGGACCGTGCCGAAGCCGTCCGCCGCTAGGTGCATCTGCGCCAGCGCCCGGCCGAGCGGCGCGCAGTGGCGGATATCGACCCGGCGGGGCGAGACGCCCTGCAGGAACGAGATGATGGCCGCCGGCCGGCCGGCGAGCGTGCGCAGAGCTTCGCCGTCGCGGGCGTGGATCGGTGTCGGGCAGACGATGTCCCGCGCCGCCAGATGGTCCATCAGGCCGAGGAAGAACGGCAGGTCGGCCGGATCGACCCGCTTTTCGTAGAGCGTGAGAATGAAACTGCCGCGGTCGGTCTGGAGGAAGTAGTTGGAATTCTCCACCCCTTCGGCGATGCCCTTGTAGGAGACGAGCGCGCCGATATCGTAGGCGCCGAGAAACGCCGCCAGCTCGTCGTCCGCCACCTGGGTATAGACCGCCATGCCCGCTGCTTAAGGCGTGCCCGCACTTCCCACAAGGGGCGGCTTGCCGGGCGCGGACTGCTTGGCTAGGGTGCCGCCCGTGTTGAACGGGCCGAACAGGCCGGCCAATGGGGGGCAAGAGCATGGCGGGACAGATCGCGGCGTTGGAACCGAAGGGCGTGACCCTGGAAGCCGGCAAGACCTATGCCTGGTGCGCCTGTGGGCTCAGCAAGGCGCAGCCCTTCTGCGACGGCGCCCACAAGGCGACCGATATGAAGCCCCTGGTCTTCAAGCAGGAAGAAACCGAAGAAGTCTGGCTCTGCCAGTGCAAGCAGACAGGGAACCAGCCCCGCTGCGACGGCAGCCATAACGGGCTGTAGCCGGACAGTTCGCGGCGGCATTACCGGTGCAGCTTTCCCGATGGCATGCCGCCTGTAGGTTCCTCAGACCGAATCGTTGCAGGCGTTTGCCTTGACTCGACGGGCGTATCCGCTAACTGTTTAGGTACAGCCTCTGAAGCCTGTGGGAGAGAGCGGGCGTACGCATTCGCGTATGTCCGGCGCCGAAGGAGCAACCGCCCCGGAAACTCTCAGGCACCCGGGACCGCAGGCGGAGGCGACTCTGGAAAGCAGGCGGTCGCGCGCGAGCCTTGCGCCGCCTCACCGAAGGGGAAAGACCGGCGGCCGCCCCGGGCGGGAAGCCGCTCCGGTTGAAGCTCTCAGGTAACCGGACAGAGGGGGCGTGTCTGGCCAATATCCGGCCGGCGAGACACACATAAGCCCGCTCGCGCGATCCGGCCGGGGCTTTCCCGATGTCAACCGACAAGAAGACGGAAACGGCGGCTCGCCGCACCCCGCTCTACGACCTGCATATCGCGCAGGGCGGGCGCATGGTCGATTTCGCCGGCTATGCGCTGCCGGTCCAGTATCGCGGCATCATTGCCGAGCACGAGCAGGCGCGCTGCAAGGCGGCCTTGTTCGACGTATCCCATATGGGTCAGGCGCGGATCGTGGGCGCACAGGCGTCCGACGCGCTGGAAAGCCTGGTTCCGGCCGACATTGCCGGGCTTGGCAACGGGCGAATGCGCTATACCCAGCTGACCGGCGACAATGGCGGCATACGGGACGACCTGATGGTCACCCGGCTGTCCGGAGACACCCTGGCGATCGTCGTCAACGCCGCCTGCAAAGCGGACGACTTCGCCTATATCGGCGCGGCGCTGGCGGACTGGAACTGCACACTCGAGGAGGACGCCGATGCGGCCCTGCTGGCGCTGCAGGGGCCGCAGGCCGGCGCCGTGCTCGAAGCCGCGATCCCCGGCGCCGACGGCCTGGCCTTCCTGCAGGCCGCCGCCTTCGACTGGCACGGCGCGCCCCTGTGGATCTCGCGCAGCGGCTATACCGGCGAGGACGGCTTTGAAATCTCGGTGCCGCAGAGCCTCGCCGCGGCCCTGGCGGAAGCGCTGCTCGCCTGCGACAGCGTTGAGTTTGCCGGCCTCGGCGCGCGGGATTCGCTGCGCCTGGAAGCCGGCCTTTGCCTCTACGGCCACGATATCGACACCGGCACCACGCCGGTCGAGGCCAGCCTTGCCTGGTCGATCGGAAAACGCCGGCGCGCCGAAGGCGGCTTTCCCGGCGTTGAAACGATTCTCGGGCAATTGCGCGACGGGCCGGACCGCCGCCGCGTCGGTTTGAGGCCGGAGGGCCGGGCGCCGGCGCGGGAAGGCGCCGAGATATGCAGCGCGGACGGCGCATCGGTCGGCCGCGTGACCAGCGGCGGCTTCGGCCCGACGGTCGGCGGCCCCGTCGCCATGGGATATGTCGCAGCCGGCCATGCCGCGCCGGGCACCCCGGTCGCCCTCATGGTGCGCGGCAAGGCCCTGAAGGCACGCGTGGCCTGCCTCCCCTTCATTGCGCCGGGATACCGGCGATGACCGGCGCAAGACCAACGGCGGGGATCCAGCCCGAACCGCCCGGACCTTGACCGCAAGAGGACGCAATCCATGCCCACCACCTACTATTCGGAAGACCATGAATGGATCGAGGTCGACGGCGATGCCGGTACGGTCGGCATTACCGACTTCGCCCAGGAGCAGTTGGGCGACGTCGTGTTCGTCGAATTGCCGGAGATCGGCCGGATCGTCATCAAGGGCGATGACATGGCCGTCGTGGAATCCGTCAAGGCGGCGAGCGAGGTCTATGCCCCGGTCGGCGGTGAGGTCATCGCCGTGAACGACGCACTGGAAGACAATCCCGCCGTGGTCAACGAAGAGGCCGAGAGCGACGGCTGGTTCGTCCGGCTCAGGCTCGCCGACGCGGCGGAACTGGAAGACCTGATGGATGCCGAAGCCTACGCCGCTTTCGCCGAGGCCCAGAGCTAGACGCAGGCCCGCCGTTTCGCGCCGGCATCAGGAAAGAGGAGGCGCCGCCATGACCGCCGCCAGCTTCGCCGATCTCCAGGATCGAGAGTCTTTCATCCGCCGGCATATTGGCCCCGGTCCGGAAGATATCGCGGCCATGCTGCAAGCCGTCGGTGCGGAGTCGCTGCATGCCCTGATCGACGAAGCGGTGCCCGGCGTGATCCGGGATACGACGCCGCTGCCGCTCGGCGAACCGGCGACGGAGGCGGATGCCCTGCTGCGGATTTCGGAACTGGCCAGCCGGAACCTGGTGGCGGGATCCTTGATCGGCATGGGCTACCACGGCACGATCACGCCGCCGGTGATCCGCCGCAATGTGCTGGAAAACCCGGCCTGGTACACCGCCTACACGCCCTATCAGCCGGAGATCTCCCAGGGCCGGCTGGAGGCGCTGCTCAATTTCCAGACCATGGTGGCCGACCTTACCGGCATGGAGATCGCCAATGCCTCGCTGCTCGACGAGGCGACGGCGGCGGCCGAGGCCATGCTGTTCGCCCGCAAGGCCGGAAAGTCGAAGAGCGACCGCTTCCTGGTTTCGGATCGCTGCCATCCGCAGACGATCGCGGTGCTGCAGACCCGCGCCGGGCCGCTGGGGATCGATCTCGACGTCGGCGAAGTCACCGCCCGGAAAGCGTTCGGCGCCTTCGGCATGTTGATCCAGTATCCCGACACCAACGGCCGGATCGACGACTGGCGGGAATGCGTGAGGGCTGTCCGGGGCGGCGGCGGGCTGGCGACGGTCGCGACGGACCTGCTGGCGCTGACCCTGCTCGCGCCGCCGGGTGAATGGGGCGCCGATATCGTCGTCGGCAATGCCCAGCGCTTCGGCGTGCCGATGGGCTTCGGTGGGCCGCACGCCGCCTTCTTCGCGACCCGCGACCGGTTCAAGCGGCAGATGCCGGGGCGGTTGGTCGGCGTGTCGGTCGACGCGAAAGGCCGGCAGGGACTCCGCCTGGCGCTGCAAACCCGCGAGCAGCATATCCGGCGCGAAAAGGCGACCAGCAATATCTGCACCGCCCAGGTCCTGCTCGCCAACATGGCCGGCTTCTACGGCGCCTGGCATGGGCCGGACGGGCTGGAAAGGATCGCCCGGCGCATCCACCGGCTGGCGAGCGCCTTCGCCGACATCGCCGCAGGGGCCGGACATGAAATCGAAAATGGAACCTTCTTCGACACGGTCACGGTGAACGCGGCCGGCCGGGCCGGCGAGATCGTAGGCGCCGCGATGGAATACGGCCTGAACTTGCGCTTCATCGACGAAGACAGGTTCGGCGTTTCGTTCGACGAGACCTGCAGCGCCGAGGATTTGCATGTCCTGACCCAAACGCTGGGCGGGAAGGCGGACGACGCGCGCATCGGGGAATTGCTGGACAGCGCGCCGGACCGGCTGCCCGCAGCGCTTGTCCGCCGGTCCGCTTTCATGACCCACCCGGTATTCCACCGCTACCGGTCGGAAACCGAAATGATGCGCTACCTGCACCGGCTGGCCGCAAAGGATCTGGCGCTTGACCAGGCGATGATCCCGCTCGGCTCCTGCACCATGAAGCTGAACGCGGCGGCGGAGATGGAACCGGTCTCCTGGCCGGAATTCGCCGGCCTTCATCCCTTCGCGCCGCTGGATCAGGCCGAAGGCACGCTGGAGCTGATCGCGGAACTGGAAGACATGCTGTGCGCGGCAACCGGCTTCGACGCGGTCTCGCTCCAGCCCAACGCCGGCTCCCAGGGCGAGTTGGCCGGCCTGCTCGTCATCCGCGCCTGGCACGAGAGCCGGGGCGACAGCGGGCGCGACATTTGCCTGATCCCGAGCTCGGCCCACGGCACCAACCCGGCGAGCGCCGTCCTGGCCGGCTTTTCGGTCGCCGTGGTCGGCTGCGATTCCGACGGCAACATCGATATCGCCGACCTGCGCGCCAAGGCGCAACAGCACCGGGACCGGCTGGCCGCGCTGATGGTGACTTATCCGTCGACCCACGGCGTGTTCGAGGCGGGGATCGTCGAGATCTGCGAGATCGTCCACGGCTGCGGCGGCCAGGTCTATATGGACGGAGCCAACCTGAACGCGCTGCTCGGCATCGCCCGGCCCGGCGAATTCGGCCCCGACGTCGCCCATATGAACCTGCACAAGACCTTCTGCATCCCCCATGGCGGCGGCGGGCCGGGAGTCGGGCCGATCGGCGTCAAGGCTCATCTCGCGCCGTTCCTGCCCGGCCACCCGGTCCATCCGGAATGCGGCGGGGGGCAGGCGATCGGCCCGGTTTCGGCGGCGCCCTGGGGCAGCGCCGGCATCCTGCCGATCAGCTGGGCCTATGCCTGCATGATGGGCGCGACGGGACTGAAGCGCGCAACCGAGGTGGCGATCCTCAACGCCAACTATATCGCGGCGCGCCTGCGCGAACATTTCCCGGTGCTCTACACGGGCAACAACGGCCGGGTGGCGCATGAGTGCATTATCGATCTCCGGCCGCTCAAGGATTTCGCCTCGGTCGAGGATGTCGCCAAGCGCCTGATCGACTATGGCTTCCACGCGCCGACCATGTCCTTCCCGGTTGCCGGAACCCTGATGATCGAGCCGACGGAAAGCGAATCCCTGGCCGAGATCGATCGGTTCTGCGACGCCATGATCGCGATCCGGCAGGAGATCGCGCGGGTCGAAGCCGGCGACTGGCCGGTGGACGACAACCCGCTCGCCAACGCGCCGCACACGGCAGAGGACCTGGTGGCCGGGGACTGGCCGCACCCCTATCCCCGCAGCCTCGCCGCCTTTCCGGCGCCGGCGCTGAAGGACGGCAAATACTGGCCGCCGGTCGGGCGCATCGACAACGTCTATGGCGACCGCAACATCGTGTGCGCCTGCCCGCCGCTCGAAGCCTACGGAGAAGCCGCGGAATAGGGGTTATCGATCGACGCGGTGCCGGCCGACCAGCAGGTTGAGGCTGCGCCCGACCCGGGCGGTGCGGCGTTCCTCGGTCTCGTCGCGGACCAGCAAGGCTTCGCCGAGCAGCAGGCCCTGGAACAGGCCGGCCCGCGTCCGGGCCGCGGCTTCGGTAAAGCCCAGGGCGATGAAGAAATTCTCGATATAGACCGACCGGCGCGCATCGACCGCCCGCACGGCCATCTGTGCGCCGGAATCGTTGCGCGACCAGTTGCGGATGGCGATCTCGGCATTGCGGAATTCCGTGTCCGCGAAGGCGCCCACCGTCATTTCGAGCAGCATGCGCAATCGTTCGGCCGGCGAGGCGCCGGGATGGTCGGCGATGCGGATCAGCAGGTCGGTCTGCCTTTCCTCCCAGCGCGCGAGGATGGCGGCCAGCAGCGCCGGCCGGTCCTTGAAATGCCAGTAGAAGCTGCCCTTGGTGACGCCCAGGCGGCGCGCCAGCGGTTCGACCTTCACTGCGTTCACGCCGCGCTCGGCCAGCAGCTCGATGGCGCCGCCGATCCAGGCGTCGCGGCTCAGCCTGGAGCGCCGCGTCGAGCCTGTGGGGGCGCCGGCTGACACCGGTTGTCTCCTCCGTGTCAGCCGCCGGTGACCGGCGGGAAGAAGGCAACCTCGTCGCCCGGCTTGACGGCGGTTTCGAGGCTGGCGAATTCGTGGTTGACCGCGGCGCGGACGATGCGGGCGTTCGCCAGCGCCTCCGCGTGGCCGGGGCTTTGCAGTCTCAGCCAGTCGATCAGCGCGCCGACCGTGGCGACCTCGGGCGGCGGCGTCACCGCTTCCCGGCCGGAGCCGACCCTTTGCCGCAGCCAGGCGAAATAGAGCACGTCAATCTCATCGGGCATCGCGTCAGGCCCCGAGTTCGCTGAACGGCAGGAAATCCACCGTCATGCCGGCCCGGATATCGGTTGTATCCTCCGGCAGTTCGACGAGGCCGCTCGCAGTGGTCATCGACGACAGGATGCCGGCACCCTGCCGGGCGAACTTGCGCGCGGTCCAGCCCCCGGCGCAAGGCTCCAGCGTCGCGCGCACCCATTCGCGCCGGTTGGCCTTCTTGCGATGGTCGAAGCCGGCGCGCACCGGGAACAGCTTCGGGACATGCACGCGCGCGCCTGAGAGCCGGTCGATCAGCGGCCGGGCGAAGCGCAGGAAGGTCACCATGACGGCGACCGGGTTGCCCGGCAGGCCGACGAAGGGCGTGCGGCCGATCTGGCCGAGCGCGACCGGCCGGCCCGGCTTGATGGCGAGGCGCCAGAAATGGATCTGCCCGAGGCTCTCGACTGCGGCGCGGACATGGTCCTCCTCGCCGACGCTCACGCCGCCGGAGGTCAGCACCAGGTCGTGGGCCGCGCCCGCTTCGGCCAGCGCGCCCGTTATCGTCGCCCGGTCGTCGGGCAGGATGCCGAGGTCGGAGACGATGCAGCCGAGCTGTTCGAGCAGGCCGGCGAGCGCAAAGCGGTTGGCGTCGTAGACCGCGCCCGCGCCGGCCGCCGCGCCCGGTTCGCGCAGTTCGTTGCCGGTCGAGAACAGGGCGGCGCGCAGCCGGGCGCGCACCGGCAGGTCTGCCAGCCCGACCGAGGCGGCGAGGCCGAGGTCCTGCGGGCGCAGGCGCTGGCCGGCGTCGAGAATGACCGCGCCTTTTTCGACATCCTCGCCGGCGAAGCGCCGGTTCGCGCCCTGTTTGATGCCCGGCGCGATGTGCACGCTGCCGCCGTCCTCGCGGCAGTCCTCCTGCATCATCACGGTGTCGAAGCCGGCCGGCATGACGGCGCCGGTGAAGATGCGCACCGCGCCGCTGGCGCCGGAATCGGCGAGGGCGGGCGCGTCGCCGGCGGCGATCCGGCCGATGATGGGCAGGCAGGTCTCGCCATCGGGATCGAGTTCGGCGAAGCGTACGGCGTAGCCGTCGACCGCCGAATTGTCGTGCGGCGGCACCGAGCGGCCGGCCCGGATATCCTCGGCCAGAATGCGGCCGAGCGCTTCCCGCAGCGCCGCGGTCTCGATCTCCGCCACCACGGAAATCCGCTCCTCCAGCAGGGCGAGCGCGTCGTCCAGCGGCGTCAGGCCGCCGCCGAAGGCGAAGCAATCGTCGCTGAGTTGGGCCATGTCAGCTAGCCATGTCAGGCGGCGCCCCGTTCGGCGGCGCGCAGGCCCAGATGATCGCAAATGAAGTCGGCAACCGCCTCCGGCGCATCCAGGTCCAGGACCGGCCGGCCGGCGTCCTCCAGCGGCCCGTCGCTGGCGATCGCGATCACCGCCGGGTCGCCGGCGGCGAGCAGGGGATGGCCGAGCGCCGGGCGGTGGACCTCGATCTTAGCGTGGGGCAGGCGCTTGAAGCCCTCGACGATCAGCAGGTCGACCGGGCTCATGCGGGCGATCAGCTCGTCCAGCGCCGGCTCGCGCCGGCCGCGCAATTCGTGGACCAGGGCCCAGCGGGTCGCCGAGGAGACGACGGATTCGACCGCGCCGGCCGCGCGGTGGCGGTGGCTGTCCTTGCCCGGAAAGTCGACCTCGAAACCATCATGGGCGTGCTTGACCGTCGAGACGGCAAAGCCCCGGCCGGTCAGCACCGGCAGCAGCCGGGTGACCAGCGTCGTCTTCCCGCTGCCCTTCCAGCCCGCAACCCCGATGATCCGCCGCCCCGCATCCATTAAGCCAATGTAGGACGACGGCGCGGCGGGGGGAACGGGGACCGGAGCCGCCGGCCGAAGGCGGGCCGCCGGGCCGCGGGGGTAATGGGATGTCGCCCTGTGTCATGAAATGTCATGAATTGTCATGATCCGTCGTCAGCGCTCCTGTTCCATACCACCGTGCCGCCCCGGACCCCGATCCGGGGCCCACAGTGCCGATCCGAATGTCCTTCGCCTGTGGCCCCTTCGACACGCTCAGGGCAGGCCCCTGGGCCCCGGATCTCCGCTGCGCTCCGTCCGGGGTAACGATGGAGGGTGAGACAAGGGACCGGCAGATGCGTCATGAAATGTCATGTTT
>MPMX01000045.1 GCA_002238725.1 Rhodospirillaceae bacterium bin65
TTGCCGCAAGGCGACTCCTGCGGCGGGCCGAAACACCCCCATCCCCTCCGCTGCGCTCCGGGACTTCCCCCGCTGAAGCGGGGGAAGGATAACTTTTGCGGTTCGAAACCGTTTCGCAGAGGAATCCCTTGGGGGAGGGGGGAATCGTTGCTTTGCTGGTCGGAAGCAAACGGAAGAGACGCCCGCGGGCGCGCCGGGCGCAGTTCGGGCGTTGACAGGAGCTCATATAGGGGATAAAAATCGGAATGTCAAGGAATAAAATAAAATAATAGGTGAAAAAACGCGCTTCCTCTCGGACGCGTTTTCGCCAGCGAAGCGGACTATCGCCGCGGTCTTCAAGGGTTCGACAACGCGGGTAATGCGTCAGTTCGAACGCCGATGCCGGACAAGACCGAAATCCGCCCAGGCCGACCGCCGATGCCCGAAGTACCACCGACTTTGCCGCCCCGGATCGTCGCTGCGCTCCGTCCGGGGTGGCAAAATTGGTTTTGGGCATCGGGGAACGGGCGGCCGGGGGAAGGCGGCAGGAACTGCAACGGCCGCCCGTTCGCAGATTTCCCGGTAACACCGGTATTGCCGCTCCGTCCGGGGCGGCACCGGAGGGTGGGGCAAGCGCCGGGAAATGCGTGGAACGCCGGGTACCGCGACGCATCCGGTAATTCCGGACTGACGCACTACCGCAAAGCGCTACTTCCCGTCCGGGTAAAGCACCATCTGCGTCTGGGTGACCAGGGCGGCCAGCTTGCCGTTCTCACCGGTCAGCCGGGTCTGCCAGACCTGGGTCGTGCGCCCCTTGTGCAGCGGCGTCGATTCGGCGGTCAGGGTCGAGCCGGCGGGAACGGCACGGAAAAAGTTGGTCTTGCTCTCGATCGTGGTGGTGCGCGCGCCGCGCGGCATGTTGGCGACCGTGCCGATCGCGCCCAGCGTATCGGCCACCGCCATGATTGCGCCGCCGTGCATGGCCTCGGACGACGTGCTCAGTTCGTCGCTCGCCGCCACCGTTGCGACGACCCTGTCCGGATCGACATCGACGAGTTCGAGGCCGAGGGTCCGGCCCATGGGCACCATGCGGTCGGCGAAGAGCTTCGTCAGTTCGGCGCTCACGCCGCCAGTTCCTCCTCGACCCACTCGAGCCGGTCCTGTCCCCACCACATCTTGTCGCCGACGAAGAAAGTCGGCGCGCCGAATACGCCCTTCCCGACGGCGTCG
Source organism: Rhodospirillaceae bacterium bin65 (assembly GCA_002238725.1). GTDB lineage: Bacteria > Pseudomonadota > Alphaproteobacteria > Bin65 > Bin65 > Bin65. Next base: position 1,210 of record MPMX01000045.1, read on the forward strand.
TTGGTGTTGGCGATCAGCTTGTCCTTCACGGCCTGCTGCTGAATGCCTTCGACATAGGCGCCGGCGTCGAGTCCGGCTTCTTTCAGCGTCTCGACGATGACCGCGGGCTCGCCGAGGTTCTTCGCGTCGCGCCAGATGCCGTAGAAGATCGTGTCGTTGTAGAGGTCCAGCTCGCCGCGCTGCTGGGCCAGGATCGCGCCGCGCATGAGCGGCAGGGAACTGAACACGAAATACGGGTTCGGCCGCAGGGTCACGCCGTATTTTTCGGCATAGTTCGACATATCGAAGAACATCCACTTGCCCTTCGGCTTGACGTTGACCGGCGTCTGGTTGCCCGTCGCCTTGAACACGCCGCCCAGCAGCATCGGGCGGTAATCGACGGTGGCGCCGGTGCGCGCGGCGATTTTTTTCAACTGCCAGTAGGCCAGGTAGGCCGTAGGGCTCTGCACGTCGTACCAGAATTCGACGGTCTTGCTCATGTTCACGGGTCTTCCTTGTTGCGGGCTACGCAGGGCTTGCTTCGCGGCTACCAGGGTTCGGCCCAGGGCCGCAAGTCGACTTCGAAGGTCCAGGCCGAGCGGGGCTGGCAATGAACCTGCCAGTACATCTCCGCGATGTGGTCCGGAAGCAGCAGATTGTCGTCCCAGTCGCGTTCGGCGATCAGATGCCCCATCATCTCGCGGGTAAACGGCGTGTCGATCGGGCCGTCGATCACGGTGTGGGCGACGTGGATGCCCTTCGGCCCCAGTTCGCGCGCCATCGCCTGAGCCAGCGCCCGTTTGGCCTGCATGGCGCCGGAAAAGGCGGCGAAGCCGGCGGCGCCGCGGACGCTCGCCGTTGCGCCGGTGAAGAGGATGGTGCCGCGCCCGCGCCCGATCATCTTCTGCGAGACTTCGCGGCCCAGCAGGAAGGCGCTGAACGCGGCCATTTCCCAGACCTTGTAGTAGACCCGCGATGTCGTCTCGCCGATATCGAACTTCACGTTGGCGCCGATATTGTGGACGCACACCTCGATCGGGCCGATCGTGCTCTCGATGGTCTCGACCAGTTCGACGACCGCTTCTTCCTTGCGCGCATCGGACGCAAAGACGTGGGCCTCGCTGCCGATCTCGCCGATTTCGGCGGCCAGGTCCTTCAGTCCGTCCGCCCGGTCGCGCCGGGTTGCGCAGATGGTGAAGCCCTCGCGCGCGAAGCGCCGGGCGATGGCGCTGCCGGTCGCCACGCCGGCGCCGACGATCAGGGCGACTCCGGGATCGCCGGACTCCCGCTCAGACATGACTTCTCCGCCGCATCTTGTAGACGCGGCGGAGAGTAGGGTGGGGCGCGGACCGGATCAACCGGCCCGCGCCAAATTGGCGGTCCGCCCCCGGCCTGCGGGCCGGCGGACCTGTTGGGGCTTAGTAGGAAAGCGGCTTCGTCAGGGTTTTCCAGCGCGCGTTATCGACCACAGCCAGATAGGCGTCCGTCGAACCGTGGTGATCGTTCGGACCGAAGGTGAGCGGCGGGCCGCCGAGAGACATCTCGAAGTTCTTGATGCTCTCCATCGCCTTGATGAAGCTGTCGGTCGTCAGGTTCTTGCCGGCGCGTTTCAGCGCCTCCATGAAGAGCAGGCCGCCGCCGTAGCCGAGCTGGGCCGCGCCGTTGTGCGGCTTGCCGGCGAATTTCTTGTAGGCATCGGCCCAGGCCTTGTGCGCCGCATTCTTGGTGTCCGGATAGATCATCTCGAACGAGGTCATGGCGTAGTAGCCGTTCATCAGTCCCTTCTTGAAGCCCGCGACGATCAGGTCGTAGGTCGCGATATTGCCGACGAAGGTCGTCTTCCAGCCCAGTTTCTTCGCGGTCAGGAACGGGCCGATGGTGTCGGTGATGATCGTTCCCATCATGGTCACCTGGCAGCCCGCCTTGCGCAGCTTGGTGATCGCGCCGACGAAGGATTTCTCGCGCGGGCTGTGCGCGGACTCGCCGGCGAGTTTCAGGTTCAGCGCCTTCAGCTGGTCGGTCACCGCCTGCTGGATCTCGCGCCCGTAGTCCGTGTCCTGGTACAGGGCGCAGACTTTCTTGAAGCCCTTTTCCTTGACGAAATAGTTCGTCGCGGCGCGCACCTGGTCGTAGTAGCTGGCGAAGGCCAGGAACTTCATGCGGTGATAGGGCTGGATCATCTGGCGCGATGCCGTGAACGGCACGAAATTCGGCACGTTCGCCTTGATCTGGCGCGGCAGCACGGCATTGTTCATCGGCGTGCCAAGCGCGCCGACCATGGCGAAGATTTTGTCGCGGTTGAGCAGCTTGTTGGCGGCCTGGACCGCCTTCGGCACCTGATAGCCGTGATCCTCGACGATAAACCTGATCTTGCGGCCGTGGATGCCGCCTTTCGCGTTCGCCTCGGCAAACGCCATTCGCGTTCCGGTCACAGCGCCGACACCCCAGGGCGCGACCGGACCCGTCAACGCCGTATGGCTGCCGACGACGACTTCCGTATCGGTTACGCCGCGGGTCTGGGCGGACGCGGCGCCGGAGACCATCAGCGCGGCGCCCGAGACACCGGCGAACAGCATTTTCATCGTTATTTTCATGGTGTTCCTCCCTTCGACAAGCCTGAGCAGGAGCGAGCGGCGTCCCGGTTCTTCTGTCCGGAATTCGCCGCGTTCTTCGAGACCGGCAGGTTACGCCGCCTCATACATCGAGTCGATCAAATCCTTGTATTTGGCGCTCACGAAACTGCGTTTCAGCTTCATGGTCGGGGTCAGTTCGTCGTCTTCCGGGGTCAGCACCTGTTCGATCAGCCGGAACGCCTTGATCTGCTCGACCCGGGCGAAATCCCCGTTCACCTTGTCTATCTCGGCCTGGATCAGCCGCTGCACCTCGGCCGCGCGGCACAGGCTGGCATAGTTGGAGAAGGGGACGTTCTCGTCCTGGGCAAATTTCATCACGGTGTCTTCGTCGATCATCACCAGGCAGGACAGGAACTTGCGCTTGTCGCCGATGATCACGGCATCGGCGATGTAGGGCGAGAATTTGAGCTGGTTCTCCATTTCCGACGGCGTCACATTCTTGCCGCCGGCGGTGATGATGATGTCCTTGAGACGGTCGGTGATCCGGAAAAAGCCCTGGTTGTCGACCCAGCCGACATCGCCGGTGTGCAGCCAGCCGTCGACGACCGTTTCCGCCGTTTTCTCCGGGTTGTTCAGGTATCCCTGGAAGACGTGGGGCCCCCGGATGAGGATCTCGCCCCGGTCCGAGATTTTCACCTCGGTGTCGGGTAGCGCCATGCCGACGGAGCCGACCTTGAACTCGTCCGGCCGGTTGCTCGTCGCGACGCCGGTGTTCTCGGTCTGGCCGTACAGTTCCACCATGTCGATGCCGAGCGCGAGATACCAGCGGATGAGGTCCGGCGAGATCGGTGCGGCGCCGGTTGCAGTCCAGCGCGCGCGGCGCAGTCCGATGAGCGTCTTGACGTTGTGCAACACCAGGAAGTCGGCGAGCCGGTAGAGCAGCCTGTCCCGGAGCGGCGGCTGCGTCCCTTCGATCCGGCAATCCGCGATCCGCGCGCCGACGCCGATCGCCCAGCCGTACAGGCGCTTGCCGACCCAGGTCGCGTCCTGCATCTGGATCATGAAACCGGAATAGAATTTTTCCCATACCCGGGGCACGGCAAACAGGTAGTGCGGCGCCACTTCGCGGACATTCTCCGCCACGGTCTCGGGGCTTTCGGCAAAGTTGACGACCGTCTTGTAGGCGATGGAAAGAAACATCGAGAAGCCGCGCTCGGCGATATGGCACAGCGGCAGGAAGGCCAACTGGTTGTCGCCTTCGCGGAAATTCAGCATCGCGTTGCCGTTGCTGACCTGGAAAAGGATGTTCCGGTTGGAAATCATCGCGCCTTTCGGCGGTCCGGTCGTGCCCGACGTGTAGACCAGAATCGGCGTATCGTCCGGGGCGGAACCGTCGATCCGTTCGTCCCAGGCCGACGGATTCTCTTCGCCATAGCGCCGGCCGAGCTGGAGCAGTTCCTCCCAGCTCATCGTCATCGGGTCCTCGAATCCCCGCAAGCCTTCGAGATTTATGACGATGACCTTTTTCAGCGTGGGGACGCTGTCCCGGACCTGGAGATACTTGTCGAGCTGTTCCTCGTTCTCGACGAACAGGAAGACGGAGCGGGAATCGTTGACGATATATTCGAGTTGCCTGGCGGAATCGGTCGTGTAGACGCCGCTGCTGGCGGCGCCGGCGCAGATCGCGCCCAGATCGGCGAACATCCACTCCTTGTTGGTCTCGGACAGGATCGAGACGACGTCGCCGCGCTCCAGCCCCATGGCCATCAGGCCCTGGCCGACGTTGCGGGCGGCCTCGCCGTAGCCGGCCCACGAGATCGACCGCCAGATGCCCAGGTTCTTCTCGCGCATGGCGATCGTGGCGGCGCCTTCGGTGTAGCGTTTGCGGAACAGCTTGGGCAGCGAATCGCAACCGTCGAAAAGAACGTCCCGGTGGACCGTCGAACCGGTCGAGCCGTCCATGCCAGCCTCCTCCCTGTCGACCTCTTCCATGTCGGCGCCCTAGCGCCAGGTCTTCTTGCGGCGCCAGCGCTTCTTGCCGCGCACGGCGTCCTTCTTGACGCCCAGATAGAACTCCCTGATGTCCTCGCTCTCGAGCAGGCGGCTGCACGTGTCGTCCATCACGATCCGCCCGAGTTCCAGGACATAGCCGTAGCTTGCGGTCTGCAGCGCCATGTTGGCGTTCTGCTCGACCAGCAGCATGGTGACGCCCTGTTCCTCGTTCAGGCGCCGGACGATGCCGAAGATTTCCTTCACCAGGATCGGCGACAGGCCCAGGGACGGCTCGTCGAGCAGCATCAGCCGGGGCCGTGCCATCAGGGCCCTGCCGATAACGAGCATCTGCTGCTGGCCGCCGGAGAGATATCCGGCCTGCTGGCCCGACCGCTCGTTCAGGATCGGGAAATAGCCGTAGACCATCTCCAGGTCTTCGGCGACGGCGGCGCGGTCGCTGCGGGCGTAGGCGCCCATCAGGAGATTCTCGCGCACCGTCAGGAAGGGAAAGACCTCCCGGCCTTCCGGCACATGGGCGATGCCGTGCCGCGCCACCCAGTCCGGGTCGCGGCCCTGGATTTCGGCGCCTTCGAAGCTGACGCTGCCCTTTTGGGGGTCCATGACGCCGCTGACCGTTTTCAGGATAGTCGTCTTGCCGGCGCCGTTGGCGCCCAGAACGGTGACGATCCGGCCCTTCGGCACCTCCAGGCTGACGCCCCGGATCGCCTTGATCGGCCCGTAGTAGGTTTCGATATTGCGCACGCTGAGCAGGGCTTCGGGTGGGGATTCGGGCAGGGATTCGGGCAGGGCTTCGGCCATCCGCTCACGCTCCCAGGTAGGCGCGCACGACTTCGGGGTGATTCTGGACTTCGTCCGAAGTCCCTTCCGCGATCGTCCTGCCGTCGTTCATGGCCAGAACCCGGTCGGATACTTCCGTCACGAGCGACATGTCGTGTTCGACCATCAGGATCGCGATGCCCAGGTCGTTCTTGATGTCGTCGATCCAGAAGGCGACATTCTCCGTCTCTTCGACGCTGAGGCCGGAGGCCGGCTCGTCGAGCAGAAGCAGTTTCGGTTCGATGCACAGGGCCCGGGCCAGTTCGACGACCTTGCGCACGCCATACGGCAGGTTGGCGATATACTGGTCGCGATAAGGCTGGAGATCGAGGAAGTCGATGACTTCCTCGACTTTCTCCCGGTGGACGTGTTCGGCCCGGCGCACACGGGGCAGGAAGGCCAGTTCCTCGAATACGTTGGTCCGGCTCTTGCAGTGCCGTCCGACCAGCAGGTTGTGCAGCACCGTGGCGTGTTCGAAGAGTTCGATATTCTGGAAGGTCCGCGCGATGCCGATCCCGGCGATCCGGTGCGCCGGCGTTTCCGTGATGTCCTCGCCATAGAAACGGATCCGGCCCCCGGTCGGGTCGTAGATCCGGCTGATCAGGTTGAAGATCGTCGTCTTGCCGGCGCCGTTCGGGCCGACGATGGTGTAGACCTCGCGTTCCCGCACCTCGAACGAGACGCTGTCGACCGCGATCAGCCCGCCGAAGCGGATGGTCAGGTTTTCCGCAGAGAGGACCGCCGTCACCGCATCCGCTCCGTCTTCAGATAGGCTTTCTGACGCTTGAACGTCGCCTTGCGATAGATCGGGAAAATGTCGAAGAACAGCTTGATCTTGCGCCAGCGGCCGTAGATTCCCATCGGTTCGAACAGGATGAACGAGATCAGGATCAGGCCGAAGATGCCGGGCTCCAGACCCGGCTGGTGGCCGATCGACGGCGGCAGGTAATCCTTCATGATCGTGATCGCCTGCGGCAGCAGGATCACGACCAGCGCGCCGAGGATGGCGCCCTGCAGGGAGCCGAGCCCGCCGACGACGATCATCAGCAGGAATGTGATCGAGATGATCAGGTTGAAGGCGTCCGGCGCCAGGTATTGCAGCTTGTGCGCAAACAGGGCGCCGCCGAGGCCGGTGATCGCGGTGCTGATGCCGAAGGCGGTGATCTTTGTCCGGGCGATATTCACGCCCATGCTGCGCGCCGAGACTTCCGAATCGCGCACCGCGACCATGGCCCGGCCGGTCGGGCTGCGCAGCAGGTTGGCGCACAGCGCCAGCACCAGGATCAGGATCGCCAGCGCGACATAGAAAAAATCCCAGCTGTCGGGATTGAAGGCGTATCCGAGGACGGTGGCCGGCTCCACCGCCTTGCCGTCGAAACCGCCGGTCACGGATTTCCACGACTTCAGAATCTGTTCCAGAACGATGGACAGGGCCAGCGTGCCGATGGCGAGGTAGATGCCGGTCATGCGCAGCAGGGGAATGGCAAGCAGGAAGCCGACGACACCGGTAAAGGCCGCGGCGAGCGGCATGGCGACCAGGAACGAAATATCGAAACTGGCGAGCAGCCAGGCCTGGGCATAGGCGCCGATGCCGAAAAAGGCGGCGTGGCCGAGGCTGACCTGGCCGGTGAAGCCGACCAGCAGCATCAGGCCGAGGCCGGCGATGGCGAAACTGATCGCCTGAGTCAGTTCGGAAATCTCGAAGTCGCCCAGATAGAGCGGCGCGGTCACGGCGGCGAGGAACAGGAATCCGTAGGACCGCCAATAGCCTCCATGCTTGAAGAAGCGGAGATCCTGGTCGTAGTCGGTCTTGAAGACGAAACGCACGGCCCGCTACACCTTCTTGCGCTGAATCTGCGCGAACAGGCCGTCCGGCCGGATCAGCAGCACGATCAGCAGAATGACGAAGCCGGAGATCGGCGCGATGCTGCGGGCAAATTCGCCGGGCAGGTAGGCCTGGGCGAGCTGTTCCGTCACGCCGATGATGAGACCGCCCAGGACGGCGCCCGGCAGGCTGCCGAACCCGCCGATCACCGCCGCCGCAAAGGCCGTGATCGCCAGGAAGCCGACATCGGGATCGAAGGTGGCGATCTTAGGCGCCAGCAGTATGCCGGCAATGCAGGAAACCGCGGCGCTGATGCCCCAGATCAGCGAGATCACATACTTGACCGGGATGCCCATATAGTAGGCGGCAAGCTGGTTCTGCGACGACGCCTGCATCGCCACGCCGACCTTCGTGAAGCGAAAGAAGGCGTACAGCACGCTGACCAGCGCGATCGTGCCCAGTATGATCATCAGGTCGGCCAGGTCGATGACCGTCCGGCCGGTCTCGTTCTCGTTCAGCGTGATGACCTTGCCGCCATAGGGCGAATCGAAGGAGACCGGATCGGCGCCCCACACGCCGCCGGCGACCGAGCGGAACACGAACCCGACGGCGATCGTCAGGATAATCACGGCGAACTGGGGCTGTCCGATGATCCGCCGCAGCACGAAGGCATCGAGGAAGAAGCCGAACGCGCCGGTAATCGCGATGCCCGCCAGCGCGCCGAGCCACCAGGGGAAGCCGGCGATCACGATCAGCGTGAAGGCCGCGAACATGCCGAGCATCATGATGTCGCCCTGGGCGAAATTGACCTGCTCGGTCGCCTTGTAGATGAGCACGAAACCAAGCGCGATCAGGCCGTAGACACAGCCCTGCGCGACCCCCGCGACCAGCACCTGGATCAGTTCCAACGCGTGCCTCCCGAGATGGCTGCCGCAGCGTTATCCGGCCCGCCGGTGCAGCGCGCGCGCAATAAAGCCGAGGCTACCGGCACTGTCTAGGTGAGTCTCGATTGCACAAGGCCGGCCGACGAAATTGTGACTACGGCTTTGCCGCCGGGGCTTTCCGGAAGCCCGGACGTTCGTCGAACGGGTGGCCGAAAGCGGCTTCGTATTCGGCTTCATCCCAGATGCCGATCAGGATATTGCGCGGCTCCCGGCCGGCCATCCGGTCGATATCGGCATGGGTCTTCGTCGTCCGGGTATGGAAGCGGGTCGCCCATTCCAGGATCGCTTCAGTCATGCGGGCGCGGACTTCTGCGTGGCCGGGATCGTCGCCCAGATCGATCAGTTCCTTCGGATCGTTTTGCAGATCGAACAGGATCGGCCGGTGCCCCTTGCACCAGACGAATTTCCAGCGGTCGTCGCACACCATGACCAGCCGCGAATCGTCCGGATGCTCGCCCAGAACGAGCCGGGCCGGACGTGTGCCATAGTCGTATTCGGCGAAAGCATAGCGCCGCCAGCCGGCGGCATCGCCGCGCAGCAGGGGCGTCAGCGAGAAGCCTTCGAAAACATGCGGCTTTTCCGGGCCGCCGAAATAGTCCTGGAAGGTCGGCGCCAGGTCGATCGCCTCGACCAGCGCATCGCTGGCGCTGCCCCGGGTCGCGTCCGCTTCGGGCCGCGGATCGCAAACGATCAGGGGCGTCCGGATCGACGGCTCGTGGAACAGGTCTTTCTCGCCCATCCAGTGGTCGCCGAGATAGTCGCCGTGATCGGCGCAGAACACGATCATCGTGTTGTCCGTCAGGCCCTTCCCGGCCATCCAGCCGAACAGCCGGCCCAGTTCGTCGTCGAGCTGCTTGACCAGCCCCATGTAGACCGGGATCACGGTGCGCCGGACTTCGTCGCGCGCCATGGTCTGGCAGATGCGCGAATCCTGATAGGCCCGGAACAGGGCATGGTCGGTCTGCCGCTCGGCATTCGACCGGACGGCCGGCAGGATATCGTCGGCGCTGTACATGTCGTGGTAGGGCGCCGGCGCGATGTAGGGCCAATGGGGCTTGATGTAGCTGAGATGGAGCAGCCATGGCTGCTCCGGCTGCCGGTTTTCCGCCTCGGCCATGAAGTTCATGGCCCGGTTCGTCATGTAGGCGGTTTCGGAATGTTCGGCCGGGATGCGCGCCGGCAGGCCGGAGTTCTTCAGCAGCCAGCCGGAGAGGATTTCTCCGCCCGGTCCCGCGCCGGAATTGGCCCATTCCTCCCAGGGATTTTCGGCGTCGAACCCCTGTTCGCGCAGATAATCGTTATAGTCCGGCGCCTTGTCCGTCGAGGCGAAGGGGTGAAGGCCGTCGTCGCGTTCAAACGGCTCGAAGCCGCATTCGGTCAGGCTGCGTCCGGCCGGCGAGTCGGGGTCGATGCCGAGCCGCGCCATCCCCGCGCTGTCCGGAACGATATGGGTCTTGCCGACCAGCGCGCAGCGCACGTCGATTTCGCGCAAATGATCGCCGACCGAGAGTTCGCCGACGCGGATCGGAAAGCCGTTCCAGGTCGCGCCGTGGGACCGGCAGTAGCGGCCGGTATAGTAGCTGGCGCGGGACGGGCCGCAGAACGGCGACTGGACATAGGCGCGGTCGAACCGGACGCCCCGCGCCGCCAGCGCGTCCAGATGCGGCGTGTGCAGCGTCGGGTGTCCGGCGCAGGACAGATAGTCGAAGCGCAACTGGTCGGCCATGATCCACAAGACGTTGCGTTTCTCGCTCATGGGCGCCTTTCGGTGTCGTTGCCGGGAAATAGGCAGAGCCGGCAATCGCACCTTCGGCAGGGCAGGACAAGGGCGCGTATAGCGCCGGTCCCCGGTCGGCCCGTAAACAAGGCGGTTCGGACCGGCGGTAGGATCTCAGTTTGACTTTTCGTGTCGGCCAGAGTCGATCCCTGCCCGTCATTTCGACCGGAACGCCGGATTTATCCGGGGCGGAGCGAAGCGACTTTTTTTGGGGATTATATCTGTAGCGATGCGTTCGCGGCCTACTGCCATTCCGATAGCCGACGCCGTAGATCTTTCCGTCAGTGCCACCCCGGACGGAGCGCAGCGGAGATCCGGGGTCCAGGGGCTGTAGGCAAGAATTTTCGGGTCGCCACTGGGCCCCGGAACAAGTCCGGGGCGGCATTAATGGCTATTGTAGGGCATCAGCGAACGAGCGGCGTTTGCAGTTATGACCGGCGTCCCTCGGCCGCAGGAGGAATATCCGGCGCTGTATAGTCAAAGATATTAATCCCATATTTTTCATCCGCGAAACAACTTCCAAAGCACTGTATTGGAATGATTTCTCCCCTTCGACTCTGTTCAGGGCAGGTTGCTCCGGGGCTTCGGTTTCGAAATGGTTTCGATTCGTGGCAGCCACGCCAAGCTCGTGCGCGAAACGGCGTCGGGCGCGCGGCAGGTTCTGACGGTGCCGGTCCATTCGGAATTGCCGGTGGGCACAATCCGGGCGATCTACCGGCAGGCGTCCCGGTTCATCGAAAGTGCCGATTTGCGGGAGAAATTCTTTTCCGACTGAAATACAGCGGCCTGTTTGGGGCGCCTACTTCCGGAACTCGATCTTCTGCACGACGATGTCGCGCAAGGGGCCGGTTACCGTGATTTTCAGAGCCCAGATGCCGTACATGTCGAGCTGCATCCGGAAGCCGTAGGCGCCGGGCTTGCCGGTCGGCGCTGCGGTTGCAGCCGGAATATTGTGCGCGCCGGGCATGGTCGGCATATCCGGCTTCACCGCCACCGTGGCGCCGTCGATCGGCATCTTGCTCTTCTTCCCGCTCAGGTGCAGCAGGCATTCGTAAACCAGGCCGGTCTGCGTTTCCTTGCAGTCGATTTTAACGGCGGCCCGGTCCTTGCCCAGGGCCGGCCCTGCCGCAAGGGCGACGGCAGCCAGGCCCGCGTATACGCTCCTCATGATTGTTCCTCCCTGTTGACGCCGAGATAGGCGGCGTGAAGACGGCGGTCGGCGGCCAGTTCGACGGCTGTGCCGTCCAGGACGATCCGGCCGCTCTCCAGCACATAGGCCCGGTCCGCAATCTTGAGGGCCTGGCGCAGATTCTGCTCCACCAGAAGGATCGTCAGACCTGCCGCGCGCAGATTGCGGATCGTCGCAAAGATTTCGCCGGCGGTTTTCGGCGCGAGTCCGAGGGTCGGTTCGTCCAGCATCAGCACGCGGGGCTGCGCGATCACGCCCCGGGCCAGCGCCAGCATCTGCGCCTGGCCGCCGGACAGCTCGGAACCCGGCGCGTCCAGCCGGCCCTGCAGAATCGGGAACAGGGCAACGACTTCGTCGATCGCCGCCTCGACCTCTTCGCCGGGCCGCAGGAAAGCGCCGAGGCGGAGATTTTCGCGGACGCTCAGCCTGCCGAAAATCTGGCGTCCTTCGGGCACCTGGGTGATCCCTGCAGCGATAATCTCGTGGGGCGGCCGGCCGCCGATCTCCCGGCCTTCGAGCCGAATCGTGCCCGAAGCCGGCTTTTCGATCCCCGAGATCGCCCGCAGGGTCGAGCTCTTGCCGGCGCCGTTCGCGCCGATCAGGGCCACAATCTCGCCCTCGGCAACGTCGAGATCGATGCCCTGCACCGCCCGGATATTGCCGTAGCTGACGGCGAGGCCCCGGACTTCAATCATCGCCGGAACCGTCGCCGGACTCATCGTCGGCCTCGCGGCCGAGATAGATGTCGAGAACCTCAGGATCGCTGAGCACCCGGCCGGGCGGGCCTTCGGCGATCTTGCGGCCGAAATCGAGCACGCACAGCCGGTCGCAGATGTCCGAGATCAGGTCCATCTTGTGTTCGATCACGATCAGGGTGCGGCCCGGCGCGGCGACGGCGCGGATCAGGGCCGCCATCTCCTGCGTTTCCATGGGCGTCATCCCGCCGGCCGGCTCGTCGAGCAGCAGGAGCCGCGGCTGGCGAACCAGTGCCCGGGCGATTTCCAGCCGCCGCTGGTCGGGCAGCGGCAGGTGGGCCGGGGGAGGGGGCGCCCGCCCCGCCCCCCCCCGCCCCGCGCGCCGGCGCGCACGCTCCTTCCGGCCGCCGACCGCCAGGATATCGCGCAAGCCCATGCCCGGGCGCCGATGCTGGGCCAGCCAGACATTGTCGAAGGCGCTCATGTGCGGGATGAGCCGGAGGTTCTGGAAGGTCCGGGCAAGGCCCATCCTGGCGATGCGCTCCGGCGGCACGCCGCCGATCGGGCGGCCGTCCAGAAGAATTTCGCCGGCGCTCGGCGGATAAACCCCGGTCAGCACGTTGAACAGCGTCGTCTTGCCGGAGCCGTTCGGGCCGATCAGTCCGAAGACCTCGCCTTCCTCGACGCTCAGGTCGATGCCGTCGAGCGCTTCGACCGCGCCGAAGCGCCGGCCGATTCCGCTAATGTCCAGCAGCGCCATGGATTTCCGGCCGCCGCCTGTGCAGCATCAGGCGCAACAGATGCACGCGGCGCTCGTCGAGGATGCCGCGCGGCATGAAAATCAGGAGCACGGCCACGAGGCCGCCGAACGCGATCATCCGGTAGCCCTGGATCCATTCGACGGCTTCGAGGAAACCGACGTCGAGAAGCACACCGAGGATCGGGCCGACGGCGGTGCCGAGGCCGCCGATCAGGCCGTAGGCAAGGCTGTGCACGCCGAGCATGACATCGAAATTCTCGGGATAGACCGTTGTCTGGATATGGGCATAGAAGGCGCCGCCGATCGCCGCCAGGGCGCCGGCAAGCCCGGCTACGAGGACCTTGTAGCGGGTGACGTTGATGCCCTGGGTTTCGGCCAGCAGCCGGTCGGCGCCGATGGTCCGGACGATCGAGCCGAGGCGGCTGCGCTCCATCAGGAAAAACAGCAACAGCACGATTCCCAGCACGCCGTAGATCATCCACAGGAAGTCGATCGGCGTGTATTCGTTGTCGAAGCCCCAGCGGATGCTGCCCAGGCCTTCCGACCCGTTGGGGCCGACGGGTTCGCCGTCGACCTCGACCTGCCAGGTCGTGGCGACGAGGAGGAGGCGGATCATTTCGGCGAAGGCGAGGGTGGCGATGGCAAAATACAAGCCGCGCAATCTCAGCGTCAGGCCCCCGACCGCCGCCGCGGCGAGACCGGAGACGATCATGGCCAGCGGCAGGGCGATCCAGAAGCTCAGGCCGAACATCGCCGTCAACATTCCCGACGCATAGGCGCCGATGCCGAAAAAGGCCTGCTGGCCGAAGGAAATCTCGCCGCTGAGCAGCAGCAGATAGGCGGACAGCGCGATGAAGGAAAAGCCGCCGATATTGTTCAGCACGGTGATGACGTGGTCGTCCATCGTCCGGCCCTTCGCCCGCCCCCCAACCCCCCGCCCGCGGGCCGAGAGCAGAGGGCGGGGCGGCGGATGAAAGGAAGAGCCGCTTATGTTTTTCGGCCGGGTGTTGCGGTGGTCTCCCATCCTCCGCCCCCGCGCCCGCCCCTAAACCCGCCGCCCTAAACCCGTCGCCCTAAACACGTCGCAGGGCGGCCAGTTCGCTCGCCGCAGTATGCTGCGCCAGCAATCCGCCCGGCCGGACGATCAGGAACAGGAACAACAGCAGGAAGGCGGCGATGTCGCGCCAGACCGCGCCGGCATACCATTCCGCCTGCTTCTCGACCACGCCGAGCAGCAGCCCGCCGGCAATCGCGCCGGGGACCGATCCCATGCCGCCGAGCATCATGGCGATCAGTCCCTTGAAGGTCGCCTGCAGGCCGAATTTCGGCGTGATGACCTCTTCGGTCGCCATGATGAAATAGCCGGCGATACCGCCGATTGCGGATGCCAGGATGAAGGCCAGGAAAATCACCCGGCCGGTGTTGACGCCCATGAAGAGCGCAGCGTTGGGATCTTCGGACACCGCGCGCACCGCGAGCCCGAAGCGCGTGCGGAACAGCAACAAGTGCAGGGCGAAGACGAGGAGCGCCGCGATGCCCAGCATGATCACATGCTCCAGGCGGACCGACAGGCCGGCCAGCTCAAGGAGTTCGAAGTCTCCGAGCGCCGGAAACTCGTAGGTCCGGTCGGGAAAGGCGATGGTGACGCCTTCCTCAAGCTGCATCCAGACGGCGAAGCTCGACACCATCGAGGCGACCGCCGCGCCTTTCTTGATCGCCCAGAAACACAGCCGCTCGACGTAGGCGCCGGCAAGGGCCGCACCGAGGACGGTGCCGACCAGCACGGCGTACCAGCCGGCCTGGAACTGGATGAACAGGAAGGTCCCGAAAAACACGCCGACCATAATCGACGGGCCGTAGGACAGGTTGAGCCGGCGCAGGACGCCGAATATCAGCGTGAAACCGATCGCCAGCAGGGCATAGCCCGACCCCACGGTGACGCCGTCGAGGGTGTTCTGGATGAAATCGAGAATCCGGTTTCTCCCTGCCCGGAGTCTCCCCTCCCCCCGGGCTGCACCCGCGTTACGTCGTTTCTGCCGATCCCAGATAGGCCCGCTGGATCACCTCGTCTTCCTCGAGGTCGCCGGGCGATCCGCCGAAGGTCACGCGGCCCTGTTCCAGCAGGTAGAAATGGTGCGCCACCTTGAGCGCCTGATGGACATTCTGTTCGACCAGGAAGATCGAAGTGCCCTCGGCGTTCAGGTCGCGGATAATCCGGAAAATCTCCTCGACGATCAGCGGCGCCAGGCCGAGCGAAGGCTCGTCCATCAGGAGGAGCTTGGGCCGGGCCATCAGCGCCCGGGCGACCGCGAGCATCTGCTGCTCGCCGCCCGAAAGCGTTCCGGCATGCTGCAGCCGGCGTTCGTCCAGGCGTGGGAAGCGCTGGAACATGTGCGCGATATCGTCCTCGATCTCGTCGTCCGAGCGGCAGTAGGCGCCCGTGCGCAGATTGTCGTGAACGCTCATGTCCGGGAAGACCAGCCGGTTTTCCGGGACCAGCGCGATCCCGCTCCGCACGATATGGCCGGGATCGCGCCCGGTGATGTTCCGGTCTTCGAACGCGATGTTGCCGCGGCGCGGCTTGAGCAGGCCGGCGACCGTCATCATGGTCGTTGTCTTGCCGGCGCCGTTCGGGCCGAGCAGGCAGGTAATCTCGCCGGGCGCGACGGAGAGCGAGACCCCTTTCAGCGCCTCGATCTTGCCGTAAGATGTGACGATATCCGTGATTTCAAGCATCGGAACCGCCTTCTCCGGCGCCGAGATAGGCGTCCATTACGGCCTGGTTCTGTTGCACCTCCGATGGCGTGCCCTCGGCAATCTTGCGCCCGAAATTGAGCACGGCAATCCGGTCCGTGACCTCCATCACCAGCTCCATTACATGCTCGACCAGCAGGATCGTGACGCCGCGGTCGCGCAGCACGCGCAGGCGCTCGTCGAGTTCCTTGACCTCTTCGAGGTTCATGCCGGCGGCCGGTTCGTCGAGCAGCAGGAATTTGGGCTCCGCCGCGAGCGAGCGGGCGACCTCGAGCCGGCGCTGCTCGCCGAATGCCAGATTGCCGGCCAGTTCATCGCGCTTGTGGGCGAGGTTGGAGAATTCGAGAAATTCCTCGACCGCAGCGGCGGCGCGGCGCGACCCGCCCATCCAGCGCGCCATGGGATTGCCGGTCCGCTTCTGCTTGGCCGAGTTCTGCGCAACCCAGAGATTTTCCCAGACCGTCATGTTGTTGAACAGGCGGATGTTCTGGAAGGTCCGCGCGATGCCGGCGTGCAGCGTTATGTGCGGCGGCGCCTCCGTGATGTCTACGCCGTCGAAGATGATCTCGCCGGCGGTCGGCGCGAAGATACCGGCGATCATATTGACTGTCGTGCTCTTGCCCGAACCGTTCGGGCCGATCAGGCCGAAGATTTCCCCGGCCTCGACCCTGAAGTCCAGCTCGTCGACGGCGCGCACGCCGCCGAAATGTTTGGAGAGGCGGGCGACTTCAAGCATCGGACATTTTCCCAATCCCCATCCATTCCTTCAGCTTGCGCACCACCTTGGCGCTGAACAGGCCGTGGGGCAGGAAGTTCATCACCAGGATGATCAGCGCGCCGAACATCAGGTTCCGCACGTCGCCGAGATCGCGAAGCACTTCGATCACGATCACCTGGATGAAGAACGCGGCGAACAGCGTACCCCAGACATTCGCGAGACCGCCCAGGATCGGATAGGCGATCGCGAAGGTCGCCATGAGGATATCGAAGTTCAGATGTTCGATGTGGGTCGTGTAATGGGCATAGATGGCGCCGGCGATCCCGGCGATGAAGCCGCCGGCGGTAAAGGCGGCCACCTTCACGACGGTCAGATTGATGCCGACGCTCTGGGCCGCCATCTCGTCTTCGCCGACGGCGCGCAGCACCTTGCCGGCGCGCGAGCGGTCCATCCACCACAGGGTCGCCAGGATGATCGCGGCGACGACCCAGACGAAAACCGCTACGTCCTGGGTCGTCCAGCCGTTCTCCGGGAAGAAGCGGATCTGCTTGAAGCCTTCGCCGCCTTCCGGGCCGACGACGATATCGCCCTTGGCGATCCGGTAGTCGAAGTTGAACCAGAAAAGGCGCACGAACTCGCCGAACGCAATGGTCGCGACGACCAGCATCAGCCCGCGGATCCGCAATGCCGGGAAGCCGACGATACAGGCCAGCACGGACGCGGCGAGCCCGCCGGTGACCATGGCCGGAATGATGTGCCATTCGGCCAGCACGGTCAGCATGCCGGCGACATAGGCGCCGATCGCGACGAACCCGGCCTGGGCCATCGAAACCTGTCCGGTCAGCAGGATCACATAGGCCGACAGGCCCAGAATCGTGTGGACCCCGACGATCTGGACCATGCCCCATGTAAAGTCGTCCATCGCCTCAGTCCCTCAGCACTTTTTTGCCGAACAGCCCTTGCGGACGGAACGCAAGGAACAGGAACAGCAGAAGCATGACGTACATGTCGCGCTCGGTAATGCCGCGCAGGGCGAGAAATACATTTTCCAGCCCGCCGACCAGCAGGCCGGCGACGATCGCGCCCGGAATGCTGCCCAGGCCGCCGATCACGGTGACGATCAGGCCTTTCACGGTCAGCGGAACGAAGAGCAGCGGCGACAGGACGCCGACAGCCGCGCCGATCATGGCGCCGGCCAGGCCGCCCAGGACGCCGGCGATAATGAAAGTCGATGCGTTGGTCCGGTCTACGCTGATGCCGCAGAGCTGCGCCGCGGTCCTCTGCTGTGCGACCGCCCGGGTCGCGAGGCCGAGCTTGGTGCGGTACAGCAGCAACAGCAGCACCGCCATGGCGATCAGGGCGAGGAGGAAGATCGTCAGCAGGTCGCCGCGGATCGCGAAGGCGTCGCTGAATTCGATCATCGGATCCTCGATGATGCCCTGCAGCACCTCGGGGAAATCCATCGGTTCCCCGTCGGTGGCGTGCACGGCGATCTCTTCGATGAGGAAGAATGCGCCGACCGTCGCCATCAGGGTCGCGAGTTCGTAATGGTCGGGCGTGAAGCGGAAGCAGATCGTATAGACGATCCAGGCGAACAGGCCTGCGGCGACCGCCGAGGCCAGGAACATGAGCAGCGGCGGCAGGCCGAAATCGTCGCCGCTGCCGATCAGCGCCGCAATGCCGAGGCTGGCGTAGGCGCCGCCGAACGCCGCTGCGGCGTAGGCCAGGTTGATCTTGTTCATCACGCCGAAGATCAGCGTGAAGCCGATTCCGATGAGCGCGTAATACGCGCCCTGCATCACGCCGTCGGTAACCGCCTGAAGATAATCGACAAATTCCACGGGACCGCCCTTGCCCCCTGACGGGTGCGGATGGAGTGGAGATTAAATGCGGGAGAAATCCCGCCGGCGCCATACGGGCGCCGGCGGGGATTCAGTCCGTCGGTCTACTTACGCGGGTCGTGGAGGATCTTCCACTCTTTACCTTGCGCGTGGACATAGACGTAAGGCTTGACGGCTTCGCCTTCTTTCGTGCGCTGGATGCCGCCGATCAGGCCGCCGGTCGACTTCAGCGCGGCCAGCCCGTCGCGGATCTTGCGGCGGTCGGCCTGCACCGTGTCGCCCTTGGCCATGACGCCGGTCTTCTCGATCACGCCCTTCAGGATGAACATGTTCTCCCAGGCCGCGGCGCTGTGCAGATCGGCGCTGCCGTTAAACTTGGCTGCTCCAGCGGCCGCTTCCTTGGCCGCTGCGGTCACCGGCGCGAAGCTGGTCGGGATGATGATGCCCTTGGCCTGCTTCGAACAGCCTCTCAGCGTCTCGAGGCTCGAAGAGCTCGTGAGGCCGATCAGCTGCTTGTACTTCACGCGCTGGCGCTTCATCTCCTTGAGTACGCCGCACAGGGTGAACGGGTGCGAGGAAATGGCGATGACATCGGCTTTCGCCTTCTTCATCTGCCGCACCTGGGTGGTGAAATTGGTGTCGTTGAGCAGCCATTTGACCCGGCCCAGAACCTTGAAGCCGGCTTCCTGGGCGCGCGTTTCCATCACCTTGTACCAGGTGAAGCGCGAGTGGGCGAAATCCTCTTCCACGCCGCCGAATACGGACTTGAAGCCCGGATTCTCTTTCTTCACCCATTTGAACAGGGACTGGTACATCTGGCTTTCGTTCGGCACGTTGCGGAACGCCCATTCCGAAATCTTCGCCAGGCCGCCCTTGATCGCGGTGTCGGTGAAGATCGGGAACTGGAGGCCCGTATCCGAAGCGTCGCCGGCCCTTTTCTGCAGAACGCCGAACAGCGGCTCGGCCACGTTCGAGCAGGTCGGGCCGATCGCCACGACGGCTTTGCCCGATGCGATCCGGCGGACGACGGAAATGCCTTCCTCGGCCTTGCAGCGGTCGTCATAGAAGGTCACGACGACTTTGCCCTTCGTGCCGTCGCCGAGCTTGATCCCGCCTTCGTTGTTGATCTTCTCGGCCGCGGCCCGCATGACCGCCTCGGTGTTGACGCCGAACGACCGGACAACGCCGGACTTGGCGCCGAAACCGGCGACATGGACTTCGCGGTCGGCCGACACGGCAGCGCTCTGCGTTCCAGCGAACGCAAGCGCAGCAGCAGCGACGAACATGATTTGATGTTTCACGATGTTCCTCCGTGTTCCTCCGGCGCCGGCGTGAACATGCCAACGACGCCCAAAAAAAATACCGGCAACTAAGCCCGGAGTCCTCTCCGGGACCCCGCGCAACCGGCCGACAGGATAGGCGGCAACTGTTGAGAGGTCAACACAAGCGGCACGCCCTGATTTTTTCCTGTCTTTCCACGATGCGCCGCGCGTGGTTGGCGCGCCGGACGCCTCGGTCTCTGGCGCGCCGGTGCCGCCAAAGAAAGCAGCGGGTCAGGGATATTCGGATTTGGCTGGGGAACCTGGATTCGAACCAGGACCGACGGAGTCAGAGTCCGCTGTTCTGCCGTTAAACTATTCCCCATGGGCGCGCAGGCCGCTCGCGTTTTCTGCCTGCCGTGGAATGCGCCAGATAAAGCCCCCGCCGCCGAATCTCAAGACCTTTGCAGCCGCACGCTATGGCCGCGCCGGCGGCGGCCCGACGCACGCCCGATCTGTCACGAATCTGTCATGCCGTCTTTGAACTACGGCCCATAACCGATTAGGATTTCGGCATTCGGACGGGGCGGAGAACAAGAATGACGAGCCCGCAGGCACGGCATACATATCGGAAAAAGGACCACACGCCGCGCACGCGAAGGGCCAACCGGCCGGCCTATGCAGCCGTCGATCTCGGCACCAACAATTGCCGTCTTCTGGTGGCGGAGCCTTCCGTCAAGGGCTTTCGCGTGATCGATTCCTTTTCGCGCGTCGTCCGGCTGGGCGAGGGCGTGGCGGCGACCGGCCGCCTTTCCGAGCGGGCGATCGACCGGACGATCGACGCCTTGCGCATCTGCGCCGCCAAGATGCGCCGGGCCGACGTCATCCGCGTCCGCAACGTCGCGACGGCGGCCTGCCGCGAGGCGGAAAACTGCGACCTGTTCGTGGAACGCGCGCTGACCGAAACCGGCCTGGATTTCGAAATCATCAGCGCGTCCGAGGAAGCCCGTCTGGCGCTGAACAGCTGCACGCCGCTGTTCGATCGGGATATTCCCGGCGCCATTGTCTTCGACATCGGCGGCGGCAGTACGGAAATCGTCTGCCGCGCCGGGCGGGACGCGCCGATCGGCGTCCTGTCGCTGCCGCTCGGGGTTGTCAACCTGTGCGAACGCTATGGCGGCGACCGGATCGCCGGCGACGACTTTACCCGCATGGTCGAAGAAGCGACGGAACTGCTGGCGGCCTTCGAGAAGGATCAACGGATCCTGCCGCAGATTGCGGCCGGACAGATGCAAATGGTCGGTTCGTCCGGCACGGTGACGACGCTGGCGAGCGTGCATCTGGGCTTGCGCAAATATGTCCGCTCGCGGATCGACGGCGCGACCATGCGTTTCGACGATCTGCTGCGCATCGGCCGGATGCTGGCGGGGATGAGCCGGGACGAACGGGCCGCCATTGCCTGTATCGGCGCCGAGCGGGCCGATCTCGTCGTCGGCGGGGTGGCGATCCTCGAGGCGATCATCGGCATGTGGCCGGTCGGCCGCATGCGCATCGCCGACCGCGGCCTGCGCGAGGGCATCCTGCTCGGCCTGATGGCGCAGGACGGCCACCGGGTCGGCGCGCGGGTGATCCACTGAACCGCCATATCGGGCCGGTTCGGGCGTTTACGTTCCCGTCCGGCCGTAGAATCCGAGCCGCTCCGCATCGCTGAAAAATACGCCGGGTTCGTCGAAGTAGCTGAACACGGCGACGATCCGCGCCCGGTCTCCTTCGACCGGCGTGACCCGGTGCGCGGTGTTCTTTCCCTTGAAGACGTTGAGCGTGCCGGGCGTGAGCGGCAGGTCCTGCACCCTATCGTCTTTGCCGGCCAGAAGCCGGCCGACGCCGTCGTAGTTCGGGTCCGTATCGCTTCTGAGACCGCTGCGGTATTGGAAACTGCCGCCCGATACGGGCGCCTGGAGCAGGCAAGTCGTGGTGAATTCCGCCCGGTCGAAATGCCAGTTGAGTTCCTCGCCGGCGCGGTAGGCCATGACGTTGATCCGCGCCAGCGGGTCGGCCATCGGATACAGCCGGGGCTTGCCCATCGCTGCCGCGAGGAAATCGATCAGCGGCTGCCACCCGTAGATTTGCGCGATCGGGCTTGCCGGCACCTGGTCGGCGCATATCGTCCGATTGACCGTCTTGAAGCGCAGGAGGGCAGGGTGGTCCGGCGCGAGGCCCCGAATCGTATCGTCGAAGTAGATGTTGTGTTCGCGGCAATGGGTGAACGCCGAGGTTTCGAACAGCGGTCCGAGTTCGGCAACGCAGCGCTCCAGCGCCCCCGGCAGAATCAGGCCGTCCAGGCTGAACATGCCGGCGTTCTGCAAGTCCTGCCGGCATCCGGCAAGCAACGACTGCCCCCGGGCGCCGCGGAGCGCATCGAGAGGAAATCGGTCCAGGTCCAGCAGATGTCTCATTCGCGTGTCCGACCCCTTTCCGGCGCCCGGCCGCCGGCTACCCGTTCAGGCGGCGGGCGGCGTCGATGGCGAAATAGGTCAGGACCCCGTCAGCGCCGGCGCGTTTGAAGGCCGTCAGCGCTTCCAGGATCACCCGGTCGCCGTCCAGCCAGCCTCGCTCCACCGCGCCGCGCAGCATCGAATATTCGCCGCTCACCTGGTAGGCGTAGGTCGGCACGCCGAACCGGTCCTTGACCCGCCGCACGATGTCCAGATAGGGCAGTCCGGGCTTGACCATCACCATGTCGGCGCCCTCGGCGATGTCGAGCTCGACTTCGCGCAGCGCCTCGTCGCCGTTTGCCGGGTCCATCTGGTAGGTCTTCTTGTCGCCTTTCAGGGCGGTCGACGACCCCACTGCATCCCGGAACGGCCCGTAGAATCCGGAGGCGTATTTGGCGGCGTAGGACATGATCCGGACCCGGTCGAAGCCTTCGGCGTCGAGCGCGGCGCGGATCGCGCCGACCCGGCCGTCCATCATGTCCGACGGCGCGATGATGTCGCAGCCTGCCGCCGCCTGCACGACCGACTGGCGGCACAGGATTTCCACGCTCTCGTCGTTGGCGACATAGCCGTCCCGGATCACGCCGTCATGGCCGTGGCTGGTGAACGGGTCGAGCGCGGCGTCGCAGATCACGCCGATGTCCGGGTGCGCCTCCTTCACCGCACGGATCGCCCGGCAGACCAGATTGTCGGGGTTGGTCGCCTCGGTGCCATCCTCGTCCTTCTTTTCCGGCAGCGTCTGCGGAAACAGGGCGATCGCCGGGATGCCGAGGGATTTCGCCTCGCCGGCGGCCGCGGCGACCCGGTCGACGGACAGGCGGTCGACGCCGGGCATGGAGGCGACCGGCTCGGCCACGTCCCGGCCTTCCCGGACGAAGACCGGCCAGATCAGGTCGTCCGGCGTCAGCGTGTTCTCCCGGACCAGGCGGCGCGACCAGTCGTGCCGGCGGTTGCGGCGCAGGCGGGTGGTGGGAAAGGAGGCGGTCATGGCGGGCATCCGCGATGGCGGCGTGAGGACAACCGCAGGCTAGGCGGTAACGCCCCGGACGGAAATTAAGAGCGCTGTCGCACGCGTCAGGACGGCGCGCCGCAGACCATGCCGAAGCCGATGCCGTATTCGAGGGTGTCGGCGTAGACCGCGGTTTGCAGACGGCTGCCGCGGGCTTCGGCATGAGCGGCGGCGGCGGCGATCCAGGTGTGGAGTTCGAGGCTGCCGACGCCCGCTTCGGCCATGACGTCTTCCGGCTTCCAGCTGTCGAACGAGTCCAGGGTGCTGTTCGTGAGCACATCCAGAAAGAACCGGTCGAATCCGGGATTGAGGCAGATGTCCTCGCGCGTCCGGCTGCCGTCGACCAGCATTTGCGCCCCTTCCAGATGCATGACGCGCAGGCGCTCCAGCCATTCGGCCTCGGTAAACGTGCCGCCGCGCTCGCCGGCGAGCTGCCAGCGCGTCACCTCGTCGGAGCCCTCTCCGACCAGCGGGAAATAGCGCGTCGGGTGGTGGGACATGCCTCCCGAGCCCATCAGCAGCACGCGTTTGCCCTCCAGCACCGGTGCGGAGCCGATCGCCTGGCCGAAACGGCGCGAGCGCGAGAAGCGTTGCAACGGCGGCGCCATGACGTTGATGAAGACCGGAATGATCGGATAGGCATCGAGCGCGCCCAGGATGCGGTAGGCGGGCTGGGAAAAGCCGTGATCGACGGTCATGGTGTGGGACACGCCGGGGTCGAAGCCGGCGGCACGCAGATGGCCGATCAGGGCCAGCGCCTCCGTATGCGGCACGTCGAACTGACCGGGAAAACCGCCGATATCATTCACGGCACGGCAGCTCAGGCCGATGCAGGTCGCCGGCATGCGGTCGAGGTGGAATCCGCTGTAGTGGTCGGTGCCGAACAGGATGACGATCTCGGGATCGAATGCGCGCACCGCCGCGGCCTGCTCGGCATAGACGGCTTGGATCGCCTCGTGTTCCGGCGGCTCCGCGGCGAAACACATCAGGATCGGCGAATGGGGCAGGCACAGAAGATAGCTGTTCATGCGGACGCCCCCAGCGGCAGCACCGGCGCGAAATTCTCGCCGACGAACATCTTGCTGACCGACCGGCTGGCGAACAGCCAGCGGCCGCCGATGCGGCGGTAGGTATCGTCGTAGTCCTGCACCAGCAGCGGAGTCGCCGGGTGCGGCGGCGGCCCGTCGGCGGCGAACAGCAGGAGGATGCAGCTTCCGGCGGCGTTGTCGGGATCCTGCTGCTCCAGGCGCAGGTTGGTGAACAGGTGGCGGGCGGTGCGCACCCCCGCTGTCGCTTCGCGCCCGGCCCGGGCGGCGTAGGCGGCCCGGATGGCGTCGCGGCCGACGCTGCGCTCGCCGCTTTCGCGGCCGTACCAGCCGTCTGCGGCGAACAGGTCGGCCACCGTTGCCGGATCGCCCCGGTCGATGCGCCAGGCGAACTCTGCGATCAGGGCCTCGATTTTCAGGCGGAGCAGCGGGTCGGTCATCGCGCCAGCCGCCAGTCCGTCGCCGGCGCCGGATCGCGCCGCACCGGATTGGACAGCCGCCCCAGCCCGGAGATCGCGACCTCGACCGGACCGTCCAGGCGGCTGAGATCGGCGGCATGCAGCGGCCGGCCGCCGGTCTTGGCGGCGCGGAAGGCGGTCCCCATCGAGATCATGTCGCCGGCTTCCAGCGTCATGAAGCGCGAGACGAAGGCAAGCACCTCCTCGACCCGGTAAGTGTAGTGGCGGGTATTGTCGTCGGTGAAAACCTCGCCGGCGACGCTGCAGGAGATGTCGAGATCGTGCGGGTCGGGCACCGCGTCGGCGGTGACCAGCCATGGGCCGGCCGGGCCGAAGCCGTCGGTGCCCTTGTAGCGCGCGGCGTAGGAGAGGTGCTGTTCGACCTTGCGGACGGCGTCGGGATTCGCCGGATCGGGGTAGAGCGCCCAGTAATGCACCCGGTCTTCGGCGCGCATGTCGTTGCCGGTCATGTCGTTGAAGATGGTGTAGCCGAAGACGTGGTCAATCGCTTGCGCCGGCTCGATATCCTTGCCGTCCCTGCCGACGATCACCGCCAGTTCCGGCTCAGGATGCAGGCGGCCGTAGTGGCGCCGGACCGGGATCGGCGCGCCGTGGCCGATCAGGCAGGTGGCCGGCTTCATGAAGATGGTCGGATGGTCCGGGGCGCTGATCTTGCGGTCGTCGGCCGCGGAATTGTTCAGCGCCACGCCGACGATCTTGCCCGGCCGCCGCACCGGAGGATGCCAGGATACCGCGGGCGCCGGTATCGTCGGAATGGCGGCGGGATTATCCTGTGCCCAGGCCGCGGCCCGGCGGGCGCGGTTCAAACCGCCGCCGCCGCTGCGCACCAGGTCCAGCATCGTGCCGAACGCCGGTCCGCCGGTCGCTTCGAGCGCCAGGTTGAGGTCGATCAGCGTATCGTCGCCGGCCGCCGCCGCGATCCGGTCCTGTCCGTCCCAATGAATGCTGGCAAGGCGCATGGTAGCCGGCTCGATCCTGCTGCGGGGCGCCATGCTTCGCCCATGGGTTTGGGGCTGTCAAGGCGCGGCGCGACCGCCGGGAATGCGCCTTGTATCCGCTGCATTGCGTTCCCGCGAGGCCTGCCTATATCCGGCCTCATGGCTGCGCAGACCAACAGTCTCGGCTTTGCCAAACCGCCCGCGCGGACGCGCGTCGCGGTCGCGATGTCCGGCGGTGTCGACAGTTCCGTCACCGCCGCGATGCTGCATGCCGGGGGCTACGAGGTCGTCGGCATCACGCTGCAACTCTACGACCACGGGGCGGCCGTGAGCCGGCCGGGCGCCTGCTGCGCCGGGCAGGACATCCGCGACGCCCGCCGGGTCGCCGAGCAGGCCGGCTTTCCGCACTATGTGCTGGACTACGAATCGCGCTTCCGGGAGAGCGTGATCGACGATTTCGCCGACAGCTATCTGCGCGGCGAGACGCCCTTGCCCTGCGTGCGCTGCAACCAGACCGTCAAGTTCACCGACCTGATGCAGACCGCGCGCGATCTCGACGCCGACTGCCTGGCGACCGGCCATTATGTCCGCCGGATCGAGGCGGCGGAGGGGCCGGAGCTGCACAAGGCCGCCGATCCGGCCAAGGACCAGAGCTATTTCCTGTTCGCCACCACGCGCGAGCAGCTCGGCTATCTGCGCTTTCCGCTGGGCGGCCGGCTGAAGGAAGAGACCCGCCGCATCGCCCGCGACCTGGACGTCCCCGTGGCCGACAAGCCGGACAGCCAGGATATCTGCTTCGTGCCGGACGGCGACTATGCGCAGGTGGTCGAGAAGCTGCGGCCCGGCGCCTGCGACCCCGGCCGGATCGTCGATCTCAACGGCAACGAACTGGGCCGGCACGACGGCATCATCCGCTTCACCGTCGGCCAGCGCCGGGGCCTCGGCATCGGCGGCACGGCCCAGCCGCTCTATGTCGTGCGGATCGACGCGGAGACAAATGATGTGGTCGTCGGCCCGCGCGCCGCATTGGCCCGGCGCAGCATCGCGATCGAGAAGCTGAACTGGATCGGCGATGCGAGGCCGGAGGGCAGGGTATCGGGCGGCGGCGAAATTCGCGCCGAAGCGCGCATCCGCAACGCCGGCGAGGCCATGCCGTGCCGGGCCGAGGTCGAACTAGAGGGCCGCGCGACGCTGACCTTCGACGACCCGCAATACGGCGTTTCGGCCGGCCAGGCCGCGGTGCTCTACGACGGCACGCGCCTCCTCGGCGGCGGCTGGATCGCCCCTCGATACGCCCCGGAAAAAATCCGGGGCTACTCGGGATGAGGGGATTTCGATATTGATTTGCTGCGATGGCACTACCCTCACCCTCGTCCTGAGTAGCCGCCGCAGGCGGCATATCGAAGGGCGGGCGACGGTGCCTTCCACGCCGCAACGCTCCAGACAATCGGGTCGAGTGACCGCGACGAATCAAGGGCCGGCTTGACAGCCGCCGGACCTTGAACCTATTTCGCCGCGTCCCGCAGGGCGGGTGTTCCGGGCGGCAGCCACCGGCTCTGTCCGCCGCCCGCCGCCGCCGGATTTCCGGCCCCGCGTGCGACAGGATTGGGGCGGAGTAGCTCAGCTGGTTAGAGCAGCGGAATCATAATCCGCGTGTCGGGGGTTCAAGTCCCTCCTCCGCTACCATTTTCTGCCGCATTCCGCCTTTGCGAACGGTCTACCCGGTTATGCCTTGGCGCTTGCCGTCGCCCACCGCCCAACGCCATATCTTCCCGCATGGAATGGACCGACGACGCCATTGTCCTGTCTGCCCGGCGCCACGGCGAGAGCAGCCTTGTCGTGCAGCTGCTGACCGCGGAACACGGCCGCCATGCCGGGCTCGCCCATGGCGGCGCCTCGCGGCGGCAAATGCCGGTCTATCAGCCGGGCAACGAGGTGCGGGCGACCTGGCGTGCCCGGCTCGCAGAGAATCTCGGCACGCTGAAGGCGGAACTCGTGACCGGCCGGGCCGGGCAATGGATCGACGATCCGCTGCGCCTTGCCGGGATCGGCGCCGCCTGTGCCGTTGCCGAAGCGTCGCTGCCGGAGCGGGCCCCGGCGCCCGCCGTCTATCGCGGCCTGCTGGCGCTGCTGGAGGCCCTGGAGCGCGAGGACTGGGGCGAAGCCTATGTCGCGTGGGAAATCGCGCTGCTGGGCGAGCTCGGTTTCGGGCTCGATCTCGAACGCTGCGCGGCCACCGGCCGCAACGACCGGCTGGCTTATGTGTCGCCGAACAGCGGCCGGGCCGTCAGCCTGTCGGCGGGCGAGCCCTATGCCGACCGGCTGCTGCGCCTGCCGGATTTCCTGAACGGCGGGGCCGATGCCGGGGAACGGTCGGGGAGAGGATCGGCGGGCGTTTCGTGGCCCGACATCGACGACGGGCTGAAGCTGAGCGGCCATTTCCTCGAACGGCATGTCTTCGCGCCCCACGACCGCCCCCTGCCGCCGGCGCGCCAGCGGTTCGCCGACAAGATCGAGAGAGCGGGCGCATCATAGCGATCACCACGACACGCCCGGCCGTTCGCTTGACACCCGTCGGGGGCGGCGCTACATGCCGCGCTCTGCATAGGCGCACGATGGTACGCATTCCGGGGCGCTTTCCGGAACGCATTCCGGAGCACATTCCGGCCGCGCGCCGCGCCTGCTGCGGGGGTGTAGCTCAGTTTGGTTAGAGCGCCGGCCTGTCACGCCGGAGGCCGCGGGTTCGAGTCCCGTCACTCCCGCCACCGCCCCCGGTAATCCGGGTTTCCAAAACGCCGCGATCACGAAGATTTGCCGTGCCGCCGCCGCCGAACCGGCGCGTGCCCGGTATGCGGCCAAACGGGACCGTGGTAAGGCTTTGCAATCGAGACCGCCGGCCCTATAACCGGTTCGTCCGGGTCGGGGCCGCGGGCGCGCGTTTGCGTGCGCGGACGGCGTCGGCGTAACGCCGCGTTGCGCCGCAAGAACAAGGCAACCCTTGCGGGACAGATGAGCGACATTCTTGCCGAATATCTGCCGATCGCCATCTTTCTGGGGATTGCCCTGGGGCTGGCCCTGGCGATGGTCGCCGCCTCGTGGATTCTGGCGAAACAGAAGCCCTATTCGGAAAAGCTGGCGGCTTACGAATGCGGTTTCGACGCCTTCGAGGATTCGCGCGGCCAGTTCGACGTGCGCTTCTATCTCGTCGCCATCCTGTTCATCATTTTCGACCTCGAAGTCGCCTTCCTGTTCCCCTGGGCGATCACGCTGTCGGAGACCCAGCATTTCGGCTTCTGGTCCATGGTGGTGTTCCTGGTCATTCTGACCGTCGGCTTCGTCTATGAATGGAAGAAGGGGGCGCTGGAATGGGAATAGCCGCTCCTGACGCCCCGGATGCCGCTGCGGCCGGCGCTCCGGCGAAACTGCCCGAGCTCGACGCCTTTCTGGACAAGGAGTTCCAGTCGAAGGGCTTTGTCGTCTCCAGCCTGGATTCGCTGGTCGGCTGGGCCCAGTCCGGCTCGCTCTGGCCGATGACCTTCGGGCTGGCCTGCTGCGCCGTCGAGATGATGCACACCGGCGCCAGCCGCTACGATCTCGACCGGTTCGGCACGGTGTTCTTCCCCAGCCCGCGCCAGTCGGACGTGATGATCGTGGCCGGGACGCTGACCAACAAGATGGCGCCGGCGCTGCGCCGGGTCTACGACCAGATGGCCGAGCCGCGCTGGGTGATCTCGATGGGCTCCTGCGCCAACGGCGGCGGCTACTACCACTATTCCTATTCGGTGGTGCGCGGCTGCGACCGGATCGTGCCGGTCGACATCTATGTGCCCGGCTGCCCGCCGACCGCCGAAGCGCTGCTGTACGGCGTGCTGCAGCTTCAGAAAAAGATCCGCCGCACGGCGACCTTTGCGCGTTAGACCGCGAAACCCCGGCAGCCGATGTCCCTGGAAGCGCTCCAAGACCTGAAAGAGCATGTCCTCGCCGTCCTGTCGCCGGAGGCGATCGAGGCGGATATCGTGCGCGGCGAACTGTGCGTTACGGTCGGCCGGGCTTCCATCGTCAAGGCGCTGACCCGGCTGCGCGACGATCCGAACTGCGCCTTCACCTGCCTGGTCGATCTCTGCGGCGTCGACTGGCCGGCGCGCGAACGGCGCTTCGACGTCGTCTACAACCTGCTGAGCGTGACCTCGAACCTGCGTTGCCGGGTCAAGGTTCATACCGACGAGGAGACGCCGGTGCCCTCGGTCGCTGAGGTTTTCAGCGCCGCCGGCTGGTTCGAGCGCGAGGCGTGGGATCTGTACGGCATCTATTTCTCGGACAACCCGGACCTGCGCCGCCTGTTGACCGACTACGGTTTCGACGGCCATCCCCTGCGCAAGGATTTCCCGCTCACCGGCTTCGTCGAGGTGCGCTACGACGAGGAACAGAAGCGGGTGGTCTACGAGCCCGTGACCTTGCAGCAGGATTACCGGACGTTCGATTTCCTCTCGCCCTGGGAAGGCATGACGCGCGGCCTGCCGCCGTCTGCGCCGGGTGACGAGAAGGCCGGACAGGCCGGCGCGGCGGAGGACCAGGGCCATGCCTGACGGACCGACGGCGGCCGGGGCTGCGGGCGATCTCAGGCCCGGCGAGGTCGAGATCAAAAATCTCAACCTGAATTTCGGGCCCCAGCATCCGGCGGCGCACGGCGTGCTGCGCCTGGTGCTGGAGATGGACGGCGAGATCGTCGAGCGCGCCGACCCGCATATCGGCCTGCTGCACCGCGGCACCGAAAAGCTGATCGAGCAGAAAACCTATCTGCAGGCCGTGCCCTATTTCGACCGGCTCGACTATGTCGCGCCGATGAACCAGGAGCATGCCTTCGCCCTGGCGACGGAAAAGCTGCTGGATCTGGAAGTCCCGCCGCGCGGCCAGGCGATCCGGGTGCTTTACGCCGAAATAGGCCGGGTGCTGAACCATCTGCTGAACGTGCCGGCCTACGCCATGGACGTGGGCGCGCTGACGCCCTTCCTGTGGGCCTTCGAAGAGCGCGAAAAGCTCATGGCATTCTACGAGCGCGTCTGCGGCGCGCGGCTCCATGCGGCCTATTTCCGGCCCGGCGGCGTGCATCGGGATTTGCCGGCCGGGCTGATCGGCGACATCCGGGAATGGCGCGCGGCCTTCCCGAAGATCGTCGACGATATCGAGACGCTGCTGACCGAGAATCGCATTTTCAAGCAGCGCTCGGTCGATATCGGCGTCGTCGACGCGAAAGATGCTCTCGACTGGGGCTTCTCGGGCCCGATGCTGCGCGCCTCCGGCCTCGCCTGGGACCTGCGCAAGGCCCAGCCCTACGACGGCTACGAGGCCTACGATTTCGATATTCCAGTCGGCCGGAACGGCGATTGCTACGACCGCTACCTCGTGCGCGTCGAGGAGATGCGCCAGAGCCTGCGCATCATCGACCAGGCGCTCGACCGGCTGGAGACGCTGGACGGGGCGGTGGCGGCGGACGACAACAAGGTGACGCCGCCAAAACGGGGTGAGATGAAGCGCTCGATGGAGGCGCTGATCCACCATTTCAAGCTCTACACCGAGGGCTATCGCGTCCCGGCCGGCGAGACCTACTCCGCCGTCGAGGCGCCGAAGGGCGAGTTCGGCGTCTATCTGGTCGCCGACGGCACCAACAAACCCTACCGCTGCAAGATCCGGGCGCCGGGCTTTGCCCATCTCCAGGCGACCGAATTCATGTCGAAAGGCCACATGCTGGCGGATGTCTGCGCCATCGTCGGCTCCATGGACGTCGTGTTCGGCGAGGTCGACCGGTGAGCGGGCCCGCGGCAGGCGCCGCCGTCGAGCAGCCGGACAGCTTCGCCTTCGACGGCGAGCACGGCCGGGCGGTGGACAGGGCGGTCGCCCGCTATCCGGAAGGCCGGCAGGCCAGCGCGGTCCTGCCGCTGCTCGACCTGGCGCAGCGTCAGCACGGCGGCTGGGTTCCCCAGGCTGCGATCGAGCATATCGCCGGACGGCTGGGCATGGCGAAGATCCGGGTGATGGAAGTCGCGACCTTCTACACCATGATCAACCTGGCCCCGGTCGGCCGGCACCATCTCCAGGTGTGCGGCACGACTCCCTGCATGTTGCGCGGCGTTGGCGAAGTGTTCCGCGCGATCCGCGACGAAACCGGCATCGGGCCCGGCGAGACCAGCGAAGACGGGCTGTTCACCTGCAGCGAAGTCGAGTGCCTCGGCGCCTGCGTGAACGCGCCGATGGTCCAGGTGAACGACGATTTCGTCGAGGACCTGACCTACGAGAATTTTTCCGGCCTCCTGCGCACTCTGAAAAATGGCGGCGAGCTGCCGACCGGCTCCCTGGTCGGGCGCCATTCCTCGGAACCGGAAGACGGCGCCCGCACCCTGACCGACGTGCCGGCCCCGACTCCTTTCGACCCCGAGGTCGTCTATGGGTTGAACGGCGCCGGCATCCCGGTATCCGCCGAAGCACCGTCGCCGGCGCCGGCCGAAAACGAAGGCCGGCCGCCCGCGCTCGAAGGACCGCGCGGCGGCAATGCCGATGCGCTGACCCGGATCAAGGGCCTCGGCCCGAGGATCGAGAGTGCGCTGCATGGCATCGGCATTTATCACTTCGACCAGATCGCCGCCTGGACGCCTGAAGAAAAAGACTGGGTGAACGGGGCGCTGAAGCTCGGCGGCCGGGCCGACCGCGGCGATTGGGTTGCGCAGGCCGCGGCGCTGGAAAATGCGGCTGCAGGGGAGGGCGGCGCCTGATGCTCGACGATCGCGACCGCATCTTCACCAACCTCTACGGCTTCGACGATTGGGGCCTGGAAGGCGCGCGCCGCCGGGGCGACTGGGACCAGACGGCCTGGTTCATCGGGCAGGGCCGCGCCTGGATCTGCCAGCAGATCAAGGATTCCGGCCTGCGCGGCCGGGGCGGGGCGGGCTTCCCGACCGGCCTCAAATGGTCGTTCATGCCGCCGGACGACAAGCGCGACGGCCGCCCGCACTATCTGGTCGTCAACGCCGACGAATCCGAGCCCGGCACCTGCAAGGACCGGGACATCATGCGCCACGATCCGCACAAGCTGGTCGAGGGCTGCCTGATCGCCGGCTTCGCCATGGGCGCCAACACGGCCTACATCTATGTCCGGGGCGAGTTCTACCTTGAGGCCGAACGGTTGCAGGCCGCCGTCGACCAGGCCTACGGCGCCGGGCTGATCGGCAGCAACGCCTGCGGTTCGGGCTGGGATTTCGACATCCACGTCCACCGCGGCGCCGGCGCCTATATCTGCGGCGAGGAAACGGCGTTGCTGGAAAGCCTCGAAGGCAAGAAGGGGCAGCCGCGCCTCAAGCCGCCGTTTCCGGCCAACGCCGGCCTCTATGGCTGCCCGACCACCGTCAACAATGTCGAATCGATCGCCGTCGCGCCGACGATCCTGCGCCGGGGACCGTCCTGGTTCGCCGGCATCGGCCGCGATGCGCGCAACACCGGCACCAAGCTCTTCTGCATCTCCGGCCATGTGAACTCGCCGTGCAATGTCGAAGAGGCGATGGGCATTCCCTTCCGGGAACTGATCGAGAAACATGCGGGCGGCGTGCGCGGCGGCTGGGACAACCTGCTCGCCGTCATTCCCGGCGGCTCATCGGTACCGTGCCTGCCGTCCGACATCTGCCAGGATCTGCCGATGGATTTCGATACATTGGCCGGCCTCAAGTCGGGCCTCGGCACCGCGGCAGTCATCGTGATGGACAAGTCGACGGATATCGTGAACGCGATCTGCCGCCTGTCCAAATTCTACATGCACGAAAGCTGCGGCCAGTGTACGCCGTGCCGGGAAGGCACCGGCTGGATGTGGCGCGTCATGACGCGGCTGGTGCGCGGCGATGCAGACATCGGCGAAATCGACATGCTGGAAGAAGTGACCCGCCAGGTCGAGGGGCACACGATCTGCGCCCTCGGCGACGCGGCGGCCTGGCCGATCCAGGGCCTGATCCGGCATTTCCGGCCCGAACTGGAGCGCCGCATCCTCGAACGCAAGGTAGCGGCGTAAGCGCGATGGCAACGATCACCGTCAACGGCGAACAGCATGAGGTCGACGGTCGCCTGACCCTGTTTCAGGCGTTGCAGTCGATCGGCAAGGAAGTGCCGCATTTCTGTTTCCACGAGCGGCTGTCGATCGCCGGCAATTGCCGCATGTGCCTCGTGGAGGTCGAGAAGGCGCCCAAGCCGGTCGCCTCCTGCGCCCAGCCCGTGCTGGACGGCATGGTCGTCCTCACCGATTCGGAGAAGACCATCAAGGCCCGCCGCGGCGTGATGGAGTTCCTGCTGATCAACCATCCGCTCGATTGCCCGATCTGCGACCAGGGCGGCGAATGCGACCTGCAGGACCAGGCGATGGCCTATGGCCACGACCGCACCCGCTTCGAGGAGAACAAGCGGGCCGTCCACGACAAGGAAATGGGGCCGCTGGTCAAGACCATCATGACCCGCTGCATCCATTGCACCCGCTGCATCCGCTTTGCCGAAGAAGTCGCCGGCGTCGAGGAGATCGGCGCGCTGCACCGCGGCGAGCATATGGAGATCGCGACCTATCTGGAGCGCTCGCTGACGTCTGAAATGTCGGGCAACGTGATCGACCTGTGCCCGGTCGGCGCGCTGACCTCCAAGCCCTACGCCTTCACGGCGCGGTCGTGGGAGTTGCGCAAGACCGAATCCGTCGACGTCATGGATGCCGTCGGCTCCAACATCCGGGTCGACAGCCGCGGCGCGGAGGTCATGCGGGTTCTGCCGCGGCTCAACGACGACATCAACGAGGAGTGGATCTCCGACAAGACGCGTTTTGCCTGCGACGGGCTGAAACGCCAGCGGCTCGACCGGCCCTATGTCCGGCGCGGCGGCAAGCTCGAGCCCGCTTCATGGGACGAGGCCTTCGCCGCGATCGCCGACAAAATTGCCGGGAGTGGCGGCGCGGGCATGGCGGCGATCGCCGGCGACCAGGCCGACTGCGAGGCCATGATCGCGCTGAAAGACCTGTT
>MPMX01000046.1 GCA_002238725.1 Rhodospirillaceae bacterium bin65
GAACTCCACCACCTCGGCGCCCCACATTTCCTCCAGCCGCCGGCGGGGCGCCACGATGCCGGCCGCCCGCTCGCCGCCGGGGGAGAGCCTCGTCACCGAGGGCTGCGCCCGGTCGCGCGCGCGCTCGCGCCCGACCAGGCCGAGACGCAGCAGTTGCGACGGCAGGGTCGCCAGGATGGTCGGCCTGTAGCGCAGGATGAAGTTGCAGCGCAGCTCCGCGGTCAGCCCGCCGCCCGGGATGCAGGGCACGCCCATGTGGGCGAGCGCGTGCAGCACGCCCCAGCCCCAGACATGCGGGCCGAAGCCGACGACCAGGAACACCTTTTCCCCCGGCCGCGCGCCGAGCGACCACAGCGCCCGGCTGTTGGCCCATTTCCAGTATTCCAGGTCGGTCTTCGAATAGCGGAAGACCCGCGGCGTGCCGGTCGAGCCCGAGGTCGGAAAGATCGTCCAGCCGCGGTCGTTCCAGATCGCGTCGTCATGGGTGCTGTAGGTGCCCCAGGGCGGATGGGCCGCCATGTCGGCGACCATCTCCTTCTTGTCGACCGGCCGCCATTTCGGCAGGTCGTCGACGGTCCGGATATCGTCCGGCTTCATGCCCGCGGCGTCGAACCGGCGGCGGTAAAAGGCGCTGTTCTCGTAGAGAAACGGCGAGAGCTTCTCCAGCTTGGCGTTCTGGATCGCGCGGATTTCGTCGCGCGACGCCGTCTCCAGGCTCGGCGACCAGTAGTCGGCCGACCCCGGCTCGTCGAAGTCCCGGCGATATCGTTCGAGAACCGCCATATAGGCGTGGCGGGTCGCAGACGCACGGTCTCTGGACATGGCTCTACCGGCTTGGGGAAGATTGGCCGGAGATTAGGCGAAAGCTCCCGCCGCGCGCAATTCTCCGTCGTCCCGCCAGGCCGCCGGCCGCATGAGCCCGGCAATCAAAGTCCCGCCATCTCCGCCGCCATCCTGCGATGGAACGCCTGGAGCGCCGGTTCGTTGCGGCCGTAAACGACCTCCTTCGCAAGTCCGGTCGCAAAACCGGCATAGGCCGATTCGGCGACCGCGAAATCCTCGGTCTCGACGGTGCGCACGGCCAGATCGAGGTTGGCGTCCCAGTGGCGGCGGGCGCTGTCGCTCTCGGCCGGCTCGGGGATATAGAGGTCGAGATAGACTTCGGTCCGGTCGACGCGGCCGTCGCGCGGATACACGCGCCACAATTCGACATGGTCCTGCTGCATGACGAGGATCGCGTTGGGCGGCAGATAGTAGATGATCGCGGAGTGCCAGACGGCATCCCATTCCGCCTCAGGATTGTCGCGCATCTCAACGATCGAGCGGCGCGGCAGATATTCCCGGAAACTGCGGCCGAAATCGTCGTACAGGCAAAGGTTGGGGAAGAAGAGCGGCGCCACCGTCTGCTTATGCAGCACGGCGAAATGGTACGGCTCCATGAAGGTGTCGACCGCCATCTTCCAGTTGATGGCCGGGGTCATCAGGCTGCTGGCGTAATAGTGGTATCCGGTGAGATCGTAACCGCCCAGTTCCGGCGCGAGGCCGTCCAGCGACTCGCCGGGATCGGCCGGCTCCTCCCCCGACAGGCGGATCCAGATCATGCCGTCGGCTTCGGTACAGGGCAGAACCGCCAATGTGCAGCCGGCGATGTCGAATTCGCCGAAGTCGTCTCCATGCGGAACGCTTTTCAGGTGTCCGTCCGCGCCATAGGCCCAGCCATGATAGGGGCAGGCGAATGCGCGGCGAACCCTGCCCGCGCCATCGAGAAGCCGCACGCCGCGATGGCGGCAACTGTTCAGGAAGGCCCGCGCAACGCCATCCTCGCCGCGCATCAGCAGGACCGGTACGCCGGCGAGATCTTCCGCCAGATAGCTGCCCGGCCCGGGCAGCCGGCCCGAAAGGCAGGCCAGCAGGCTCTTGCTGCGCAGGATGTGGGCCATTTCCGCCTCGAATCTGGCGGGATCGGTGTAGACGGCGACCGGATTGCGCAGGACATCCGGCGCCCGGTCGGTCGTTCCGGCGTCGAGATGGGCGAACACACGCCGCACCAGAGAACGATGAGTATCTTTGTTCAAGGGGTTGCTCTCGATGTTCCTGTGACCGGCGAGGCCGGCATTCGAGGCGATATCGACATTCTTGTTGACCGTCTTTCGCCAAAACACGCTATAACGGCAACAGTTCGACCGCCGCAATCACTTCAACGGAGAACAGCGCGGTCAATGGAAGCAGATTGACAGAACCATTGGGAGGGACGTCATGAAGAAACTTGTTATCGGCACCGCCGCCGCGGTGGCCCTTGCGGCCGGCCTCGCAGCGCCGACGCAGGCCGAGAATTTCCGCATCGGCTATCTCAACACGCTGTCCGGCGGCGCCGCCATTCTGGGCAAATCCCAGTTGCTCGGCTGGAATCTCGGTCTCGAGATGGAAGGCTGGAAGAAAAATGGCGACAAGCTGGGCGGCGTACCGACGGAGATCTTTATCGGCGACGACCAGCGCAAACCGGATGTCGGCCTGCGCGCCGTGCGCAAGTGGCTCAAATCGGAGAAAGTCCATGTGGTGGCCGGCGTGATCTGGTCCAACATCCTCGCTGCCGTGCAACGCCCCGTGACCCGCGCCCGGCGGATCATGATGAGCACCAATGCCGGCTGGTCGGGCATGGCGGGCAAGAACTGCAGCCCCTACTTCATCTCGAGTTCGTTCCAGAATGACGAGAATGCCGAAGCCATGGGCCAGTTGATGAACGACGAAGGCCTCAAGAAGGTCTTCATGATGGCGCCGAACTATCAGGCCGGCAAAGACATGCTGACCGGCTTCCAGCGCACCTACAAGGATGGCAAGATCGTTGGCCGGATCCTGTTCAAATTGGGAACACGGGACTTTCAGGCGGAGATCAGCAAGGTGGTCGCCAGCGGCGCCGACGGGCTGTTCATCTTCCCGCCCGGCGGTATGGGCGTAGCTTTCATGAAGCAGTGGGCGGCGTCCGGCGCCGGCAAGAAAGTGAAGCTCTACACCAACTACGCCGTCGACTATGTGACCATCAAGCCGATCGGCAAGGCCGCGGTCGGCACCTTTCACACGATGCATTACGGCCCGAACCTGAAAAACCCGCGCAACGAGGAATTCGTCAAGGCGTTTGTGGCCAAGAACAAGCGCTTCCCCGGGCTTTGGAGCGTCCAAGCCTATGACGGCATCCGCAAGATCGCCGACGGCCTGCGTGGCGTGAAGGGCAATTTCAAGAACCTGAAGAACCTGGTGAAGGTCATGCGCGCCCAGGGCCTGAACTCGGTGCGCGGCCAATTGAAATACAATGTCAACGGCTTCCTGATCCAGCCCTGGTACAAGCGCACCGTCAGCCTCAATGCCAAGGGCGTGCCGGAAATTTCGGTGGACCGGATGGTTACCTTCAAACCTGACAGCTACGGCGACAAATGTCCGAAGAAGAGCTGGAACTGATCCTCGATCCAGACCGAATCGAAGGGGCGCCCCTCGGGGCGCCCTTTTTCTTTGCCCGCGCCGTCGTTTAGCGCTCAGCCCCGGCCGATATGGGGCATCTTGGTCGCCATGACGGTCATGAAGAGCGCGTTGGCGTCGAGCGGCAGGTTCGCCATGTGCAGGACCGACGTGGCGACATGCTCCACGTCCATGCGCGGCTCGACCATGATCTGGCCGTTCGCCTGCTGCATGCCTTCGACCATCCGTTCCGTCATGTCCGTGACCGCGTTGCCGATGTCGATCTGGCAGGCGGTGATGTCGTCGGGCCGGCCGTCCAGCGCGATGCATTTCGTCAGGCCGGTCAGCCCGTGCTTGGTCGAGGTGTAGGGAGCGGAGAACGGCCGCGGCGTGTGGGCCGATATGGAGCCGTTGTTGATGATCCGTCCGCCCTTCGGGTCCTGCGCCTTCATGATGCGGATGGCGTGCTGGGCGCAGACGAAACAGGCGGTCAGGTTCAGATCGACCACGTCGCGCCACTGCTGCGGCGTCAACTCCTCCATCGGCACCAGGGGCGCGCCCCGGCCGGCATTGTTGAACAGCACGTCGAGCCGGCCGAATTCCTCGACCGTATGGGCGAACAGCCGGGCGACTTGGTCGTCGTCGGTCACGTCCGTCGGCAGGGCCAGCATCCGTCCGCCGCCGGCGGCGGCGCCCGCCGCCGTTATGTCCAGTTCCTCCGCACGCCGGCCGGCAAGGGCCACATTGTAACCGTCGGCCTGCATCGCCAGGGCGACGGCGCGGCCGATGCCGGAGCCGGCGCCTGTAACAATGACGGATCGGGTGTGAGACATGGCGCGCCTGCCAGGATATCGAGCGAGAAACCGGAACGGAGCTTCGGTTTAGGGAGAGTTGCGACGCCGGTCAATCGCGGCCGGTCGGGCCGCCTTCCCTACCCTGCCGATCTGGCCATGCTGTCGGGCAGGAACATCACGATATCGGGGAACACGACGATCAGGAACACCGCCATAACCATCACGAGGAACAGCGGCAGCGAAACTTTCGCCACATAGCCGATATTGTGGCCGGTCATGCCCTGCAGGACGAAGAGGTTGAAGCCGATCGGCGGCGTGATCTGCGCCATCTCGACGACGACGACGAGGAAAATGCCGAACCAGATCAGGTCGATGCCGGCCTGCAGGATCATCGGCTCGACGATCGCCATGGTCAGCACGACGGCCGAAATGCCGTCGAGGAAACAGCCGAGCAGGATGTAGAAGACCGTCAGCGCGAGGATCAGCTCGTACTTGCTGAGGTTGAAGCCGGCGATCCAGGACGCCAGGCCGCGCGGCAGGCCGGTAAATCCCATCGCCAGTGTCAGGAAGGCCGCGCCGGCCAGGATCAGCGCGATCATGGCGGAGGTGCGCGTGGCGCCCAGCAGCGATTCCCGGAAGGTCTCCCAGGAAAGCGAGCCTTGGATTGCTGACAGGCCCAGCGCGCCGACGACGCCGAATACCGCCGCTTCGGTGGCTGTCGCGAGCCCGCCGTAGATCGAGCCCAGCACCCCGGCGATCAGGAGCAGGACCGGAATCAGATAGAGCGACTGGCCGAGCTTCTCCCCGAAGGGCCGCCGCGGCTCGGCCGGGGGCATTCTCGACGGGCGCAGCAGCGACCAGCCCACTACATAGGCCATGAACAGGCTCGCCAGTACGATTCCCGGCACCACGCCGGCGACGAACAGCTTGGAAATCGACTGATTCACCGTCACGCCGTAGACGATCAGGATGATCGATGGCGGGATCAGCAGGCCGAGCGTCCCGGCGCCGGAAAGCGTACCGATCACCAGATCCTCGGGATATTTGCGCGCCCGCAATTCCGGAATCGACATCTTGCCGACCGTCGCTACGGTCGCCGCCGACGAGCCGGATATCGCGGCAAAGATCGTGCAGCCGATGATATTGGTGTGGAGCAGCCGGCCGGGCAGCCGGTTCATCCAGGGCGACAGGCCCTTGAACAGGTCTTCGGACAATCGGGTCCGGAACAGGATCTCGCCCATCCAGATGAAGAGCGGCAGCGCGGTGAGCGTCCAGCTCGCCGA
This sequence comes from Rhodospirillaceae bacterium bin65, assembly GCA_002238725.1. GTDB lineage: Bacteria > Pseudomonadota > Alphaproteobacteria > Bin65 > Bin65 > Bin65. The sequence goes on from MPMX01000046.1 coordinate 5,528, forward strand.
ACTCGACCAGATCACCGTCATCATGCGGTCGCCGATCTGGCCGAATGTGCCCGGCGCGAACAGCATCATGCCGGTGAAGGCGACGCCGATCAGCGAAAAGCCGACCCAGACTCCGCTACCGAGCAAAAACAGCAGCACGCCGAGGAAGACGACGGTGGCGTAAATATGCTCCATCGCCGGGCGCCCTACTCCGCCGTCGCCATGGCGTCGGCGCTGCGCTGATCGCCGATCTCAGCGCCGCGCAGCACGTCGACGAACCGGTGCAATACGCAGATGAACAGCACCGTGGAGCCGAGCGCGAGGGCAGTCTGCGGGATCCACAGAAACATCCGGTCCGTGCTCTCGCTGACGTCTTCGAGATCCCAGGAGACGGAGACCAGTTTCACTGCGTACCAGCAGACGAATCCGGTGACGGAGGCGGAAGCGGCGAGGCACCAGATCTCGGCAACGCGCCGCGCCCGCCCTTTCAGGCGGCCGATGATTGCCGACATGCGGATGTGCGCCCGATGGCCGAAGGTGTAGGCGAAGGCGAAGAATGTCGAAGCCGCCATCGAATAGCCGGCATAGGCTTTGAGGCCCGGCACATAGACGCCGGCGACCCGGGATCCGATCTCAAGCAGGATCAGCAGGCCGATCAGGATCAGGAAACAAGCGCCGATCAGGCCGCAGATCCGGTACAGGCCGGCCGCCGTTCGCGCTGCCGCCGGTGCTGTTGCGGCGGCCAAAGCAAAACCGCCGGCGGCCAGAACGACCGCCAGCGGCCCGTAATCCAGTATGAAATCTGTCATCCGACCGGAGAAGCAGAGCCGGCACTTCGGTCCGTCCCCGCTATCCCTAGGAAAATGCTAGTTCATCGCCTTGTAGGCGTCGATCACGGCCTTGCCCTCGGCGCCGGCGCGCTTGAGCCATTCCGTCATCATCGTGTTGCCCAATGCACGGAACTCCTTGGCCAGCGCTGCGCTCGGCGGCTCGACCGTCATTCCGTTCTTGGCCAATTGGACCTTGTACCAGTCGGCAAGGCGCTGGGCCTCCGCCCAACCGGCCTTCTCCGCCGCGGCAGCGGCCTTGGTAATGGCGGCCCTGCCGGCGTCGTCCAACCCGTCCCACGCCTTGGTGTTGACGATCACCATGTTCTTCGGCAGCCAGGCCTGGGTGTCGTACCAGTATTTGACGTGCTCCCAGATCTTCCGGTCGTAACCGGTGGAACCGGAGGAAATCATCGACTGGGCGACGCCGGTCGCAAACGCCTGGGTGAGTTCGGCGGCTTCGATCTTGGTCGGAATCGCGCCCATCAGGGTCGCCAGGCGAGCCGTCGCCGCATTGTAGGCGCGGAACTTCATGCCTTTCATATCGGCGACGGATTTGACCGGCTTCTTGTTGTACAGGCCCTGCGGCGGCCACGGCACGGCGTAGAGCATCCGAACGCGCTTCTTGGCCAGTATCTTCTGCAATACCGGCAGGGACGCCTTGTGCAGCTTCAACGCCTCGCCGAATGAGGTGGCGAGGAAAGGCAGGGCGTCGATCTCGAAGAGCGGGCTTTCGTTGCCCAGTGCCGAGATCAGCCGCTCGCCGATCGGCGCCTGCCCGGTGCGGATGGCGCGGAAAATCTCGCCGCCCTTGAACAGCGAGCCACCCGCATGGGTGACGATGTCGATCTTGCCGCTGCTGTTGGCCTTGGTCATTTCCGCGAACTTCGCGGCGTTCTTGGAGTGATAGTTGGAAGCCGAATAGGCCAGCGGCATATCCCACTTCTCGGCCCGGGCCGGAACCGCGGCCAGGATGAGCGCCGAGGCGCCGAGCAGCGCCGTGCGAAGTGCAGAGTTCATGCAGGATGTCTCCTTCCCGAAACGTGGCGGCCGGTCGACTTGCCGGCCGCTCGGTCTACCTTTTCACACGATACGGCGCCATGTCGATATTCGGTGTCGCACCCGCGATCAGGTCGGCGATCAGGCGGCCGGTCCGCGCCCCGCCGGTCAGGCCGACATGGTGGTGACCGAACGCTGCATAGACGTTGGGATGGGCCGGCACGGCGCCGATATAGGGGATGCTGTCGGCGGGCGCCGGGCGGTGGCCCAGCCATTCGGTCTTTCGCTGCCAGGTCATGCCGGGGAAAGCAGCCGCGCCCGCCGCGATGGCCCGCTGCGGCGCCCGGCGCGGCCCGGCATCCAGTCCGCCGAATTCGACCAGGCCGGCGAAACGAATGCGGCCGGTCATCGGCGTGACGGCGATCTTGCGATCGCTCAGCATCACGGGCTTGGCCGGACCGCCCTCCGTCGACCACAGTTCGACATGATAGCCGCGTTCGCTTTCGAGCGGAATGTTCAGCCCCAGCGGCTTCAGAACCCGCGCCGACCAGGCGCCGGCAGCGACCAGGATCTTGTCGGCCCGGATGACCCTGTCGCCGAAGCGCACACCGGCGACCCCGCCGCCGGACCGCTCGAAACCGGTGAATGCCGCCTGCAGGACTTCGCCGCCCGCCGCAGAGAAGCTCCGGGCAAGCGCCTTCACATAGTCGCCCGGCCCGTCGATCATGCCGTGCCCGGCCTCCAGCGCGGCGACGAAACTGTATCCGGGGCCGAGCGCCGGTTCGAGCCGGCTGACCGCCTCGCCCTCGTATTCCCGCCAGCGGATACCCTGCTCGCGGCGGACCGCCCAGCCGTAGCCGTCGGCTTCGAACGCTGCCCGGTCCCGATAGGCGAAAAGATAGGGTTGCGCACGGATATGCGCTTCGGCTGGCGCGCCGCGCGCCAGGGCCAGATGCTCCTCCAGGCTGTCGCCGATAATCGGCATCAGGGCACCGGCGATCCGGCGGACGTTCGGGTCGCTGCCGTTGCGCAGATATCGGCACAGCCAGGGCAGCAGGACCGGCAGATAGGACCAGCGCAGATACAGCGGGCCGGTGCCGCGCAGCAGCATGCCCGGCGCCTTCCTTATCAGGCCCGGAACCGGAACCGGAACCACGGCGCCGGGCACCAGAATTCCGGCGTTGCCATAGGACGCGCCCTCGCCCGGTGCCTGCCGGTCCGCCAGGGTCACGCACAGGCCCCGGCGCTGCAGGTTCAGCGCCGCGCTGACGCCGACGATTCCAGCGCCGACGACGAGTACCTGGGTATCGGACGTCACGGCCGCGCCCCGCGGCGGCGCGGCCTACCTGTGTCCATATTTGCGCACCTCCCGCGGCGTCGCCTCGAAATGCGCCTTGAAGCGGCGGTTGAAGTAGGAAAGGTCGGAAAAGCCGTTGCGGTAGGCGATTTCGGCGATCGATGTCCGCGCATGCTCCGGCGCGGCCAGATCCGCAGCCGTCCGTTCGAGCCGGCTCTGCAGGATGTAGCGGGAAAAGCTGTTGCCGGTCGTTTCGAAGAGCTTGTGGACATAGCGCTTGCCGATGCCGAACCGCGCAGCGACCGCGCCGACCGAGAGTCCCGGATCGTGCAGCCGGCTCTCGACATATTCCAGGATGGCCGCCAACAGGGCCGGACGAAGCGTTTCGGGCGGAACATCCGGTTTGCGGTTCGCCGCACAGGCCTGCGCCGCCAGCCGGATCAGGCTCTCCATCATCATGCTGGCGTCGGCGGGATCGACGGCGCGGGCGCCTCGGTTGAGGGTGCGGGCGGTCGCCGCGATCAGCGGGCCGAGAAACGGATTGTCCGAGACCCGGCGGATACCGGGTATCTCCCGGTCGGCAAACGACTCTTCGACCAGGCAACGCGGCAGCCAGAAGGAGGCGACGCTCATATCGCGCCCGGCCGGGTGGAATATCCGGAAGGGCAGGTCGCTGCCGAACAGGGCGACCTGACCCGGCGCCAGCCGGACTGACCGGCTCTTCTGCTCGATGACGCATTCGGATTTGAGCTGGATATTCAGGAAAAAGCACTGTTCGGCCGTCCGCCGGATCTGCGCCGGCGTCCGCCGCACATGGTGCGGCGTGCCGCGAACGCGGTTTACCGCGCCATCGGCCAGCGGCACCGATTCGACGACGGCGTCGAACGGGCCCGAACGGTCGTGTTCCGGCGACAGATCCATAAAGGCTTCGCAAACTGCTTCGCGAAAATAGGAGAATCGTTCCGGCGCCTCGACATCCGAGGTGCGCCAGACTTCGTACCGCCTATTGCGCGCGCTGGATGCCTGTCCGGCCTCGCGGGTCATGGAACGTTCCCTCGAGTCCCGTTGCGGTGCGCTGTGGCCCAAGAACCGGCCCGGCGCTCTTGTCAGGATAGGGCAGTGCGACGGTCGGGGCAATTCTGCCGTCACCGCAGGTACGGCGGTAGGGCCGGCGGCGCGCCCCCGCCGGCAGGCACTCGGGTATGAGGGAGCAGACCGATGACCATCCACCGCAGACAGTTCATGCAGGGGGCGGGCGCGGCAGGCGCGCTGGCCACGGTTCCGGCAACCGTTCTGGCCGCCGACGCCGCCAAGCCCGCCGGGACACCGAAACAGGAGGCAAACATGACGACATTCGTGCTGATTCACGGCGCCTGGCACTATGGCGCGTTGTGGGAGGACGTAGCGAAGCCGCTGCGCAAGGCCGGACACGCGGTCCACACCCCGACCCTGGCCGGCAACGGGCCCGGCGACGACATCGACCGGACCGTCGGGCACAGCGACGCCGTCAAGTCCGCCGTCAACTATGTCGTGGAAAACGACCTGAAGGATTTCGTGCTCCTCGGCCATTCCTACGGCGGCACGATCATTTCCCGGATGGCGGAGGAACTGCCGGACCGCATCCGCCGGCTGATTTACTGGAACGCCTTCGTGCTGAACGACGGCGAATCGATCGAAGCGGTCAGCCCGCCGCATTACAAGCAGCTGATGGATGCAATCGCGGGATCCGGCGCATACGGCCCGAGCGCCGTGAAGCTGCCGTTCCCGGTGTGGCGCGAGGCGTTCATGAACGATGCGGACCTTGCGCTCGCCAAGAAGACTTACGAACTGACGACGCCGCATCCGCTGCGGACGCTGACCGACCGGGTGGCGCTGAAATCCTTCCACACACTGAAGGTGCCGCGCTCCTATATCAACTGCACGGAAGACATCGCCATGCCGCCGGGAGATTTCGCCTGGCATCCGCGGTTCACGGCGCGTCTGGGCCTGTGCCGGCTGGTGCAGATGCCCGGCGGTCACGAGGCCTGCTTCACCAATCCGGAACTGCTCGCTGCCAAGATCGTCGAAGCCGGACGGGACTGAGCCGGTCTCCCGCGCCGTTTAGCCGCCGCGGTACAGATTGACAGGCGCGCCGCCGACGCCTACCTCCGCGCTTCGACCCTGCTGACGCGGGCGCCGGACTTCGTTTCCGGCCGCCACGGGCCTTCCGCGGAAGGCCCTGCGCAGGGTGAGACAACAACATCGGTGCGGGCCGGTCTGCCGACCGCCGCCGCCGGGACATGGAGCATAGCGATGAGCAAGCGCCTCTCCTCCAAGGAGAAGATTTCGCGCCGCTTGGGCGTCAACCTGTGGGGCCGCCCGAAAAGCCCGTACAACAAGCGCGAATACGGCCCCGGCCAGCACGGCCAGTCGCGCCGCCGCAAGCTGTCGGATTTCGGCGTCCAGCTTCAGGCCAAGCAGAAGCTGAAGGGCTATTACGGCAATATCGGCGAAAAACAGTTCCGCCGCTATTACGACGATGCGGTGCGCCGCCGCGGCGATACTGGCGAGAACCTGGTCGAACTGCTCGAGCGCCGGCTCGACGCCACCGTCTATCGCATGAAATTCGTGCCGACCGTGTTCGCCGCCCGCCAGTTCATCAACCACGGCCATATCCTGGTGAACGGCAAGAAGGTGAACGTTCCGTCCTACATGGTGAAGGACGGCGACATTGTCGAAATCAAGCAAAAATCCCGCGAGTTACCGCTGGTCCTGGACGCCCAGGAACAGGTCGAGCGCGACGTGCCGGAATACCTGACCGTCGATTTCGAAAAGATGCGCGGCCAGTTCGTGCGCGGCCCGGGCCTGGCGGACATACCCTATCCGGTCCAGATGGAACCGAACCTGGTGATCGAGTTCTACTCGCGTTAGCGCGCCGGCCGGTTGCGACGACGAGAGGCGGCCTCCGGGCTGCCTTTTTGCGTCACAGCGCGCGCCGCCGCGCACTGGCGAACCATTCACCCGTCTTACCCTGCGGCCGATCGGGCGATGGCGCAGAATTGTTCGACCGTCAGGGTTTCGCCCCGGGCAGTCGGGTCGATATCGAGCGTCTCCAGCATTGCCGCGGGCTCGGCAAACAGCGGCTTCAAACTCTGGCGCAGCATCTTGCGGCGCTGGCCGAACGCGGCCGCCGTCACCCGTTCCAGAGCCTCGCGTCCGGCGGGCGCAAGCGGCGCGGGACGCGGCCGCAGGGATACAACCGACGAGGCCACTTTCGGCGGCGGCGTGAAGGCGGCGGCCGGCAGGTCGAACAGGCGCACGATTTCGCACAGCCACCGGGTGAGCACCGAGAGCCGGCCGTAGGCCTTCGAGCCCGGTTGCGCAGTCAGCCGGTCGGCCACCTCGCGCTGGAACATCAGGACCATGCGCTCGATGTCTGCCGGGTCGTGCAGCCAGCGGATCAGCAGCGGCGTGCCGATATTGTAGGGCAGGTTGCTGACGATCCGGTACGGCGGCGGCAACCCGCGCCCGCGGGCAGCCGATTGCAGGTCCAATTCCAGCGCATCGGCCGCAACGGAGACCAGCCGGCCACCGGCCAGCGAGCCGAGTTCGGCAAGGGCGTCGAGCGCCCGGGCATCCACTTCGACCGCGAGGACGCGCGCACCCGCGCGCAGCAGCGAGCGGGTCAGGCCACCGGGACCGGAGCCGACCTCGATCACGGTGCCGCGAGAGAGGTCTGCTTCGCCCGGCTCACGCGCCGCACGGGCGATGCGGTCGGTCAGGTTGGCATCGAGCAGGAAATGCTGGCCCAGGTCCTTGCGGGCGGCGAGGCCGTGACGGCGGATTACCTCGCGCAGCGGCGGCAGGCCGGCCAGGGCCGCCGGATCCGGCACGTCCGGTCAGCCGCCGGCCGGGCCCGCCGCCGCCCGGCGCTGCGCCATGTCTGCAGCCGTCTGCAGGGCGGCAACCAGGCCCGACGGGGCGGCGGGGCCCGGTGCGGGGGGGGCCGGCGGCGGGGCCCGCCGCGGCCCGGCGCTGCGCCATGTCTGCAGCCGTCTGCAGGGCGGCAACCAGGCTCGACGGGCTGGCGCGCCCGGTGCCGGCGATGTCGAGCGCCGTGCCGTGGTCGGGCGAGGTCCGGACCCACGGCAATCCCAGGGTAACATTGACCCCGCGCTGGACATCGAGGGTCTTGAGCGGGATCAAGCCCTGGTCGTGGTACATGCAGACGGCGGCATCGTAGGCCGCCCGCGCCGCCTCGTGGAACAGGGTATCGGCCGGGTAAGGGCCGGAGGCGTCGATGCCGGCCTCCCGCAGCGCGGCGACCGCGGGTGCGATAATCGTATTCTCCTCGCCGCCCAGTGCACCGGCCTCGCCGGCATGGGGGTTGAGGCCGGCAAAGGCGAGCCGCGGTGCGGCGATCCCGAAATCCCGGCGCAACGCCTCGGCCGTGATCCGCCCGGCGGCCTCGACATTTCCGACGGTAAGACTGGCCGCGACCTGCGCCAGCGGAATATGCACGGTCACCAGACTGACCCGGAGCCGGGAACACGCGAGCATCATCGCGACAGGTGCGCCTCCGGCGCAATGCTGCAGATATTCGGTATGGCCCGGAAACCCGAACCCGGCCGCCATCAGGGGCGCTTTCTGAATCGGGTTGGTCACCATCGCCCAGGCAAGACCCCGGCGCACCAGATCGATCGCCGTATCGATGCTTTCGATCACGGCTGCGGCGGATTTCGGATCGGGGCGCCCGGTCTCGGCGCAGACGGCGGCCCGGAGCGGCAGGACCGGCAAGCCATCGCCGAAAGCCGCACTGGCCTCGTCGGCGCCGGCGATCGGGACCACCGGCGCGTCGCAACCGGGCAGGTTTGCGAGCGCGCGCAGGCGGTCCGGCGAATCGATGGCGAAAAAGGCCGGCGGCGCCGCACTGCCAGCCGCGGCCCGGCCGGCCCGCCAGGCTTTCAGGGCGATCTCGCCGCCGATGCCGGCAGGTTCGCCCATGGTCAGCGCCAGCACCCGGCCGGATTTGCGCGCGTCCTGTCTGTGACGGTCGGAAGCGGGGATTGCGGGAGCCGGCGCCGGAGACACGGCAGGGGTCAGATCCGAATATCGATTATGGCGGCACGGCGCAGGTCGCGCAGATACTGCCGCGCCCGGACGCCGACTTTCCGATCGAAAAGACTGTCCCGAACCTCCTTGCGGGTCGGCGGCTTGCCGGCGCCGTAGGGACGCTTGGACACCAGGGCGAGCAGGTAAAAGCCGGAGGCGGTCCGCACAGGACCGATGACCTGGCCGGGTTTCACCCGCTTGATGGCGGCATCCAGCTCCGGCGGCAGCTGCCCTTCGAAGACGAAGCCCATATCGCCGCCGCCGCTCGCCGTGCTGGCCTGGGAAAACTGCCGCGCCAGGCTGCCGAAGTTGGCGCCGCGCCGGATTTGTGCGATCAGCCGCCGGGTGGTGCGCAGGGCGCTGCCGCCGCTGTCGCGGTCCAGTGGAATGTAAATTTCCAGGATTCGGTATACCAACCGGTCCTTGTTGGCGTCGAGTTGCGCAATCGCTTCGTCGACCTCCGGCTCGGAAATCCGGATGCGGGAGGCGATCAGCCGGCGGACAACCTTCGTCCAGGCGATCGACGCCTTGACCTGATCGATGATCGCGATCGGGTTCACGTTGCGTCGGCGCAGAATCTTGAGCAGCTGGCCGCTCGGCATCCCGTTGCGTTTTTCGATTCCCGCCAACGCCTCCGCGATCTCCCGGTCGCTGACCGAAATGCCGAGCCGCGTGGCTTCGCGCAGTTGGACGGCTTCGACGATCAATTGGTTGAGAATCTGGGATCGCAGTTTCTTCCGTGTGTCGGCGGAATCCGGAATTCCCGCCGAGATGAAGACGAGCCCCAGGCGCGATTCGACATCGAGCACGGTGATCGCCTTGTTGTTGGCAACGGCGGCTATGCGGGCAGCGTCGGCAGATTGGGCCGTCACGGCGCTTTCGTCCGCCGTCACCGCCATCATCCCTGCGGCCAGCGACGCCGCGAGCCAGGCCGATTTGACCGCACGAATCATCAAAATGCGCTCCCAGTCCGGTTTCGAAATGCCTTGGCAGTTCACGGATATAGGCCGCGGCGGCGGGCGATATCAACAGGCGACCCGGCGACACTGTCGCGCGTCCCGGCGGGCCGGCGCTGCGAATGCCGCGCTAGTCGCCGAACTGTCCCAGATGTTTCAGGCCCAGTTGGAACAGAAAATTGGTCGATGGCCGGATATCGCGGTCCTTCGTGAAGTCCTGGCTGACCGCGACCCGCAGCGAGCAACATTCGTTCTTGAACTGGCCGCCGACCTGCCAGTTCAGATTGCCGGCGGCCTCGACCAAATTCCACCGGCCACCGCCGAATATCGACCATCGCTTCGTCACCCGGGATCGTGCGGTGAAAGCCAACTCTTCGCGCGACGGCAAGTCACCCGTCTTGTTGCGGCTCCCGAACAGCAGATAGCCGAGCGAGCCGTTTAGCGCCGGAGCCCCTGCGAACAGGGTCACTTCGTTGCGTTGCGCCCGTAAATCGGCGGGGTTCAGGCGGAACCGGTATACCAGATCGAGATATTCTCCCGGATTGATCCGCAGCCGGCCGACCAGATCGGAATGCGACCTGCCCAGACCCGGGTTCCGTTCGAAGTCCCGGCCCCCGGCCAATTGCAGGCTCTGGCCGAGAAACAGTTCGGATTGGCCGCCCCGGTTGCCGAGGAAGGCTGCATTGACGCCGTAGACGAAGCGGGAGCCTTCGTCGACCCGATCGCGGCCCGGATAGCGGTTTGCCGAGAACAGGTTTGCATCGTCCAACTCGACGTCGATGCTGTCTTCGTTCGGGATTTTCGAGTCATTCAGCCTCGACGTCGTACCGATCAGGGCCGCGCGCGGTTCGACAATCATCCGGACGTTGCCGAGTTCGCGGACCAGCGGGTATTGCATTTCCAGTTCGGCAACCGGATGAACGCGGCCGGCGAAGCCATTGTATCGCGCTTCTGCGGACCTGGCGACCTCCGCCACATAATAGCCGTCGGCAAACAGGTCGAGTTTACCCACGAACTTCAGGCCGGTCGGCTTGTGGATATGCGGTACGCGCCAGCCCAGATTGATGCTGCTCCGGTAGCTGTCCGTGCCCTCCCACCGGGTCAGGCTGGCTGTCGAAAAGCGGAAATGCCAGCGGCCGAGCCGCCTGTCGGGCGCCCCGTAACGCTCATGCTCGATATATGGCGCGACCAGAGGCGTCGTGCGGTAGCTGTCGTCGAACCGCAGGCCCTGGAAGTGATGCAATCGGAAAACCGTGTAATCGCGGCCGTGAAAACCTTCGAGCCAGGCCGAGGTCTCGAGGCTGTCGGTTCTGGAGATTTCGAACCGGCGCAGATAGGTGTCGTCCGCCGCCCAGTTGCCGTTGACGCCGATGCGCCAGAATCTGTCGAGGTCGTATCGAAACTTGCCGAAAAAGTGGCCGCGCGATCGGTCGCCGAAAACGGGCCGGATTTCGGGATTGGGGTGACTCGTCGAGGAATAGCTGCCGCTGAGGACCAACGCGCCCTTTTCGAGCCGCTCCCGGTACTCGGCGAACAGCACGGGGTTTTCCAAGGTCGCGATCATGGGCGTCAGGGTGGCATCCCGGTCGCGGCCGATGCGCCAGTAATAGGGTGCCCTGATCCAAGCGCCGAGTTGCCTGCCGCTGCCGAAGGTGGGCGCAAGGAATCCGCTGCGCCGCTTCACCGTCGGGTCGGGATGGGACAGATAGGGCGTGTAGATCACCGGCAGCCCGTAGAATTCGAGCCAAGCGTCGCGATATTCGATATCGCGGGTTTTCCGGTCATGGATTACCCGGTGGGCCCTGACGCGCCACAGGGGCGGCCTGGTCGGATCCTCCTCGCACAGCTTGCAGGGCGAGAAGACGACCTTGGCCATCTCCGTCCGGCTGCCGCCGCTGCGCCTTGCGCCATTGGCGGCGAAGCGGGTGCCGTCCGGGAACAGCATCCGGAAGCGCTCGACCAGCCCGTCGCGCAAATCCTCCGACAATTCGACCCGGTCGCTGAACACCGTTTCGCCGCCCGGCTCGGCGATTGAGACGTTGCCCTGCGCCGTGACCCGCCGGGCGCGCTGGTCGTAGACGACCCTGTCGGCGCGGACGGTCCTGTCGCCCTGGGTAACCTGAACGTTGCCCTCGGCGACGATCCGTCCCCGCTGCTCGTCGTGGCGCAGGCTGTCGGCGGTGATAACAACCGGCGATTTTTCTAGCTTTGCGCCCTGCCCGAGAACGCCGGGCGGTCCTCCGGTAGACAACGCCAGGGCCAGCAGGAACACCAGCCCGATCTTTTTCAGGAACAGCGAGGCGCTTTGAGGTGCGGTGCTAACCATCTTCCAGATGGAGCAGCGCCGTTACGCCGAGAAACGCGGTTGCCAACGCCGGGGCCCAGGCGGCCAGGACGGGCGGCACCCCCGTGGAATGCGCCAGGGCAAGGACGAGGTCGGAGACGAAAAAGAGGACGATACCGGCACCGATTCCCCCTGCGACCGCGAGCAATATCCCGGTCCGCCTGTTGTGCCGTAACGACGAAACCGCAGCGATCAGAATCATCGCGCAATAGAGCATCGGCTCGGCGAGCAGCGAATGCCAGTGAAGCCGGTGCCGCTGCGCGGAGAACCCCAGGGCTTCGAGCGAATCGATAAATCGGGGCATCTCCCAGAACGAAATCGAAGATGGCGAGGAAAAACTTTCCTGGATCGACTCCAGCGTCAAGCTTGTCGGGATGGTGTAAACGGCCTTGCGCTCCTGCGGTTCGCCGCGCACGGAAACCCAGGCATTCTCCATCCGCCACACCCGGTCCCGCAGCACCGCGCTTGCCGAATCGATACGTCCGTCGAAGCGGTCGTTCGGGCCGTACAGCAGGACCATCACATTTTTCAGGGTGAGCGTGTCCTGTTGCACCGACGAGCCTTTGGCGTGGATGACGGCCAGGCCGTCGTCCGCCGACTGCCGCAGCCAGACTCCCGAAGTCGTGGTCGCCATCAGCGGCGAGCGGCCCTTCAGATGCTTGTTTTCCAGCTGTTCGTAACGGCCGATCAGGATGGTGCCCAGCGGGTTGATCAGGCTGACCTTCACGATTCCGAACGCCGCGGCGGCGAAAACGACCGGCAGCACAAAATGCCAAACCGAGACGCCGGATGCCCTCAGCGCGATCAGTTCGCTGGTCCGGTTCAGTCTCCAGAAACCGAGCATGCCGCCGAACAGGACTGCGAACGGCATCGTTTTCTGCACGGTCTGGGGCAGCTTGTAGATCGCCATGTTCAACACGACGCCGAAGGTGGCGCTCTCTTTGCCGGACGCCCGGCGGAGCAGTTCGATCAGGTCGACGATCAGGATGATGGCGACGAACAGAATGAAAACGAGCAGGAATGCGCCCAGGAACTGCCGGACCAGGTATATCGAAACGCCGAGCGACAGGCGGGTCGGCCGGACCGGGCGTAACGGCGGTGCGCCCCGCGGGCCTTCTGCAACGGGGGCGCCGGCGCCGGTCACGCCCCGGCAGCCCTTTCTTTGCCTGCGCCGTCGCCGGCCTGCCGTTCGATGAGGCCGGCAAGAGCGGACAGCCAGTCCGTGCGCACCAGCAGAACCATGCCCACCACAATGGGCAGGATGGCATTCGCATAGGCCGGCACGATCAGCAGGTTTTGCTTGGCCGCAGAATTGGCAAGGCCGATCGCGGCGCCTTCGCACAGGCCCGCAGCGGTGAGAACGAGGACGATCCGCACGGCCTGGCCCCGTTTGTTGAATTGCCCTGCCAGCATGATGACCAGGGCGAGGACCGGCAGCGTCAGCGCGTATAGCGGGGCTATCAGCCGGTTATGCCCTTCGGCGATCAGTTTGCTGCGGTTGCGCCGGTCGCCCGGATTGTCGCCCGGCGCGAGCAGTTCGCCGAGGAAGCGCTCGTTGGGTTTGACGTAAACGCGCTTGCGCGGCTTGCCGAGCGCGAAATCGAAGCTGTAGCGCTCGAAATACAGCGTGGCGATCTTGCCGGTCTTGCGGTCCCGTTCCTGCCGGTTGCCCCGGCCCATCAGAACCCGCGGTCCGGTCTCGGAAAAGGTCACGGTGCCGCGTTCGGCCATCATGGTGACGGTCCTGGCCTTGTCGCGGTTGTCCTGGACGAGCACGCCGCGCACTTCGTCGCCGACCCGCTCGCGCACATAGATGGTCAGCTTGTTGCCGAAATTGGTGAACGCACCTTCCTGGATCAGCCTGACCGAGAAATTGTTGCGTACGTCGTCCTGCAAATCGCGGAACTGCTTGAAGGAAGCGGGCAGGAGATAGAGGCTGATGAAATAGCAGAACATCGCGCACACAACGCCGAGCGCGATGACCGGCGTCGCCAGGCCCAGATCGCTCAATCCGGCAGAGCGCATGACCACCAGCTCGCGGTCGTTCAGCATCTTGGTCAACACGAAAACGGTGGCCAGGAACAGCGCGATCGGCAACGTAATCAGCAGGAACGACGGCACCAGAAGCGAGGTCAACTCGAGGAACACATCGAGCGACAGGCCGCGGTTCAGGATCAGCTTGAAAAAGCGGGTCGACTGGGTCAGCCAGACGACGACCGTCAGCGTGACGGCGATAAACAATGTTGCAACCGCAACCTGCCGCAGAATGTAGAACTGCGCTTTCGTCATGCGCCGGATTATATGCGCAACCGGCGCCGCCGGGCCACTCCCGCATTCTGCGGCGAAGGCGCTTGAGCCGCCGCCGCAGACACCCCGGCGCCGGCGCTTCGGCACAGGCTTCATCGGCGTCGCAAACCGTAACAATACGTGACTTGGTGGGGCGCCGGGGCTTGTGGCACAGTCGCGCCGGATCGTAACCGGGGCGGTCGCCGGCATTGCGCCGCGCGCCGCCCGGAAGAGGTGTTCCGGGCCATGACACAGGAGATTTCCGCCTCCCGCCCCGGCCCTGCTGCGCCGGACCGGATCGCCGCCGTCATCCTGGGCGCCGGCAGGGGCGTCCGCATGAAATCGCGGATACCGAAGGTGCTGCACGGGATCGGCAACCGGCCCATGGTGCTGTACACCCTGGACGCGGCGCGGGCCGCCGGTGCGGAGACCTGTGTCGTGGTTGCCGGGCCGGAAATGGGCGGCGTCGTCGGGGCGGTCGCGCCCGTTCCGACGGTCGTTCAGGCCGAACCGCGCGGCACGGCGGATGCCGTCAGGCCGGCGCGCGGCATCGTCGGCCGGGATTCGGATACCGTTCTAATCCTGTACGGCGACACACCGCTCATCCGCCCACAGACCCTGGAGACCGCGATCGTCCGGCGCCAGGAGGGCGGCCACGCCGTCGTCGTCCTCGGTTTCCGGCCAGACGATCCGGGGGCATACGGCCGGCTGGTTCAGGACGGCAGCGGCGCACTGGACGCCATTGTCGAAGCCCGCGACGCCACGCCGGAGCAACGCCGGATCGGCCTGTGCAATTCCGGCGTCATGGCGGTCGACGGCGCGGTCCTGTTCGATCTGATCGACGCTGTCGGCTGCAACAACGCCAAAGGCGAATACTACCTGACGGACATTGTCGGCATCGCGCGCCACGGCGGCCGGACCTGCGCAGTCCTGGAAGCGGACGCCGAAGAACTGCTCGGCATCAACAGCCGGGCGGAACTGGCCGACGCCGAACGGATTTTCCAGCAACGGATGCGCCTCGCGGCAATGGACGGCGGCGCCACGCTGGTCGACCCGGACTCGGTCCGGTTCAGCTTCGATACGGTGCTCGGGCAGGATGTCACGGTCGGGCCCCAGGTCGTTTTCGGGCCGGGCGTCAGCGTCGGCGACGATGTCGAGATCGCGGGCTTCTGCCATATCGAGGGAGCGGCGATAGCAAGCGGCGCCTCTGTCGGCCCGTTCGCCCGGCTGCGGCCCGGCGCCGAACTGCAGGAGGGTGCGAAAGTCGGTAATTTCGTCGAGGTCAAGAATGCCGTCCTGAAACCGGGCGCCAAGGCGAACCATCTGGCCTATGTCGGCGATGCGGATGTCGGCGCCGGAGCGAATATCGGCGCCGGGACCATAACCTGCAACTATGACGGTTTCCGGAAAGCGCGGACCGTGATCGGCGACGGCGCCTTCATCGGGTCGAACAGCGCGCTGGTCGCGCCGGTCAGCATCGGCGAACGCGCCATCGTCGGCGCCGGCAGCACGATCGACCGGGATATCGAGGCCGACGCCCTGGCGCTGACCCGGTCCGACCTGACGGCCGTGCCGGACGGCGCCGCCAGGTTCCGCGCGCGCAAATCGGCCGGCACGGCCGAAGATGCGAACGAATAAGGGACCGGCGGCGCGTGTGCGGCATCATCGGCATCGTCGGCAGGGAACCTTGCGTCCCGCTGCTGGTCGACGGCCTCAAGCGGCTGGAATATCGAGGCTACGACAGCGCGGGCGTGGCCACGATCGAGGAAGGCCTGATCCGCCGCCGGCGCGCGGAAGGCAAGATATCGCGGCTCGAGGCAAAACTGCGCGACCGGCCGATCGGCGGCACGATCGGCATCGGCCACACCCGCTGGGCGACCCATGGCATCCCGAACGAGATTAACGCCCACCCGCACATCACCGGCCGGGTGGCGCTGGTCCATAACGGCATCATCGAGAATTTCCAAGAGCTGAAGGACGAACTGCTGGCCCGCGGGCGCAGCTTCGACAGCGATACCGACACCGAAGTCGTCGCCGAGCTGCTGACCGACTTCATGGAACGGCAGATGCCGCTCCGCGACGCCATCGGGGCGACCCTGCGGCGGCTTCACGGCGCCTTCGCGCTCGCCATCGTCTTTGCCGGCGAGGAGGAATTGATGGTCGGCGCACGCCGCGGCAGCCCGCTCGCCATCGGCTACGGCGACGGCGAGATGTTCCTGGGCTCCGACGCCACGGCGCTGGCGCCGCTGACCCGGCGCATTTGTTACCTCGAAGAAGGCGATTGGGTCGTGATGAGCCGGGACAGCGCGACCGTCTACGATGGCGCGGGCGAGCCGGCCGAGCGCCGGGTCGTCGAGACTGCGGCCTCCGGGGCGCCGATTGGCAAGGCCGGCCACCGGCACTACATGCTGAAGGAAATCTACGAGCAGCCGGCGGCAATCGGCGATACCCTGCAGAGCTTCTTCGATCCGGCCGGCCAGACCGTCAACCTGCCGGACCTGCCGTTCGATATCGCCGCCGTGCCGCGCATCACCATCGCCGCCTGCGGTACGGCCTACTATGCCGGCCTTGTCGCCAAATACTGGCTCGAGCAGGTTGCGCGCATCCCGGTCGAGATCGACGTCGCCTCGGAACTGCGCTACCGCGAGGCGCCGATGCCCGAAGGCGGCATGATGCTGGTCGTCTCGCAGTCGGGCGAAACGGCCGATACCCTCGCCTCGCTGCGCTACGCAAAGCTGCAGGGCCAGCATATCGTCTCGGTCGTCAATGTCCCGGAGAGTTCGATTGCGCGCGAATCCGATGTCGTGCTGCCGACCAAGGCGGGGCCCGAAATCGGCGTCGCCTCCACCAAGGCCTTCACCACCCAGCTGACGACGCTCGCCTGTCTGACGATCTCGGCCGCCGTCGCCAAAGGCTCAATCGACCATGCGCGAGAGGCGGAATTGTCCCGCAGCATTGCCGAGGTGCCATCGCGCGCCGCCGAGGTGCTGGCCCATGACGACGCGATCCGGGGCATCGCCCGCACGGTCGCCGACGCGCGCGACGTGCTCTATCTCGGCCGGGGCACGGCCTATCCGATTGCCCTGGAAGGCGCGTTGAAACTCAAGGAAATCAGCTATATCCACGCTGAAGGTTATGCCTCGGGCGAGATGAAGCACGGGCCGATCGCGCTGATCGACGAGAGCGTGCCGGTGATTGTGGTCGCGCCCTCGGACGCGCTGTTCGACAAGTCCGCGTCCAACACCCAGGAGGTGATCGCGCGGGGCGGCAAGGTTATCTTCCTCAGCGACCGATCCGGCATTGAAAAGCTGGGCGAGAAGGCGATGGCGACCGTCGAACTGCCACTTGTCGACCCCTTCGTCGCACCGATCCTCTATGCCATCCCGGTCCAGCTTCTCGCCTACCATGCTGCCGTTATCCGGGGCACCGATGTCGACCAGCCGCGCAATCTCGCCAAGAGCGTGACGGTGGAATAGCCGCGCCCTCCGGGCAGACCTATCCGTCCGGCACTTCGCCTGCGCGCTCGGTACGGCGGATGAAGTCGGCGAAATGCGGATGCTCGCGCGCAACCCGGGCGAACAGGCCGCGCGCAACCGCGATCAGC
This sequence comes from Rhodospirillaceae bacterium bin65, assembly GCA_002238725.1. Classification (GTDB taxonomy): domain Bacteria; phylum Pseudomonadota; class Alphaproteobacteria; order Bin65; family Bin65; genus Bin65. Next base: position 22,911 of record MPMX01000046.1, read on the forward strand.
CGCCCGTCCCGTTCCAGTTGCGCATCGGCATAGGCGACCATCCGGCTGTTCGGCCACAGCGGGTTGCGCACCGCCAGCAGCGCGTCCGCCGCCTCGGCCTCCCGGCCAGGATAATGCTGGGTCTTGAGGATCAGCGCAGCCGCGGTCGAACGCGACCGGCCGAAATGGCAATGCACCAGCAGATGGCCGACGTCGGAGCGCGCCAGCAGGTCGCCGACCTGGAGCAGCCGTTCGACATCCTCCTCCAACGGCGGCTGCCGGCCCGGCGCGTCGGAGACGATGTCGTGCATGTGAAACCGGTGATGTTCGACCGCGCCGAGGGCGGACCATCCATCCGGATCCGGCCAGTCCGGGTCGAGAAGCGAAATCACATGGGTGACGCCGGCGCCGGCGAATCCTTCGATCTCGTCCAGGCCGCAGACTGACACTTTGAAGGGCAGCATGTCGGTCTTCCCCGGCACCGATGGCGAGGCAATTCCGGCGACACGGTGCCTGTCGGCCGGCGTCCGAAAACGGCCTTCGGACCCGTCTCCATACATCTTTTCTTGCGCCGCGACGACACCGGCGCCCGGTCCCGGACGGGTCGGATTGCCGCCGCGGGCCGGACTGCGACCGCGAGCGAGTCGGCGCCGGCTTCGGCGTCCGCAACGGGATCGCGCGCCGGCTCCGGGCCGTAAACAAAGTGTGATCGGGATCGTTGCCAATCTAACGGAATTTTGAAAATCGACCGTGAAATTTCCAGAAATCCAGCAAAATGGTCTATTAATCAGCAAAATTTCACCAAGTTGTATGGCCAATTTTCTAACATTTGTCGTTCGTTGAAAAAACAACATTCTTTCAGAGAGAAAGCCGGACAGTCCAAATCTCAGGCCACAATATGACAGCGCTTCGCAAGATCGATTTCTCCGTTTGACCCCGCGATGCGGGCGAACCGGATTTGCCGTCCCGGAACATTGATTCCACGGCCCTGCCGCGACGTGACGGCAGATCGAAGGCGCTGGATCGTGCATCCGGAAAGGCGAAAAGCCGCAAGCCTGCCGGCAGCTTCAGATACCTGTGAGCGTATGCGGCGGCGCAACGAAGAAAACTTTAACCGGGAAAGGTCACAAGACCTATTTCGATAGATTGAGGCTTACACACTTCCACAGTTTTGCCTGTCGGTAATTTTTGCTTTCATAAGAATTTCTTAGTGTTGGTATAGTAATACAAAATTGGATGGATTCCTGAAAATTCGGCATGTTCGGCAACAGAACCCCGGCGAGTAAAACTACAAAGATCGTCGAGCGGGCAATCCGGCCGCGAGATCGCGGCGTTGCCGCCAGGAGTAATCGAAAATGCCTGTCACTCTACGTCAATTGAGATATTTCCGGGCCTTGGCCGAACAAGGCTCCTTCTCCCGTGCGGCCGAGAAGGTTTGCATTACGCAGCCTGCTCTTTCCATACAGATCCGTGAGCTGGAGGCCACGCTGGGCGGGTTGGTGGTCGAGCGGGAGAGCCGGGGCGTCGTCCTTACCCGACTCGGTCGGATCGCATTCGAGCAAACGATCCGAATTCTCGACGAGACGAAGCTACTGGAGACATTGGGAATACGTCTCGAAGACGGCCCGGTACATGCCTCCGTAGGCGTCCTTTCAACCCTTGCCCCCTATTTGTTGCCGGGTGTCATGGAGCGCCTCAAGGCGGCGTCGCCACGCATCGAAATCAGGATCGTCGAGACTTCCGGAGAGGCCCTGATTTCCGAACTGGTTGCCGGCCGGCTCGACGCTGCCATCATTTCCCGCCCTCTGGGTCTGCCCGGGCTCTGCGAGCGCGTCCTGTTCGAAGACCGCTTCCTGCTCGCAGGTCAGGCCGAACGGCTCGCCCCGCTTCGCGAAAATTCGTGCGATGCGGTTTCGCCTGCCGAACTGGCCCGGGCCGATGTCGGGCCGTTGCTCACGCTCGGCGATGACGATTGCCTGGCCGCCCAGGTCGTCGGGGTCTGCCTGATGTGGCGCATCCGGGAAGCTCGGTGCGGCGCCGGATCGCTGGCGACGCTCACGCGCCTTGTCGCCCAGGGCGCGGGGTTGACCCTGCTGCCGGAAACAGCGGCAGCCACCGAGAGCGCGGCGTCTCCGGATCTTTGTTTCCTGCGTTTTGCAGCGCCCGAGCCGTCACGCCGGATCGTTCTTGCCCATCGGGCTGCTGCCGAGGGCCAGCGCTGGGTCGACGTTCTGGCGGACACGGTAACGAAAACGGGGCAAGCCCTTGTGTCCGACGCGGCGGCAGCGGTCGGCAATTTGCCTGCGCGAGGATTACCAAGACCGGAAAACCTGGCCGAGGCAGCATGACGCTGCCGGGACCGCAGCGACCGGGGCCGGGATGAACTGCGGTCAATCCCGGCGCCGCCGCCGCTAGAACAGCCCTTGCACCAGGCCGTTTTCGTCGAGGTGAATGGCTTCGGCAGCCGGGACCCGCGGCAGGCCCGGCATCGTCATGATGTCGCCGGCGATCGCCACGATGAAGCCGGCGCCGGCCGACAGGCGGACCTCGCGGATGTTGACCGCGTGGTCCTCCGGCGCGCCTTTCAGCGCCGGATCGGTCGAGAAGCTGTATTGCGTCTTGGCCATGCAGACCGGGAAATCGCCGTAGCCTTCCGCTTCCCAGTCCGTGAGCTGGTTGCGCACCTTGGCGTCGGCCGTCACCTCGCCGGCGCGGTAGATTTCCTTCGCCACGGTCTCGATCTTGCCGAACAGGGAAACGTCGTCGGCGTAAAGCGGCCGGAAGTTCGATTCGCCGCTGTCGCAGATATCGACGACGGCCTGGGCCAGTTCCTCGGTGCCGGCGCCGCCGTCCGACCAGTGGGACGCGACGATGGCCTGCGCGCCAAGTCCGGCCGCCGTCTCTCGTACGGCATTCAGCTCGGCTTCGGTATCGGCGATGAAGCGGTTGACGGCGACGACCGGCTGGACGCCGAATTTCTTGATATTCTCGATATGCCGGGCGAGGTTCGAACAGCCGGCGCGCACCGCGTCGACATTCTCCGCGCCGAGATCGTCCCGGGCGACGCCGCCGTGCATCTTGAGCGCCCGGACGGTCGCGACCAGCACCGTGGCATCCGGCGCGAGCCCGGCCTTGCGGCACTTGATGTCGAAGAATTTCTCTGCGCCGAGATCGGCGCCGAACCCGGCCTCGGTCACGACATAGTCGGCGAGTTTCAATGCCGTCGTCGTCGCCGTCACCGAATTGCAGCCATGGGCGATGTTGGCGAACGGACCGCCATGGATGAAGGCCGGGTTGTTTTCCAGCGTCTGCACGATGTTCGGCATCAGCGCGTCCTTGAGCAGGACAGCCATTGCCGGCGCCGCCTTGATATCGGCCGCGCGCACCGGCTTGCGGGCCCGCGTGTAACCGACGACGATATTGCCGATCCGCCCGGCGAGGTCGTCCAGGTCGGTCGCGAGGCAGAAGATCGCCATAATCTCGGACGCCACGGTAATGTCGAACCCGTCTTCGCGGGCGAAGCCGTTGGCGACGCCGCCGAGCGACGAGGTGATCTGGCGCAAAGCCCGGTCGTTCATGTCGACGACCCGGCGGAAGGCGATGCGGCGGGTGTCCAGCCCGGCCTTGTTGCCCCAGTAGATGTGATTGTCGACCATCGCGGCCAGCAGGTTGTGGGCGATGCCGATGGCGTGGAAATCGCCGGTGAAGTGAAGGTTGATATCCTCCATCGGCACGACCTGGGCATAGCCGCCGCCGGCCGCGCCGCCCTTCATGCCGAAGCAGGGCCCGAGCGAGGGCTCGCGCAGGCAGACGGTCGCCCGCTTGCCGATCCGGTTGAGCCCGTCGCCGAGGCCGACGGTCGTTGTCGTCTTGCCCTCGCCCGCCGGCGTCGGCGTGATCGCGGTGACCAGAATGAGCTTGCCGTCAGGCCGGTCCTTCAGCGAGCGGATGAAATCGTAGGACAGCTTCGCCTTGTGCGGACCGTACTGCAGCAGACTGTCCGCCGGGATATCCAGCTTGCCGCCGATTTCGGCGATCGGCTGGAGGGAAGCCTCGCGGGCGATTTCGATATCGGACTTTACGGCCATGACATGCCTCCCTTACCCGGTCGCCGCCCGCCGGCGCCCCGACGGCAACCGGCGAACGGCGGCAGGCAGGAGAAAAGGTTTCGCTAGAACTTGCGGTAGGCTTTGTAGAGGTCGACCATCGGGTGATCGGGCGACATCTGGAACTTGATCAGCATTTCGCGGGCGATCATGTCCCGGTCCTGCTGATTGTCCGGCAGGTCCATGTCTTCGGGGATCGCGACCCAACCGTTGATATTGCGGTCGAACACCGCGGCCTGGCCGTCGTCGTAGCCCATATGGACGTCTTCTAGCCAGTTCAGGTCGTCCCAGCCCATGAACTCCAGGTAGTTCTTCAGGAACGGGGTCAGCTTGTCGTAGTCGGGCAGCAGGTTGACATCGTAGCGATAGCCGATGTGCTGCCCGATGGTCTGCTCGCGTTCCGAATCGATCCCGCCGCCCTTCAGGAAATGATCGACATCGTCGATCTGGGCACCCTTGTATCCGGTTCCGGCCATTGCCGCGCCCTCCCCTCTAGATGTGGTGATAGTCGTCGACCCCGACCGTGAAGTCGGTGCCGGCCAGCGGGACCTGCGCGATCGCCGAGGCTTCCATGGTCAGCGCCGCCAGGTCTTCCGGCTCGAGGCTATGGATGTTGGTCTTGCCGCAGGCGCGCGCCATCATCTGGGCTTCCATGGTCAGCGTGTGCAGGAAGTTGTAGACGCGCTCCGCCGCCTCGTCGGGATTCAGGCGTTTGCGCAGGGCCGGATCCTGGGTCGCGACGCCGACCGGGCAGCGGCCGGTATGGCAGTGATAGCAGTTTCCGGCCCGGACCCCCATTTCCGACGGGAAATCGGCTTCCGGGATATCCTTGTTGCAGTTCAGCGCCATCATGGCCGAATGGCCGATGGCGATGGCGTCCGCGCCCAACGCCAGGGCCTTCGCCACGTCGCCGCCGTTGCGGATGCCGCCGGCATAGACCAGCGAAATCTCGCCCCGCTTGCCCAGACCGTCGATCGCGCGGCGGGCCTGGCGGATCGCGGCCATGCCGGGCACGCCGGTTTCCTCGGTCGCCAGGTGCGGGCCGGCGCCGGTGCCGCCCTCCATGCCGTCGATATAGATCGAATCCGGATCGCACTTCACGGCCATGCGCACGTCGTCGTAGACCCGCGCGGCGCCGAGCTTGAGCTGGATCGGGATCTGGCCGTCGGTCGCCTCGCGGATTTCGAGGATCTTCAGGGCCAGATCGTCCGGCCCCAGCCAGTCGGGGTGGCGCGCCGGCGAGCGCTGGTCGATGCCGGCGGGCAGCGAGCGCATCTCGGCAACCTGGTCGGTCACCTTCTGGCCCATCAGATGGCCGCCGAGGCCGACCTTGCAGCCCTGGCCGATGAAGAATTCGCAGCCGTCGGCCAGCAGCAGGTGATGTGGATTGAAGCCGTAGCGCGACTGGATGCACTGGTAGAACCATTTGGACGAATAGCGCCGTTCGTCCGGGATCATGCCGCCTTCGCCGGAGCAGGTTGCCGTGCCGGCCATGGTGGCGCCGCGGGCGAGCGCCGTCTTGGCCTCGAACGAGAGCGCGCCGAAGCTCATGCCCGTGATGTAGATCGGGATATCCAGCTCCAGCGGCCGTTTGGCGCGCGGCCCGATCACCGTCTTTGTCAGGCATTTCTCGCGATAGCCCTCGATGACGAAGCGGGTCAGCGTACCGGGCAGGAAGGTCAGGTCGTCCCAGTGCGGGATTTTCTTGAAGATCGAGAAGCCGCGCATCCGGTAGCGGCCGAGTTCCGATTTTACATGGATGTCGTTGATGACTTCCGGCGTGAAAATCTGGCTTTTGCCGAGGATGTATTTTTCCTCGACTTCCAGCTTGGAGTGGCCGGTGTCACCCGGGGTCGGATCGTCCAGCATGTCGGTTTCTTTCGTCGGTGCCTCGGTGCGGATGAAAGGAGGCCGGGCCTAAAGGACCAGCTTCTTCTCCGTCGGTTCGAGATTGTCGTAGCTCCAGAGCTGCTTGCCGGCGACGATCTTGGTGAAGTGGTCGACGCCCTGTTCGGGCAGCATCTCGTACATGGTCAGCTTGCGGTTCAGCCAGGCCCGGTCGAGGTCGGTCAGTTCGGCCGGCACCGCGTCGACGCCCAGATCCTGGATCTCGCCGCCGACGAAGATCGTGCCGTCATACATCGAGTCGCCGAGATTCTTGCCGGAGTTGCCGCAGACCACGATGCGGCCGCGCTGCATCATGAAGCCGGAGAAGGCCCCGGTGTCGCCGCCGACCAGGATGGTGCCGCCCTTCTGGTCGATCCCGGTGCGCGAGCCGACCGAGCCCTTGCACACCAGGTCGCCGCCGCGCAGCGCGGCGCCGAAGGTGGAGCCGGCATTCTTTTCGACCACGCAGACGCCGGCCATCATGTTTTCGCCGAACGACCAGCCGACCCGGCCGGAAATCCGCACGCTCGGGCCGTCGAGCAGGCCGCAGCCGAAATAGCCCAGGCTGCCCTCGACGATGAGGTTCATCCGGTTGAGGATGCCGACGATCAGCGAATGTTTGGCGCCGGGATTCCGGATCACGATGGAGCCGTGGCCGGAATCCATCAGTTCGCGGATTTTGCTGTTGATTTCCGTCGGCTCCAGATCGGCGCAATCGATCTCGGCGCGCCGGTTGAAATCGACGTCCCGGGCGAAGTGGTAGCCGAACCCGCCTTCGTTCTCGAGGGTGAACTTGGTCTTGATGTCCCGGCCCGTCAGGGGCTCGGTATGCATCCCCATCTGGGTCGAGACGGACTCGCTTACGCCTGCCATACCCGGACCTCCTCGTCGTAGGGATCGCTCGTGTCGATCTCGTGGGGAATGATCGCCCGGATGGCGACCTCTTCCGACGCCAGCGCGACCAGGTCGTCCGCTTCGTAGAGCACCATCGGTTTGGCGGCCATGGTGTCCTTGGCCATGCCCAGCTCGTTGCCGGTGGTGATCAGATAGGTGAACACCCCGTCGATCTCGTCGATCGACCTGCGCAGGGATTCTTCGAGTGTTATGCCCTTCTCGAGATTGACCGCCGTGTAGACCGCCAGAAGCTCTGAATCGCAGTCGCTGACGAAGCGCTGGCCTTCCCGCTCCAGCTGCCGGCGCTTCAGCCAGTAGTTGGTGATCTGGCCGTTATGGACGACGGCGATGTCGTTGTACGGATAGGCCCAGTAGGGATGAGCGGAGCGGATATCGACATCGGACTCGGTCGCCATCCGGGTGTGGCCGATGCCGTGGGTACCGGTAAAGCCGCCCAGGCTGTAAGCGCCGGAAACGTCGGCGGCATCTCCCAGATCCTTGATCAGCTCCAGGGCGTTGCCGATCGACAGGATCTCCGCGCCCTCAACCTCTTCGATCTGGTCGGCGAGGGTTTTCAGATCCCCGTCAAATGAAATCCGGTAGCGGATGGCGTATTCTGTCGGCTCGTCCAGTTCGAGGACGGCCACGCCGAGTTCCTTCAGCACCGCATCGACCGCCGCCTTGCGCTCCACGATCGCCCGGTGGATTCTTGTGCCGCCGCTCAGATCTTCTTTTTCGGCGACCTTGAAGCGCATGATGTATTCGTTCGGACCGGGCGCGCCGTACATGGCGAAGCCGGTCGAATCCGGGCCGCGGTGCTTCAGCGCCTGCAGCATGGCGGTCATTTCCGCACCGATGTTGCGGGCGCCGTCGCGATAGATCAGTCCGGCAATGCCACACATGGCTTGTCTCTCCTGTCAGATGTCTGATTGTCGAACGCCGCCTAGGGCAGGCAATCCAGGTAGGTTTCCATATCCCACTCGGTCGTGGTGTGGAGGAAACGCTCCCACTCGTCCCGCTTGTATTCGTCGTACAGACGGTACATCTCGCCGGGCATCGCGGATTTGATGACATCGTCGTTGGCCAGCGCGTCCAGAGCGGCGCCCAGGGTCATCGGCAGCTTCTTGACCTGCTTGCCGGCTTCCATCGCCTGGTAGATGTTGCGGTTTTCCGGCGGGCCGGGATCGATGTCGTTGCGGATGCCGTCGTCGGCCGCCTTGATGATGGCCGCGGCCATCAGATGGGGATTCACCATCGAGTCCACGGACCGGTATTCGAAGCGGCCCGGCGCCGAAATGCGCAGGCCGGTCGTGCGGTTCTGATAGCCCCAGTCGGCGAAAATCGGCGCCCAGAAGCCGGTGTCCCAGAGGCGGCGGTAGGAGTTTACCGTCGACGAGCCGATGGCTGTCAGCGCACCGAGATGCTTCACGATCCCGCCGACCACCTGCAGGCCGACCTTGCCGGGCATCTGCGGATCGTCGGTATCCGGCATGAAGGTGTTCTCGCCGCCCTTCAGGTAGGTGAAGTTTTTCTCCATGCCCGGCAGCGGATCGTGGCCGAGCGTGTTCACCACCTCCTCCCCGCCGTGCCACAGCGAGATATTGTGGTGGCAGCCCGAGGCCGACACGCCCATGAACGGCTTCGACATGAAGCAGGCGATCAGATTGAACTCGCGGGCGACCTGGGCGCAGATCTGGCGATAGGTCGTCAGCCGGTCGGCGGTCCTGAGCGCATCGTCGAAGGTGAAGTTGAGCTCAAGCTGGCCCGGCGCGTCCTCGTGGTCGCCCTGGATCATGTCGAGCCCCATGGCCCGGGAATATTCGATCGCCCGCATGTAGACCGGGCGCAGGCTCTCGAACTGGTCGATATGGTAGCAATAGGGGTTAGAGAAGCCGCCGTCGGGCTTGCCATCCTCGCCCCGCTTCAGCCACATCATCTCCGGCTCGGTGCCGTGGCGCAGATGCAGGCCGTCATGTTCCTTGCGGAATTGCTCGTGAATGCGGCGCAGGTTGCCGCGGCAGTCGGCGGTCAGGAAGGCGCCCGGCTCTTCGCGCTCTTCGCGGTTGCGGAACAGGGTGCACCAGACGCGCGCGACCCGCTTGTCCCAGGGCAGCTGGCAGAAGGTCTCGGGTTCCGGAATGCCGACCAGCTCCTTGTCGTGCGGGCCGTAGCCGAGATATTCGCCGTGCCGGTTCAGGAACAGGTTGACGGTCGCGCCGTAAACGAGCTGGAAGCCCCGTTCGGCGATCGATTCCCAGTGATCCGCCGGGATGCCCTTGCCGCAGATCCGACCGGTGATCGACACGAACTGGAGATAGAGATACTGAATCTCCATTTCGTCGATTTTCTTGCGTACCTGTTTGACTAGGTCGTCCCGGCCATCCTGTTGCACAAAAACTTCGATATCCATCATGTCGCCATCCCCCCTTAAGGTGCGCAATCCCTGCATGCTCGCCACGTCGTCCCGGCAGTTGACGTGACCAATACCAACCATTAAGCTGAATTCGGCCGGATGATCGCGTGTGAGACACCCGGTAGAGAAAAATCAGGATATCCGGGCCAATCTGGTTCTGCAAGCGGCTTGATGCTCGCGATCCAGCTTGACTGGACGGTCGTTACTTTGCACAGTTATAAGACCAATTGCAAACCAATTTTGCCAATATTGACCAATTAGGCCAATATGTCGAAGCGCCTGAAATTCTGGAGGGTGCGGTTGTGGATGCCACAGGCGCGGATGTAAAGGACAACAGGACGGCACCGGGCTCGCGCCTCGGCGAGGGCGGGCGCCACGTCGGGCACATCACGGCCCAGTTGCGCGAAGCGATTCGCAGCGCAATCTATGTGAATGGCGACCAACTGCCCGCAGAGCGGGAACTGGCCGAACGCTTCGATACCGCGCGCAGCACCATCCGCAAGGTCCTGTTCAACCTGGAGAGCGAGGGCCTGATCGAGCGGCGGGTCGGCAGCGGAACCTTCGTCAAATACGACGAGATGTCGATCGGCACGGCCCACGACATCGTCAGCAGGGTGAGTCCGCTGGAGCTGATCGAGGCGCGGCTGGCCGTGGAGCCGCACATGACGCGCCTGGCCGTGCTCAACGCGACGGCCACCGAAATCAAGATGCTCGGATCGATCCTGAACGACCTCGAGCAGTGCCGCGACGACAAGGAAGCGTTCTCGCGGCACGACAGCATTTTCCACGAGTGGCTCGCCCGGAGCTCCAAGAACCCGTTGATGCTGCATTTGTATCAGCAGATTAACGCCGTGCGCGGCCACGACCAGTGGGACGCGATGAAGAACAAGATTCTGTCGCCGGAAGAGATCGACGAATACAACCGGCAGCACCGGGCCCTGTTCGAGGCGATCGAGCGCCGCGACATCGCCGCCGCCGTCAAACAGATCAACGACCATCTGGAAAAGGCGCGCCAGGACCTGATGGGCGCCGCAGCGGGATAGAAGCCGGGCGCCGGGCGCCGGCCCTTATTCCGCAACGACGGCTTGCAGAGGCGGAAATTTCCGCGCCTCGACCGCGCTCGCCAGGTCGGTCTCGGCCATAGCGACGGGTCCTGCCGGTCGTTCATCGCTCCTGCGTCGATATCGGATACAGCGTCAATTCGGTGTCCGCGGTTACCTCAAGCACGCGGTTGACCATGACATCCATCGGATCGCCGCGTTTGGACAGAAAGTCGATCGCGGCGCGTAACAGGGCTTCGGAACGTGCGCGGCCGACGCTTGGCAGAACAATGAGGCCCGGGTGAAGGTTCTGCGCGGCAACCAGGGTGCGAAAATCCCGCGCATTTTCCGTGACCGGAACAAGATCCCGTTCAAGGCATCGGGCCGGAACCTCGCGGTCCGGCGCGCCCAGGCCGCCGAAGTCCCGCGGGTGCATGGCGACATGCAAGCCTTCGGAATTGAGCGCCCGGCCGATCCCCGGCGACAGGCACTCGTCGAGAAACCGGCGCATGTCCGGGCCGCAGCCGGCAGTCAGCCCGCATTCCGCCAGGGTCTGCCGGAAGGGCGCCCCCGAAGCGGGTGGGCTTTGGCGTAAAGTTCGGCCGCCGCGAAGGCCTCGCGAGGCACCTCCGGGTTATCGGCCGCAAGATCCTCGACAGTATCGCCATCCTGCAGTCGCCCCAGGATCGAATAGACCGTCAACCGCGTTCCTGCGATGACCGGCGTCCCGCCCAGGATGTCAGGATCGGAAGCGATGTACCGATCGCGCGCTTCCCGGTATCGCTCGGCCTTATGCAGCCAGTCCGCAGCAAGGCGCTTCAATTCGATCATGGCGCCAAACGTAAATTCGACAGTGCCGAGCCGCATCGGCTCAAGCCGGACCAGATGCGTCCAGATCGTCCGCTTGTGGCGGACCGGGAGGTCGGTGAGATTTGCAGCCTTGAGGGAGCGGAAAAAGGGGACAGCACGGACCGGCGCGGTGACGGTCCTCAGGATGCTGGCTTCAACCGCCTTTTCGATCGTGGTTCGCGGCACTCCCGCCAGCGCCGCGGTTTCGCGAATTGTCAGATCGGCAGTGATCGGCATTATTCATTCCCCTTCGGGAATTAATATAAGCCGCAGCCTTTGGAACTGCAGGTTTTGCAGACGCCGGCACTTACTCCGCCGCGACGGAGCTGAGCGGTGCTTCCGGCGCAATCGGCCGGTCGTGGTCCAGTGCCGGAATTTTTCCGCGCGCTTCGGCCACTTTCGCCAGGTCGATTTCGGCCATGGCGATGCCCTCGCCGTCGCCGCCGTCGGCCAGCACGGCGCCCCATGGATCGACGATCAGCGAATGGCCGAAGCAGGCGCCGCCGCCCTCGATCTCGCCATACTGGCAGGGCGAGATCATGAAGCAGCCATGCTCGATGGCCCGGGCGCGGTTCAGCACATGCCAGTGCGCCTCGCCAGTGACCTTCGTGAAGGCGGCCGGCGCCGCCAGCACCGTCGCGCCGTGGTGGGCGAGCGGGCGGTATAGCGGCGCAAAGCGCAGGTCGTAGCAGATCGATAGGCCGAGTCCGCCCCACGGCGTCTGCGCGACGACCGAACGGCCGCCGGGCGCGATCGTGGCGGATTCGGTCAGCGGACCGGAATCGAGCACGACGTCAAACATGTGGATCTTGTTGTAGCGCGCGACGATCCGGCCCGTGCTGTCGATGACGTAGGACCGGTTGGAGATGCGGCCGTCCGGATTGAGCACGCCGAGCGATCCGAGCAGC
>MPMX01000005.1 GCA_002238725.1 Rhodospirillaceae bacterium bin65
CTCCCGGCGCTCTCGTCGTAGCTCACGGCGAGACCCTTCGTGCCTCCCGGAATCGCCTGGCGCAGCGTCAGCCGCACATGCGCACCATCGATCGCCACCGCGTCCACGATCACCATGGGGAACGCGCCCGAGACCGTGAACGCCGACGCCGGCGGCACGTTCGCCCGGTCCAGGGCCTGATCGAAGGTGAGCGTCAGGACGTTGCCCCGCAGCACCGCCGCGGCGTCCGACGCCAGCCCCGGCTTGCCCGGCGCGGACCCGCCGGAGTTGATCAGCGAAAACTCGCTTGCCGCAGCCATCTCGTTGCCGGCCAGGTCGCGGATGTTGCTGGTATCGGTGATCGTCAGGCTGACCGTATCCGTCGACGACGCCGCATTCTCGGTGCGCAACCGCACCACGCTCTCGCTGATGCTCACCAGGGTGACGCTGCCGAGATCGGTGCCCCCATCGCCCGTGCCCAGGCCGAACTGGCTCCCGGTTGGCTTCGGATTGCTTGCGCTCATCTCCTCGCTGAACCGCAGCCGCACGTCGGTGCCCGCGATCGTGCTCGCGCCCGCCACCAGCGCCGGCTTCGCGGTGTCCGCCGCGCCGGCGTTTGCCACCGCCCGGTTTTCGAACCCTGCCGCCCTTTGCTCATGGAAGTTCCGGATCGCCGTCGTGCTCGCGTCGTAGCTCAGCTCGATGCCGGTCTCGCTCCCGCCCACCTCGCGGTCCAGCGTCAGCACCACCGTTGTCTCGATGGTGTCCACATGCGTGACGGCCGTCGGCTGCGCAGCGCCCGAGACCGAGAAGCCGCCCGTTCCCGTGACGGTCGTGAAGGGAATCAGCGGCTGGTCGAACCTCACCGTGAGCGTTTCGCCGTCCACCACGAGAGGGGCGGTCGCCGCGAGCCGGGGCGCACCCGGTGACTCGATGTAGAACTTCTCCGAGGCATACAGATTGACGACCTCGATCCGCTCGGCCGACGCGGCCGCCGTATTGCCGGACAGGTCCCGGATCCTGCTCGTGTCGTCGATTCGGATCCAGTAGACGGCGTTGCCGAGGAGCCCCCCATAGCCCTTCTCGATATTCAGCTCCAGGGCGTTTCCGACCACCTGGACGACTTCGAGCGTCGGGCGTGGTTCTGATTGGGAGTAGCTGAAGCCATGGGGGTCTTCGAGACCTGTGATGCCAATCAAGGCTTCAAACAGCGTGAAGTCGCTCTTCAGGGGCACGTAGCTCGGGTCCAGCTCTTCGCTGAAGTAGAGCATGAGCCTCGCCCCGTCCTCCGAGGCCCGCCTCACCTCTCCGATCAGCTCCACGGTGCCTCCGACCACGGTCGGCGCGGTCGTGTCCGGCGCAGGCGTATTGTTGGTCACCGTCTCACCGGAGAAGTCCTCCAGACTGTTGTCTGTGAGATCCCGCACCTTTTGGGTCACACCCAGCGCAATCCCTCTATAAGCCACCGTTACCGTCTCGCCGGCTGCAACCGCCGAGGCCAGGGTCACCGTCACCTTGTCGCCGTCGATCGTTACCGGATCAGCCGTCGTGCCGTCGATGGTCCTGGCGGAACCGCCCGAGGGCGTGGCGGTGACGCGGAATACCGAGCTCGCCGGATTGCCGGCGGCGTTCATGGCCTCGCTGAACGTGATCACGAGCGACGTCCCGTTCACCGTCGCACTGGAGAACGTCGGCGCGGTTGTGTCCATTACCGCGACCACCATGCTGAAGGTCTGGCTGGCCCGGTCCGTCTCGTCGACGGTCGCCGGAGAGAGGTATCCGCTCGCGGTGCCGTCGGCGTCGTCGGCGGTGTAGGTGACGGTGAAGCTCCCGGACGCGGTCGGCACACCCGAAATCGTCCTCGTCGCAGGGTCGAAGCCCAGCCCCGGCGGCAGACCGGAGACGGCGTAGTAGTAGGGCAATCTCAGAGCGCCGGAACCGACATCGCCGCCGGCCGCCTCGGGCAGCACGAGCAGGAACGGCCGGCCCACGGAGCTGTCCTCCTGGTCCGCCACCGTCGCCGGGAATCGCGGCGTCGCGGTGTTGGCGAAGGTATCCACACGGAAACCCGCGCGGGTCGTCACCGAGGCGCCGTGCGGGTCGGTGGCCGTCACATCCGCCAGCACGTTCGTCCGCCTCAACGCCGCAGCGCCCCTGAAATGCAGGCGTCCTCCGCCTCCCCCGTCACTCAGGCGATAGTAGTCCAGGAAGGTTGGCCGGGCGGTCCACTCGGCCTCCGGCTGGGTGACCCACATGGCATCCACGCGCACGTTGGCCGGCACCGGCTCCGGCTCGGCGAAGAGCGTCAGCGCGTCGCCGTCCACGTCGTCGAACACCGGCGGGAAATCGAAGACGGTCGCGCGGGAGTCGCATACTGTCGGCCACTCCGAGGTCTCTCCCCGCCGCCCCGTCAGCGTTGGAGTGGAAACAGTGGCGCCCGGCGACACGTCGTCCAATCCCCATACAATCGTGTCCGGGTCGTCCCTGACCTTGCAGATGTTCCCTCGCCAGTAGGCCTCTCGCCAGCGCCCATTGTCTTCCAGCAGCCGCGGCGCGTTGTTGGCCGACGGCGGCGAGCCGGTCGCGGCGCCGGCCGAGTCCGACCACTCGCCCCCGCCCGCCGCGGTCACCGCGCGCACCTGCACCCGGTAGGCGGTGCTCGCCAGCAGCCCGCGGACGGTCGCGGAGACCTCGTCGGGCCCGATGTCCGGCAGGCCCCCCCTGTCTTCGATCCAGTCCGCTTCGTCCGTCGGGTCAGCGCTCCCGACGTGGTAGCGCACCTCGTAGCCCGTGTGAGTCCCCGTTCCCAGGTCGCCGGGTTTCGACCACGACACGTCGAGCGCGCCGCTGTCTGTCGACGCGCTCACGGCAATCTGCGTCGGCTTGCCCGCCGGGGTCTGCACGTGGCCGTGGAGCGCGAACTTCAGGGAGCTCTGGAAGGTGCTCGAATTCCAACCATCGCTGCTGCTCGACCAATCCCTGGTTCCCACTGTGCGGACAATGCGCCACCCCTCCGCCTGCCCGTCCGCGTCCGTGGCGCCCGAGTACGTCATCTGCACCGAGTGTCCGGCGGCTGGGATGGTCACGTCCAGCAACAGCCGGTAGGTCGTGTTGGGGGCCAGGTCGATGCCATTGCCGGGTACCGTGTGCCGGTTCACGCCCCCAACCAATGTGCCCGGGTTTTCAAGGGTGACGAGATGGGTCCCGGGCCACGAGAAGAGACCCCCCCGGCTGTGGGTCTCGATCGAAAGGGTGTAGGCCGGGTTGCCCGTCACCTGCGAGAGCACAATGTCCACTCCGGTCAGCTTGTACGTGGGGGACGAGCCGGTGGTGAACGGCTGCCACATATCCCACTCAAACGACCAACCGGGAACGGCGCTCTGCGAGGTGTTGCCGACCAGCTTGACCGTCGTCTGCGCCTGCGCGGCGAAGGCGAGCGCCGTCAGCAGCAGCGCCAGCGGCGCCAGCAGCGACACAGCGCGCGCGGGACGCCGCAGCAAGCCCGGAACGGATGAAGCAACCCCCGCCGCTGCACGGCGCAGGCGGGAGGTCAGGCGGCGGGAATGGCGCTCCCGGCGGGCGCGGTCGGCGCGGCCCATGGCGTCAGCCGTGCGGCAGCAATGCGGTGGATGTCGGAGCGCATCGCCCGGACGCAACCTGGCTCCCGGCTCCAATCAAACAACCACAAGCGTCATCGAGAATAGTATTTTCAACTAGCGCCGACGCCATCGGCCCACCCCCTCGTAGCCCCGCACGGGTCGGCATTCCAGTCGACCTCCAGTCGACCGCACTTCCGGGCCGCGCCGGGAGTCCGTTCCAATCGGCACTTGACGGCAAACCCCTGATCGCGGAGGGCAGGCTACCGCCCATCCCGGTGAACGACTGTGAATCCGTGATTTTCATCCCCTGAACCATCCGCGCAGGTGACTAAATAGCGGCTGAATCATAACTTCCGGGTCGAATTCATCCTGCGACGGTCGAACACCCCCGCGGGGGCGGTCGAGACCTTGACCGGCCGGCGGCCCGTTCCGGTTCCACGAAGGAGAAACCAGTGACCGACCCCGCCGGACCCGAGCGCGAGATCGAGGCCCTGCGCGCACGCCAAGGAACGCTGCGCCTCGTCTCCCCCCATCCCGACTACCCGGCCGACGAGGTCCACGTCGTCGGAAAGGTGCTGTGGAAGGTCACCCGCGCCTGTCCCCGGCCTGTCCCCGACACCGATCCGAGAGCCGGCGGCGCGCCGTGTCCCGCCCCGGCGCGGGAGTTTCGGCGAAGGACCGTGGAATTGAGATTTCATGGCATACCTCCGCGTATGTGATATTCATGATATTTGTTGAATAAACGGTACTATTTTAACTGAATTTCAATAACATGTGCGTATCGATATTGGACGTTTTACTATTTTTTCCGTAACTATCAGGATCCGGTCGCCGGTCTGCGAATCGCGTCCCGTGCCGGTTTCGCGGAGCGGGGGTCGTCAGGCGGCGCCGGGAGTCCGGCGCGGGAAGCCATGACCCGGAGAGGGCCCATCTCCGCGCCCGGCGCCGCGAACCCACCGTCAGCGCCGGCCCCGGTCTCATCGGGCTCCTGGGAGAAGCGCCCGGCACGGCGCGCGCCCACGCGCGCTGCGGCATCGACGCGACCGCCGGCCCCGAGGGAACGCACCGGAAGGTCGTCGCTTGCGGCTTCGCCACGGAAGTGGACCTCCCGAAAGGAATTGCAATAAACTGTGCGTAATCAACTGATCATGACGGTAGCGTTCGTGTAATAACCCCAGAGGATCGGCCATGCCTTGGCCGAATCGCCGGCACGGCCGGTTCGCAACCGTCCCGGGCCGCGCCCTCGAGCACGCCGGCACGGGACGACCGGAGGCCGTAGAGGTCCGGATCCGGGGAGGAACACCCATATGAGCAAGGCCGGAGACCGGGGCCAGGAGATCGAGGCCCTGCGCGAACGCAATTCCGCGCTCACCGGGGCCATCCTGCGCATCAGCGCGAGCCTCGACGTCGACACCGTGCTGCGCGAGACCGTCGAGGCCGCCCGCGCGCTGACCGGCGCCCGCTACGGCGTCATCACAACCGTCAATGCCACCGGGCAATTGGAAGATGCCGTCCTCTCCGGCTTCTCGCCCGAGGAGGAACGGCAGGTCGTGGCGTGGACGGACAGCATGAACATCTTCGAGGTGCTGCGCGATCTGCCCACGCCGATGCGGTTGTCGGACATGCGCTCCTACGTTGCCGGGCTCGGCTTTTCCACCGACGGGGTGATCATCGACACCTTCCAGGGCGCACCGATGCGCCACCGCGGCGTGCAGGTCGGCAACTTCTTCCTCGGCGAGAAGGAGACGGGGCCGGAGTTCACCGACGAGGACGAGGAGGTGCTGGTACTGTTCGCCGCGCAGGCGGCGGCCGCGGTTGCCAACGCCCGCACCCACCGCGACGAGCGCCGCGCACGGTCCGATCTCGAAGCCCTGATCGAGATCTCCCCGGTCGGCGTCATTGTGTTCGATGCCCGGACCGGCCGCCCGGTGTCGTTCAACCGCGAGGCGCGGCGGATCATGGAGGGCCTGCGCACGGCGGGCCGCCCCGTCGAGGAGCTGCTGGAGGTCCTTACCTTCCGCCGCGCCGACGGCCGCGAGGTCTCACTGAGCGAGTCCCCCCTCGCGGAGCTGCTGCGCACCGGCAAGGCGGCGCATGCCGAAGAAGTCGTGCTCTCGGTCCCGGACGGGCGCAGCGTCACCGTGCTGCTCAACGCGACCCCGATCCGTGCCGACGACAGCGAGACCGTCTCGGTGGTGGTCACCATGCAGGACCTGGCGCCGCTGCAGGAGCTGGAGCGCTTGCGCGCCGAGTTCCTCGGCCTGGTGAGCCACGAGTTGCGCGCGCCGCTCACCGCCATCAAGGGTTCGGCCGTCACCCTGCTGGAATCCTCGGCGGAGATCGATGCGGCCGAGCAGCACGAGTTCCACCGCATCATCCATGACCAGACCGACCACATGCGCGCCCTGATCGGCGACCTGCTCGACGCGGGCCGCATCGAGGCTGGCACGCTGTCGGTCGCGCCCGAGCCCTCGGAGGTCGCCGCGCTGGTGGACCGGGCGCGCAACACGTTCTTGTCCGGCGGCGCCCGGCACAGCGTGCTCATCGACCTGCCGCCGGACCTGCCGCTCGTGATGGCCGACCGCCGGCGCATCGCGCAGGTGCTGAACAACCTGCTCGCCAACGCGGCGCGGCACTCTCCGGATTCCGTCCCGATCCGGATCTCGGCCGAGCGCGACAGCGTCCACGTCGCAATCTCGGTCTCCGACGAGGGCAAGGGCATTGCGCCCGATCTGCTGCCGCAGTTGTTCCGCAAATACGCCAACGCCAGCGGCGAGCGGGCGATCGCGGGAACGGGCCTCGGGCTCGTCATCTGCAGGGGGCTGGTGGAGGCGCACGGCGGGCGCATCCGGGCCGAGAGCGCCGGCGCCGGCCAGGGCGCGCGCTTTACCTTCACCGTCCCGGTGGCCGAGGATATCGAACGGAGCGCGCCCGCCCGCCCTCGCCCGCCCGGCGCGAGCCCGGAAGCGCGCGAGCCCGTGCCCATCCTGGTGGTCGACGACGACCCGCAGACGC
Organism: Rhodospirillaceae bacterium bin65; assembly: GCA_002238725.1. Classification (GTDB taxonomy): domain Bacteria; phylum Pseudomonadota; class Alphaproteobacteria; order Bin65; family Bin65; genus Bin65. The sequence goes on from MPMX01000005.1 coordinate 6,594, forward strand.
TGCGCTTCGTGCGCGACGCGCTCACCCGGGCCGGATACACAGCGCTGGTGACGGGCGATCACGCGGAGATATCCCATATCATCCGCACCGAGAAGCCTCACCTGGTCCTGCTCGACCTGATGCTGCCGGGTACCGACGGCATCGAGCTGATGCGCAAGGTTCCCGAACTCGGCGATCTGCCGGTGGTCTTCATCTCCGCCTACGGCCGCGACGAGACCATCGCCGAAGCCCTGCAGGCGGGCGCCGCCGACTATATCGTCAAGCCTTTCTCGCCGACCGAGCTCATCGCCCGGGTGGGCGCTGCGCTGCGCCGCGTCGCCCGGCCGGCGCCCTTCGATCTCGGCGGGCTCGCCATCCACTACGAAGAGCGCCGGGTGACGGTGGGCGGACGCGAAATCGAGCTGACCGCAACGGAGTTCGATCTGCTGCGCGTGCTCTCGCTCGAAGCAGGGCGGGTGGTGACCTACGAGGCCCTGCTGCGCAGGGTCTGGAACGGGCGCGAGACGGGCAACGTCGACCTGGTGCGCAACTTCGTCAAGAAGCTCCGCGCGAAGCTCGGCGAGGACGCCCAGAGACCGACCTGGATATTCAACCTGCGCGGCGTCGGATACCGCATGGCAAGGCCCGGCGACGGCTGACAACGGGACCGGCCGATAATCGCAATATATAACGTTCCGGCGGCCTTTATTCCGTCAGCCCGAGAAAAATACACGGAATATAGAACGGTCTTTCATAGCGAATGGCGGCGAAAACGGGGCGGGCGCACCGGAACAAGACATTTTATTGCAATTCCTCTGGAATGGGGCCAGTGCCCTGTCTCCGGCGCGTCGTCCCGAAGCGGGCGGCGGGCCGGGGAAGCGGTGGTGCTGGCTGCCAGGTCCGGCCCGGCCGGGGAGGCGTCCCTTCCGTCAGATTGAACGCCGATTGACAGCCTGATCGCCTGCGCCCCAAACTATCGGCCCAGGAATCGTGCCTTCGCTCGATTAAGGGTGCAATCTTCTGAATCTGTTACTCAAAATCGACACAGAAACGTCCTATGGCAGTTATTGTTCCAACCAACAAATCCGTGGAAACATTTGAGGGAATACACCTATACCACGGCGATATCTCGAACTGCTCGATGCGAGTCCGCATGACGCTGGTCGAGAAAGGTTTGCCGTGGACCAGTCATCACCTCGACCTGAAGCTGAAAGAAAACATTTCGGACGCGTACTTTGGCATCAATCCGAACGGTTTGGTGCCAACCCTGATCGACAACGGCGTCGTCCATATCGAGTCCAACGATATCATCGACTATCTCGACGAAACCTACCCTGAACCCTCGCTGCGTGCGGCAGGCAATGAAGACGGGATGCTCGAATGGCTGCGTCTCGCTGCATCGATCCATGTGCCGGCAGTCAAGCCGTATGTCTACGCGACCAAGATGCAGAAGAAGTTGAAGAAGACCGCCGAAGAACAGAAAAAATACGATGAGCTTCAGAAGAACGTGGAGCTGAAATCGTTTCACGCAAAGCATGCCGGGGGCAGTGAGTTTGGTGAGAAGGATATCGCCAGGGCGCACGAAATACTTGAGGAGTGCTTCACCAAACTCGAGAACGCCTTACGGGATTGTAATTGGATTATGGGCGATCGATTCACCCTGGCTGATATTTCCTGGATCCCCCTGCATTTCGTCCTCTATGGATGTGGTTATCCGTTCGAAAACTACCCGAGCATCTCGCGCTGGGCGGCGGCTTTTCAAGACAAGGAGAGCTACAGGGACGGCATCCTGAAGTGGTGCCCGGATTTCTCGAAAGTCTGAACTGCCGGTTGCGAAGATGTAGCCTGGTGTCACAAGAACCGGGCGGCGAATTGCCTGAGGTCGCCTCGGTTCGTCGGACAGTCCGGCGGCGGAATCGGCGCGGCTGTCTTGCGTCGGGACATCGGCAACCGCCTTTCGGAGCGCGGACGCCGCATCGCCGCGGCCGGCGCGGTCAATACCCCGGCGGCGGCGTGAAGCGGTAGTAGCCCTCCTCGATCAGCCCGGCCATGTGCAGGCAGGTCAGATCGTCATACTGGCGCCCGACGATCTGGATGCCGACGGGCAGCCCGTCCGCCAGCCCGATCGGGGCGACAGTCGCGGGCAGGTAATAGCCGCAACTGTAGCCGGCCCAGAAGAGCTGATCGACAACCGGCTGGATCTTGCCGTTGACGGTAATCGTCCGGTCATGGCGCTCGCCCGCCCGGTCGTGCGGGAAGGCCGGCGAGGATGCGGCCGGGCAGAGCAGCAAATCGTAAGTCTCGAACCATTCTTCCCAGCCGGCCATCAGCGCGTAGCGGCGCTCGTTCCATTTCAGCCAGTCCCGGTGCAGCATGGTCTGGGCTTCCAGCATCCGGCGGCGGTAGGGGATCGCGTCCTCCGGAAGGCGGCTCAGATCCTCGCGCGCCTGCGCCATCATTTCGTCACTCATCGGCTTGGACGTCTCGGCGCGCAGCAGCATCGTGTAGACCTCCATCGCCTCTTCCGCCGGGAAGTCGGGCTTGGCGCCTATCTCGACCGTCGCGCCTTCGCTTTCCAGCCAGCGCGCGAGGGCGGCGATGGCGTCCTGGCAGGATTGCGCGACCTCCGCCTGCGGATCGCTCAACAGGACGCCGATGCGGTAGTCCTGCAGGCTTTGCCTGCGCGGACCCGGCAGCGCCAGCCGCCATCCCCGCGTGGCCGGGCCGTCGGCGCCGGCCAGAAGGCCGAAGGCCAGCTTCAGGTCCGCCGCCGACCGCGCCAGCGGGCCGACGACGGCGATGTCTGTCGGGGCAATGTTTCCCGGCAAGGCCTGGCCGCGGTCCGAGACGATCTCCCAGGTCGGCTTGTGGCCGAAGACGCCGCAATAGTGTGCCGGGTTGCGGATCGAGGCGCCGATATCCGAGCCGGCGTCCAGGCCCGTCAGCCCTGCGGCGAGCGCCGCTGCCGATCCGCCGGAGGAGCCGCCCGGCGTACGGCCAAGGTCCCACGGATTGTTGCAGGTACCGTAGATCGCGTTGAAGCTCTGCCAGTCCGCGAGCATGAACGGGACGTTCGTCTTGCCGAAGACCACGGCGCCGGCGCCGCGATACTTCTCGACCACAGCCGAGTCCGTCTCTGCGATATTGTCCCTGTATTCCGGAACGCCCCAGGTCGTGGGCGCGCCCGCCAGATCGTAGCTTTCCTTCACGGTGACCGGCAGGCCGTCCAGCGGGCCGGTGTCCTCGCCCGCCGCGCGGCGCCGGTCCGAGGCGTCGGCTTCCGCCCGCGCGCGCCCGGCGTCCTGCCAGACGATCGCGTTGATCGCCGGGTTGTGCCGTTCGACGCGATCGAGAAAATGATCGAGCAGTTCCCGGGCGCCGATCTCCCGCGCATCGAGCAGCGACATCAGCTCGGTGGCCGACTTGTAGTGGAATTCGGACATCGTGCGCTCCCCGCAGGTTATCCGGCGCGCCCCTTTTGACCGCCCCGATTGTATCAATGTCAATGCATTGGCATGCCGATCGGCGTTCGCCAGCCACGCCAAAGACGATCCCGCCTGCCGGTCGAAGTTCGAACTGTACGGGCCATGACGAACGGCGCCGTGGAAACCTGTGCGTACCGTACGGATTGCCCGCGGCGGCGCCTGGAACCGTTCAGGTCAGGAACTTCGTGAAGCCGCCGTCGACATTCCAGCAGGCGCCGGTCACGAAGCTCGCCCGCTGGGATGCGAGGAATGCGACGACGCCCGCGACCTCGTCCGGCCGTCCGTAGCGATCGATCAGGAGGAGCTGACCGGCGAGGTTGCTGAACACCTCGTCGACATTCTCCCCGGCCGTGCCGACGAAGGCGTCTTCCGCGATGCGCTCCCACAACGGGGTGTGGATGAGGGCCGGGTTGACCGCGTTCACCCGGATGCCGTCGCCCGCCAGGTCCTGGGCCAGGGTCTTGGTCATCGCGAGCATCGCCGCCTTGGCCGAGTTGTAGTCCGCCATGCCGCCGAGGCCGCTGTGTCCGCTCACCGAGGCGACGTTGACGATCGAGCCGCCGCCCTGCTCGCGGATCAGGGGCACCGCGGCGCGCGTCGCCCGGACCGCGCTCCAGAGATTGATGTCGTAGGTCTGCTCCCAGACCTCGTCCGGGTCCTCGATAGTCCGGCCGACCGCGGCGTCGCCGGCATTGTTGACGAGAATGTCCAGGCGCCCGAAATGCGCAGCGGTATCGTTGACGAAGCGTTCGACATCCTCGCGCTTGCTCATGTCGGCGACGCACGAAAATACCGCGCCGCCGGCCGCCTCGATGGCCGCCTTCGTCTCGTCGAGCGGTCCCTGGCGGCGCGCGCAGATCGAGACGCTGGCGCCCTCCTGAGCAAACTCCATCGCAATCGCCTGGCCGAGGCCGAGGCTGGAGGCCGTCACGGCGGCCACCTTGCCGTTCAATCCGAGATCCATTGTCCGTTTCCTTTCATCGTGTTGTCCGTGGGTCGTATGCCGGCGAAATCGCCGGGCGGTGTCCGAAGCCGGCGCCTCAGCTAGAAGGCAGGGCTCAGCCGGTGCTTGGGATATTCCGCCCCGACGACGTGCTGGATGGTGATGGCGCGCACCATCTGGTAGGTCCGGATGCGGAAGGCCGGGTCGCAGGACATGCGGATGTAGGTGTCCTGCGGCTTGACGCCGTAGTCCTCGCTCAGCCAGTCGATCATGTTGGCGCAGGCGTCGTAGACGGCATGCTCCATCGGCAGGTTGATGCCGACCGCGACGATGCTCTCCGGCTTGTCGATCCGGACCGTGGGCTGGCGCTTGTTCTTGATGACGCTGCAGTTGAGCTGCACGGTCGCGCGCGTCTCATCGGCGATGCCGGTGAATTCCGTATCGCCCTGTCCGCCGTGGATGTCGCCGATGTAGAGCAAACCTCCCTCGTGGTAAGAATTGAGCAGGATCGTGTGGCCGGGCGCGACGTCCCGGCAGTCGATGTTGCCGCCGAACGGGCCCTGGCCCAGCAGCGAGGTGAAGACCTCGCGCTCGGGCGCAGTCGCCAGCGTCCCGCAGAACGGCTCCAGGTCCCAGGTCAGCTTGTCGGAATACTTGCCCTTGCCGTCCCGGGTCTTGCCGCTCGGTCCGGGCAGGTGCTCGATGACCTGGACCCGCGGCTCCGCGCACTGTCCGCCCCAGCGCGTCGACTCGCCATAGGGCCCAATGCCGGGCAGGATGCCCGAGAAGCCGTAGCGCCACGGATCGATGAATTCGAGATTCACCGCGAGGACGTCGCCGGCTTCGCAGCCTTCGACATAGATCGGGCCGACGACGGGGTTGTACTTCGGGGGCCATGCCGCGTTCAGCGCATCGACATGCGCATCGCCGACGAACTGGTGCACCTTCGGATTGTCGCTGTCATCCTCGATCAGGCCGGACAGCGCATCGTCGGTCTCGATCTGGAAGGACTCCTCCTGCTTGACGCGGAGCACGGGCTCGTCCCGCGCATCGAACGCGTATTTGGTCACCTCGCCACGCTTGATGATCTGCATTGTTCGGCCTCCTTGGGTTCGATGGATGGCCGGGCTGTCGTCCGGCCGGCACGTCGCGTGCCCTGTGCCCGCCAAACATTACGATACAAGGCGCATCGGGGGAAATCTCGCCTTGCGAGGCTCGAAACGCAGACGCATGGCGGGCCACCGGCGGTCCGTGCCCCGCGTCGGCAAGGCCCGCGCGGCGGCATAGGGTGCGTCCGTTCAGTCCGAAGGCGCTTCCTGCACGGCGTCCGCCTCGACGATCCTGCCCGTCACCTGACCGAACTTCAACAGGCTGCCGCCCGGGTCGTGGACATACAACTCGTCCATGCCCCACGGCGTTTCGGCGACGTCGCCCACTTCGATGCGCCCGGCGAAATCCGCGCGCAGCGCGTGAATGTCGTTCACGCGGACGTAGCAGGAGGTGTTTTCGGCGACGTGCCTGTCCGTGCACAGCCAGAAATGGATCTCGATATGCTCGCGGACGGCGATGCCATAGTTGCCGTCGCCGAAACCGTGTGTTTCGAAACCGAGCTTGGCGAAAAAGTCGAGCGAGGCCGCGATGTTCGGCGAAGCGAGCACGGGCATGGCGCGGTCGAACAGGGAGATCTTGCCCGGCATCGGCCGATTCCCTGCCTACCGGCGCATGAAGCGGGCGATATCCGGCGTCGGCATCGCGCTGTCGACATAGGAGAAGGTGCCCTTCTCCAGCGCTTCGGTTGCCGCTGCGGCCATCCCGGTCATCGCCGCGCGGTACAGCGAAGTCGCGAGGCTGATGCGCTTCGCCCCGGCGGCTGCGGCATCGGCCACGGGAAACGATCTGCCCCCGACGCCGACCATGAAGTTGACCGGTTTCGACACGGCTCGGCACACCGCGCCCAGCGCCGCGATGTCCGGCAGCGCGGGCGCCATCAGGACATCGGCCCCGGCGCGTTCGTAGGCCTGCAGCCGCGCGACGACCTCGTCGAGGTCCGGACGACCGCGGATGAAACACTCGGACCGCGCGGTCAGCGTGAAACGGAAGCCGACCGACCGGGCGGCTTCGGCCGCCGCGGCGATTCGTTCCGCAGCCAGAGTGGGTTCGTAGAACGGGTTGTCCGGGTCGCCGGTGTAGTCCTCGATCGAGCACCCGACCAGGCCCGCTTCGGCCGCCAGCGCCACGGTCTGCGCCGCGGCCTCGGGCTCGTGGCCGAAGCCGTTCTCCAGATCGCCCGAAACCGGCAGGTCGACCGCGTCCGCGACGGCGCGCGAATGGTCCAGGGCCTCCTCGCGTGTGACCTCGCCGTCGCACCGGCCCAGCGTGCCGGCAAAGCCGCCGCTGGTCGTCGCAAGCGCTTCGAACCCCAGGCCGGCCAGGATGCGGGCCGAGCCGGCATCGAACGCGTTGCCGAGGATGAAGGGTTCCGCACCGCGGTGCAGGGCATGGAACCGCTCGGCCTTTTCGGCCTGGGTGGGACGATCGTCGGCCATGGCTAAGGCGCTCTCTTCGGTTTCCAACCGATGCGATGGTGGGCGGGCCGGTACCCGTCTGTCAATGGACCGCGCCGGACCCGCCGGCGGCGCTGACAAAGCACCCGGCCTTCGATTATCCTCAAAGCTCGCAGGGCATTGGAATTGCCGGGACGATACAGCCAACGTTTCGTTCGACGACCCGCAATGCCGGTTCCCGGAGCTCGCGAATCGATGAACGGCATCGCGTCAGGACAAACGATGGCAGCGCCTTCAGGAAGCGTCCGGTGGCCGTTGGCCTGCAGACAATGGCAGGGCGCGCGCCCCTATCAGGAGGACTCGTTCGCAACGCTGGAAGTCGACACGGCGGAGGGCGGAGAGGCGGCTGCGCTTCTTATGATTCTTGCCGACGGCATGGGCGGCGCAGCGGGCGGGGCAATAGCGAGCCGCACCGCGGTCGACGCGTTCGCACGCGAATTTCCGGAGTCTTGCGGCTCGCCTGGCGCCCGGTTTCGCGAATGTCTGGCCACCGCCACCGCCACCTTGCGCGAACGGGAGATCGCCGAACCGCAGCTCAGCGGCATGGGCACAACCGTCGTCGCCGCACTCTACGACGGGCGCGGCCTGGAATGGCTGAGCGTGGGCGATTCGCCGATGTGGCTCTATTCCGCCGGAACGCTGGAACGGCTGAACGCGGATCATTCGATGGCGCCGGTCCTGGAGCGCCTCGTCCAGAGGGGCGACCTGTCGCCGGACGCCGCGCGGCGCGACTGGCGGCGCAACATGCTGCGCTCGGCGGTCACCGGCAGTCCGGCGGAATCGGTCGATTGCGCGTCCCGCCCCTGCCGCCTCGCGCCGGGTGACTATCTGCTGATCGCCAGCGACGGCCTCGAAACCCTCGCCGAGGAAGAGATCGCGCGCGCGCTCGGTGCGGCGGGCGGCAGCGTGGAAGCTGCGGCCGACGCCCTGGATTCCGCCGTACGCGCCGCTGCCTCTCCCGGCCAGGACAACGTGACCTTCCTGCTGCTGTCTGCCGGGACCGGCGCTCCCGGGGATCGCCCTGCTGCCTAGGCGCGTCTGCCGCTTGTTGCAACCGGCCGCCGCCGATCGGCGCGACGCTGTCTCCGCCTTAGCGCGGCAGCGACGACTCCCCCATCAGGAACTCGTCCACGGCCCAGGCGCATTGCCGGCCTTCGCGGATCGCCCAGACCACCAGCGACTGGCCCCGGCGCATGTCGCCCGCCGCAAACACGTTGGGCAACGACGTGGCGTATCTCTCGGTATCGGCGTGAACGTTGCCGCGCGCGTCGAGTTCGATTCCCAATTCCTCGATCATGCCCTCATGGACCGGATGGACGAACCCCATCGCCAGCAACACGAGTTCCGCCTTCAGTTCGAACTCGGTTCCGGGGACTTGCTTCAGATTCTCATCCAGCCGGACAGCGTGAAGCGTGGAGACCTCCCCGCCGGCGCCTGAAAGGCCCTTGGTGGCGACGCTCCAATCGCGCTGGGCGCCTTCCGCCTGCGACGAGGATGTGCGCAGCCGGAGCGGCCACAGGGGCCAGGTGACCGCCTTGTCGGGTTCCTCGGGCGGCATGGGCAGAATTTCGAGCTGCGTTACCGAGACCGCGCCCTGGCGGAACGACGTCCCGATGCAGTCCGAGCCGGTATCGCCGCCGCCGATCACCACGACATGCTTGCCGCGGGCCAGAATTTCCTCTCCGTCGCCAAGGGGCTCCCCGCTGATGCGCCGGTTCTGCTGCGGCAGGAAATCCATGGCGAATTCGACACCGCGCAAATCACTTCCCTTTACCGGCAGGTCGCGCGCCTTCTCCGCCCCGCCCGCCAGCACCACGGCGTCATAGTCGTGCGTGAGTTGCCCGGCCGGAATATCGACACCGACATTCACGCCATTGCGGAACGTGACGCCTTCAGCCTCCATCTGGCTGACGCGCCGGTCGATATAGTGCTTTTCCATCTTGAAATCGGGAATGCCGTATCGGAGCAATCCGCCCGGTTTGGCGTGCTTTTCAAACAGCGTAACGTCGTGGCCGGCACGGGCCAGTTGCTGCGCACAGGCCATCCCGGCGGGGCCCGATCCGACGATGGCGACTCGTTTGCCGGTCCCGGCCGCAGGGGGGTCCGGAACTATCCACCCTTCCTCCCAGCCGTGGTCGGCGATCGCGCACTCGATGGTCTTGATGGTTACCGGAGCGTCATCGATGTTGAGCGTGCACGCCTCCTCGCACGGCGCCGGGCAGATACGGCCGGTGAATTCGGGAAAATTGTTGGTCGAGTGCAGCACTTCCAGTGCTGTGTGCCACTGGTCGCGGTAAACGAGGTCGTTCCAGTCGGGGATGATGTTGTTGACCGGGCAGCCAGTGTGGCAATACGGGATGCCGCAATCCATGCAGCGCGCGCCTTGCTGCATCAACGTGTTCTTGTCCAGCGGAACCAGGAACTCGCGGAAATGCCGGATCCGGTCGCCGACCGGCGTATACCGCTGCTCGAGCCGGTCGATTTCCAGAAAGCCCGTAACCTTGCCCATGACTCAGCGGCTCTCCGCCACGAGGTCGGCGGAATCGGCAGGTTGCGCCAGCTCCATTTCCATGAGGGCGCGGTAATAGTCGACCGGCATCACCTTGACGAATTGCGGCAGATAGGCATCCCAGTTATCGAGAATCAGCCTGCCCCGCGCCGAGTTGGTGTAGTGGACGTGTTTCTCGATCAGCTGGTGCAGGCGTTCGGCATCGAAGCGGGTCATGTCGCGCATGACGTCGACCAGCCCGTGGGCTTCGAGGTCTCCGCCCTGGTGCGCCAGGCGTTCGAGCGAATCGTCCTCCGCCTTGATCGGTTCGAGTTCGACCATCGCCAGGTTGCAGCGGCGCTCGAAGTCGCCTTCCTCGTCCAGAACATAGGCGATACCGCCGCTCATCCCGGCGGCGAAGTTTCGCCCGGTATGCCCGAGGCACACGATGACGCCCCCGGTCATGTATTCGCAGCCATGGTCGCCGACGCCCTCGATCACCGCGACGGCGCCGGAATTGCGCACCGCGAAACGCTCGCCCGCGACCCCCCGGAAATAGCATTCTCCGGCGATCGCGCCGTAGAGCACGGTATTGCCGATGACGATGCTTTCCTCGGCGACGACCGCGCTGTCGGTCGGCGGATAAACCACCAGGCGGCCGCCCGACAGGCCCTTGCCGGTATAGTCGTTGGCTTCGCCGATCAGCTCGAACGAGATTCCGTGGGCGAGAAAGGCCCCGAAGCTCTGGCCGGCGGTGCCCCGGAAAGTCGCGCCGATCGTGTCCTCGGGCAGGCCGGCGTGGCCGTACTTCTTCGCGACCTCGCCCGACAGCATGGCGCCGACGGTGCGGTCGATATTGCGGATCGGCATGTCGATGCGAACCGGCTGGCGCCTGGCCAGCGCGGGCTGCGCCTGCTCGATCAGTTTGCGGTCGAGGACATTTTCCAGATTGTGGTTCTGGCGCTCGCTGTTATGGGTCGCGACGCCGGGCGCGGCTTGTGGCTTGGCGAGGATCCGCGACAGGTCGATACCCTTGGCCTTGTAGTGTTCGATCGCGCGGCGCTGGTCGAGCCGCTGCGATTCGCCGATCATATCGTGGAAGGTCCGATAGCCGATCTGCGCCATCAGCTCCCGCACCTCTTCGGCGACGAAGAAGAAATAGTTGATCACATGCTCCGGCGTGCCGGTGAAGCGCCGGCGCAACTCCGGATCCTGGGTTGCGACGCCCACGGGGCAGGTGTTGAGATGACACTTGCGCATCATGATGCAGCCCGCGGCGATCAGCGGCGCGGTGGAAAACCCGAATTCGTCTGCGCCCAGGAGCGCGCCGACGACGACGTCCCGGCCCGTCCGGATGCCGCCATCGACCTGGACCGCGATGCGGCCGCGCAGCCGGTTGAGCACGAGCGTCTGGTGCGTTTCCGCGAGCCCGATTTCCCACGGCGAACCGGCATGGGAGATCGATGTCAGCGGGCTGGCGCCGGTGCCGCCCTCGAATCCCGAAATGGTCACATGATCCGACCGCGCCTTGGAAACCCCCGCCGCCACTGTTCCGACCCCGACCTCCGAGACCAGTTTCACGGAAACGTCGGCTTCCGGATTGGTGTTTTTCAGGTCGAAGATGAGCTGGGCGAGATCCTCGATCGAGTAGATGTCGTGATGGGGCGGCGGCGAGATCAGGCCGACACCCGGCGTCGAATGGCGCACCTTGGCGATGACGGCATTCACCTTGTGACCCGGCAGCTGACCGCCCTCGCCGGGCTTCGCGCCCTGGGCCATCTTGATCTGCATCATGTCTGAATTGGCGAGATACTCGGCGGTCACGCCGAAGCGGCCCGAGGCGACCTGTTTGATGGCCGAACGCATCGAATCGCCGTTGGGCATTGGCCGGAACCGGTCCGGCTCCTCGCCGCCCTCGCCGGTGTTCGACTTGCCGCCGATCCGGTTCATGGCGATGGCGAGGGTCGAATGCGCCTCGCGCGAGATCGAGCCGAAGGACATCGCGCCCGTCGAGAAGCGTTTGACGATTTCGCTCGCCGGTTCGACCTCGTCGAGGGGCACCGGCGTTTCGGCCGGAATAAGTTCGAACAGGCCCCGGACGGTCATCATCCGGTGATCCTGATCGTTCACCTGCTTGGCGAAAGCGCGGTATTTTTCGGGCACCTCACCGCGCACGGCATGCTGCAGATTCATCACTGTTTCGGGCGTCCAGTAATGTTCTTCGCCGCGCAGGCGGTAGGCGTATTCGCCGCCGACATCGAGCGCATTGCGATAGACCGGCGCGTCGCCGTAGGCCAGCTTATGACGCTCGACGGTTTCGCGCGCGACCTCCGCCAGTCCGATTCCCCCGATGGTGCTCGCCGTGCCTGTGAAACACTGTTCGACGAAGTCTTCGGCCAAGCCGACCGCGTCGAAGATCTGCGCGCCGCAATAGGACTGGTAGGTCGAGATGCCCATCTTGGACATCACTTTCAGGATGCCCTTGTCGACCGCCTTGATGTAGCGCCGGTAAAGCTGGCGGTCGGTCAGTTTCTCCGGCAGGTCGTCGCGCATTGCCGAAAGGGTCTCAAAAGCGAGATAGGGATTGATCGCCTCGGCACCGTAGCCGGCCAGCGTGCAGAAATGATGGACTTCGCGCGCCTCGCCGGTCTCGACGACCAGTCCGAGGAGGGTCCGGAGCCCTTTTCTCACCAGATGATGGTGAGCCGCCGACGTGCCCAACAGCGCCGGTATGGCGATCCTGTCCTCGGAGATCGCACGGTCGCTCAGCACCAGGATGTTGTAGCCTTCCTGGCACGCCTTCTCGGCCTGTGCGCACACCGAATCGAGCGCAGGGCGCATGCCCTCGGCGCCGTGCTCGGCGGGATAGGTCAGATCGAGGGTAAGGGTCTTGAACGCATTATCCGCGATCTCGCCGATCGAGCGGATCTTCTCCAGGCCCTTGTTGGTCAGGACGGGCTGGCGGACTTCGAGACGCTTTTGCGGTGTCGTATCGTCGATACCGAGGAGGTTGGGCCGCGGGCCGATCAGCGACAGGAGCGACATCACCAGTTCCTCGCGGATCGGATCGATCGGCGGGTTGGTGACCTGGGCGAACACCTGTTTGAAATAGGAGTAGAGCAGCTTGGGACGTGACGACAAAGCCGATATCGGGATGTCGTTGCCCATCGAGCCGACGGCTTCCTGCCCGGTCGACGCCATCGGGGACATCAGGAATTTCAGGTCTTCCTGCGTATAGCCGAAGGCCTGCTGGCGATCGAGCAGCGTAAAGCGGTTGGGCAGCGCGACGGGGGCGTTCGTCGCGGGCAGATCCTCCAGCACGATCCGGGTGCGATCGAGCCATTCCTGATACGGCTGGACCGAAGACAACTCGGCCTTGATGTCGTCGTCGTCGAGGATGCAGCCCTGTTCGAGGTCGATCAGCAGCATCTTGCCCGGCTGCAGGCGCCACTTTTTGACGATGCGGCTCTCGTCGATCGGCAGGACGCCGACTTCGGACCCCATCACCACCACGTCGTCGTCGGTGATGACGTAGCGCGCGGGCCTCAGCCCGTTGCGGTCCAGGGTCGCGCCGATCTGCCGGCCGTCGGTAAACGCCACGGCCGCCGGCCCGTCCCACGGTTCCATGATCGCCGCGTGGTATTCGTAGAAGGCCCGGCGACGCTCGTCCATCAGCGGATTCCCGGTCCACGCCTCGGGAATGAGCATCATCATGGCGTGGGCCAGCGAGTAGCCGGACTGCACCAGGAGTTCGAGCGCGTTGTCGAAGCTCGCCGAATCGGACTGGCCTTCCGTGATCAGCGGCCAGAGTTTCTCCAGGTCGTCGCCAAGGAGCTTGGACTTCATCAGATGGCGGCGCGCCGCCATCCAGTTGATGTTGCCGCGCAGCGTATTGATCTCGCCGTTGTGGCAGATCATCCGGTAGGGGTGCGCCAGCCGCCAGGACGGGAAGGTATTGGTGGAAAACCGCTGGTGGACGAGGGCCAGCGCGGAAACCATCCTTTCGTCCTTGAGGTCGAGATAGAATTCGCCGACCTGGTGGGCCAGGAGCATCCCCTTGTAGACGATCGTGCGGGACGAAAAGGACGACATGTAGAAATCGTCGCAAGCCTCGCCCAGGGCGTCGATCCGGTGCTCCGCCTGTTTGCGGATGACGAACTGCTTGCGCTCGAATGCATCCCGGTCGGCGCAGTTGTCGCCCCGGCGAACGAAAATCTGGCGCACGTACGGTTCGGTCGGGAGGACGCTCTCACCCAGTCCGGAATTGTCGACCGGCACGTCGCGCCAGCCCAGGACGTGTTGTCCTTCCGCCTCGACAAGCTCCTCGACGATCTGGACGCAGTCCGCCCGCGGCCTTTCGGCCTGCGGCATGAACAGCATGCCGACGCTGTATTCGCCCGGTTCCGGAAGATCGATCCCGATGTCGCCGCAAACCGCGCGCAGATGGGCGTCCGGCATTTGAATGAGGATGCCCGCGCCGTCGCCGGCCAGCGGATCGGCGCCAACCGCGCCGCGATGGGTAAGGTTCTTGAGAACCTGCAATCCCTGATCGATGATCCGGTGGCTCTTGCGATTCTTTATGTTCACGACACAGCCGATCCCGCACGCATCGTGTTCGTTGCGCGGGTCGTAGAGCCCGTGTTTCCCGGGCAGCCCCTTGTATCTGTGCCGTGCACGTTCGACCATACTTCCCCCATTTCCCCGCTTGTTTTCTACGGGATTGGCCCAACCGGATCCGTCTGCGATCTTGAATCGCCCGATCCGCCGGGCTCGCTAAAATAGGGTGTCCCGGCCTGTTCGGACAGTCTGGCTGTTGGCCGGTGCGCCAGTTCGACGCCGATCCGCAAGCCGGTGTGTCGATCCTGCCCGGCTACGGGGAGTCGACAATAGGCACCGGTCTACAACGGTTTGCCTGACGCATCCGTACCGGGCACGGCGCCGGCATCTGCTGGACGCAACCGTGCCGCCGCCCAAATAAACAACCGGACAAATCCTCGAAACGGAGAAGCATGAGCCGGACGGCCATCGGTCCCACCCTGCGCCCCTCCCTTCCGCTGGGCGAATTCATTCCGCTCGTCGCCCTCCTGATGGCGCTGGTTGCGCTCGCGATCGATGCGGTCCTGCCGGCGCTGCCCGCAATCGGCCGCGATCTCGCGGTGCCGCGCCGGAACGACCTTCAGTACGTCATCACCGCGCTCTTTCTCGGGCTCGGCATCGGCCAAATCCTGTTCGGTCCGCTGTCGGACGGCATCGGGCGCAAACCTGCGATTTACGCCGGTCTCGTCCTGTTCATGGGCGGATGTCTCACGAGCATCTTCGCCCCAAGTTTCGAGGCGATGATCGCCGGCCGCATCCTGCAGGGCATCGGAATCGCCGGCCCGCACACCGTGATTATCGCCCTGCTGCGCGATCGCTACGAAGGCCGCCAGATGGCCCGCCTCATGTCGTTCGCGATGGCCGTGTTCATTCTCGTTCCCACCGTCGCGCCGGCGCTCGGCCAGGGCATCCAGTGGCTCGGCGGCTGGCGCGCGATTTTCGTCGCCTTCCTGGCCATCGCGGCGATCGCGTTCGCCTGGTTCGGGCTTCGGCAGCCGGAAACCCTGCCCGCCGACCGCCGCCGGCCTCTGACCCCGGCGGCTATCGGCAGCGCCGTCCGAGAGGTCCTCAAGACCCGTACCGCGCTCGGGTTCATCCTCGCGGCCGGATGCATCTACGCGCCCTTCGTCGCCTATCTGAGTTCCGCCCAGCAGATCTTTCAGGAAGCCTACCGGACCGGTCCGCTGTTTCCGGCCTGTTTCGCCGTCCTGGCCTTGGCCCTGGGCGGCGCATCGCTCGTGAACGGCCGTCTCGTCATGAAGTTCGGGATGCGCCGGATCGCGGGCACGGCGGCGGTGTCCGTTATTCTGGTATCGGCCATCGCGTGGCCGGTGGCCTACGCCTTCGGGGGGCTGCCGCCCCTGTGGCTGTTCATGGCGTACATGATTCTCGTCTTTCTTGGCGTCGGATTGCTCTTCGGCAATCTCTACGCGCTCGCCATGGAGCCTCTCGGCCATATCGCCGGCGTGGGCGCGGCGGTGGTCGCTTCGGCTTCGACGATCATGTCTGTGCCCCTCGGCTCGATCGTGGGTCAGAGTTTCGACGGAACCATGTACGTCCTGATCGCCGCCTTCGCGGTCTTCGGCGCCGCCGCCTTTGCTGCAATGCGGTGGGCCGATACGGGCCGCGGCGCGCATCGCGGCCGGGAGCCTGCCGACCGGCCGTGATCGTCCATCGCCGGTGCGGTATCTCCTCGACGCTGGCGCGGAGGTTATCGGCGCAGCGCGGCGACGATGTCCGGCATGACCGCGCACAGGCGCAGCGCGATGAACGGCGCGCCCTGTTGGTCGGCGAAGGCGCCGTAGGTCAGCGGGCCGACGATCCGCAAGGATCCGGCCGGGCGGCCGTCGGCGCCGATCGCGCGGCATGTGCCGTCGACGCCGAACCCGATGCCCACCGGATGGGGCGCCGCATAACCGCGCGCCACCAGGTCCCTCGCGAGGGGATTTTCCGACCGGTCCGGCCTCATCCCGGGCCCGGTGCAGTTCACAACGGCGTCGAACCGTTCGCGGTGGCGCTCGCCGCCCCTGCGCCGAAGCGTGATGGAAAGAGCGTCGCCGTCGGGTGCGGCCGATACGCAGGAAGCAGCCTCGAAGGACAGCTGTCCGGCGGCTTCGGCTTCGACGATGCAGGCCTCGACCTGGGGCGGCAGCTGGAAGCGGTGGACATCGTACCAGACCCGCAGATGGCGCAGGAAGCGGCGCTTCTCCTCCAACGGCAGCGCGGGCCAGATATCCCAGACCGAATCCCGCAGGTCGCCGAAGGGCTCGAACCAGCTGCCGCCGCCGGCTTCGGCCCGGCGCGCCGCGGCGCGCATCGTCCGCAGCAGGCTGCGCACGCTCGCATGCCGGCCGTGCGCCTCCGTGAACAGGGAAACCGGGCGGGCAATGCGTTCCGCGATATCCGGCGGCGGGCCATAAGCCGCCGCCGGCTTTTCCCGGGGCTGCAGGCCATGGCGCGCGACTGCCGCGATCGGCCCGGAATGCCCGTTCTGCAACAGAACGGCGATTGCGTCCGACGCCGTTTGCGACATGCCGAGTACGAGAACCCTGGCATCGGACGGAATGTCCCGGATGCGTGCCGTATCCCACGGATCGGCGAGAAAACCCGGATGACCGGCGACCGCGCCGTCGAAGGGCGGCGGCGTCTGCGGCCGCTCGTAGCCGGCGGCAAGGACCGTCAGTCCGGCATCGAGCGTCTGCCCGCCGTTGAGGGTCAGCCGGTAGCCGCCGGGGGTTCGGAGCGCCGCGACGGCGCGCGACCGGATATGCCGGATCGTCGAGCCGGAGGCGTTGGCGGCGAAGTGGGCGCGAAGCTGCTCTTCGACATAGCGCCCGAAGTCGTCGCGCCGGATGTAGAGATTGCCGTCCGGATCCGGCGCCCCGGGGTCATGCGCCGGTCCGCCCCGTCCAGTATACCAGGCGTGCAGGTGATCCGGCGCATCGGGGTAGACGAAATGCACCGCCAGCGGCGCGTTGAGCCGATGATCCGGATCGGCGGTATCGTAGGCGACGCCGCGGCCGAGCCGGCTGCGCGGTTCGACGATGGCGATGTCGAGCGGCCGCTCGGCCATGCGCGCCAGGTGGATCGCGAAAACAGCCCCGGTGAAGCCGCCGCCGACGATGGCGACATCGGCCGCCGTCACCGGCAATACTCCGGGGCGGACGAGACGCCCGGCCTATGGGGAAAGGCTGTTCGGGCCCGCCGGCGCTTCGGCGTCGGCCCGAGCGGTTCCGGTTCCCGGTCGGCCGGATGGATGAACGCTTCTTCGCCTCGGCGTTTGTCGGTTTTCAATTCAACCTCGGGTGCGACGATGCCGCCCCGCCGACCGGGACTGCTGAAACGGTGCTTACACCGTTCCGGGAAATCGTGCATGGCGTAGAGGCGGCATGGCGGATGCGGCAGCGCCGGAAATGGCGGTATGCGGAGGCGCGCCGGCACTTTCCGGTTGACCGCGGGCGCCCGCCCGGTTTCGGATCGGCGGCATGAAGACCGTTCTCATCACCGGCTGCTCGTCCGGCATCGGCCTCGACGCGGCCAGGACGCTGCATCGCCGCGGCTGGCGTGTGCTGGCGACCTGCCGGCGTGAGGAGGATTGCGGCGCGCTGCGCGGCGAGGGGCTGGAGAGTTTTTGCCTCGACTATAGCGATCCGGCCTCGATCGACGCGGCGATGGCGGAAGCGCTCGACCGCTGCGGCGGCGCGCTCGATGCGCTGTTCAACAACGGCGCCCACGCGCTGCCCGGCGCGGCGGAGGATTTCAGCTACGACGCGCTGGAGGCGATCTTCCGGGCCAACCTGTTCGGGCCGCACGAGCTGGCGCGCCAGGCAATCCGCGCCATGCGGGAGCGGGGGCAGGGCCGGATCGTCAACTGCTCCTCGGTGCTGGGATTCGCCTATCTGCGCTTCCGCGGCGCCTACACGGCGACCAAGCACGCCATGGAAGGTCTGACCGACACGCTCCGGCTGGAATTGCGCGGTACGCCGATCGAGGTCTTGCTCATCCTGCCCGGCCCGATCCGCACCTCGATCCGCGAGAAATCGCGCCCGCACTACGAAAAATGGATCGACAGGGAAAACAGTGCTTGGCGCGACTTCTACGAGGCGGTGCTCGAACCCCGTCTCTACGATCCGGCGCCGCGCCGGGACCCGGGCGAACTCGGCCCGGAGGCCGTGACCGCGAAGCTGATCCATGCGCTCGAGAGCCCGAAGCCGAAGGCGCGCTACTATGTGACCCGCACGACGTATCTGGCGCGCCTGTTCCGCATTCTCGTGCCGGCCAGCGCCCGCGACCGGCTGCTCCAACGCTACTTCTGAGCGGGGGCGGCTACTGCCGCAACGAGCGGATCGTCAGAGTGTAACCGCTGCCGTTCGGCCGGATGAGCGATTCGAATGGATAGGCCGCCGCCCAGCGCGGCGCGAGAAAGCGCCAGGTCAGGCGGCGGCCATCCGCCGCCGGCGCGGAGACCACTTGCCCGCGCGCCACTGCCTTGTCCGGTTTGATGTAGACGGTGAACCGGCGGGCGGCCTGTGGCGCGCCGGGCGCGAGCGGCAGGGCGCCGTCCAGGCTGAGCGCCAGCCTTTGCCCTGCCGAGCTGTGCTGGTAGCCGACGAACGCGCCGGCAGCGTCCAGATCGACAGTGATCCGGTTGCGGTAGCCCGGCACGGGCGCCTGCAGACGCAAGCCGCCGTCCCGCGCTGCAGCCGTAAAGGAAATGCCGTCCGCCGGGGCGCTTAAACCGTTTTTGAGACGCGCGAAGGCCCAGCGGCCGAACGGAATGACCGCAACCTGGATGCCGGCGCTGTAGGCCGCCTTGAACCGGTGTTTACCCATCGGATCGCCGCCGGGGCGGAAGGAGTAGTCGCGGCCGCTGATCCGCACTTCGTTGCTGTGCGCAAGCGCATTGCGGTCTCGATAGAACAGAAGAACTATGGTGTCGGCGCCGTGGCCCGACTGGTCGGTCAGGCCGGCCCACTTCGCGGTCAGGGGCCGGTCGGCAAGATCGACGGCAATCTCGATGGACTCGTCGCCCTGGCCTTTCAGCGCAACCCGAACGCTCTGCGCCCGTCCGGGCGCGCCGGACCGCCGGTAGACGATCGGCCGGTAGTGGCTTCCTTCGAAGGCGTCGACGAGCCGCCGGTTGTCCAGAAAGTGTATCTGCCGCTTGTTGCCGGCGCGTTCGGTGAAGAACACCCATACGGCGCGAAAACCGCCGGCGGGCCTTTCGACCGACATGATCTCAACGCTTTCGTAGAGCGGGTGGCGCGGCAGCCAGACAAACCAGTGATGGTCCCAGGCCTGATGGTTGCTCACGAGCGGCACGACCGGCGATGCTGCGCCGGCCGGCGGGATCGGGCCGGCCAGGCACAACAAGGCGAGGGCGCCGGCGAACAGGCTGCGGATGGCGGTCATTGTCTTTCCTCCGGCTACTCGATGCTTCAGGCGCTTGCGCCGTCGCCTTCCAGAATCCCGCGCAGATAGGCGACATGGTCCTGGAAGGCGCGCCGCCCCGCGCCCGTGATGCCGGCGCGCGTCCGCGGCTTCTTGCCGGCGAAGTCCTTGACGATCTTCACGTATCCCGCCTTCTCCAGGGTCGTCAGATGCGCGCCGAGATTGCCGTCCGTGGCACCGGTGATCGCCTTGAGGCGTACGAATTCGAGCATTTCCCGGTGCGGCAGGGCGTTCAGCGCCGACAGCACCCTGAGGCGTGTCGTCTGGTGGACGATCTCGTCGGGACCGCTCATGCTGGCGCCACTTTTATCGGCGCCGCTCATCGGGTCCACCGCATCCACAGGCCGGCCAGAATCAGAGCGCCGCCGCCCAGGAGCGGCACGATGTAGGCCGCGGGGGCCGGCGCATAAAACAAGGCGCCGACGGCGAGGCCCGCGAGCGCCGCCCCGACGACCGCGAAGCGCAGTCCGAACCAGCAGCCGGCGAGCCCGTAGGCCGCTGCAACCAGCAGGACGATGAAGGTCTGAATTTCGACGCCGGATACCGGGGCGAAGACCGTCAGCGTCAACGTAATGAACGCCGCCAGGACGACGGCGGTGCCGAGAAAGCGGTATGTTCCGGTCCGGCCGCTATCCTTGCCGTAGCGGCGGG
This sequence comes from Rhodospirillaceae bacterium bin65, assembly GCA_002238725.1. Taxonomy (GTDB): domain Bacteria; phylum Pseudomonadota; class Alphaproteobacteria; order Bin65; family Bin65; genus Bin65. The sequence goes on from MPMX01000005.1 coordinate 26,751, forward strand.
ACTGGACGACGGCAAGCCAGGCGGTGCCGGCGAGCCCGACCGCGTCGGCGACGGCCCATCCGATGCCGGTGTTTTCGGGCGAGAGCGCCGAGACCGCGCCGGCGACGATCCACATGGCGCCCCAGAGCAGCAGGTAGGGGCCGCCCGCGGTGTACTGAAACAGTGTGAGGCTGTGCCGTTCCGCCTTGTCGATATCGTGCAGCGCCGAAGCGGCGTCGTCCCTGGTCACGCTCATGGCGTCCTCCGTCAGCCGGGTCTTCCGATGTCGGAGAATGTAGCGCAAATAAACTCTGATTTACAGAGTACTCTATTTCACAATTAGTTGATTTCGAAGCGGGCCGAAGACGCAGGCTTCAGGATTGGACGTTCATGCCTGCAAATCGCAGCCGGCCCGCGCCTTCCCTAAAATGGCACGCCCACCGCACGGGCCAGGAAGGCCATGAAGCCGGAGCCCGTGCGGGCGATGGCGGCGAAGCGGTCGGGGAAATCGGCTTCGCACGCATCGGTTTCTGAGAAGCGGGTGATGGCGACGAAGGACTTGCGCTTGAGATCGTCGATCAGCGGGTGATCGGGATCGTAGCCGCGCGGCGGCCGCTTGAGGGACTCGCCGGTCAGCTCGAACGTGCCCGTAAAATCGGCGGCGGTCGTGATGCGCCGCCATTCGTCCGCCCGCTCGACGATGGCGTCCCGGATGCCGGCGAGCGTCGGCCCGTCCGGATGCCAGACGCCGCAGCCGGCGAAACAGGCCTCCGGCTCCAGGTGGAGATAGAAGCCGGGCGCGTGGGCGTCCCGGCCGGCGGCGTGGCGGAAATGGGCGCCGACGTTGGTCTTGTAGGGCGTCTTGTTCTTGGAGAAGCGCGTGTCGCGGTAGATGCGGAACAACGAGCCGCCGTTGGCCCGCGGGTCGGCGCGGAAGTGCGGGCTGATTTCCGCCAGCGGTTCGGCGAAAGCAGCGATGAAATCGAGCATCGGATCGCGCACCTCGCTCAGATAGCGCGCCTTGTTCGCCTCGAACCAGGGCCGTTCGTTGTTGGCCTTGAGCTCGCGAAGAAAGTCGAAAAGCGCCGGTGATATCGGCAGTGTCGTCATCCGCAAATCCTCCGGGAACGGACCGGGCCGGACGCCCGATCCGTCATCGTTCCGCTGCCAGCGGCATTAGAGGGTTCCGCAGGGGATGACAATACCGGGCCCGGCCCGCCGCAGGCCACGCTCTCAGGCGATCTGCCGTTGGATCAAATTCCGGAACGCGCCTTCGGTATCGGCAAGGTCCTCGAAGGGCCCGCTCTGCACCACTCTCCCGGCTTGCATGACATAAATGCGGTCGGCCTGGCGCAGGGTGGACAGGCGGTGCGCGATAACGATCCGGGTCGAGGTCAGCGCGGCCAGATTATTCATGACCTTCGACTGGCTCTCGTTGTCGAGCCAGTTCGTCGCCTCGTCGAGCAGCAGGATGCGGGGGCTGCGGATCAGCGCCCGGGCGATCATGATGCGCTGGCTCTCGCCGCCTGACATTACGGCCGCGCTGGCGCCCACCGGGGTCAACATGCCCATCGGCATCGCCTTGATTTCGTCGTCGACGCCGGCAATCCCGGCCGCCAGCCACGCTTCCTCGGACGTCACCCCCTCGTGATGGGCAACGATATTGTCCCACAGGTCCTGCGGATGAAGCTGCACCGCCTGGGGAACCACGCCGATCTTGCGGCGTACCTGCTTGACGTTGAGGTGCCGCAAATCGCGCCCGTCGTAAAACACCGCGCCGCCGGACGGCTGATCCAGGCCGAGTGCGAGCCGGAACAGGGTGCTCTTGCCGGCCCCGGATTCGCCGGCAATGGCGATGAATTCGCCGGGTCGGGCATGGATCGTTACGTCGTCCAGAATCAGCGGGCCGTCGGGGTCGTAGCGGAACGAGACATGGTCGAACAGGATGTGGCCGCCAAGATGCTCGACGGATTCGCCTTCGGCGCTGGCTTCCGGGGTTTCGGCGAGGAAGGGCCGAAACTGCTCGAAGGCCGGCAGGGCGGCGGCGACCGCGCCGAAAGAATCCCCGAGGCGGGCCACGGCCGTCTGGAACACCATGAACACGGTATAGACGATCAGGAAATCGCCGACGCCGATGGCTGCCCGGCCCGGCAACGCGGCTGCAAAGAGCAGCGCTGCCCCGGCGAGAAACGGCAGCGCCGTGCAGAAGGCCTGCAGATGCTCTTCCAGATTGCCCAGTTCAAGTTCTGCCTGCTTCTGCGCACGGTAATCCTGCGCCCAAACGGCAAAGGCCGATCCTTCGGCGCAATCGACGCGCAGCTTGGTAATACCATTGACGATCTGGAAAAGCCGGCCGGCCACCCGGCGGACGGCGCCGATTATCCGGCCACGGGGCGAGACTTGCCGCAGTCCGAGGATCGCGGTCACGATCAGGAACAGAAGGCTGAAGGCCACGGCCACGCCGCCCAGCACGGCATCGTAGAAAAAGATAACCAGAAAAGCCGGCAGCAGGAAAAGAACCGACAGGATGGCATTGGCGACGACGCCCTGCACAGCATTGCGGAGATTCTGGAACGTCATGCCCCGCATCGCCAGATCGCCGGCCGGGTAGCGGTGCAGCATGCCCGGCGGCAGCCGGAGCAATCGGTCCCAGAATGCGGCTTCGAGCCGGGATGTCGTGCGCCCTTCCAGACGCATCAGCGCCATTCCCTGCAGGACGTGCAGCACCACCCCGATCAACGCCAGGGCCGCCAGCCCCGCGGTCGCCGCATAAAGCAGCCCGGTATCGCCGCCCGGAATGATGTCATCCACAACCAGGCCCAGCACCAGGGCCGGCAGCAGCATGATCAGGCCGCCGGGCAGGCCGGCCAGCACCAGGCGCGCCAGATCGGCTGTCAATCCCTTTCCCGCGATCCTGAACAGATCGGCGGGTTCGGCGCTGCCGGGCGGCAGCGGTCGATAGAACATCCAGGCGTCGGAGCGCAGCCTGCCGGCGCGTTCCGCCGTCACACGGGCGCTGCGCCGGCCGACGGGATCGACTTCCCGGTAGCGTCCCGACAGGCCGGGCACCAGCGCCACCGGGCGGTCGTCCTCCGCTCGAAAGGCCAGCATCGAATTACTGTCGCCGAACCACCACGCGTCTTCCCGTCTGAGCCGCACCTGCCGGGCGCGCACGCCGGACGCATCGAGAATATCGTCCAGGCCGATGGCGGATTCGGAACGGCTCGAAGGCGGCCGGATCTTGAACGCGATTCCTTCGCGCTGTCCGATGATCCGCAGCGCATCCGGCAGCGCCGAATCGCCGGCGTCGGCGCCGCCCTCTTTGGATATGTCATACAGGTTGAACAGGCGCCGCCGGGCGCCTTCCTCATCGCTGCGGCGGCTTGTTGCCCGCGCCCGCTCCAGATTTGCCTGGTCGACGACCGCCAGCTTCCGGTTGAGCCGCTCCAGGGCAAAGGCAGCGGCGTGGAATGACAACAGGGCGGGCAGCAACAGGCCTTCTTCGGCCAGAGTCACCGAAGCACGGGCGGCAGACGGCGCCGGTTCCAGCATGGCGACCCAGCTTGTCGACGTTAGCGGAATGGAAGTTGCGCCGTCGTCCGGTCCGTACTCCGCCGGGTCGATCAGGTCGAGGTACAGACTCGCTCCCGCAGTCAGATCGGTAACCCACACCACGCCCCGACGCGCCGAAAGCGTCCGCCGATCCGCCGGCAGAGCCTGTCCCGGCGCGAGGAGCGCGTCCGGCCGCGGCCGGTTCATGACGTCGCGGACCAGCATGGCCGAAAGGTCCGACAGCCAGGCATCGACCTGCGCCGCCAACTCGACCGGGCGGGCTGCGCCGAGATCGGCAACCGGCAATCGCCGGATCGCCGTGCCGGGCAAACCCTTTGCGATCAGGCTGAAGGTCGTTTCCCCGTCGTGCGGCGCGACGCCCGGCAACAGCCGGCCGGCGTCGGCGCGCAGCAGGTGCTGTGGCGCCGATTGCTGCACGCCGTCTCGCTTCTCGACCAGAAACAGGTCGACGGCGCCTCGGTCGACGAAACAGAAGAAATCCGGATCGTCCAGATCGACCGGCAGATTGCCGGCGCAGGCGACGGGCGGCCCGGCCCGGGCGGCGAGATCGGCGAGCGAACGGCGTTCGGGTGGCGTCATCGGGTCAACCTGCCCTCACCAGTTTGAAATAGGTGCCGTCCTCGTCGGAGATCAATTCCTCATGGGTGCCGCGCTGCACCTCCACACCCTTGTCGAGCACGATGATCTCATCGCAATCCCGAACCGTGCTCAGCCGGTGCGCAACGATCAGGCAGGTCACCCCCCGGCGCCGCAGTGCGTCGTCGACCAGTTCCTCGGTGGCGGCATCGAGGGCGCTGGTCGCTTCGTCCAGAACCAGCACGGTCGGGTTGCCGACTAGGGCTCGGGCAATCTCGAACCGTTGCCGCTGACCGCCGCTGAAATTCGCACCGCCTTCATCCACCGGCGTCGCATATCCGAGCGGCCGGCTGAGGATATCGTCGTGAATGCATGCGTCCCGCGCCGCCGAGATGATCGCTTCGTCGGGTATCGCCGGATTCCACAGGGTAATGTTCTCGCGCAGGGTCGCGGAGAAGAGCACGATTTCCTGGTCCACCATCGACACGGAGCGCCGCAGCACCTCCTCCGGAATTTCGTGGCGCGGATGGCCGTCGAACAGGATCTCGCCGGACCAAGGCTGGTAGACCCCTGAAACCAGGCGCGACAGGGTCGACTTTCCGGAGCCGCTCGGCCCGACCACCGCGACCCGCTGTCCCGGCCCGATCGTCAGGTTGAAATCCTCGATCAGGGGCTTCCGGCCCCGATTGTAACCGAATGTAACGCCGCGCAATTCCACCTGGCCGGCCAGCTGCAGCCGGCCGTTGAACGTAGGGATGGAATCCACCTCCGGGTTCCGGCGCGCGAAACCCGGATCTTCCGAAGACCTCGTGATGTCTTCCAGCCCCTGCATGTCGACTTCGAGCGCCTGATACTTGTCGGCGAACTCGACGAAACGCCCGACAGGCGCCAGGAACATTGCCGCTACGATGTAGAATCCGACCAGCACGCCGAGCGTGATTTCGCCCGCCATGACCTGGGTCGCCCCGATGGTCAGGACCGCTACGTTGCTCAAAATCGTGAGCAGGCCGGGCAGCGCCGTGTTGATGTAGCCCAGTTCGGAGTAGCGCTGGTAGGCGTCCAGTTCGCGAGCCTGGTGGCCGCCCCAGCGCGAGAAGAAGCGATCGTCCGCGGCGGTCATCCGCAACGTGTCGGCGTGCTGCAGCATCAACATGCCGACTCCGTGCAGAAGCCCCTGTTCGCGCCCCAGGGCATGGCCCTTTTCGATCCTGAGGCGCGCGATCGTGCGCACCAGTACGCCGTTGATCACCGCCAGAGCCAATACGATCAGGCCCAACACCGGATCGTAAACCAGCATGACGGCCAGAAAGACGGCGCTCATCACAAGCTCGACCAGGAGGCCGAGGAAATGGTCCGACAGGCTCCTGGCAATTCTGTCGATAGCGAGAATGCGGGTTGTCAGTTCGCCGACAAGCCGATGGCTGAAAAATTCGACCGGCAGCCGCAGCAATTGCGAGACGCACCGATTGCCGGCGGCGACGGAAATCCTGACAGCCAGACGCTTCAGACAACGCTGTTTGAGCCAGGTGAGGCCGTAGACCAGCACGGCCGCAGCAGCCAGCACACCGGCCACAAGCGCTCCCCAGGGTTCTTTGTCTTCGAGCACCCGGTCGACAAAAACGCTCAACGACGCCGGAAGCACCAGCGCGAGCAGGGCCAGCATCGCGCCGCAGGCAACCGTGTAGGCCAGCACGCCCCGGGCTCCGGCGAGCCAGAGCGGGAGCTGCCGGAGAATGCTGGGCCGGGCGCCGCCGCTCTGGAAGTCCGGCCCGGGATTGAATTGCAGCGCAATCGACGAAAAGCCTTCTGCAAACTCTTCGACCGTCAGTTTGCGACGCCCGGTGGCAGGATCGTTGAGATAGAAATGCCCGCGGTCGAAGCCTTCGAGGATGAGAAAGTGGTTGAATTCCCAGAACAGAACCAGCGGCAGCGGCAGCTTCCTGATCTGGTTGAGATCGACGCTCCGGCCCGTGCATTCGAGGCCGTAATGCCGGGCCGCCCGCAGAATGCCCGCGGCGGTCGAGCCGTCGCGGCTGACCTCGCATTTCTCGCGCAGCTCGGTGAGCGGCACCCAGCGCCCGAAATGGGCGAGCACGCTGCCGAGGCAGGCGGCGCCGCACTCCGTTACATGCATCTGCAGCAGGAGCGGCGTGGTCACCCGCCGTTCGGCGGGGTCCCCGGACGGCCTCGGTCCCGCTTTTGCCGACGCGTGCCGGGGGGGCGGCGGGCATCTGGGCCGTCCCGGGGCGGGGGAGGGGGGGGGGGCGTCCCCCCGCCGTTCGGCGGGTTCCCCGGCAGGCTTCGTTCCCGATTTGGCAGACGCGTCCGGGGCGCGCGACGACATTCAGGACCGTCCGGGGTCGAGGAGCGAGATTGGCGCGCGTCTGCCGAGTTCAACCCGTATCCGGCAGATTGTGCCGTCCGGCACGGTGAGGTCCGACGCCCCGTCGAGGCGGATGTCGATCCGGCGCCGGGACGGCGGAACGGCGGGCTTCAGCCCTGCCAGCCAGCCCGGCAGCGGACTGGCGACCGCCCCGGCGACCGTGCCGTTCAGTCGGTGTGTCGCACCGTCGGGCAACGCAAATTCGACGGTAGCCGCCATGCCGGGCCGGATGCGCTGCGCCGTGGGCCGGTCGACCCGCAGCACCGCCTGAAGCGGCCGGTTCCCGGCTCGGCGAATTTGTGCGACGGCCGTGCCGGCCGGCAGAAAATCTCCGGCGGTCCTGGAAAGGACCATGACTTCGCCCGCGGTCCGGCTAACGATCGTCTGCCGCGCCGAGCGCCGGGCCTCCATCCGCAGCAACGCAACCCGGGTCGAGGCCAGCAGCGACCGCAGCGCGCTGCCGGTGCCGCCGGATCGCGCGATTTCCGCGCGCAACACGTCCACCCGCTCCCGAAGTGCGGTCGTTTCGCGTTCCAGATCGGGCACGGTCTGGCGCGCAACCGGCTGGCCTGCCCGGACGCGGTCGCCCGGCCGGACCAGATACTCGATCAGTTGACCGGGTTCAGCCGAAACCGCGGCATGGCGCTCTCCCGGCGCGATCAGCACGCCGTCGACCGTCACGCTCCTGACGACGCTGCCGAACAGCAGCCAGGCCACGAACGCCGCAACGACCAACCCGATGGCGGCGAGCGCCAGACGTTCGTGCGGCGCGGTTATTCTGAGAAGTCGGTCGAGCTGCTCGCGCTCGTTCTTGGCGTCGGCGGATAAATTGTGAAACGGGTTGTTGAACAAGGAGCGCTATTCCCGTTTACGCCATTCGCAGAAGGGAGCCGGCATGACCGTGTTCGACCCAGCTTCGCGACCGCACTCAAACACGGGACACGGCGTTGGGCAACCGCCGACGCGAAAGCCGGGACCGATCCGGCGTGAGAAAGGCCCAATTCTGTAAATGGTCGTATCCGGAGAAAGTGCAAATTCAAACGAATTGGCAGTACCGGGAAGCCTGTTTGAGACCTCCCTGCCGGCGAACCGGCGGCAAGATACCGGACCGATCGCGGACCTGAGGCAGAAATCAGCGGGCGGCCGCGGGGCGCAGGGCCGAGGACCCGCGCCGGCATTCCGGTCGATTGCTCCCAGATTTTATTATTTATATCAACAGGTTACCATCCGACTGCCCAGCCTGCGGAACACCGGTTTCCGGACGTTTTCCTGAAATTAGAAAATCTTATCAAGATAGCAAGAAAACAGTATTAGAAATTATTCGACACGAGGCTAGAATTCATCAAGTCCAGTCCCGGTCCTGCTGGACAGGATATTGAATTTCGCAAACAGGACTGACAACGAGGGAGACACATCATGCAATCAGCAGAGGACATGCGCGCCCATCTCACGAACAGGGCCGCCGAGGATTCGGCGTTCCGGGCGCAACTTGTCGCCGATCCGAAAAGCGTCATGAATCAGGAATTCGGAATTACGGTTCCGGATAACATCGATATCGTGGTGCACGAGAGCGACATGCGCACCGTCCATCTCGCGTTGCCGCCGGATCCCGTCATGGACGAGGAGCAGCTCGAAGCGATCTCCGCCGGGCTTTGCTGCTGCGGCATCTGAACGACGCCAGCCGCTTCCGGCCCGGCTGCCGGCCGGGCCGGGGCTATTCTGCAGTCTGGATTATTCGGGCGCGGCTATTGTACTAGCCTCTATGCGCCCGATTTTTTTTCAGCCGGCTGCAAATTCTCCGAGCGGGTTCCGCGATGAACGGAACCGTGCGGTTTTGGCTGCCTGACGCGTTCACGGCTCGTGGCTCCGACGATGGCAGACCAGCCCGGCAACCCGACGCGGCCGTTCGAGGCACGCTTTGCCGAGCGTGTGGTTGCGTTGCGCTGGCCGATCATTGCGGCCAGTCTCATCCTGGTGTTGATCGCTGGAGCCGGCGGCGCCTTTCTTCAATTTTCGACGAATTACCGGATCTTTTTCAGCCAGGATAATCCCGAGCTCTTAGCCTACGAAGCGCTGGAGAACACCTACGGGAAGACTGAAAACGTCCTCTTCATGATCGTGCCGGAGGCCGGCGACGCCAGCTCGGAACCGGCCCTCAAGGCCGCGGTCTGGCTGACCGAACGGGCCTGGCAGACGCCCTATTCCCGCCGGGTCGATTCGATCGCCAATTTCCAGCATACGACGGCGGTCGGCGACGATCTGGTGGTGCGCGACCTCGTCGATTCCGCAAAGCTGGGCGATCCGGAGGAACGGGCGCGGATCCGCGCCGCGGCCCTCGCCGACCCGCGGCTCAAGGGCAGCCTCCTGGCGCGGGACGGCCGCGTCAGCGCTGTCAACGTCACCGTCGAGTTGCCGGAGGAAGACCAGGCGATCCGGGTACCCGAGGTGGCCGGGTTCGCCCGCAAGCTCGCCGCCGAGGCGGAAAAGCGTTTTCCGGGCGTCGATGTCCGCGTCGTCGGGACGGTGATGATCAACCACACCTTCTCCCAGGCGTCGGTCGACAGCCAGAAAGTCTTCCTGCCCGCCAGCCTTGCGATCATGGCCCTGGTCCTCATCCTCCTGACCCGCGGCTTTGCAGGCGTCGCGGCGACCGGGCTGGTCATGGTCTTCTCCATCGTCGTGTCGATGGGGATGGGCGGATGGGTCGGCCTGCCGTTCACACCGCCGACGGCGCCGGCCCCGACCATCGTGCTGATGATCGTCGTCGCCAACTGCGTACATCTGCTGGTGACGTTGCAGCAGCGCCTGCGGGCCGGCGATTCGAAACGCGAGGCCATTGTCGAAGCCGTCAGGATCAACCTGCATCCGGTCTTTCTGGCCAGCGTGACGACGGCGCTCGGCTTCCTGACCATGAACTTCTCCGAAGTGCCGCCCTACCGGCATCTCGGGAATTTCGTGGCCTTCGGCATTGTCGCCTCCTTCCTGCTCTCGGTCACCTTTCTGCCGGCGCTGCTTTCGCTCCTCCCCCTGCGCGCGCGCGGCTCCGGACGGCAGGACGACCGGGCCATGGCGGCCCTCGCGGACTTCGTGGTGCGCCGCCGCACGGCCGTGCTGTGGGGCTCGGTGGCGGTCGTGCTCGCGCTGCTGGCCGCCATCCCGCGCAACGATCTGAACGACGTGCTGGTCCACTTCTTCGACGAGAGCACGGAGTTCCGGCAGGATACGGATTTCCTGGACGAACGGCTGAGCGGCAACACCCTGCTCGAATATTCGCTGCACGCGGCCGAACCGGGCGGCGTCACCGATCCCGCCTTTCTCGCCAATGTCTCGGCCTTCGCCGACTGGTACCGCAAACAGCCGGAAACGCGGCACGTCGACTCGATTACCGATACCTTCCGGCAACTCAACAAGAGCATGCATGGCGACGATCCGGCGACCTACCGGCTGCCGGCAAGCCGCGATCTCGCCGCGCAATACCTGCTGCTCTACGAGCTTTCCCTGCCCCAGGGCCTGGACCTGAACAACCGGATCGACACGGCCAAATCGGCAACGCGCCTGACCGTGACGACCAGGACGCTCTCTTCCGGGGACGTGCTGGCCCTGAATGCGCGTGCGCGAGCCTGGCTGAAGGGCAATGCGCCGAAAATTACACGGGTCGACAGTTCAGGACCGGCGCTGCTGTTCGCCCATATCGGGCAGCGCAACATCCGCGCCATGCTGCTCGGAACCGCGGTTGCGCTGCTCGGCATTTCGCTCATCCTGATTGCCGCCTTCCGTTCGCTCCGCCTCGGCTTCATGAGCCTCGTGCCCAATTTCGTGCCCGCCGTGATGGGATTCGGCGTTTGGGGGCTGATCGTCGGGCAGGTCGGCCTCGCCCTGTCGGTGGTGGTCGCCATGACAATCGGCATCGTCGTGGACGATACGGTGCACTTCCTCAGCAAATACCGCCGCGCGCGGCGCGAACTCGGCCATTCGTCGGAGGAGGCGGTTCGCTATGCCTTCCAGGCGGCCGGCCGGGCGCTCGTCACGACCACGGCCGTGCTGGTGGCGGGCTTCCTGATCCTCCTCCTGTCGCCGTTCATCCCGACGGCGCAGGTCGGCCTTCTCACCGCGATGATCATCGGCTTCGCGCTGGTCGCCGACCTGCTGCTCCTGCCGGCGTTGCTGCTTGCGATCGACCGCGGCGACCCGGCTTCCGGAAAGGCCGATACAGTCTCAGGCGACGCTGCCGCCTGAAGCCGCCGGGTTTCCGTCGAACGGCATGCCTTCGCCGCCGAAAACCCGGTTCGGGTCGAACTCGTTTTTCCAGCGGATGGCCGTTTCAAGCATGTCGCCATAGTGTTCCCGCCATTCGCCGGGTCCGTAACCCACGCGGCCCGACAGATAGGCTTTCCCGCCGAGTCCGATCAGCGTTCTGTCGATCCTCCGCAGCCGTTCCGCCAGTTCGTTTGCCCGTTCGAACTCGTCGAAAACGGCGAGGACCGAGTATGAGAACATCCGTTCGCCCGCGGGGTGCATGAAAAGCGGCGCGCCGATATCCTGCGTTGCGATCGGGTAAATGCCGATCCAGATGTCCGGCGTGCGCGGCACCCGGTCCGGGTCGAGCCACGGTTGGGCGAGCACCGTTCGAAGGGCCTCCCAGGGCATGAACCAGTCCCGCCAGGGGTGAAACATCCTCCGGCTGAACGCCCATCTCGGATACATTCCGGCGCGTCCGACGTCGGCTGAGTCCTTGGCGGAAACGATCTCGTCGTATCCCAAACCACTGAGCGTCCTGCCCTCGTCGTGATCTTCGTCATATTCGACGCCGGCGCTCATGACGATATCCCGGTCATGGACCCGGGTTTCCGCCCGAATATGGTCGAACCTGTCTTCGCGGACGGCTTGTTCGAAGTCGTTCGCGAACCGGTCGAAGTCACGGTAGCGGAGCTCGTATTGCCGGATCCGTTTGCCGGCCTTTCGAAGCCGGATCCAGGCGTCGGTTACGATGCCGAACTGGCCCTGACCGCCCCTGACTGCATCGAACAGGCCGGAATTCCTGCTGTTTGAGCACAAAACCTTCTCGCCGGTTCCGGTCACCACCTCGAGTTGCTCGACCTGCCCGGCCTGCACCCCGTGCCGATGGGACGTCGTTCCGAATCCTCCCGCAGACAGCGTGCCGCCCACGCTGACTTCCGCCGTGTCTACGAGAATCCGCGGGAGTCCGCTCGTTTCGCGCAGCGCGTCGACAATCGAGCCCCACTGCGCTCCCCCTTGCGCGCGCACCAGGTCCGGGCCGGCGGTTTCGACCCGACCGAGCCAGACCGTGTCGACCACCAGCCCGCCGTCGGTCAGGCTCTGGCCGCCCTGGGAGTGCCCGCCGCCGCGAATGGAAAGCCGAACGTCCTCTTTCGCCGCCCACCGGACAATGCCCGACACGTCCTCGACGCTCTTCGGCCGCGCCACCGCGCCCGGCGTCCGTTCGATCATTCTTCCGAAGTCGCGGGACCGCGGATCGAGGTCCACCTGTTCTCTGCTCAGGCCCGGAATGACACCTCGTTCGTTCATTGGCATCCACTTTCCACGCTCGTTGTCGATGTCTTCGGGGCCCGGCGTTTCGGAGGCCCCGATACCTATCGCAGCAAAGCCTTTCCGCAGGCAACTCCCTGCACCGCCCGGAAGTCTGCGTCCTTGTAAAGCGCTTTGGGTCTACCTACGCTGCCGCGCGATGAATCGAATTCAGCAACCGCCGGATACCGGGACCGAGATGGAAACCACTGTTTCCGAGCACTACGCCGACCTGACCGAGCGCATGGAAATGTTCGGCGGCGACCTGCTGGCCTGTCATTTCGGCCTTTGGGGCCCGGACACGACGACGGACCGGGAAGGCCTGCTGCGCGCCAACCGGACGCTCGTGCAGGGGTGCGACCTCGGACCGGGGCGGCACGTGCTGGATGCCGGCTGCGGCGTCGGCGGCACTGCGATTACGCTGGCCGAGACCTGCGGCGTACGCGTCACCGGCCTGACGATCTGCGAACCTCATATCGCCGTGGCGACGCAGCACGCGGAAGAGCGCGGAGTAGGCCACCTGGTCGACTTCCGTTACGGCGATTTCATGGATCTGCCGTTTCCCGATGCCAGTTTCGACGCTGTCCTGAATCACGAATCCTTCTGCTATGCGGAGGACAAGCTCGCCTATCTCCGGGGCGTGTACCGGGTGCTCAAGCCCGGCGGGCGCTGGCAGGCTCTCGAAGGGCTGCTGAGCGGTGCGCCCATGTCCGAAGAACAGGAAGCAAATCATGCCACCGCGCAGCGCGGCTGGCGCATGCCGCCGCTCGAGCGGTGGCGCGACGTGATTGCATTGCTCGACGAAGCCGGATTCGTCGACATTCGGGAGCGGGATCTTTCGTCGGAAGCGGCGCCGGCGACGAAACGGCTTCGCGACGGGTGGCTGTTGCTGACTTTCCTGAACCCCCGGTCCGGCGGGCTGAACAAGGCGTCCCAGGAATTTATGGAAGCGACTGTCGGCTACGATCAGGGTCTGCGCGAAGGCGTGTTCACCTATCATTTCCTGTCCGGGGCCAAGCCGGATCGGTGACCTGTCCGGTCGCGGAATCTGTAAATTCCGAACGCCCGAGGCCTGGATGGCGGCCGGACTATGCGGGTTTCTGTGCGCAATACCGCTTGAGCTCGAAGCTCCCGTTTTTCCAGGCTTCGTACAGCGTTCCGAACTGATCGATCAGCCCGCGGATCCCCGGCGTTTCGACTCCGGCAAACTGTAGCGTGGCAAGGAAATTGTAGCTGTTTCCGACAAGCCGCAGGTTATCCGAATCCTTGCCGTCGAATCCCTCGAACTCGAGAATTTCCAAACCCGCTTCGTGCAGTTTCTCCGTGTAGGTGGACTGGGTCTCCAGACCGTCCACGGCAAATGGCTTGCACAGCGGCACGATGTGCTTCTCGTAGACATCGGCCGCCAGGCCGTCGCGCGCCATCCAGTCCATTGCCGCGATCTTTCCCGAGGGCTTCAGTATCCGGCCCACTTCGAGAAGAAATTGCCTCCGGTCGCTGTAGTGGCAGGCGCTCTCTATGTTGACGACAGTATCGATCGAATCGTCGGCGAAGGGCAGACTCTGCGAGCAATCCGCATATTCGAAGGAAATCCGGTTATCCAGATCCGCATCTGCCGCTTTTCCGGCGGCAATTTCCAGCTGCATCCTGTTGATGTTGACGCCGGTGACGGTGCATCCCCTGGACCGGGCCAATAGAATGGCGGTTCCGCCGACGCCGCATCCCGCATCCACCACATGGTGGCGTTCCTCGATTCCGGCCGGCGCAACAATGGCCTCGACCATGCGCTCCACGGCCCGGGCGAGGCCCGGTGAATCGACGAGAGATTCGCCGGGTTCGGGACACTCCCCGGGCTCGAACAGTCCGAAATGGATATGGTCGCGGTTCCACCCGTTGAGGTAGATGCCGGGCGTGTTTTCGTCGTAGTAGCGTTCGGCCGCACTTTTCTCTTCTGACGCGGATGTCTCCGGACGTTCGTTCACTGTCATCGCCTCAGGATTGCGCTACCGTTCCGCAGGATGTCCGAACATAACATTTCCGCGGTCCCGGAGCGAGGGCCGGGCGTTCGTATCGGGATGTCGACCGACGATTATGAAGTCGGCGCGGCGATCAGCACCATGTAAACGTAGCCCTTGACCTGCCCGATGCCGTCGCCGTCCAACACGATCTTGAAGTGGTGAATGCCGCGCAGCAGCACAAACTGGCCGGACCTCGAAAACAGCGTCGTCGGCCCCGCCGTCCATCCTGACAGCGCGGACAATTTCTGCGGCACGCCAAGACCTTCCGTGCGCAGGCCGTCGACGAAGGTATTCCAAAGGCGGGGATCGTCCAGCCAATAGCGCGGATCCTTAGACACCCTTTCCTTGGCAATGAAACTCAGTCCGAGCGTTGGGCCCAGACCGCCGGACAAGACGTCGAAATGCGCCCCCAGGGCGACGAACCCGCCATGTTTTTCGAAGCGCGAGACAGCGGCCGCGGCGGCCGGGCGCTGTCCCGGCCAGCCCGCGCGTTCGAGGAATGCCGCCAGATCCTGCGAGTTCCGAAACCCCGTCACTGCAAGCCGGAGCGCTCGTTCCCGCGAAGGGAAGGCGCCAAAGGATTCGACTCGCGTGTCCGGCCTTTGCGCCAGGTAAATCCGCTCTGCATGCTGCCGCTCGGCGGCATCGGGGCTCCAACCAACGGCGGATACCAGCGCGTCGAGCACCGTACCGACATCGCCGAGGCATCGGCCGTCGCCCACCATCGGCCGTTCTGCCGGCCGGAGAAAGATGCCGGGATCCGCCGGCGCGTCGTCGGGTCTCGAAGCGACGTCGTATTCGAGCATCATCTTCCGTCCGACGACCTGGCAAAGCGGCGAATCGTCGGGCTCGGTTTGCTCCAGCAGTTGCGCGATGGCCGAAGCTGACGGAACCGGTTTGTCCAGCCGCGCCTGTTTTTCGAAATACGCCGCCGGTCCGGTGCCGCCGACAACCGAAACTCCGAGGTCGGCGCCCGGCCGGGTCTCGTGCAGCGGCAGTTCGAAGCCGAACGGGAAGGCGGCCACGGCCGCCGGCAGGTCCCGGGCGCGCTCCAGGACACTTTCCCACTCACGGTCACCGATCAGGACGGGCGATATCTGGCCCCTCAACCGTTCCAGCACTTCGGCCATGGAGCCGGCTTCGCCGGCGAGGCGCTCCTGGGTCACGGCCAGGCCTTCCTCAAAATTCATATCCGCTCCTCACGCGATAACCGGCACAGGATTGAGGTCGGCTTCCGGCAGCGGCGACTCGCGCCAGCCCATTTCGACCGGAACGTCGTACAGGCGCCCGGGCGCGAAACGCTCCCAGAAATGGCGCAGGCCGGGCACGATGACCCGCGCCACCGGCATGCCGATATCCGGCCGCGTCTGGTCGAGCACCAGAAATTCCATGTCCCTGGCCTCGACCAGCGCCCGGCACCGCTCGACCTCTTCGCGCGCGTCGGCTGTATCCGGGACAGGATAGTCCGCATTGCCGCGCGTGGGCGCCCCCGCCGCCGGCGCCAGCCAGGGATGGTCCGCCAGCGTCGCCGTCTTCCACCACCACAGCGCCAGCGGATCGTCGATCGCCGGGCCGCCGCCGCCCGGCCGCGGCAGCCAGGTCAGGCACTGGTTCAGCTCGCACACCGCGCGCAGGGCCGCGATGCGCGGGTCGGTATGCGCCCCGGCGCCGTAGATGATGTCCTCGGTTTCGCCGCCGATCTTGCGCGAGACGGCGACGAAGGCGGGAATGCCGAGGTCGGCGGTGACGTCGAGCACCCACATGTCGCGCTCATGCCGGCGGTAATAGTCCGGCGCCGAGGCCAAGTAATCGTCGCCGAAACTTTCCAGATCCACGCCCGGCACGCGCAACCGGTTGTACCACCAGATCGCGAAGGCGTCGCGTTCGACCAGTTCGAAGAAGCCCTGGAGGATCGCCTCTTCAAGGGTATTGCCGGCGGCGCAGCCGTTCGAATCCGCGATGAAATCGGCGCTGCCCCGTTGCTCGGCCGGCGTGCTGTAGAGCATCGATGTCGGCAGATGGCGGTGGCGATCCTGCGTCAGCGACCAGACCGGCGACCAGCTTATTTCGGCGTCCGGATCGAGCCGCTGCGGCACGATATTGTACGGATGGCCCCGGGCGTTGATTTCGTCCGCATTTTCCAGCTGGCGTTCGCTGAACAGCTGGACGTCGTTCGGGTGGATCGCCGCTGCATTGCCGGCTGCGCCCAAATCCACATACCGCCCGAGCCGGCGGATCTCGTCGCCGTGGAAGGCGCCGGAGTAGCGCTCGATCGCTTCGCACAAGGCGCTGGCCTCGGACTGCGCCCGCGTGCTGCCCTTGCCGGCGCTCTTGCTGCGCAGGCTACGCCTCAGCGAGCTCAATTTCCGGCTTCGCAGTCCGTAGTTGGTCCCCGCC
Organism: Rhodospirillaceae bacterium bin65; assembly: GCA_002238725.1. Lineage (GTDB taxonomy): Bacteria > Pseudomonadota > Alphaproteobacteria > Bin65 > Bin65 > Bin65. The sequence continues at coordinate 43,224 of MPMX01000005.1, forward strand.
CAGTAAACGTGGAGCCAGGAATCGGCCTCTTCCGTGGTGCGCGCCACCCAGGTCACGACGCCGCTGACCGGGCTGATCAGATTGCGGTATCGGGCCAGGGTCGCTTCGGGGGAGACTGCGCGCACGCCGCCGCTGTTGCTGATGCCGGTCGGGCTCGGCTGCAGGCGCACCGGAACCGGCGGCCGGTCGGCGCGGTACAGGCCCTCGTCGCCGCACGCGAAACATTGCGGCCGGCGCATGACCGGATGCCGCTCGCCGGCGAGACGGCCGACATCGAGCGAGATGGCCTGCGCATGGAGCGGTGCCGCTTCGTCCAGAACCAGCCATTTGGCGATCTCGGCCGCGATCAGGCCGTAGACCGCGTCCAGCACGGCGGGCTCTGCGGCGCCGGGCCGGAAGGCGGCCTCGTCGCCCGCGATGTTGCGCAGGAAGTTGTGGACCTCCCGGTGGCTGCGCATCCGGTAGGCGAGGCAGGCCCAGCACGGCCCCCGTTCCGCCGGCCGGAACACCGGGCCGAACAGCGGTTGCAGGCCCTTCGGCCGAACGAGCACCCACGGTGCGCCGGTTTCGATGCGCTTCCGGTTGATGGCGTCGCAGCGTTCTTCGAGATAATCGGCGCAGACGACCGCTGTGAGGGCGATATCCTCCCGGCCCGTCGCGACGCCCATCGCCTCGAGCCGCCGGGAAAACTGTCCGCCGTCGCCGTCGACCGCCACGCGCGCCGCCGCCAGGCGCTGTTCCGCCCAGCGCGGCGCGGCGCCGAGGGCAGACCAGTAGGCCGCCCGGCCCCGGTCCATCGAATGTTCGGCGGAAACGGCATAGCCCCTGGACGCTAGGCCGGCGAGCGCGGTGCGGATATCGGCAGCGGCATGGGCGCCGGCGAGTGCCGCAACGATGTCGCCCTGCGGCCGGCCGTCGAGCAGTGGCAGCAGATCGCGGTAGATCGGCCGGCGCAGCAGCGTATTGAAGGTTTCGGAAACCAGCAGGGTCTGCTGCCCGTCGACCGGATGAAAGTCGAGATGCGGCGTGAGCGTCGGCCGTTCGACAAGCCCCCGGTCCTCGGCCGAGACCCTTGTCAGGATTCCCGGCGGCGACGGTCTGGCCGGCGAAGCGGGCGCGTCTGTCTTGCTGTCCGGGGCCGGGGCGGCGGAACGGCGCGATGGACTGCCGTCGGGTCGATGCCTGTCAGTCATTCAACCGGTCCGTGGCGTATCGATGGCGCCGGGGCATCGCGCGCTTCCGCGGCGCCTGCAATCCACCCTTCTTGCGGCAGGGCCGGGCTCAGGACGGGCCGGCCGCGGCGTCCGCCGTCGCGTCCAGCGCGCCGATCACGGCGGCGGCGCGCGCCGCCGTTTCGCCGGCCGCGGCATCCAGCGCGTCGAAATCGTCCTGGCCGCAGGACTGCGCGAGCACGTCCCTGGCACTCGATCCCAGCGCCTCGGCCTGGACGCCATCGCCTGCGACGAGCCGCTGGGCGCCGTGCAGGTTCCGCCACAGCGCCGCGGCGTCCGCCAGGTCCGCCGCCGGACCGTCAGCGATCTTTCCCTGTGCGGCTGCGGCGCGAAAGACCGAAGCCGCGGCGGGTGCGGGATCGTCCGGGGCGTCCCCGGCAAGGACCAGTTGCAGGAGCCGTGCAGCGCGTTCGACATCAAAAAGGCCGCCGCGCATGTTTTCATACGCAGCAAGCCCGGTTCCGGCATCGCCGTTGCCGGCGGTGTGCAGTTCGGCGATCAACCTGCCGCGCGCGGCGCCCGCGGCCAGGGCTTCGCGCCGCGCCTGGTCGAACCGCTCTCCGATTCCGGCCGCGCCGTGTTCGAAAATGCAGCGCGCGCGGGTCAGTTCCAGAAGTTCGCTTGCCGGCGCGGCGGTCCGGCAGTGCTCCGCGAAACCGGTCAGGGACCGCACAGGGCGCCCTTTCCGGCTGCCGGGGATCGGCGCGAAAATCAGGCTGTCGCGCGACAGTTCCCTGAGCGCATCGTGGAAACGCCAGCACAGGCCATCGTAGCTGTCGTCGGAGCCGCCTTCGTAGACGAAGAGAATTTCGAGCGCAGCGCCGGGCGCCGTTTCCCGGCTCGCCGGATCGCCCAGGATTGCAGCGGCGACACCGCCCCCGCTCCCCGGCACGAGCCGGCCGGCGAATTGCTCGGCGACCGACGACAGGACGGCGGAAATCGAGGCTTCGGCCAGATTGGACAGGGCCGTCCCCGCCTCGATCGGCGTCAGGTTGCCCCGCAATGTGTGCATGCCGATCTGGAACGCCTTGTCGTTCGACCAGTTGCGCAGCGTCTCCACCGTGTCCCGAACGTCCTGGACCGGCGTTTCGGCGATGCGTTCCTTCATTTCGGCGACGCCGAATTCGTGCGTCCAGTAGAGGCGTGTCAGGCCCTGGCGGGCGATCGCCTCGGCCTCCGGGTCCGGGCCGAAGCCCTTGGGCAGGTCGAGATCGGTGAATTCCCTGTCCTGCAGGCTGTCGAGCAGTTCCGGATGCCGCTCGATCCATCCTGCGAGATGCGGCGCGGCGGCGAATATCTCGACGATGGCGTCGAACGCTTCCGGGCGCGCGGTCGAAACCGGGCTGTCGTAGGCGCTCCAGTCCTCGATCTCGGGATAGAACTGCGCGCGCCACCGGTCGACCAGCGGGTCCATGGTCTCGAACCATCGCTTGGGACGCACTGCCAGGTTGAACATCCTGGCGTAGCTGCCCGGCAGTTGCGGCGACTCGTCGGCGCCGCGATTCTGCAGCAGGGGATAGGGCCGGCTCGCCACGGCGTGGTGATCCGGGTGCCGCTGCATGTTGTAGAACATCCAGTTGCTGAACTTGTAGTTGGCGTTCCACGAGTGCCGGGGCCGGACCTTCTCGAACCGGCCGCTGCGCAGGCGGACCCGGCGCAATCCGTAGTGCTGCATGTAGTTGCTGATCTTCATCGAGAAGACGGTGCCGAGGCACAGGACGGCATAAGCCAGAACCGCCCACAGGCCGCCCATCCAATAGATAAGCGCATACCAGAAACCGGTTTCGATCCCGTACCGCCAGAACGGGTTGCAGTAGTGCCAGATCGGCAGGGGGGGGGGGGCCCGCCCCCCCCCCCCCGCCCGCCCCCCCACCCCCCCCCGCGCGCCCCGCCAGGAGCCGGTAAGATTGCTCGCGACTTCCCGGGGAAAGTACTGCCAGAAGCTCTGGCCCCTGGGCGCGGAGCCGACGTCCAGCGGCGTGCCGACCAGGGCGTGGTGGATGTAGACATGCTCGGTGGCGTATTGCGGGTAGGAGGCGGACGCGAGCAGGAACTCGCCGAGCCGCCGCTCCCAGGTTGCGCGCCGGTGGATCAGTTCGTGGCCGACGATGAAGACCGCCTGGGCTTCGCCCGTGAGCACAACCGCCAGCAATATGCATTCCCAGACCGAGAACTGGCCGGCGGCAAGGATCTGCCAAAGCCCGAACACGAGAGTCGGCGGCCAGAGAAATGCCCAGAACCAGACCGGCAGGTTGTGCCAGAACAGCTTTCGTTCGGGAGTATTTGCGGGGTCCATGTTCCGCTCGTCGTCGCCGAAGGCGATGTCCAGCGGGCCCGCGAGCATGAAGAAGGCAAACGGCGCCGCAATCCACCAGCCGCCGTGGATTAGGGCGAGGATAATCAGCGGAAAAATTGCCAGCGGCAGGAAATGGGGCAGGGCGTTGCGGAACGAAGGTTCGATTGCCTTCGCTGCGCGGGTGTTTCCGGAGTTCAGACCGCCCGGTTCGACGATATTTTCCGCCATGGCGACCTCTTGCCTTTACCGGGGAGCGCGTTTCTCTTGAGCAGCCATTGTCTCCGCACGGGCGGCTTCGGTAAAGCGTTTCCGAAAGGCGGCCGCAGGCGCCGGGCAGCCTGTGTGACGTGGTTTTCCTGCGCGATCCGGGCAACTCGCCGGGCGTACGCATGCAATTTGCACGTACAATTGCAATAAGTACACACGTACGGAGCGCGCCGTGCAATGGCCGGCGGCGCAAAGACTGTCCGGCGGGCCTGTACGGCGCCTTCGCGGTCGGATTTCTCGCCCCGGTGTTCGGGGGCACGCGCTCCCAGACGTCCGGCCCCACGGCGCCGATGACCGTCGCCATGGCGGCCGTCCTCACCAGCCAGGCGGACAGCCTGACCGAAGCCTTGACCGTGGTCGTTCCGGCCGACGTGCCCGCGCACCGGACCGTCGGAACGTTGGACGAAGTGCGCCGGGCCGCCAGGGACATATTCGCGCCGGCAGGCAGGTGACGGGCTACTTCATCTCGCCCGGGCCGGCGCGCCCGGCAGGCCTCTTACCGCTCCCTCGCCCGGACCCTGCAGTTCCCGGAGGTCAATGAAACACCCGGTCGGTCTTCCAATTCTTCAATGATTCAACATCTGCGCAGGAATCTGCTAAAAGGGGTTCCGGCAGCGCTGCCGGCCAAAGGCCCACCCGAATTCCGGTCCGTCGAATACGCAGGGAATGGCGGGGCGATTTCAGCGCTCCACGACCGCGACAGGGGGGGGCCGCATGCGAAGGGTGACTAGGAGAGCGGTGCTCGGCGCAAGTGCCGGCGGCTTGCTCGTCCCACCTTGGTCCATGGCGCAAGGCGCATCCGCCAATCCATCCGGCCTGACCGACACGGAAATCATACTCGGGATGTCGGCCGCCTTTTCGGGCCCGTCCCGCGGTCTCGGCATTGAACTCTATCGCGGCGCCAGCGCCTATTTCACTCATGTCAATCGCGGCGGCGGCGTCGGGGGCCGCAAGATCGTCCTCAGGACCTACGACGACGGCTATCAGCCGAACCCTTCGGTGGAGAATACGGTCAAGCTGATCCTGAAGGATAAGGTGTTCGCCCTGTTCGGCTATGTCGGCACGCCGACTGTGACCCGGGTGCTGCCGCTCCTGAAGAAATTCCAGGACGAGAAGACGTTCCTTTTCTTCCCTTTCACCGGCGCCCAACCCCAGCGCCAGCCGCCCTATGGCGAATTCGCGTTCAACCTCCGCGCCTCCTACCGCCAGGAAACCGCCGGTCTGGTCGACAATTTCGTATCGATCGGCCGGAAGCGCATCGGCATGTTCTACCAGGCCGACGCTTACGGCCGCAGCGGCTGGGCCGGCGTGCGGCGCGCGCTCAGGAAATACGACCTGCGGATCGTCGGCGAGGCGACCTACCGGCGCGGCAGCAAGTTTACCAGCGTGATGCGCCGGCAGGCCCAGATCCTCAAGAACGCGAAGGCCGATGCCGTGATCTGCATCGGCGCCTACGCCGCCTGCGCCGCCTTCCTGCGCGATGCGGTCGATAACGGATTGCGCGTGCCGATCGCCAATCTTTCCTTCGTCGGCAGCGAAAACTTGCTGAAGCTGATTGCCGAGTCGCAGGACGAGCCGCGGCGCTATACCGAACTGCTGGTCAATTCGCAGGTCGTCCCGAGCTACGAGGACGCTTCGATCCCGGCTGTGCGCGAATATCGCGAGTTGATGCAGCGCTACGATCCGCAGCCGCCCAAAGAACTGCTCAAGGAAGCCTACACGCCCTTTTCCCACAGCTTCGTCAGCCTGGAGGGTTTTCTCGACGCCAAGCTGATGGTTGAAATCCTGCGCCGCATGGGCGACCGGCCGGATCGCAGCAGGCTGGAAAATGCCGTTTTCTCGGTCAGGGATTTCGATCTCGGCGTCGGCGTTCCGGTCTCGTTTTCCGCCAACCGCCGGCAAGGCCTGGACCGTGTCTACTACACCGTCGTCGACGGCGGCCGTTTCGTTCCCCTGCACGACTGGAAAGGCAGGCTTTAGCGATATGAAGATTCAAAAGCTGTTCCAGAAGACGCTGTTCGGCATGTTTATGCTGTTCGGCGTTATCGGCATCTCGACGTCGATGCTGGCCATCTACACCGTCGATTCCCAGTTGACCGAGGAATACGAGTCCAACGCCAAGGGCATCGCCAAGACGATCGCCGACTCCAGCGTCGATATCATCCTGAACCGGGACCTGTCGGCGCTGCAGTCCCTGATCGACCAGTTCGTCGAGATCCAGGGCATCAGCTATATCTACATCATCAACGATAACGGCGAATATCTCGCCCATACTTTCGTACCCGGCATACCCGAGGAAATCCTGCGCGGCGAGGGGCACGGCGCGGCGTCGGTCCGGCGCAGCCTGCCGGGCATGGGCGATTTCGTGGAAGTCAGCAGCCCGATTCTCGCTGGTGTGGCCGGCAAGGTTTACATCGGCATGGATACCGGGCTGGTCGCCCTGAAGATTCAGCGCGCGATCGGCCAGCAGGTCTATCTGTTCTCGACCATCTTCGTGATCGGCATCATCGCGGCGATCTGGCTGGTGAACCTCGCGGCACGGCCGGTCGCGAACTTGCTGGCCTACGCCGTTGATCTGGCGCGCGAACAATCCGGCGCCGAGGAAAACGGCGTCCTGGTCCGCGATGACGAGGTCGGCCAGCTCGCGCGGCTGTTCCAGTATTTTTCCGGAACGGGCGATCTTCCTGATCCCGAGCGGCCATCCCCGGCGGCCGGGACCTGAGTCCGGCTGGATCCGGACTCCCGGCAGGCAGAGCGCCGCCTTCCATGACGATACCCCGCGCCCTAACGCTCCTGCTCTGTACGGTGCTGCAGATCTGCCTCGGCACCGTATACGCATGGAGTTTTTTCCAGACGCTGCTCGTCCGGCAGCACGACTGGTCGTACACCGAAACCGCGATCGCCTTCAGCGTCACCATCTTTTCACTGGGCTGCTCGGCGGCCTGGGCCGGCGCGGCCCTGCCGCGGCTGGGCCCGCGCAAGCTCGCGATCATCGGCAGCCTGATGTTCTCCGGTGGCTATGTCATCGGCGGCTTCGCCCTGCAGATCGACTATATGCCGCTGTTCTACCTCGGCTACGGGGTGATCGGCGGAGCGGGAATCGGCCTGGGCTATGTCACCCCCGTGGCGACGGCCGCCAAGTGGTTTCCCGACCGCAAGGGGCTGGCGACCGGCATCGTCGTCATGGGTTTCGGCGTCGGCGCCTTCCTGTTGAGCAAGGTGCTGGCGCCCATTCTCATTCTGGCCACCGAGGGCAACCTGCCGTCCGTCTTCATCTGGCTCGGCGTCCTATTCGCCGTAATTCTGTTGCCGTCCAGCTTCCTGCTGCACGATCCGCCGACCGGATACCGGGTGACGGCCGCCGGCGTCATTTCCGGCGTGTTGGAAGAGGAGGAATCCGGCTCCGTTCGCCAGTGCATCGGTTCGCGCGAATTCGCCGTCATGTGGATCGTCTTCTTCTTCAACATCGCAGCCGGGATTTCGGTCATCAGCTTCCAGTCGTCGCTGCTCCAGGATGTCTGGGGGCTGGCCGATCCGACCGTCGAACCGGAGGTGCTGGCGCAATACGGCGCGACGCTGATTGCCGTGAGCTCGCTGTGCAACGGGGCGGGGCGGCTGTTCTGGGGCCTGCTGTCGGACCGGATTGGCCGGGTCCGCGTTTTCCGGATTCTTCTCGGCAGTCAGATGATCGTGTTCGGCATCCTGATGACCGAGAATAATCCGTGGGTGTTCTCCGCCCTGGTCTGCTATGTGCTGCTGTGTTTCGGCGGCGGCTTTGCGACCATGCCGTCATTCGTGCTCGACGTATTCGGCGCCAGGCGCATGTCGGTCATCTACGGCGCGCTGCTCACGGCCTGGGCGGCGGCCGGCATCTTCGGCCCGGTCTATGTCGGCTATATCAAGGACCAGTATCCGGATCGCGCGGTGATCTACTGCTTCCTGATCGGGGTTCTCATCCTCGGGCTCGGCTTTTCCTTCTCCTACCTGCTGAACGACGACAGGATTCGCCTCGGCAAGCCGACCCTCGAAGGCACCCTGCGCCGGTTCGGCATTCCGGTGCCGGCGCGGAAATAGCTGCGCAGCGGCAGAGCGCCGGAACATTTGCAGTTTGCCCGCACGCCCGCGAGGCCGCACATTGGCGGCACAGGCAACACGATCCGGAAGGCTGGCCATGCAAGGCGACAAACAGGTTATCGCCTACCTGAACAAGATCCTGCGCAACGAACTGACCGCCATCAACCAGTATTTCCTGCATTCGCGAATGCTGAAGGACTGGGGCCTGCACCGGCTGGGCAACTACGAATACGAAGAATCCGTCGACGAAATGAAGCATGCCGACCGGCTGATCGAGCGGATCCTGTTTCTGGAGGGGCTGCCGAACCTGCAGGATCTCGGCAAGCTGCTGATCGGGCAGGACGTTAAAGAGATCCTCGAATGCGATCTGAAGCTGGAAGAGTTGGCCATTCCGGACCTGCGCGAAGCGATCGCCCATTGCGAAAGCGTGCGGGACTATATCTCGCGCGAAATTCTCGAAGACATCCTCGAATCCGAGGAGGAACATGTCGACTGGCTGGAAACCAACCTCGAACTGATCGGCAGAGCCGGAATCGAGAACTATCAGCAATCCCAGATGGGTGAGAGCGGGAGTTCCTAGCCTCCCGGTTCCGTCCCGCAGCGCCTATTCGGCAGGGTGAATCGCTTCCGACGCCGGGTCTCCGGCTTCAACGCGCCGCTGCCTCTCGGCTGAAGGCGGTTCGGCGTCCGTGCTGGCCAACTCCAGTTTCTCGGCGCGTCTCTGGCTCATGCCGATACAGGCGTCGACAATCGTTTCGGCCTTGAGGTTTTTCCACAGCATCATGGCGCAGGCGCCCCGGCCTCGGGCGTTACTGAGCGTTTCATGGTCCGGTTGTGGTTTGGTGCGTCCGGGCCGGCGTCCGCCAGGATCGCTTCGGCATAGTCGACACACCGCCGACAGGCCGGGCTGCCGCCGAGTATCTCGTAGGCATGCTCGACGCACGCAACGCCGGACCGGGCGAGGGTCTCAAGCTGCTGGCTGGTATGGCCGTTGCACAGACAGACATACATGACGGGCGACCGTGAACGTCGATTTCATGCCTGATAATGAAAATGCAAGTCATTTGCAAATAGAAAATTTGCGGCAGATTTCAAGACGCCGATAGATGGCGGCCTAGTGCGATGCGATCGACGGGGCCCTGTCCGGACCGTGCCGGTATGCCTTGAGCGCTTCGTGCGACAGGAGCTCGGGCTGCCGGGTAAACCGGTAGCCTGCGCGGTCGAGAATCGTTGCGATCGCCGCGATCGGCTCGAAAGCGTGTCGGAGGCACGTTTGCGGCAGAAAATTTTCGAGACAGGCCACGGCGAACGGCCAGTTATCGCGTTGGGCTTCGGCGAGCACCCCGACCAGCAGTTGCTCGTCTTCGGAGATCCTGGCGCATTTCAGCGGCGCGAGAAGAAATTCCCGGGTCGCTGCGCCGCCGATCAGATAGTACAGCGTATAGAGATTCCGGCTGAGCGATTGCCCGGCCTCGACACCGAACGGGCCGCTGAGTTCGTTTTCGACGCGGTGCCACTCCGACCGGCCGCGCGACCAGGTCCGGACACTCCAGATGACGATATGGTCGGCCGTCGAAAACCGGCACAGACAACTCATCGGTTCGAACCTCGATAGAATCAGGAGTGACGCGTTGCGATCCCCGGGACCGGGTCCGCGGGCGGCGACGGCCGACCCGAAGGTCCGACCGTCGCCTTTGCCGCCGCGGTGGCTCTGGTTTGGGGGGCATCGCTGCCGCGGCGGCCTTGGGGCCATCGTCTCATGAGGCGCAATTTTCCGCCGAGAATTGCGCCTGCCTCCCGCGATGGTCCCCGAAAACCGCTGAAATCCGCTAGCGCCAGCCGGCGCGGTCGGCCAGACGCACCGCTTCCTTCTGGTATTTGGCCAGTTCGGACAGCGGCAGGGAATCGGCCTTGAACTCGCCGAAATCGGCGACGATCCTGCCGGGCTGGACATCCTTGCGCACCGGATATTCGTTGACGATGCGGGCGTAGATCTCCTGGGCTTCCCGGCTCGCCAGGAACTCGATCAGCTTGACGGCGTTGGCTCGGTTCTTCGAATGCTTCGCCACGCCGGCGCCGGAGATGTTGACATGGGCGCCCCGGCCCTTCTGATTTGGCCAGAACAGCCGGACCGCGGCAGCGGCCTTGCGGTCGCGCTCCTTCTTCGATTTGGCGAGGCCGGCAAAGTAATAGGTGTTGGCGATCGCGATGTCGCATTCCCCGGCCGCCACGGCGCGGATCTGGTCGCGGTCGCCGCCGGCCGGCTTGCGGGCGAAGTTTTTCACGAAGCCGTTGGCCCAGGCCTGCGCCTTCTCGACGCCGTTCGCCGCAATGATCGAGGCGATCAGCGACTGGTTATAGACGTTCGAGGAGGAGCGGATGCAGATGCGGCCCTTCCACTTGCCGTCGGCCAGCGCCTCGTAGGTCGACAACTCCGATGGCTTGACCTTTGCCGGGTTGTAGTAGATCGGCCGGCCGCGCGCCGTGAGGCCGAACCAGTGGCCCTTCGGATGGCGAAGATTCGCCGGCACCGCCGCCGTAAGCGCCGCGGAGTCGAGAGGCTGGAACGAACCCATCCGGTCGAGGCGGATTAGCCGGGAGGCGTCCACTGTCAGGATCACGTCCGCCGGACTGGCCGCCCCTTCGGCCTTGAGCCGGGCCATCATGCCCTTCTTGAGATAGACCACATTGGCCTTGATGCCGGTCTTTTCCTGGAACCGGTCGAGCAGCGGTTTCATCAGCACCGCCTGGCGGTAGGAATAGATATTGACGTCCTTGGCGGCGGCGGCCGTACCGGTCGCGGCCAGAGCCGCGGCGCCGGCGAGAAGAGGGAGGGTCTTGCGCATTGCTTACGGTTCCCGACTTGAAGTGCAACTGATAATCATTTGCATAATTATCCCTTCACCGGGCGTCGGCGCAATCGGGAAATTGCGAGCGATTCGCAACAAGGTGTCGCAGGTCTACAACCTGCCGCCGTAAAGGACGGCTGAAACGATGTCGTAGGGCTCCGGCCCCAGCTCTATGGGATGGACGCTTCCGGCGGGGTGGGCAGCGACCATGCGGCCCCTCGCCGTCAGCCCGATCGCGGCGACCGATCCGGTGACGCCGCGGCAGCGCTCCGGGTCGTAGGTCCGGACCAGGCCGCTCGCCCGTGCGGCGCGCACCGCTTTCGTGCCGAACTGGCGCGCGAGATCGTCTTCCGCGATCAGCCCGTCGGGCACGCCGTACATCGTCTCAAGATCCAGCAACAGGGACAGCATCGGAAGGCACTTATTGCGAATGATTATCATTAGCAATAAGTGCCTTCCGCGCGCTTTGCAAGATCGAAAGCAACGCATTGCGCGTTCATCTTCCGGCGCTTGTCACGAAACTCGGTCCGCGCGGAGAATTCGCAGGAGGGGGTTTCAAAGGGGATTATAAATTAAAGTGCCGAAAATTCCTTGAAGCCTCCGGTTTCGGCACTATATTATAACGACAAGGAGGCGGTCATGGCACAAAAAGCACCTGGAAAATCGCATCGCAAAGGGCTGACGCTGGCAGCGCTTTTCCGCATGTTCCCCGATGATGCCGCCGCTGAAAAGTGGTTCGCCGAACAGCGCTGGCCGGAAGGCACGCACTGCCCCTATTGCGGCTCGGTCAACGTACAGTCAGGTGCGAAACACAACACCATGCCGTTCCGCTGTCGAGAGAAGGAATGCGCAAAACGTTTCAGCGTTCGCACTAAGACCCCCATGGAGTCGTCGAAGCTCGGCTTTCAGGTTTGGGCGATTGCACTCTACCAGCTAACGACCAATCTCAAATCCGTATCGAGCATGAAGCTGCATCGCGATCTCGGCATCACGCAAAAGTCTGCATGGTTTCTGGCGCACCGTCTACGCGAGGCTTGGAAGGATCACGGCGCGCAATTTACCGGCCCGGTTGAGGCGGACGAAACATTCATGGGCGGCAAGCGCAAGAACAAGCCCAAGGATCAACGCGGCGGGGCGAAGCGGACGGGCATCGTGGATAAGACGGTCGTGGCCGGTGTTCGCGACAGGGCAACGAACCGGGTCAGCGCAGCAGTAGTGCCAGACACTCGTATGGAGACGCTACAGACGTTTGTCGAAGATCGCACCGCACCGACAACCAAGGTCTACACCGACGAACATCCGTCCTATCGCCGCCTGCGCAGGGCGCATGAGGCCGTCCATCACCGGTCCGGCGAGTACGTCCGGGGCGACGCCCATACGCAGGGGATCGAATCGTTCTGGGCGATGCTCAAGCGGGCGCACAAGGGGACCTTCCACAAGATCAGCCCAAAGCATCTGCAAAGGTATGTGACGGAGTTTGCAGGGCGCCACAATGCCCGTGACGCGGACACGACCAACCAAATGTCATCAATGGTACAAGGTATGAAGGGGAAACGACTGACCTATAACGATCTAATTGGAGCATAGAAAGACACATTCATTTAGGTTTTTTCGGCAAATCAAGAACACCTTCACTGGAAGGCTGTTGAGCATAGTTCTTAAGGTGATCTATAGCACCTTCAACGTTTTGAATGTGTTCAGCAAGCGCCGCTTCATCAAGAAGCCTCGCAAATAATTGCCCCTTCTTGTTCGGCCCTAGCACAGCTATTTGCATGGGTCCGCCAATCCCTCCAGGATTTACTTCGATCGCGTGTTGCAACGCCCACGTTACCGCGAATATTCCATCTTGAAAGGCTGGCAACTCATCACGCCAGAATACTCGCCTCATGAAACCGAGAAACGGATCGCATATAGTCTGACCCGAACCCATTGAAGCGTACCATAGAGAATTGTCCGTCTTCAGTTCCGGCTGAAAGCCACCTTGAACAAACTCACACAGATGAGATTGGTTTTCTGTTGGGAATGCTACTAGCGATCCAAAATTTATGACTGCCAAATGTGTCGACTTAAAATCAGTGATCGCGCGGTTCGCTAAGTACTTTCCTACTTCTAGTGGCGGCTTGTTGAATGGCTTATCGTTTTGCTGCCAAGCTGACCTTACTACGGCGTTGAAACGCTGCCCAAGCCCTATTTCTCCAGTACCGGCCACAATCACGCGGTCGCCAATGACCGAGATTTTATTGACCTTCTGTTCAATTGTTTTAACCTCGGGTGACGGACCCATTGTCGCGGAGCTATCCGCTCCAATTACAACACCATCCTTACATTTGATACCAACAATTACCGTCATGAATTAGCTATTAAAGACGCTATTCTTTTTCATCTCTGGATAGTGAGCATAGATAGAAGACACTAACTGAGAAAAAGAGACAGTTGTAACAAAACGCGCTAATTTCTCTGCATATCCGCGAGTCTTTTTACTCAAGTTTTCAAAATTCTTTTGACCTTCCTCAAAGCCCGTCGGCGTCAGTGCATACAGATTCCATCCTCGTTCTGTTGGAAGGATGGATACCATATTCTTCCTTTCGAGATGCGTCAAAACACTATAAACCTCTTTGTCGAAAGGGCCGTAATCGTACGGCTGAAAATCGAAATGAGGCCCGTCGACATCGCTTGGAATGTTATCGTCCAGCAGGAACAATAGTTTTTGCACTTGCACGGGCGTGTATTTTTTTTCGCCTCCCGCGGCAAGAGCCATAAGGACAAAGGCATCCTTATCCATCGTCCTGACCTGTTTCATTGGCTACCGTTTTTCGCTCTTTTGCAGTTCGCCGGTCGGCGCCGCCGCGGGTCACGGCCCATGCCAACGCCTGAGGCGTAGCGTCCACCCGAGCGTCATCTTCAAGTTCTGCCTTGCTAGGCTGATAGGCAGAGGGGGGCTTTGTTGTGGAACGTGCTGACGGCATCTTGGCCCACCCTTAACAAAGACTCCCTCAAGACTCATATATAGTATATTCCACTATTGTCAACGCTATATTTGGTGTTTATTGAGACTTTTTTTCTAAATATTGTATGGTTTGTGTCCTTGATGATTTTCTGAAGGCCGTCTCGCCCGGCACTTTTATATATAATCCCCGTTTCAAACCCTTCCCTGGAGTGGGTTGGGATCCTCGCCGCCCGAGCCTTGACCGGCCTGCCCGCCCGTGGGAAGGCAGCACGTCCCGATTGCGGAGCCTGCCATGCTCGATCCCAAATTCCTCAAATTCGACACGCTCAGCCTGCATGCCGGCCAGCATCCCGACCCGTTGACCGGCGCCCGGGCGGTGCCGATCTACCAGACGACCTCCTACATGTTTCCGGACGTCGAGCACGCCGCCTCGCTGTTCAACCTGGAGCGCGCCGGCCACATCTATTCGCGGATTTCCAACCCGACCGTCGCGGTGCTGGAGGAAAGGCTGGCGGCGCTGGAAGGCGGCGTCGGCGCGATCTGCACCGCCAGCGGCATGGCGGCGATCCATCTGGCCGTCGCCACGCTCATGGGGCAGGGCGGGCATATTGTGTCCTCCGGCTCGATCTACGGCGGCACCCACAACCTGTTCACCCACACGCTGCCGCGCTTCGGCATATCCACGACCTTCGTCGATCCGCGCGATCCCGCGGCCTTCGAAGCGGCGATCCGGCCCGAAACCCGGCTGGTCTTCGGCGAGACCCTGGGCAATCCGGGCCTGGAGGTCATGGACCTGCCGGTGATTTCGGAAATCGCCCACCGCCACGGCATCCCGGTGATGATCGACAGCACCTTCGCGACGCCCTGGCTGTTCCGGCCGTTCGATCACGGCGCCGACATCGTCATGCATTCGGTGACCAAGTTCCTCGGCGGGCACGGCGTGGCGATCGGCGGCGCGATTGTCGACGGCGGCACATTCGACTGGGAGGCTTCCGGCCGCTTCCCGACCATGACCGAGCCCTATGCCGGCTATCACGGCCTCGACTTCGCCGACGAGTTCGGCCCCGCCGCCTTCATCACGCGCGCCCGGGCCGAGGGGCTGCGCGACTTCGGCGCCGCCATGGCGCCGGCCAGCGCCTTCTACCTGCTCCAGGGCGTCGAATCGCTGCCGGTGCGCATGGCGCGCCATGTCGAGAATACGCGCAAGATCGTCGCCTTTCTCGATGCGAGCCCGGACGTCGATTGGGTGAGCTATCCGGAACTGCCATCCCATCCGGATCACGAGCTGGCGAAACGCCTGTTGCCGAAAGGCTGCGGCGCGATCTTCAGCTTCGGGATCAAAGGCGGGCGCGAGGCCGGCCGGCGCTTCATCGAGCGGCTCGGCCTGTTTTCTCATCTCGCTAATGTCGGTGACGCCAAGTCGCTCGTCATCCATCCGGCGAGCACGACGCATCAGCAGATGGATGTCGCGGCGCTCGCGGCCGCCGGCGTCGGCGAGGACCTGGTCCGCCTGTCGGTCGGCATGGAGGATCCGGACGACCTGATCGACGACCTGGCGTCGGCGCTCCGGGCGTCGCAACGAAGCCGGGCGGCGTAAGGGGGCGCGGAACATGGAACTCAGCGTCAACGGCAAGCGCGTCTACGGCTCGACCGGCGGCCGGGATTTCGACCCGGCCCGGAGCCCGGTCGTTTTCCTGCACGGCAGCGGCATGGACCGCACGGTCTGGATGTTGCAGACCCGCTACTTCGCGTGGCACGGGCGCAGCGTGCTCGCAGTCGATCTGCCGGGGCACGGCAAGTCGGAGGGCCCGGCGCTCGACAGTATCGAGGCCCAGGCCGAATGGGTTATCGCCCTGCTGGACGCGGCAGGCGTGGCGCAGGCGGCCCTGGTCGGCCATTCGATGGGCGCGGCGCTGGCGCTGGAGACGGCGGCTGCCTATCCGGAACGGGTGAGCGCCATCGCGCTGTGCGGCGTCGCTGAGACCATGCCGGTCCATCCGGAGTTGCTGGCGGCCGGGCTGGAGGGCGACCGCCACGCCTACGACCTCATCACCTCCTGGGGCTTCGACCGGGCAGCCCATATCGGCGGCCACAAGGCGCCGGGCGTCTGGATGACCGGCGGCGGCCTGCGCCTGCTGGAGCGCGGCCGGGACGCCGTGGTCGGCACCGACCTCGCGGCATCGAACGATTACAAGGGCGCGGCGGCCGCGGCGGCGAAAATCGCCTGCCCGGCGCTGTTCGTGCTCGGCGACCGGGATAAGATGACGCCGCCGCGCAACGCCCGGCCGCTGATCGAGGCGATCGACGGCGCGTTGGTCGAGATCGTCGCCGACTGCGGCCATATGATGATGATCGAACGCCCCGACGAAACGCTGGATGCATTGAGGAAGCTGCTGTAGCGGGGCGGAATATTTAAGGAAAATCGGATATGTCGAAGGACAGGTAACATTCGTCAAATGAGAATGCGGGAGACGATGCCCGGCCAGCATCCGGTGATGCAGGCAAACAATCTTCGCAGGGTCGCAAAACCCGCCGCAGGCCGGCATCCGAGCGCATCATCGAGGAAGTTTCGGTTGAGAGGCGGGTCGCCTTGAAGAATTTGGCGGATTACTGAAGCGTATCCGATTTAGAAAAAATCGCGGCTGCGTAGCGTCCTTCGATACAGCGCTGGCGCGCCTACTCAGGATGAGGAGAGAGTGTTCGAAATATACTCTCACCCTCACCCTGAGTAGCCCCGGATTGAATCCGGGGCGTATCGAAGGGCATGCTTCCGCCGTATCGGCAGTCCGATCTGAAGCGACAAGTCACTGCAAGCATTACGAATTGCGTAGCTCGACGCGATCCACCCTCACCACAGCCAGCTTCCCGAGTTCGGATAAGGCGCGCCCTGCCCGAGATATTGCAGGCCCTTGACGGTGCGTACGATCCACCAGATCAGGGCCGCGAGCAGGATCAGCCAGCCGACGAAAATGAACACGGTCGCCACGCCGATCGCGCTGTAGAGCACGCCGATCCAGAAGGTCCGGATCTGGAAGCGGTAGTGCTCGGCGGCCCATTCCGCCGCGTCCTTGCGGCTGACATAGGCTATGATGACGCCGGCGATGGCGAGCACCCCGAAGACAATCGCGCCGATATAAAGGAAATAGACGATCTTCGCGTTGCCGCTGCCGTCGGGCGCGGGGTTTTCGTTCGGCAGGATATCGGCGTTCGGCATCGGTCTTCAGACCGCGCTTCGGCCTAGGAGAACAGCACCGAGGACAGGTCCCGCCGGCCCTTCTGGGTCAGCGGGTGGCCCGACCCCATGGCGTCGAAGACTTTGAGCAGCAGCTTGCGCGCCTTGGCCTTCTCCCATTCCCGGTCGCGCCGGATGCTCTCGATGAGTGCCTGTATGGCGTCGTCCGCCCGGCCGCGGGCGTAGAGCGCTCGGGCAAGGTCGTATCGCGCCTGGAGGTCGGCGGGGTCGGCGTCGACCTTCGCCTGTAGCGCATCCGGATCGCCGGTCTCGCCAAGGTCGTCGATCAGGGCGAGCGCCGCTTGGGCGGCGACGACGTCCGGGTCCTTGGCCATGTCCTCCGGCAGCTGGCCGAGCATCTGGCGCGCCTGGTCCGGCTGGCCCAGCGCGATCGCCGCGCGCGCCAGGCCGACCAGCGCCGCGGCGCACGCGCCGTCGAGTTCGAGGATGCGGGAATACAGGCCCGCCGCGGTGCCGGCGTCGCCCTGCTCGAGTGTGGCTTTGGCCTCCGCAAGCATCTGTTCGATCACCGGATCGTCCTGCTGCGCGCCACCCGGCGAGGCCGCCGCCAGCCGCTCGACGAACTGGCGGAGCTGGCTCTCGGGCTGGGCGCCGACGAAGCCGTCGACGGGCCGGCCGCCGGCAAAGGCGAAGACGGCGGGGATCGACTGCACGCGCAGCTGGCCGGCCAGGGACTGGTTCTCGTCCACATTGATCTTGACCAGCCGGACCTTGCCCTTCTGCTCCTTGACGACCTTCTCGATCGCCGGGCCGAGCTGCTTGCACGGGCCGCACCACGGCGCCCAGAAATCGACGATCACCGGCGTCTCCTGCGACGCCTGGATCACGTCGGCGGCGAAGTTGGCGGTATCCGAGTCTTTGATGAGGTCGGCGTCTGCCGCGCCGCCTTCGCCGATCAGCATGTCCATGGAAGCTCCTGCACCCTCGTCCCCGCACCCGCACCCGCACCCGCACCCGCACCCGCACACGGTCGCGTCGCGCCATACATGGCGGACGGCGCCGCGCCGGGCAAGGGGATGGAAGCGCGCGGGGAAGCGGCTGCCTTAGCCCGCCGCTTCTTCCAGGTCCATGATCTGCGGATCGTGGCCGCAATCGCGGAGGAAGGCCAGAAGGTCGGCGCTGGCGATCGTCGTCGTCGCGTTGTTGCGCAACGGGTGGACGTTGACCAGCCGGTGCGCCATCAGGCCTTCGTCGAGAATGACCGTAACCCGGCACTCCGCATCGTTGATGAGGCCGAAGGGCGTGACGGCCCCCGGCGTGACTCCCAGAACCTCCATCAGCAGGTCAGCGCTGCCGAAGGATAGCGAGCCGCGCGCGCCGATGCGCTTTCGGAACGACTTGAGATCGACCGTCCGGTCCTCTTCCGCCACGATCAGCCAGAGCGTCTTGTTCTTGTCGCGCAGGAACAGGTTCTTGACATGGCCGCCCTCCAATTCGCCGCGCAGCGCCTTGCTGTCCGCGACCGTATAGAGCGGCGGGTGCTCGACGGTCGTCCAGGCAATCCCGAGGGCCTCCAGGCGGGCATACAGATCCTGTTCGGTGGCGGGCATGACGGATAGCAATTGGTCGGCGGCGGCGGGGCGGGAGTCCGGCTTGAAATCCGGCGGGGCTTATCTAACTGTGACGCAGCCGCGATACCAGCCCTTGTCAATCGCCCTTGTCAAATTGGGGGGCGGGCGTATAGTCCGCGGCTTCACGGCAGGCCGCGATGTTCCGGGCGGTCGCCGCCATAGTCTGCGCGGGAGTAGCTCAGAGGTAGAGCATCACGTTGCCAACGTGAGGGTCGCGAGTTCAAATCTCGTCTCCCGCTCCAGACTTCCCCGGTAAACCGGCCGCCATTTCTCAGCACTATTCGCGCCTTGAAGTCGTGCCCGGCCGGCGCTATCGGCTGCCGGGCGAAAGATCCTGCCCGGCCTGACGTCTTTCCGACGGCCGGCCGGCGCAACAGGCCTCCCTGAAGGGCACACCCGCGAAAGGTCACTATGAGCAGCAACAAATCCCTCCTCATCCTGCCGGGCGACGGCATCGGCCCCGAGGTGATGGACCAGGTCGTCCGGGTCGCCGACTGGTTCGGCCGGGAGCGCGCGGTGAAATTCGACCTCGACGACGGCATGGTCGGCGGCGCGGCGCTGGATGCTGAGGGCACGGCGATGCCCGACGCCGTGATGGCCAAGGCAAGGGCCAGCGACGCCGTGATGTTCGGCGCGGTCGGCGGCCCGAAATGGGACGCCAACCCCTTCCACCTGAAGCCGGAGCAGGGCCTGCTGCGCCTGCGCAAGGAGCTCGACCTGTTCGCCAACCTGCGCCCGGCGCTCTGCTTCGAGGCGCTGGCCGAAGCCTCATCGCTCAAGGCCGATCTGGTGTCCGGGCTGGACATCGTGATCGTGCGCGAGCTGACCGGCGGGGGCTCTTTCAGCGAGACCGTGGCCGACGGCAACCGCAAGGGCGTCGACACCCAGCTCTACACGACGCCGGAAATCCACCGCATCGCGCGGGTCGCTTTCGACCTGGCGCGCAAGCGGCGCAACCTGGTGCATTCGTCGGAGAAGTCGAACGTAATGCACACCGGCGTGCTGTGGCGTGAGGAAGTCACCGCGATCCACGAGGCCGAATTCAGCGACGTCGAATTGCGGCACATCCTGGCGGACAACTGCGCCATGCAGCTCGTCCGCGCGCCCAAGCAGTTCGACGTGATCGTGACCGACAATCTGTTCGGCGACATGCTGTCCGACGTCGCCGCCATGCTGACCGGCTCGCTCGGCATGCTGCCCTCGGCTTCGCTCGGCGCCGAGGACCCGGCGACCGGCAAGCGCCACGCCCTCTACGAGCCGGTGCACGGCTCGGCGCCGGACATCGCCGGCCAGGGCGTCGCAAACCCGCTCGCCAGCATCCTCAGCTTCGCGATGGCGCTGCGCTATTCCTTCGACCTGGGCGAAGAGGCCGACATGGTGGAAGCCGCCGTCGCCGGCGTGCTGGCCGACGGCCTGCGCACCGGCGACCTGGCCCAAGCCAACACGCAGCGCGTCAACACCGCCGAAATGGGCGACGCCGTCCTGCGCGGGATGGAGAAGGCGGCGGGGTAGGGGGCTTCGCCTACACCCCGATCAACAGCCGTTCCGGATCCTCCAATCCTTCTTTGACCTTGACCAGAAAAGTCACCGCTTCGCGGCCGTCGACGATGCGGTGGTCGTAGCTGAGCGCGAGATACATCATCGGGCGGATGACGACCTGGCCGTCGCGAGCGACCGGGCGCTGCTCGATCCGGTGCATGCCGAGGATGCCGGATTGCGGCGGATTGAGGATCGGCGTCGACAGCATCGAGCCGTAAACCCCGCCGTTCGAGATGGTGAAGGTGCCGCCGGTCAACTCGGCCATCGAAAGGGCGCCGTCGCGCGCCTTGACGCTGAGCTCGCCGATCGTCCGCTCGATCCCGGCGAAGGACAGGCCGTCGGCGTCGCGCAGCACCGGGACGACCAGGCCCTGTTCCGTGCCGACGGCGACGCCGATGTCGTAGTAATTCTTGTAGACGATGTCGTCGCCGTCGATCTCGGCGTTGACCGCCGGGATCTCCTTCAGCGCCTCGATGCAGGCCTTGACGAAGAAGGACATGAAGCCGAGGCGCACGCCGTGGCGCTTCTCGAAGGACTCGCGATAGCGTTTGCGCAGGTCGAGGATCGCGCTCATGTCGACATCGTTGAAGGTCGTCAGCATAGCCGCGCTGTTCTGGGCTTCCTTCAGCCGCTCGGCGATGCGCCGGCGCAGGCGCGACATCCGCACCCGCACCTCGCGCCCGTCGTCGGCGCGCGGCGGCGCGGGCGCCGGTTTCGCTACCGGTTTCGCTGGGCGTTTCGGGGCGGCGGGCGCGGGCGCAGGTTCGGGTGCGGGCGGGGGCGGCTCAGGCTCCGCCGCAGCGGCCTGCGCCGCCAGGTGAGCCTCGACATCGGCCTTGAGCAGGCGGCCGTCCTTGCCGGTGCCCTCGATGGCCGTCGGGTCGAGATCGTGCTCGGCGACCAGCTTGCGCACCGCCGGACTGAGCGGCGGCGCGGCAGTCGGTTCGGATTCCGGCTCAGGCTCGGGTTCCCGCGCCGCTGCGGCCGGCGCTGCCGCCGCTCGCGCGGGCGCGACCGCAGCCCCGGCTTCGTCGATCCGGCCGAGCAGCGCCCCGACCTCCACTTCGGCGCCCTCCGCGGCCACGATCTCGGCCAGAACGCCGGCTGCCGGCGCGTTGACTTCCAGCGTGACCTTGTCGGTCTCCAGTTCGACCAGCGGTTCGTCCGCCTCGACGGCGTCGCCCAAAGCCTTGAACCATTTGGCGACCTCGGCTTCCGTCACCGATTCGCCGAGCGTGGGAACCCTGATGTCTACGGTCATGTTCGGGAGTCCGGATCGCTAAATTCTGTTTATACAGTCTTTTCAGTTACCAAACGACAATGCCTCGTCGACCAGCTTTTTCTGCTCGGCGACATGGCGCGCATTGAGACCGGTCGCCGGCGAGGCCGATTCGGGCCGGCCGACATAGCGCGGCCGTCCGGGCGTCATGCCGATGTCGCGCATCACCGCCTCGATCCGCCGGTCGACGAAGGTCCAGGCGCCGGCGTTCTCCGGCTCTTCCTGGCACCAGACAACCTCGGCCCGCTTGAAACGCGAGAGTTCCTCCTTCAGCGGCCGGGCCGGGAAGGGATAGAGCTGCTCCATGCGCTGGATGCAGACGCGGTCGTTCAGGCCGCGCCGGTCGCGTTCGGCCGCCAGATCGTAATAGACCTTGCCGGAACACAGGATCACCCGCTCAATCCCCGCGTCCGGGCCGAGGGGCGACTCGTCCCACAGAATCCGGTGAAAGGAGCTGCCGGTGGTGAAATCGGCCAGCGTCGAGACCGCCGCCTTGTGGCGCAGCAGCGACTTCGGCGACATCACGACGAGCGGCTTGCGCGTCTTGCGCCGGACCTGGCGGCGCAGGGCGTGGAAATAGTTCGCCGGCGAGGTGCAGTTCACCACCTGCATGTTCTCCTCGGCGCACAGTTGCAGATAGCGCTCCAGCCGGGCCGATGAATGCTCCGGCCCCTGGCCCTCGTAACCGTGGGGCAGCAGCATCACCAGGCCGCACAGGCGCAGCCATTTCGATTCGCCCGAGGCGATGAACTGGTCGATGATGATCTGGGCGCCGTTGGCGAAATCGCCGAACTGGGCCTCCCACAGGATCAGCGCGTTGGGCTCGGCCAGCGCATAGCCGTATTCGAAACCGAGCACCGACATTTCGGCGAGCGGCGAATCGATGACCTCGAACAATGCCTGGTCCGGCGACAGATTCTGCAGCGGCAGGTATTTGGCCTCGGTCTCCTGGTCGACGAGCACGGCATGGCGGTGGGAGAAGGTGCCCCGGCCGCTGTCCTGGCCCGACAGGCGCACCGGCGTGCCTTCGGCCAGCAGCGAACCGAAGGCCAGCGCCTCGGCAAGCGCCCAGTCGACCCCTTCACCGCTGTCGATCACCTTCTTGCGGGCGTCCAGCTGCCGGGCGACCTTGCGGTTCAGGTTGAAGTCCTCCGGCACGTCGCTCAACTTGCGGCCGATCCGGCGCAGCTGTCCGGCATCCACGGCGGTGTCGCCGCGGATATAGTCGCCGCGCGTCGGTTCAACGCCGGTCCAAGCGCCTTCCAGCCAGTCCGCCTTGTTGGGCTTGTAGCCGCCGGCCGCTTCGAAATCGGCCTCCAGGCGCGTCTCGAAATCGCCGACCATGGCCTCGGCTTCCCGGTTGGTCAGGATGCCCTCGTCAACCAGCTTGCGGGCGTAGATCTCGCGCACCGTGTCGTGCCGGGCGATCGTGCGGTACATCAGCGGCTGGGTGAAGGCCGGCTCGTCGCCCTCGTTGTGGCCGTGGCGCCGGTAGCAGAACATGTCGATCACGACATCGGTCTGGAAGGCGTCGCGGAACTCCGTGGCGATGCGGGCGACATGGACGACCGCTTCCGGATCGTCGCCGTTCATATGGAAGATCGGCGCCTGTACGATCTTGGCGAACTCGGTGCAGTAGGGGCCGGAGCGGCTGTGCACCGGGTTGGTGGTGAAGCCGATCTGGTTGTTGACGATGAAATGGATCGTGCCGCCGGTGCGGTAGCCGTTGAGGTCGGCGAGGTCGAGGGTCTCCGCCACCACGCCCTGGCCGGAGAAGGCGGCGTCGCCATGCAGCAGCAGGCCCATCACCTGGCGCCGGGCGCTGCGCAACCTGGCGCCCTTGGCGGCGCGCTGGGTCTGCTTGGCGCGCACCTTGCCGGAGACGACCGGGTTGACCGCCTCCAGATGGGACGGGTTGGCGGTGAGCGAGAGATGGACGGGGTTGCCGTCGAAATCCCGGTCCGACGAGGTGCCGAGATGGTATTTGACGTCGCCCGAGCCCTGCACGTCCTCCGGGTTGGCGGCATTGCCCTGGAATTCCGAGAAGATCGCCTGGTAGGGCTTGCCCATCATGTTGGCGAGTACGTTGAGCCGGCCGCGGTGGGGCATGCCGACGATGATTTCCTCGACGCCGAGCTGGCCGCCGCGCTTGATGATCTGTTCGAGCGCCGGGATGGTCGCCTCGGCGCCGTCCAGGCCGAAACGCTTGGTGCCGGTATATTTCTTGTCCAGAAACCGCTCGAAAATCTCGGCCTGGACCAGGCTGCCCAGAATGGCCTTCTTGCCCATGGTGGTGAATTCGGTGCGGTTCTCGATCGCCTCGATGCGCGCCTGCAGCCAGGTTTTCTGGTCCGGATCCTGGATGTGCATGAATTCCACGCCGATCGTGCCGGCATAGGTCGCCTTGCAGCGGGCGACAATCTCGCGCAGCGTCGCGGTCTCGCCGAGGCCGAGATAGTTGCTGATGAAGATGCGCCGGTCGAGGTCGCGCGGCGTGAAGCCGTAGGTCTCGTAATCCAGCTCGGGATGGTCTTCGCGCTGTTCGATGCCGAGCGGATCGAGCTGCGCGAGAAGGTGGCCGCGCACCCGGTAGCTGCGGATCAGAATCAACGCACGGATCGAATCCCGCGTGGCTTCGCGGATTTCGGCATCTGTCGCGGGTGTCGCCGAAGTCGCCGGCGCACCGACCGGCCCAATATTTTTTCGGGCCGCCACCCCGTCGTTACCGGCCGCCCCGCCGTTGCCGACCACCCGGGTCGCCCGGGGCGCCCAGTCCGGCCCCGATAGGTCGGCCAGCGCCGCCTGGGCGCTGTCGTCGAGATCGTCGAAGAAATCGCGCCAGTCGTCGGCGACCGAGCGCGGGTCGGCAAGGTAGCGCTCGTACAGGTCGATGATGAAGGGCGCGTTGGCCCCGGTGAGGTGGGAGGACGCTTCGAATTCCCGCGCCGAGTATGTCATGGGTCCGGCTTGCTTGCTGTTGCGGCCGCTGGGCCCGGCCCGCGCCGGACACCGCTGAACACTAACGATTAACAGTAGGCATCCCGGCCGCTCTTGTCACCGGCAACTGCCGTAACCTTTCCGCGACAGCAAAGCGAAACTGCGCTCAGCCCTGCATCGCAGCGAGCATGGTGTCGCCGATCGCCGCCGGTGAATCGGCGACATGGAAGCCGGCGCCTTTCATGGCCTCGATCTTGTCACCCGCCGTGCCCTTGCCGCCGGAAATGATGGCGCCGGCATGGCCCATGCGGCGGCCGGGCGGTGCGGTGAGGCCGGCGATGAAACCGGTAATCGGCTTGGCGGTACCCGACGCCTTGTAGAATTCCGCCGCTTCTTCCTCGGCCGTGCCGCCGATCTCGCCGATCATCACGATGCCTTCGGTCTCGTCGTCGGCCAGGAACATCTCCAGGCAGTCGATGAAGTTCGTCCCGTTGACCGGATCGCCGCCGATGCCGATGCAGGTGGATTGCCCCAGGCCGGTCGCGGTGGTCTGGGCGACCGCCTCGTAGGTCAGCGTGCCGGAGCGCGAGACCACGCCGATCCGGCCGCGCTTGTGGATATGGCCGGGCATGATGCCGATCTTGCAGGCGTCCGGCGTGATGACGCCGGGGCAGTTCGGGCCGATCAGCCGGGTTCCGGAATTCTGCAGCGCGCGTTTGACCTTCACCATGTCGAGCACCGGAATGCCCTCGGTGATGCACACGACCAGCGCTACGCCGGCGTCGATCGCCTCAAGGATCGCGTCGGCCGCAAAGGGCGGCGGCACATAGATTGCGCTGGCGTTCGCGCCGGTCTGCGCCACCGCCTCGCCGACCGTGTCGAAGACCGGCAGGTCGAGGTGGATTGCGCCGCCCTTGCCGGGCGTGACGCCGCCGACCATCTGCGTGCCGTAGGCGATCGCCTGTTCGGAATGGAAGGTGCCCTGGCTGCCGGTGAAGCCCTGGCAGATCACCCTGGTGTTTTCGTCGACCAGTACCGCCATGGCTATGCCGCCTCCTTCACGGCTTGCACGACCTTTTCCGCCGCGTCGGCCAGATCGTCCGCCGAGGTGATCGGCAGGCCGGAATCGGCGAGGATCTTCTTGCCCAGATCGACATTGGTGCCGGCGAGGCGCACGACCAGCGGGACGTGCAGGCTGACCTCGCGGGCCGCGGCGACCACGCCTTCGGCGATCACGTCGCAGCGCATGATGCCGCCAAAAATGTTGACCAGGATGCCTTCGACATTGGGGTCGCTGAGGATGATCTTGAACGCGGTCGTCACCCGCTCCCGGGTCGCGCCGCCGCCGACATCGAGGAAATTCGCCGGCTCGGCGCCGTAGAACTTGATGATGTCCATCGTGCCCATGGCGAGGCCGGCGCCGTTGACCATGCAGCCGATGGTGCCGTCCAGCTTGACATAGTTGAGGTCGTGCCGGGCGGCTTCGAGTTCCGCCGGGTCTTCCTCGTCCTCGTCGCGCAGTTCGGCGATGTCGGGATGGCGGTAGAGCGCGTTGTCGTCGAAGTTCATCTTGGCGTCGAGAGCGATCACCTCGCCGGCGCCGGTCACGACCAGCGGATTGATCTCGACCAGGCTGGCGTCGAACTCGGTGAAGGCCTTGTACATCGCGGTCAGGAACCGGGTCGCGGATTTTACCTGGTCGCCTTCCAGTCCCAGGCCGAACGCGACGGTCCGGCAATGATGCGCCTGGATGCCGGTCGCCGGGTCGATGGCGACGCGGATGATCTTCTCCGGCGTCTCCTCGGCGACCTGCTCGATATCCATGCCGCCTTCGGTCGAGGCCATGATCGTGACCCGGCTGGTCGCGCGGTCGAGCAGGACGGAGAGATACAGCTCCCGGGCGATGTCGCAGCCGTCCTCGATATAGAGGCGCTTGACCTCCTTGCCCTCCGGGCCGGTCTGCTTGGTCACCAGCACCTGGCCGAGCATGGCGTCGGCATTCGCGCGGACGTCCTCGACCGACTTGACAACCCGCACGCCGCCCTTGCCGCCGGGATCGTTCCGGAAGCGGCCGGCGCCGCGGCCGCCGGCATGGATCTGGGATTTCACCACCCAGACCGGGCCGCCCGTCTTCCCGGCCTGTTTGACCGCCTCGTCCGGCGTCCAGGCGACGCCGCCGTCCGGCACCGCGATGCCGTAGCGGCGCATCAGCTCCTTGGCCTGGTATTCGTGGATGTTCATGCTGGCTCCCCTGCAGGGAAATAGAGGGCGGTTTCGGGCTGGGCCACGGTTACATCAGGGGCCGGGTGGCCTCGATCAGGGCCTTTACGGCGCTGACCGATTTCTCGAACCCGGCGCGTTCCCCGTCGTCGAGCTCGATCTCCATGATGCGTTCGACGCCGCCGGCGCCGATCACCACCGGTACACCGACATACAGGCCGGAATGGCCGTATTCGCCATCCAGGTAGGCGGCGCAGGGCAGGACCCGCTTCTTGTCCCGGAGGTAGCTCTCGGCCATCGAGATCGCCGAGGCGGCGGGCGCATAGAAGGCCGAGCTGGTCTTGAGCAGGCCGACGATCTCCGCGCCGCCGTCGCGGGTGCGCTGGACGATGCCGTCGAGCGTGTCCTGGTCGATCCAGCCCATCTTCACCAGATCCGGCAGCGGCACGCCGGCGACGGTGGAATAGCGCACCGCGGGCACCATGGTGTCGCCGTGGCCGCCGAGGACGAAGGCGGTGACGTCCTCCACCGAGACGTTCATCTCCTCGGCCAGGAAATAGCGGAAGCGCGCGCTGTCGAGCACGCCGGCCATGCCGACAACCCGGTTGTGGGGCAGGCCGCAATGCTCGCGCAGGGCCCAGACCATGGCGTCGAGCGGGTTGGTGATGCAGATGACGAAGGCGTCCGGCGCATGCTCGCGGATGCCCGCGCCGACCGCCTTCATGACCTTGGCGTTGGTGCCGATCAGGTCGTCGCGGCTCATGCCCGGCTTGCGCGGCACGCCGGCGGTGACGATGACGACGTCGGCCCCGGCGATCGGCGCATAGTCCGACGCGCCGGTCAGGCTGGCGTCGAAGCCCTCGACCGGCGAGGCCTGGGCGAGGTCCAACGCCTTGCCCTCCGGCACGCCTTCGACGATGTCGAACAGCACGACATCGCCCAGTTCCTTGAGGCCGGCGAGCAAGGCCAGCGTGCCGCCGATCTGGCCGGCGCCGATCAGGGCGATCTTGTTTCGAGCCATGGGAATCCCCGTGGTGTGGAGGGGCTGTTTAGATGGGCGGGGCGTCCGGCGTCCGGGACGGGCAAACGCCCTGCCGACAGATGACGCGGCGGGATTAGCGCGACGGGCCGGGCAAGGCAACCGCGCACAATGCGCGATGCAGGGTCAGCTTCGAGTTTGGGTGCGGGAGTGTTCGCTATCGCCGTTCAAAATCTGAATTGCCACCCTGGCCGACCAACGGGAAAGCCGGGGCCCAGAGCCACAGGCAGGGCTTCGGTCAATGGCCCTGGGGCCCGGATCGTCGCTGCGCTCCGTCCGGGGTGTCACGAGAAGGGTTGCCGGGTGAAATTGCGATTTAGCTCGACTCGCCCGGCATGCCGGGCAAAGGCTCTACGGCGTCATCTCGTACATGTTCCAAGCGGTCTTGACGGCGACCCGGTCGTAGAGGGTGCGCGCGCGGTAGTTGTCGTCGGCGGTGATCCATCGGATCTTGTTCCAGCCGCGCGCGGCGGAGATTTCGTTCAGCCGCGCCAGCAGCGTCTCGCCGACCTTCGCCCCGCGCGCCGCCGGATCGACGAACAGGTCGTCCAGGAAGCCGATCTCGATGCCGCGCAAGGGGCTCGGCATGGCGCGGAAATGGGCGAGGCCGACCAGCACGCCGCCCTGCTCCGCCACCAGCGCCTCGACGACATGGCCCGGATCGTGGATCCAGCCCCACACCGTCTCCAGCGTCTCGGCGGTCATGGGCACCTTGTAGAAGTCGCCATACCCCCGGAACAGCGGCTCCCAACGCTCCCTGTCCCCCGGCACGGCAGGACGGATGATGAGGTCGGTCATGGGTCGATTCTATTCAAATCCAACGGGACCTTCCACTTGGTAGCCCACCCCCTCACGTCCGATACCCCGCATCCTTCCTATCCATCAGGCGCAGCAGGGCCGGCCATTCCAGCGTTTCGTCGTTCGCGCCGCCGTTGCCGGCGGTGCCGTCGTGCCATTGGGCGGCGGTGTGCGCCTGCACGGCGGCCGGCGGCTGGCGCAGGGCGCCGCTCGCCATGACGTCGAGCTGAATCTTGCAGGCCATCTCCAGATAGTAGATGCGCCGGAAGGCCTGGCTGATGTTCGCCCCGCAGGCGAGCAGGCCGTGGTTGCGCAGGATCATCGCGTCGCAATCGCCCAGGTCGGCGAGCAGGCGCGCCTGCTCGGCCTCGTCGAGCGCGATGCCCTCGTAGTCGTGGTAGGCGATGCGGTCGAGGAACTGGTAGCCGTTCTGCTCCATCGGGATCAGGCCCTCCTCCAGGCAGGAGACCGCGATGCCGGCCCTCGTGTGGGTGTGGATCACCGCCTGGAGGTCCGGCCGCGCCCGGTGGATGCAGGCATGGATGACGTAGCCCGCCGGGTTGATCCGCGTCCCGGGACTGTCAGGCGGATCGTCGACCGGCCGGCCGTCCAGGTCGACCTTGACCAGGCCCGAGGCCGTGATCTCGGAATAATGCGGGCCGAACGGGTTGATGAGGAAGTGGTGCTCCGGCCCCGGCACGCGCGCCGTGATGTGGTTGTAGATCAGGTCGGTCATGCCGAAATGGTCGATCAGCCGGTAGCAGGCGGCGAGCTGGACCCGCGCGTCCCATTCTTCCTCGGACATGCCGTCGGGGCGATGGTCCGACCGGCCGGCCGGCAGTGTGGCGATGTTCATGGCGGTTTCCTTCCCGATTCCGGGCGCGGCATGGCGACGGAGCGAACATGCCGTCGATCTGCCCTGCAAGACAAGCCCGTGAAGGGCGGCGCCTCGGCCCTGGGGTCGCGCTTGGGGCAGAAACCGATATCTTCTTCAACAATCCGATTGTCACCCCGGCCGACCGGAGGGAGAGCCGGGGACCAGAGGCGCCGGCACGGCCCGTCCGGGGTGGCTCTGGACCCCGGATCGTCGCTGCGCTCCGTCCGGGGTGACAAAGAAGAGTATCGGGTGGACGAATGCGTTGCCGGCCGACTCGCCAGAACGGCGCTTTGTCCCGCGGGTGGCCCGCCCACCGGCCATGCGCCGCGCCGGCTTTGCGTGCGCGCCGGCGGTCCTGTAGGACAACCGCGAACCCCTAACCCGCCACACAGCCCATCCCGGAGTCGCCATGTTCTACCGGCCCGGCCACGAGCATCACGGCCTGCCCCGCAATCCGTTCAACGCGCTGGTCGTGCCGCGGCCGATCGGCTGGGTCTCCAGCCTGGCGGCGGACGGCACGGCCAACCTCGCGCCCTATTCCTTCTTCAACGCGGTCAGCTACGGGCCGCCCCAGGTCATGTTCTCGGCCGGCCAGCGGCCGCACCGCAAGGGCGATCCCTACGACCCCAAGGACTCCCAGACCAATCCCGAAGCGACCGGCGAGTTCGTCTGCAACATGGCGACCTGGGACCTGCGCGCGGCGATGAACCTCACCTCCGAGCATGTCCCGCCGGGCGTCGACGAATTCGACCATGCCGGCCTCACCAAGGCGCTGGCGGAGACCGTCGCGCCGCCGCGGGTCGCCGAATCGCCGATCCACCTGGAATGCCGCTATCTCCAGAGCGTCCGCCTCAAGGCGAAGGAAGGCTACGGCCCGAACGTGCTGGTCATCGGCGAGGTGACCGGCATCCATATCGACGATGCGGTGCTGACCGACGGCTTCGTCGATATGGACAAGGTCCGCCCGATCGGCCGGCTCGGTTATCTCGACTACGTCACCGTCGACGACGTCTGGACCATGCCCCGGCCGGATTGAGAGGGTCGCGGTGAATTTTGTTAGAGCGTATCCGTTTCAACTGAAACGACAGGGGCAGCGGAGAAACGCCCCTTCGACAAGCTCAAGGGCCGGCCCTTCGATACGCCCCGGATTAAATCCGGGTCTACTCAGGGTGAGGGTTGGGGAGTATCTCGAACACTTTCTCCTCATCCCGAGTAGGCGCGCTTGCGCGCCGTATCGAGGGACGCTCGGCCGTCACGGTTCCATCAAAGACGGATATGCGTTAATCGACCGCGAAGGCCTGCGGATCGAGCGGTTCCAGCCGCGCGGGATCGAAGGGCCGCAGATCGACCGTCGTGGCGGCCCCATCCGCGATCGACTCCGCCATCGCCTCGCCGGTCGAGGGGCCGTTGAGCATGCCCCAGACACTGTGGCCGGTTGCCATCCAAGCGCCGGCGATTCCCGGCACCGGGCCGATCAGCGGCAGCCCGTCTTCGGTAACCGGCCGGAAGCAGGCCTGCTCCGCCAGCACAGTCGACGCCGCCAGATCGGGCGAAACGCAGGCGGTCAGGCGGCGCAGCCGAGCCGCCGCGGCGGGCTCCGGCGCAACATCGGCCGGATCGACGGGCAGGCCATGCTCGCCGGACGAGCCGCAGACATAGGTCGTACCGTCCGGCCGCGGGTAGAATTCCGGATGTGCGGCCTCCCCGCTCTCGGTTTCGACGTCGGCGAACAGCGTTTCCGCGGACGGCTCGTAGTCGAAGATCAGGCTGTGCGCCTTGACGCCGTAGACGGCGGGCAGCGGCAGCCAGCGGCAGGCCAGCAGCGACCATGGCCCCATGGCGATGACGACGGCGTCGGCCGCCAGTTCCGCATCGTCGACGACCGCGCCGGTCGCCCGCGCGCCGTCCGGCGACCGGGTAATGCCTTGTACGCAGCCTTCGACCAGCCGCGCGCCGCGTTCGGTTGCGCCCGTCATCATCGCATCGGTGAAGGCGGCGGGATGGATCTGCGCCGTCGTTTCGGCGGTGCTCAGCCGGCCGTGTACCGCGCTGTTTGCGCCGAGCCAGCCGGGCGCGGGCAGGCGTGCGAACCGGCGCATGTCCTGCCCTTCGCCGGCGACGACGCCCAGCGCCCCGATCCGGCGGTAGCCCCAGTCCCGGTCGAGGCTTGCCGCAAGCTCGGCGTGCAGGTCGAAGCCGCGGTGCGCGAGCGCCGCCGCGGGTGTGCCGTTGCACCAGTCGCGCGCGAGAAAGCCGCCGGATTTGCCGGAGGCCGCATTGGCGACGCCGGCGCGCTCGATGACGACCGTCTCGATGCTGCGCAGGCTCAGGAAATATGCGATGCACGCGCCGATGACGCCGCCGCCGCAGATCAGCACCGTCATGCCGCCCGCCCCCGCTCGGTCCGCGCGTTCATTCGGATACCCGTTCCGTGTCCTGCCGCATTTCCAGATACTCCTGCGACTGCATCTCCATCAGCCGCGAGACGGTGCGCTGGAACTCCATCGCGATGTGCGTGCCGGGGTAGAGGTCCTGCGGCGCGCCGGCGGCCGAGGCGAGCAGCTTGACTTTCCGCTCGTAGAGCGTGTCGATCAGGATGGCGAAGCGCTTGACCGGGTTCTTCTCGTCCGGCTTGAAGCGCGGGATATCGTCGATCAGCACGGTCCGGTAGGCGTCGGCGATGGCGATATAGTCGGCGGCGGCAAGCGCCTCGCGGCACAGCGCGTCGAACGGGAAGCGCGCGACGCCGTGGGCGGCCCGCGGCACCGGCACGTCCCGCCCTTTCACGGTCAGCCGGGCCGGCGCCGCCTTGGCGCCGTCGGTCAATGCCTCGAACGCCTTGTCGAGCGCCCGCGTCGCCGCCGGGCCGAGCGGGGTGCGCCAGACCTGCATCGTCATCAGCCGGGCCAGACGGTAATCCCGCGCCGCCTCCAGGTGCAGCACATCCAGCCGCGCCTTGAGCAGGTCGATGAAGGGCAGGAAAAGCTGGCGCTGCAAGCCGCCCTCGTAGAGCCGGTCCGGCGGCCAGTTGGACGTGGACACGACGATGGCGCCGCGGGCGAACAGGGCCTCGAACAGGCGGCCCAGGATCATGGCGTCGGCGATGTTGACGACATGCAGCTCGTCGAAGCAGAGCAGCCAGGCGTCCTCGGCGATGTCGGCGGCGACGGCGGGCAGCAGGTCGTCGACGCGGCCCCCCATTCGCGACTCCCCGCGCCGCTTGTGCAGCCGGTCTTGGATTTCCAGCATGAATTCGTGGAAGTGGACCCGGCGCTTGCGCGCGACCGGCGCGGCATCGAAGAACAGGTCCATCAGCATGGATTTACCGCGCCCGACGCCGCCGTAGAGATAGAGGCCGCGCGGCGGTTCCGGCGTCTTCCTGATGGCAAGGCCGAAGCGCGCCAGCCCAAAAAGGGAATTTCGGGAGCCGGCCCGGCCGGGCTCGTAGCCTTCGAGCGCCCGGTGCAGGCCCGTCAGCTTCTCCGCCGCCAGCGCCTGGGCCGGATCGTGGGTCAAATGGCCGGCGGCGACCCGGGCGCGCCATTCCCCGAGCGGCGTCTGCGCGGGCGCGGTTACCGCAGGTCCGTCAGCCATCGGCGCAGCGCTCAGCCGTCCGCCTCGTCGGCGACGCGCAGGTGCCGCTCCGGCGCGGCGAGGACGATGTCGACGGCGTCGGCCACCATGCGCTCGACCAGCGCCCCGGCGGCCGGACGGTCGGCGATCAGGTCCAGCCCCTCGCCGGCGAAGGTGACGGCCGTGTCGGTGTCCCCGCTGCGCTGGGCGGCGAAGAAGCGCTCGCGCAACGCCGGCCCCTCGGCGCGCAGATCGTCGTCGCGATCGTGCCAGGCGTCGGTGAAGGCGTTGCGGATGGCGCGCCCGGTCCAGGGCTTCGGCCAGGTCAGGCCGCGCGCCGTGTCGAAAGCCTTGGTGCGCAGCGTGCCGTCGCCGCCGGTGCGCTCGATCAGCGCCTTCTGGTTCGGATGGCCGAGCGCCTCCTGCGTCGCCCAGAAGCGGGTGCCGACCAGCACGCCCTCGGCGCCCAGCATCAGGGCCGCTGCCAGCCCGCGCCCGTCGGCGATGCCACCCGCCGCCGCAACCGGAATGGGCGCGACGGCATCGGCGACCGCCGGGACCAATGGCAGGGTCGCCCGGTCGGCGCCGTGGCCGCCGGCCTCGGTGCCCTGGGCGACGACGACTTCGGCCCCTTTGGCGGCAACGTCTTTCGCGTCCCTGAGGGTCTGGACCTGGCAGATCAGGACCGCGCCGGATTCCCGGATCTTCGCGGCGTAGGGCGCGATATCGCCGAAGGACAGCATGACCGCCGCCGGCCGGCGCGCCAGCGCAGCATCAAGCGCGCCCGGTCGCTTGTCGAGCGCCCAGGTGATGAAGCCGATGCCGACCGCCCGGTTGCCCGCCTTGTCGAACTCACCGGCAATCCAGTCGTCGGAACCCCAGCCGAGGGACGGATCGGCATAGCCGGCGCCGATCAGGCCGAGCCCGCCGGCGGCTGAGACCGCCCCGGCCAGCGCGCCGCCTGAAACGCCGCCCATCGGCGCGAGCAAGACCGGATGGTCGATGCCCAGCAGGCGGGTGATCGCGGTCGAAAGCCTCATGGCCGCGGGCATAGCGGCTTTTGCCGCGCGATGGCAAAGGGAATGTCGCGAAGGTCTGCTATCGCGAGCAGTGCAAGGGTCAAACGGGTTGCCGCAGCCGACTCCCGGCGCCACAGCCCCGGTCTGCCTTACGAGTCCGACTACGGGGCCTAGGGGCGGGTTTGAAACCCGCCCCTACAATGCTGGCCAAACAACACGAATCCGAAGTCGACGCGCATCAAGAGTGCCCGTCGCCTCTACTCCCCCGCCGGCTCCGGCCAGCCGTCGATAACGTCGAGCGGCAGGCTGCTGATCTCGCTGACGACCTGGACCAGCACCTCGCTCGCTTCGCCGAGCAGGCGCGCGCCGGTCTCCGGGCTGGCGAGGGTCGCGTCGCCGACCGCGCCGGCCGGGTTCAGGTCCTGGGCCTGCCAGCCGAAGCCGACGGTGCGGCCGAACGGGCGCAGATGGGCGTAGCTCTGCGCCATCTCCTCGGAACGCGAGGCGAAGCGCTGCACCTTCTCGGCGCGGACCTCGCCGGGCCGGATCGCCTGCATGATCGCAGTCTCGGCGGCGCCGCCATGGATGCCGTGGGCCGCCTCGTGGACGCCGAAATGGCTCTCGGCCTGCCAGTAGCGGTAGCCGTTGAGCGGGAAGACCAGCAATTCGTGCTTGCGGCGCAGCTTGTGGGCGACGATGTCGAGCACCGCCGGGTTGCCGCCGTGGCAGTTGAGCAGGGCCAGCTTGCGGAAGCCGGCGGCCGCGACGCCGCCGGCCAGTTCCATCAGCACCGCGATCATGGTCTCCGCCGACAGGCTGAGCGTGCCGGGAAAATCGCCATGCTCGATGCTGACGCCGACCGGCAGGGCCGGCAGCACCAGCAACGGCACCTTGACCGGCAGCCGCGCGGCCAGCCGCTCCACCAGCGCCGCGCAGATATCGTGGTCGACCGAGACCGGCAGGTGCGGCCCGTGCTGCTCGGTCGCGGCGACCGGCAGCAGAACGACGGTCGCCGCCGGATCGAAGGCGGCGAACTCCTCGGTCGTATGGTCGGCCCAATAGCGGGAATGGCTGGTCATGGGGGTGTGCGGTGCGGGGTTCGATAGTCGGATTGCGGCACAATCTATCCGCCGGCACTCGGCGCGGCAAATGACGGTGTGTCTCCGGTGCGCGCTGAAGGGGCAAAAGGGGTCGTGTGTCACTCTTGCGCAGGAAAACCGGTTTGCATTTAATAACCCAATGGGTTATATTCGATACATGCAAACAGTTGCCGAGACTCCGACATTCACCCGTCAGGCCGGCAAGCTGTTCAGCGAAGAGGAAAAGCAGGCACTGATCGACTTTCTTGCGGCAAACCCATTGGCGGGCGACGAAATTCCGGGCACCGGCGGCGTCAGAAAGCTGCGTTTCGGCGTCTCAGGTTCGGGCAAACGCGGCGGCGCGAGAGTGATTTACTACCTTTTGGACGAAACCATGCCGATCTATGCGCTGCTCGAATACGGCAAGTCCGCCAAGACCGACCTCACCGCTGCGGAGAAGCGCACCGTGTCGGCGATTGCGGCCGCCCTCAAGTCGGCATGGAGGGAGCGGAAATGAGCAAGTTCGGCGACGATCTGATCCGGTCGCTCAATGAAGCGGTGGCCCATGCGAAGGGTGAAGGCCCGGCAATCGTGCATACGCCTGTCGCGCCCCGCGAGGTTCGTAAACAGGCAAAGCTGACCCAGGCGCAGATGGCGCCGTTGATGGGCATGAGCCTGTCCGGCTACCGGAAGTGGGAACAGGGAACCCGGCAGGTCAGCGGACCGGCGGCGATGCTGCTGCGCGTGATCCAGAAGGAGCCGGAGGCCGTCAGGCGCGCCCTGTCGTCTTCCTGACCGGGGCGACCGCGCCGCCGCCCCTTGTCCCGCGGCCGGCAGTTCCCATCTCCGGGCCAGTCCCTGCCGGCATCGGGCGGCCGGCGCTGCGAAACCCGGAGAACGGCATGACACAATCGGCAACGCCCAGGGCCCGGCCCGTCGGCATCAACCATATCGCGCTCGAGGTCGGCGACATCCAGGAGGCGCTGGATTTCTACGGCGGCTTCCTCGATCTGAACATCACGTTCCAGAACGAGAAGGCGGCCTTCATCTATTTCGGCGACCAGTTCATCAACTTCATGACCGGCCGGCGCCAGGGGCCGGACGAGGGCCGCCATTTCGGCATCGCGGTGGACGACAAGCCGCGCGCCATCGAACGGCTGAAGGAGATGGGCGTCGAGATGCTCGATACCCGCTTCACCGATTTCCTCGACCCCTGGGGCAACCGGGTCGAGCTCACGACCTACACCAACATCCAGTACACCAAGGCGGACCATGTCCTCAAAGGCATGGGCCTCGGCCATCTGAAAAAGACGCCGAGCGCGATCGGGGAACTCGCCAAGAAAGGCATGGCGCCGGGAAGCTAGCGCGTGCAATAGCTCCGCCTGAACCATGTCGCCGCCCCCGCGCCTGCCCGAAACGGACGTCATCATCGCCGGCGGCGGGCCGGCGGGGCTGATGCTCGCCATCGAGCTCGGGCGGCGCGGCGTTTCCGTCGCGCTGTTCGACGACGACCGGGCGGATTCCTTCAGCCCCCAGGCCAACGCCACCCAGGCACGCACGATGGAGCATTTCCGGCGGCTCGGCTTTGCCGACGAGATCCGGCAACTCGGCTTGCCGCCCGACCATCCGACCGACATCGTCTACTACACGACCTATGCCGGCTACGAGCTGGCGCGCTTCCGCCTGCCGACTGCGCGCCAGGCCGCCGAACTGCCGAAACAGCTCTCCGGCTCGTGGAGCGCCGCCGAACTGCCGCACCGGGTCTCGCAGATGTATGTCGAGCGGGTCCTGCAGCGCCACGCTACGGCCCTGCCCTCGGTCGCGCTGCATTACGAGCACGAGGTCGTCGCGGTGTGCGACGACGGTGTACGGGCCACCGCGACGGTCGAGTATGACGGCAAGACCCTCGAAGCCTCGGCGCGCTATCTGGTCGGCTGCGACGGCCCCGGCAGCCTGGTGCGCAAGCATCTCGGCGTGCGCTACGAGGGCGAGGCCGGCGTACAGCGCAACTTTGCCGGCGGCCGGATGCACGCCGTGCATCTGCGCAGTGACGCGGTCAAACCGGCGATGAGCGGCCCGCCGGGGTGGATGCATGTTAACGTCCACCACGCCCGGCGCAGCTTCACCATCGCGCTCGATGGCGTCGCAGAATTCGTCTTCCACACCCAGCTTCTGGAGGGCGAGGATGAGGCCGCGCTGACCGATGCCGACGTCCGGCGCATGTTTGCGCAATGCATGGGCCGGGAGGTCGATTTCGACATCCTGTTCCGCGCCTCATGGACCGCGGGCTTCGCCCTGGTCGCCGAACGCTTCCGGCCCGGAAGTTCCAGGGGTCGCCTGTTCCTCGCCGGCGACGCCGCCCACCTGTTCACGCCGATGGGCGGCCTCGGCTACAACACGGCGGTCGAGGACGCGGTCAACCTCGGCTGGAAGCTGGCCGCGGTCATCCAGGGCTGGGGCGGACCCGGCCTGCTCGAATCCTACGAGCGCGAGCGCAAGCCGGCGGCCGCGCGCAACACCGGCTATGCCCGCGCCTTCGCCGATTCCCTGGGTAATTTCGTGCCCGACCCGCGGCTCGAAGAGGCGTCGCCGGACGGCGAACGGCTGCGCGCCGAGGCCGGCGCTTATTTCGAGGACCACGGACGGCGCGAGTTCAACATCCCCGGCATCACCTTCGGCACGCGCATCGACGGCTCGCCGGTCATCGCGCCCGACGGCACAAGCCCGCCGCCCGACCGGCCGAACGAATACGTCCCGACCGCCTGCCCCGGCGGCCGGCCGCCCCACGCCTGGCTGGCCGGCGGCGCCTCGCTCTACGACCGTTTCGGCTTCGAGTTCACCCTGCTCGACCTCGCCGGCGATGCAGACCGCGCGGCGCCGATGGTGAAGACCGCCCGCAGCGCCGGCCTGCCACTGACCCGCGTGTCCCTGGACGATCCGGCCCTGCGCGACCTCTACGAAGCCGACTACGCCCTCATCCGCCCCGACCAGACGGTCGCGTGGCGCG
This sequence comes from Rhodospirillaceae bacterium bin65, assembly GCA_002238725.1. Lineage (GTDB taxonomy): Bacteria > Pseudomonadota > Alphaproteobacteria > Bin65 > Bin65 > Bin65. The sequence continues at coordinate 81,080 of MPMX01000005.1, forward strand.
GGGACGAATTCGGGGACGCTGCGGGGTTGATCGATGTTGTACGGGGCGCCGGCGGCAGATGAGACCCCGTCAGACCGCGATGCCCAATCGGTCCGGCCGGTGGGCGGAAACGTCTCGTCCGGCCGCGGCGATCAGCTCGAAAGACCGCAACCGCGCTGCATGATCGTAGATATCGGACACGACCATCAGTTCGTTCGCGCCGGTCTCTGCAAGGAGCGCATCGAGACCTGCGCGCACCGTGTCCCGGGAACCGACGATGGAGCGGGCAAGCATTCTCATCGCGTGCGCTTTCTCCGCAGGCGACCAATAGTTTTCGATATCGTCGATCGGCGGACGGCTTAGCCCGCGGGCGCCGCGAACCATGTTCGTGAACGACATCTGCTGGGTCGTCGCGAGCCGGCGCGCCTCGGCATCGCTGTCTGCGGCGATGACGTTCACGCCGACCGTTGCATACGGCTCGGCGAGCTGCGTCGACGGCTTGAAACGGCTGCGATAAATCTGCAGGGCAGGCAGCAGCAGATCGGGCGCGAAATGCGATGCAAACGCATAGGGCAGGCCGAGTTCGGCCGCGAGCATCGCGCCGAAATCGCTTGAACCGAGAATCCACAGCGGCACCTCGGTGCCGGCGGCAGGAACCGCCTGAATGCGCTGGTCTGGCTGGACCGGAGCCAGATAATGCTGCAATTCCAGGACATCGTGGGGAAAGTTCTCGGCCGCCTGCGGCGCGCGGCGCAGCGCCTGAAGCGTGAGCCGGTCCGTGCCCGGCGCCCGCCCGAGCCCGAGGTCGATACGGCCCGGATACAGGCGCGCCAGCGTGCCGAACTGCTCGGCGATCACCAGGGGCGAATGGTTAGGCAGCATGATGCCGCCGGCCCCGACCCGGATGGTCTTCGATCCGGCCGCGATATGGGCGATGACGACGGAGGTCGCGGCGCTGGCGATGCCCGGCATGTTGTGATGCTCGGCGACCCAGAGCCGCCGATAGCCCCACCCCTCGGCGTGGGCGGCGAGATCGCGGGCATTGTCGAGTGCACCGCGTGCATCCGTGCTTTCGGTGACACGGACAAGGTCGAGTATCGACAACGTCGTCATCGTATGTTCCTGGGCCTGCGCCTGGACGGAGCCGCGCGCAAAGCAGTTCCCGTCGCGCGACGGGAGTATCCCGCCTACCGTACCATGACACCGGCGATCGTGCGCACCGCCTGCCTGCCGCCGATGGCGTCGCCTTGCGCAAGCCGGCCCTGCACGACTTCTACGATGCCGACTACGCCCTCATCCACCCCGACCGGACGGTGGCGTGGCGCGGAGAAAATTTTACGGATGCGGCGGCGATTGCGGGTGTCGTGCGGGAGGCGGCACACGCGCAGCGTATCGCGCGGCGCCATCCTGTGAGGAACAGCCGGGCCACTAATAGCCGGCGACGCGGTCGACTTCCTGGAGCAGCGGCTCTCCGGCCTCGCAGCGCCTGATGTTGGCGACGATTTGCGGCGCCAGTTGCGCAATGTTGGGGCGCCGCGCGACGTGCGGCATGACGGTCACCCCGGGGTGATCCCAGAGCGGGCTGTCCGGCGGCAGCGGCTCGGGGGCATGCGCATCGAGGGCGGCGTGGTACAGATGGCTCGAATCCAGGGCCGCGATCAGGTCGCCGGTCACCACATGCTCGCCGCGGCCGATATTGATGACCATGCCGCCCTTCGGCATCTTCGAAAACGCCCCCGCATTCAGGATGCCGCGGGTCTCCCCGGTCAGAGGAAGCAGGCAGACGACGATGTCCGAGCGTTCGAGGATTGCGTCGAACCGGCCGGGGCCGGCATAGACGGGGATCTCCGCGCCGGGCTTCGAAGTCCGCGTCCAAGCGGCGACATCGAACCCCATGCCGCGCAGGATGCGGGCCGGCTTCCGGGCCATGACCCCGTAGCCGAGGAAACCGACGGTGCGGTCTTCCGGCCGCTTCTGCGGCACCTCCCGCCATTCCCTGCGGGCCTGGCGCTCCCGGTAGGTCGGCATGTTGCGATGCAGCCGCAGCACATGCATGACGACGTATTCGGTCATCATCGGATCGCCGTCTTCCGGCTCCAGCTTGGAGAGCGGCACGTCCGGCAGGCCGGGATGCCCGATGAAGCCGTCGACCCCCGCCTGACGGGTCAGCATCGCCTTGAGGTTCGGGAATGCCGGCCAGTCGTCCGGATCGGGGCGGGTGAAGGCGAGATATTCGATGTCGGCAGGGTCGCCGGCGTCGGGCCAGAACCGCACCTCCAGGTCCGGCAATTCGGCATGTATAGCGGCCCGCCAGTCCGCCGGCGTTCCCATCATGAGGTTGCAGATCAGAAGGGCCATGGTCTTTCGCCTCCGGCCGGACAGTAGATACCACCGAACGGGCGGTTGTCCCGAAATTTGGCGGCTTGCCGCCGGCCGCTGCCCTCCGCCATGGCTCAACGCTTCCCTTTGCGGTACACGCAATTTCAGGCGGCGGCCGGTTTCGGCCGGCCGCGCACAACGCAGGGAGATCGATCATGGCGCAACCGCTCGCCGCCGACAGCGCGCACCCTCCCGCCGCGCCGGCGCTGCTGCCCGTGCAGGAGATCATGGCGACGCATCCGGAGCACCGGAGGCTGCCGCACGCGGCGGAATACGAAAGCGGCGCGGCCTACGTCATCGACGGGTTCCAGCCGCTCGACCGGGCCGGCGTGCCGATCGCCGACCTCGGCTTCAACCGCGGCGACGCAGTCTACGACGTAGTCTCCGTGAGCCGCGGCTCGTTCTTTCGCCTCGACGATCACCAGCGGCGCTTCGCCGCCTCCTGCGCGCGCATGCGCCTGACCAACCCCTTTTCGGCCGCCGAGGAACGGGCCGTCCTCAACCGCCTGGTCGCGCTGGCCGGGTACCGGGACGCCTATGTCTGGTGGGGCGTGACCCGGGGCGCGATGCCGCTTCGCTCCGCCGACCGGACTGATCCGTCGAGTTTCGCCAACCGCTTCTTCGCCTACGCCATTCCCTATGTCTTCATCGCCGACGACGAACGCCGTTCGCGGGGCGCCGATGCGGTCGTCAGCCGCAACTTCTTCCGGATTCCGCCGAGCTCGGTCGATCCCCGCGCCAAGAACCTGAACGGCCTCGATTTCTCGATGGCCCTGTTCGAGGCCGGCGACCGCGGCGCCGAATGGTCGCTGCTGAGCGACGGCGCGGGCAATCTCACCGAGGCGCCCGGCTCCAATGTCTTCGTCGTCGCGAACGGCGCCGTGGCGACCCCCGAGGACTGGTGCCTCGAAGGCATCACCCGCATGACGGCGCTGGAGCTGGTACGGGAGTTCGGCCGTGAGGTCGAGGTGCGCAAGGTCGCCGTCGACGAGCTGATGCAGGCGGACGAGGCCTTCCTGACTTCGAGCGCCGGCGGGATCGTGCCGCTCAACAGCGTCGACGGCGTCGTGCTCGGCGGCGGCCCGGGCCCCGGCCCGCTGACCCGCGCGCTGCACGACCGATACTGGCAGAAGCGCTGGGTGGGCTGGCACGGCACCCCGGTGGACTACGCCGCCGCGTGAGAGCGGCTGCGGGCGGCCGGAACGGAAATTAAAGCGCGTCTGTTTCAATCGGAACCGCCGACGCAACCGGGATGACCTTCGATACGCCCCGGATTAAATCCGGGCCTACTCAGGGTGAGGGCAGTGTTGCAGCGAGGCAACACAATCCCAACGCCCCTCATCCCGAGTAGGCCCCGCAGGGGCCGTATCGAGGGACGTGCCCCTCGCTCACCCCACCGCCCTATCCAGCACGGCCTTGAGCAGCACCTCGGCGCCGGCGGCGCAGTCTTCGGGGGTGACGTTTTCGATCTCGTTGTGGCTGATGCCGTCCTCGCAGGGGATAAAGATCATGCCGGTCGGCGCGACGCGCGCGATATAGACGGCGTCGTGGCCGGCGCCGGAGACGATGTCGCGCCAGCTGTGGCCGCCCTGCTCGGCGGCCGTGCGCACGGCGGAAACGCAGTCCTCGTCGAACGGCGTCGCCGGGAACTCCCAGAAATCCACAATGTCGACGGTGCAGCCGGCGGCTTCAGCGATCGCCTCGAACTCGGCGCGCAGCCGGTCGTTCATCGCCGCCAGGGTGTCGTCGTCCGGGTGGCGCAGGTCGACGGTGAAAAAGACTCTGCCGGGAATCGTGTTGCGCGAATTCGGGCTGGCGTCGACGAAGCCGACGGTGGCGCAGGCGTAGGGCGGGAAGGCGTGGCCGAGACGGTTGATCGCGTCGATCATCCGTGAGGCCGCGACCAGCGCATCCTTGCGCAGGGGCATCGGCGTGGGGCCGGCATGGGCCTCCTGCCCGGTCACGGTGATCTCGTACCAGTGCTGGCCCTGGGCGCCGGTGACGACGCCGATGGTCTTTTCCTCGTTCTCCAGGATCGGGCCCTGCTCGATATGGGCCTCGAAATAGGCGCCGACCTCGCGGCCGCCGACTGCGGCAGCGCCGTCGTAGCCGATGCGCTTGAGCTCGTCGCCCAGCAGGTCGCCGGTGACGTTATCGGGCCGGGCGAGCATCTCCTCTTCGCTGAACACGCCGGCGAAGGCGCCGGACCCCATCATCGGTGGCGAAAAGCGGCTGCCCTCCTCGTTAGTCCAGGCGACGACCTCGACCGGCGCGTCGGTCTCGATCTCCAGGTCGTTGAGGGTGCGGACGACCTCCAGCCCGGCGAGCACGCCGTAGGCGCCGTCGAACTTGCCGCCGGTCGGCTGGGAATCGAGATGGCTGCCGGTCATCACCGGCGGGCGCGAGTCGTCCTTGCCGGGGCGGCGGGCGAAGATGTTGCCGACCCGGTCGACGCTGACCGTGCAACCGGCGGCCTCGCACCAGCGGATGAACAGGTCACGGCCTTCCCGGTCGAGGTCGGTGAGCGCGAGCCGGCACACGCCGCCCTTCTCGGTCGCGCCGATCCGCGCCAGCTCCATCAGCGAAGCCCAAAGCCGGTCGCCGTCGATCGTCAGGTTCTGCATGGCCGGATTCCTCCTCGCGTGCGCCGCCGAAATGCGCTGTTGCAATAGCGCCATCGCGCGCCCGACCGCAACCGGCATCTTGCGCCCTGCGATTCGAGGGCTGTCCCGTTGCGTCGCTTCAGGCCGGATTCTGTCCGACAGAAAATCCTCCCTTGTCACCCCGGCCGACCGAAGGGAGAGCCGGGGTCCAGGGCCACCGGTGCCGACTTTCGGGTCGGCCCTGGCCCCCGGATTGTCGCTGCGCTCCGTCCGGGGTGGCAATGCGGTATCCTGGAGAGGGAATTGAGCTCCCCCCGGACCGCACCCGAAACTCAATCGCTGCCCGTCGTATTCCCCTACTTGCCTTCCGCCACGGCGGGCGGATAGTAACGGGCTCCATGAACCTCGCCGCTTTCCTCCATCGCACCGCCCTGCTGAACCCGGACGCGACGGCGCTCGGGCAGGGCCGTGCGCGTGTGGCGACCTACCGCGAGTTCGCCCGGCAGGTTGCGGTGCTGGCCGGGCAGATGACAGGCCGGCTCGGATTGAAGAAGGGCGACCGGGCGGCGATCGTCATGGCCAACGTGCCGGACTACATGGTCGTCAAATACGCCTGCTGGCATGCCGGGATCTGCGCTGTGCCGGTCAATGCCAAGCTGCACCGCAGGGAATTCGCCTTCATCCTGGAGAATTGCGGCGCCCGCGTCTGCTTCACCAACGCGGAGAAGGAAACGGCGATCGCCGGGCTCGACGGCGAGATCGCAACCCTGGAGCGGATCGTCTCGACCGGCGGCAGGCTCTGGACCGAAATCACGGCCGCCGCGCCTGTGCCGATGGCCGAGGTCGAGCCCGACGATCCGGCCTGGCTGTTTTACACCTCCGGCACCACCGGGCGGCCCAAGGGCGCGATCCTCAGCCACCGCAACCTGGTCAGCCAGACCATGAACTTTTTCGCCGATGTCGGCAATATCGCGTCCGGCGACTGCATCGTGCATTGCGCGCCGGCGTCCCACGGTTCGGGCTGCTACGGCATTCCCCATGTCGCGCGCGGCGCGGCCCAGGTGTTTCCCGACTCCGGCGGCTTCGACCCGGCCGAGATGCTCGACCTGCTGCAACACTGGCCGGGCGCGACCTTCTTCTTGGCGCCGACCATGGTGGTGCGGCTCCTCAACCATCCCGGACTCGCCGAAGCGGATACCGCCAATCTCAAGCTGATCGTCTATGGCGGCGGGCCGATGTATGTCGAGGACCTGCTGCGCGGTATCGACATGCTGGGCCAGAAATTCGTCCAGATCTATGGTCAGGGCGAGGCGCCGATGACGATCACCGGCGTGACCCGCGCGATGCACGCGGACAGCGGCCATCCGCGCTACCGGGCTCGGCTCGGCTCCGTCGGCGTGGCGCGCACCGATGTCGAGGTCCGGGTCGTCGATGCCGGCGACAACGCCCTGCCGGCCGGCGAGATCGGCGAGGTCGTGTGCCGCGGCGACGTCGTCATGCGCGGCTACTGGGACAACCCGGAGGCGACGGCCGCGACCCTCAAGGGCGGCTGGCTCCATACCGGCGACATGGGCGCCTTCGACGAAGACGGATTTCTCACCCTCAAGGACCGCTCGAAGGACATGATCATTTCGGGCGGAACCAACATCTATCCGCGCGAGATAGAGGAAGTGCTGCTCAAGCATCCGGGCGTGCGTGAGGCCTCGGTGGTCGGCCGCAAACACGAGGACTGGGGCGAGGAGGTCGTCGCCTTCGTCGTTGCGAATGAAAGCGGAGATCCGACCCCGCAGGCGCTCGACCAGCTGTGCCTCGACAACATCGCCCGCTTCAAGCGGCCCAAGGATTACTGCTTCGTCGACGCCCTGCCGAAGAACAACTACGGCAAGGTGCTGAAAACCGAACTGCGCGCCCTGCTGGAGGCGGAAAGCAGCTGAGCGGCCCGCGCCGACGGTGATCGGGACATTGCGCCTTCGTCCAGTCTACCCCCGGGGTTGCAGTCGTATTCGGAGCCCGGTTCACGCGGCCGTCCCTGACCCGTTGCAGACCGCCTTTGCGGATGCCGCCGGCGAACGGACCAGTTAACGCAGGCTGCCGAAGAAGGACGAGATGTCGGCGGCGAGCCAGTCCGGATCTTCCAGGGCCGCGAAATGGCCGCCGCGTTCCCTGACCGTCCAGCGCTGGATGTTGGTGTACATGGTCTCGGCGAGCGAGCGCGGCGGCGTCAGGATCTCGAACGGATGCTCGACATAGGCGGTGGGCACCGTCACCGGTTCGTCTTCCGATATGATCCAGGGCTCCCGGGTCCGTTGGTAGTAAGGCCAGGCCGAGGAGCCGATCGCGCCGGTAATCCAGTAGATCATGATGTTCGTCAGGAGCGTGTCGCGGCCGAAATGCGCGTCGACATCGCCCCCGCAATCGCTCCACGAGCGCCATTTCTCGACGATCCACGACGCCAGCCCGGCCGGCGAGTCGGTGAGCCCGAAAGAAAGGGTCTGCGGCTTGGTTCCCATGATCTGGACATACCCGGTCTCTTCGGTCAGCCAGTGCGCGAGCTGCGCCCGATACCGCGCCTCGTCCTCGGTCGGCTCGGCCAGTTCGGGCAGGACCCGCGGCAGCGCCATCAGCGTGATGTGGATGCCCCGCGTCTTGTCGGTGTGGGCGTTACCGAGATGGGCCGCAACATAGGAGCCGAAATCCTGACCGTGGGCAAAGAACCGGTCATAGCCCAGTACGTCGGTCATCAGCACCGCGAGGATGTCCGTGGCGTCCCTGAGACCGAAGCGACGCTGGCCCGGCGTGAAGGAAAAACCGTAGCCGGGCAGTGACGGCGCCACGACGGTGAAAGAGTCTTCCGCGCGGCCGCCAAAGTCCGACGGCCGGGTCAGGCGCCGGATCAGCCGGTGGTACTCGTAGAAGGATCCGGGCCAGCCGTGGGTCAGGAGCAACGGCGGCGCATCCGGCGACTCTCCCGGCACGTGGGCATAGTGCAGGTCGTGGCCCGCGATGGTGACTTTGCGGTTGTGCAGGCTGTTGAGCGTAGCTTCCCGGGCCCGCCAGTCATAGTCCTCGGCCCAGTAGGTGCACAGCGCTTCGAGATAGGCGACGTCGGTGCCGAACTGCCAGGGGTCGCCGGGCGCCTGGTCGGGCCAGCGGGTGGCGCGGAGCCGGCTGCGCAGGTCGTCGAGCACCGTGTCCTCGACGGCGATCTCGAAGGCGCGCGGCGGCCGCCCGTCCCAGACGAGCGTGCTGTCGTTCTGCGATGACATTTCCCCTCCTCTGCATGCCTCCGACATACTAGCCGGCGGCTGAACGGAGACAAGCGAACCGAATGGCGGCAGCAAAGCAGTGCTGGCTGTTCCCGACGATCGCCAACCGGGCGGTTCCGGGCGGGTTTCGAAACGAGCGCTCCCGGCCCGGCGTCGCCGGCTCCTGGCTGGCACCAGTCCGGGAAAATGTCTCTCATGGCTGGTAACCGACATTTCGACCGCTGCAGATTTCGTCCGCTCCCAAAGGCGAAGCTGTCGTCCAGTTCGTTACGCCCGATCGTTTCTCAGCATCGGTCGTTCCCGGCGGCGTCAGATTACGGGAGGAATTGAGCCAATTGAGACATCTGACACGCCTCCAACTTGCGGCCACATCTGACACGCCTCCAACTTGCGGCCAAACCTTACGCACTGATGGCATTACCGATGAATCTGGAGTGTGGCCCGCGGGCTCGATGAAGGGCAGTTGAAGCCATCGCGTTGTCCGGTGACCGTTTTCGTGGTCCGATAACGCTGCCGGGAGATTGGCGCGGCGACAACGGGCTAACACAATACCCTTTGCGGTACCGGCGGTTCCTATTGCTGTGTAGAGGGGAGAATCATCATGTCGACGTTGGCGCAAGCGTGCGATGCGGTGCTGGAGCGCGTGACAACCGGTGCGGAACGGGTGCCCGGCGTTGTCGCCATGGTGACGAACGAGACAGAGAATATCTATGAAGGCGCGGCTGGTGTGCGTCGCTGGGGCAGCGACGACCCGATGTCCGACGACACAGTGTTCGCGGTTCTTTCGACTTCCAAGGCCGTGGGCGGTACCGCAGTGCTGCAGTGCGTCGAGGAGGGACTGCTGGACTTCGATGCGCCCGCGAAAAACTACGCGCCGGAGATCGGCGACCTGCAGGTGCTGGAAGGCTTTGACGCGGACGGGAACCCGCAACTGCGTCCACCCAAGCGCGATATCACAACGCGCATGCTGATGCTGCACACTGCCGGGCTTGGCTATGACATCTTCAACGAAAACTATTTTCGCCTGGCCCAGGAGCATGGCCAGCCCAGCATCCTGACGTGCACCCGTGCCTCGATGTCCACGCCGCTGCTGTTCGATCCCGGCGACAGATGGGAATACGGCACGAACATCGACTGGGCGTGTCAAGTTGTCGAAGCGATCCGCGGCAAGCGGATTGGTGAGGTGCTCCAGGAGCGCGTTTTTGCTCCGCTGGAGATGGACGACATGGCATTTACCCGCACCGCGGACATGAAGGCACGCACCGCGATTTTCCACCGGCGCGAAGAAGACGGCTCATTGTCGCCCATGGACGATTTCGCGCTGCCTGATGACCCTGACGTGGAAATGACCGGTCACGGGCTCTATGCGCGGATTCCCGACTACATGAAGTTCATCCGCATGTGGCTGAACGATGGCGCCGGTCCCCACGGCCGGGTACTGAAGCCGGAAACGGTTCAGTTCGCGGTGCAAGGCGCGTTGCAACCGCCGCAGGCGTTATTCGACCTGCCTGCCGTCATCCCTACACTGACCCACGGTACGCCATTCTTTCCTGGGATGAAGAAGGACTTCGGCTATAGCTTCATGGTCGCCAAGGAGGAAGCGCCCACAGGACGCCCGGCCGGGGGCATCGGCTGGCACGGGCTGGCCAACCTCTTCTACTGGTTCGACCGCGAGAACAGGGTCGGTGGCTTCTGGGCGACGCAGGTCCTGCCCTTTGGCGATCCGGTTTCCTTCCCGGGTTACATGGCATTCGAGACGGCGGTCTACGAAACGCTAAAAGCATAGGGATCTGCAATGTCGGAGGGTCATGTGCGCCAAGGCCGCTTGGGTCGACTGTCGTGCTGTGCGCCAAACTTTGTGCTTGTTTGGGATCCGTTTGTAGCTGGCAGTTGACCGGTCGCTTGCCGCTGACTTCGTCTGCTGTCGGTGACAAAGCAGCCACCTCCGGCGGTTCGTTCGTTCAGCATCCGGCAGCCGTCATTGTGGGCCCATCGCATAGGCGCCGGCTCCTGAACCAACTCAGACACCCGTAATCGGCGTCACGCTTCAGCTCGTATGTCGTTTGAGCCGGTGCCAAATGTCCCGGATGACGAGCCCTTAGGCCAGATGCGCCCCGATTATCGGGAACACGCTTCCGTCGTCGCTCATTTCCTGCCTCAGCGAAACGAACGCTGCACGCCGTTGCGGCGGGTCGGGCGATGGTGCAGAATTTGCCCGCCGGACGGCGCGCCGCGGCACCGATGCGCTGCCGCCGAACGGTTTGCCCTTTGCCATTTCTCCGCTTCCGGGCCGCCCGCATGAGCAAATTCAGCAATATTCTCAAGGATTTCGCCGCCGCCGTCGAAACAGGCGATGGTTCGGCGCTGGCCGCGCTGTTCACCGAGGACGGCGTCTACGACGATATCTTCTACGGTGAGTTCCACGGCCGGGAGGCGATCCGCGACATGGTCGAGAAGATCTTCTGGCGCGACGCCCGGGATTTCCTCTGGGAATTCCGCAATCCGGTAGCGAGCGAGGAGATCGGCTACGCCTCGTGGCTGTTCAGCTACACCAGCACGACGAAGCACAACACCGGCAAGCGCTGCGGTTTCGAGGGCGTCGGCGTGTTCCATCTGCGCAACGGCCTGATCGCCCGCTACGAGGACCGGTGCAACGCCGTGGCGCCCTTACGCGATATGGGCGTGCCGTTCGAGGTCATCGACCGGATGGCCGGCAAGTGGCATTCCGCGTTTCTGGCCCGCACCGGCATTGACCGGCACATGAAGCGTCCGGCCTGACGGCCGCGCCGCTGCAGCCCACGAGCCGCCCGGCCATGTCCGCGAAGCGCCCCCGGATCGCGCGGATCGAGGCGCCGGATTTCGCCGCGCTCGGCACCGACCGGCTGGAGGCCCTGCTCGATGCCGGCGAGGAGGTTGTGCGCTGCCAGCGGGTCCTGGCGCGCAGCGGCGAGAACCCGATCAGCGAATTGCTCGGCGCGCGCAGTTTCTTCGAGTGGGATCATCATCCGCCCGGCGACGTGTGCGATCCCGAAACCCTCGCCCAGTATTTCTACCACGCCCATCCGGGCCCGACCGCCAAGGGCGAGCACGGCCATTTCCACACCTTCCTGCGCGGGCCGGGCATGCCGGGGTCGTGCCGGCCGATCGCCGGGCCGGACGGCGCACCGCCGGAAGACAGGAAAGATGCCGTCGCCCATCTGGTCGCGATCGGCATGGACGAGTTTGGCCGGCCGGTGAACCTGTTCACCGTCAACCGCTGGGTGACCGATGAAACCTGGTTTGCCGCCGCCGACGTGATCGCCATGCTCGACCGCTTCGTCGTCGATCTCGCGCGGCCGTCCTGGCCTGTCAACCGCTGGATCACGGCGATGGTCGACCTGTTCCGGCCGCAGATCGAGATGCTGATCGAGGCGCGCGACCGGGTCGTCCTGCAACGCGCGCGCCGCCTGGGCCGCGATGTCTACGACGACCGCGACCTCGAGGTTACGGCAGTCTGCCCGATCGATATCGACGCCCAGATCGACGCCGTCGGCGAAGCGCTCGGCGCGGCCTGATCCGGGTCAGTCGTCGTAGCGGATCAGGGATTCGAAGGGCACGTCGAGGCCGTCGCGGCCGTTGAGGAAAGTCAGTTCGATCAGGCAGGCCGCGGCCGCGACCGTGCCGCCGACCTTGCGGATCAGCTCGATGGACGCCCTGAGCGTGCCGCCCGTGGCGATGAGATCGTCGAGCAGGACGACCCGCTGGCCCGGCGTCACCGCGTCGGCCTGGATTTCGACCCGGTCCGCGCCGTATTCGAGTTCATAGCTGTGCCCGACGGTCCCGCCCGGCAGCTTGCCCTGCTTGCGCACCATGATGAAGCCGCAGCCCAGCTTGAGCGCGAGCGGCGCCGCAACCAGGAACCCGCGGGATTCGATGCCGGCAAGAACGTCCGGCCGGTAGGGCACGACCGTGTCCGCCAGCCGCTCGACCGCCGTCTGCCAGGCCGCCGGATGGGCCAGCAGGGTGGAGATGTCGTAGAACAGGATCCCCGGTTTGGGAAAATCCGGGATGCCGCGGATATGGTCCTTCAGGTTCATCGGCGCGCCGCCCTGCTGCCGGGCCGTTCGCGGCCCTTTCCCGCAGACCATAATCGGCAAACCCACTTCGCGGAACCGGCTTCACCACCCGAGAATCCCGGTTTCAATGGCCGACTCCCAAGCCGCCTCCGAATCGGCTAGGTTCGGGCGGACCCCCAGTTTCGGATTCGCGCCATGAACGAGATCGCCCCCGCCCGCGCCTCAGCGGCCAAAGCCGACAGCGACGCCGGCGTGATGACCGGCTTCGGCAACGAACATGCGACCGAGGCGCTGCCCGGCGCCCTGCCGGCCGGGCGCAACTCGCCTCAGCGGCCGCCTTACGGCCTCTATGCCGAACAGATCAGCGGCACCGCCTTCACCGCGCCGCGCTCTTGGAACCGCCGGACCTGGTTCTACCGCATCGCGCCGTCGGTTCTGGCCCAGAGCGCGTTTCGCCGGATTGACCTGCCGCTCTGGCTGACCGCGCCGTCGGCAAGCGGGACGTATCCGCATTTCCAGTGCCGCTGGGCGCCGCAGCCGGTAGCCGAGGCGCCGGCCGACTTCCTCGACGGCATGGCGACCTACGTCTGGAACGGCGATATGGGCGCCGGCGCCGGCCTCTCCATCCATCTGTACCGCGCCAACGCCTCGATGGACCGGCGTTTTTTCAAGAATGCCGATGCCGAGATGCTGCTGCTGCCCGAAACCGGCGCAATGCGCCTGCGCACCGAGTGCGGCGCGCTCGACCTCGCGCCCGGTGATTTCGCCATCGTCCCGCGCGGCATCAAGTTCGCGGTCGACCTGCCGGACGGGCCGTCGCGCGGCTATGTCTGCGAGAATTACGGTGCGCCCTTCGAACTGCCGGAACTCGGGCCGATCGGGTCGAACGGCCTCGCCAACCCGCGGGATTTCCTCTATCCGCAGGCCGCCTATGAGGATGCAGAGGGCGATTTCGAGCTCGTCCTGAAGGCCGGCGGCGCCTTCCATGCCTGTAATCTCACCCATTCGCCGCTCGACGTCGTCGCCTGGCACGGCACCCACGCGCCCTGCAAATACGACATGCGCAAGTTCAACGTGCTCGGCTCGATCAGCTTCGACCATCCGGATCCGTCGATCTTCACGGTGCTGACCTCGCGCTCCGACACGCCCGGCGTGGCGAATGCCGATCTCGTCATCTTTGCGCCGCGCTGGCTGGTCGCCGAGGACACGTTCCGGCCGCCCTGGTACCACCTCAACGTGATGAGCGAGTTCATGGGGCTGCTCTACGGCGTCTACGACGCCAAACCGAAGGGTTTCCTGCCCGGCGGCGCCAGCCTGCACAACTGCATGATCCCGCACGGGCCGTCGCCGGAGAGCTTCGAGGCGGCGAGCGTCCACGATATGTCGCCGCAGCATATCGATGGCGGCATCAGCTTCATGTTCGAGAGCCGCCATCCCTACCGGGTCAGCGACCACGCGCTCACCGGCGGGTCGCTGCAGACCGACTACCCGGCGGACTGGACGCCGTTGAAGCGCCGGTTCACGGGGTGAGGCGGGCGGCGATTCAATTTTGCCATGCCATACCTTGTCCGTCACTTCGACCGGAGCCCCGGATTTGATCCGGGGCGGAGCGGAGAAATCTTTCCGCTACAGCGCTCCAGGCCATATACGGCGCGGGAAAGATATCTCCACTGCGCGGCCCTGCCGGGCCGCTTCGGTCGATATGACGACGAAATTTTACGAGTGAAGAACCCATGAAAGTCTGGCAGATCGTCGGCGACGGCGGCATCGATGCGCTGGAAATGACCGAGTGGCCGTCGCCCGAGCCAGGGCCGGGGCAGGTCAAGGTCCGGGTGCGGGCCAATTCGATCAACTACCGCGACCTCAACGCCGTGCGCGCACCGGGCCGGATGGGCCTCGCCTTTCCGCGCATCCCGAATTCCGACGGCGCCGGCGACGTGGTCGCGGTTGGCGCGGGCGTCTCCGGCATCGGGGTCGGCGACCGGGTCGCCGGCTGCTTCTTCCAGAACTGGGCGGCGGGCGACATTTCGGCAGCCGCCATGGCGAGCGCCCTCGGCGGCCCGATCGACGGCATGCTGGCCGAAGAGGTCGTGCTCAACGCCCACGGCGTCGTGCCCGTCCCGGCGCATCTCGATTACGCCGAGGCGGCGACCCTTCCGTGCGCCGCGCTCACGGCCTGGAACGGGCTGGCGGTCAGCGGCGGGCTCAAGGCCGGCGATACCGTCCTGCTGCTCGGCACCGGCGGCGTCTCCATCTTCGCCCTGCAATTCTGCGCAATGACGGGCGCGCAGGCGATTATCACCTCAAAGAGCGACGACAAGCTGGCCCGCGCCCGGAAGATGGGCGCGTGGCGGACGATCAACTATGCAGAGACGCCGGACTGGGCCTCAGCCGTGAACGACATGACCGGCGGCGCCGGCGTCGATCATGTCGTCGAGGTCGGCGGCGGCGGGACACTGGAGCAATCCATCGAGGCGGTGCGGGTCGGCGGCCATATCGCCATGATCGGCGTGCTGACCCAGGGCGCGGTGAACCCGACGCCGATTCTGCGCAAGTCGATCCGCCTGCACGGCATCTATGTCGGCAGCCGGGCGATGTTTCTCGATATGAACGCCGCCATCGAAGCGGGCGGGCTGAAGCCGGTTATCGACCGGCGCTTCGCCTTCGCCGACGCCCCCGACACCTATCGCTGCATGGAAGCCGCCGGCCATTTCGGCAAGATCGTCATCGAGTTCTGAAGCCGGAGCCGCCATCGCCCGTCCGGCCGGAGGGCGCATATGAAACTGGAAACCGGAGGGCCGCCCGACGATAATGACCTCGCAAGGTTGCATCGGGCAGTATCCCGACCGGGCCGGCTCGCACCGTCAATCGGATTAGAGGAAAACCATGAACAGGGTCGAAGAATTCGAAGCCCTCTGGCCGGGCGGCGTCAACGCCGTTCCGGCCGTTGCCCCGGCGCCGCGGTCGGCAGATCTCAACGGCAAGCGCATCGGTTTTTTGTGGGACTATGCGTTCCGGGGCGATGAAATTTTTCCGATGCTGGAAGATTCCCTCGCCGCGGCCTACGACGACGTGGAGATTGTCGGTTACGACGCCTTCGGCTCGACCTTCGGCGGCAACGAACACGAGACGCTCGCCGCGCTGCCGCAGCGGCTGAAGGAACTCAGGATAGACGCGGTCGTCTCCGGCGTCGGCTGTTGAGGCGCATGCACGCCCGCCGTGATGCGGGCCAGCGCCATTGTCGAGAAATCCGGAATACCCACGGCTTCCCTGATTTGCGACGGCTTCATCGGCCAAGCCGCCGGCATCGCCCCGGGGCTCGGCATTGCCGGCCTGCCGGTGGCCCGAATCGTCGGCCATGTCGACGGGCAGAACCTTGACGAACTGGAACAAAACGTACGGGAAGTGACGGCGAATGCCGTGATCGACTGCCTCACCGATCCGGTCGAATCGGCTTCGGCGGCGTCCGGACTGACCAGCGATACCGTCGTCGCGCGGGGCTCGTTCGACGACGTCAACGAAGTCTTCTACGAGCGCTGCTGGAGCGACGGTCTGCTGATCGTGCCGCCGACGGCCGGGCGTGTGGCCGCCTTCCTGGCCCATACCGACGACGATCCCGATCGCGTTATCGGCGTATTGAAGCCCTCGGGCTCGGCGGCGACCGTCCGGAACGTGGCCATTAACGGCGTGATGGCGAATTGCCGTCCGGAATATATGCCGGTGCTGATCGCCATTGCCGAAGCGCTGGCCGATCCCGGCTATGGCGTCGAACACAGCGGCGATACCACCGGCGGGGATGCGCTCATCGTGCTGAGCGGCCCGATCGTCGGCCAGTTGCAGTTCAATTGCGAGGAGGCGGCGCTGCGCGACGGCTATCGGGCGAACACCAGCGTCGGACGGTTCCTGCGCCTCTTCCTGCGCAACGTCGCCCGCTGCCTGCCGGGCGGCACGGACAAGAGCACCTTCGGCCAGACATGGCGCGTCGTCCTGGCCGAAAACGGGACGGCGGCACGGGAACTCGGCTGGCCAACGTTCAGCGCCGACGCCGGCTTCGAGCCCGATGCGAACATCGTCACCATCGGCCGGTTTACCGGCAGCGGCGTGGTCGGCTCGATTTACGGCAACGATCCGAATTCGATTGCCCGCTACCTGGCCGATGGCCTGGTGCGCCAATCGGGCTGGGAGCTTGTCTTCACCGTCGGCTTTTTCCGTGGCCTGTATCGCCCGCTGTTGGTCCTGAGCCCGATGGTGGCGAAAACGCTGGCGCACAGCGGCACGACCAAACAGGAACTGCGCGCCCTGCTGTTCCGGCATGCCCGCCTGCCGGCGCACAAGCTGGAATCCTATATCGGCGCGTGGTCGAACCTGGTGTCCGGGAACCGGAGTTTGACGGAGCTGGCGGCGGCTGGCAAAGCCGCGCCCCTCTACGCCGAGAGCGACGATCCCGAACGCCTGGTGCCGATCGTCGAAAGGCCGGAGCATATACTCATGGTGCTGAGCGGCGATCCGCTCCGCTCGAACGCCTGCGTCTTTGCCAGCAACGGCATGCACGGCTTCCCGACCAGCAAACGCATCCGGTTGCAGGGGTAAGCGCAAATCGGTCTGAAATGGCCGACTTACAGAATTTGCCGGTTCGGGCCCGTTTCAGGGCCTCGTCCATCGCGATTAGAGCCTATCTGTTTTGAACAGAACCATGGCGACGTGGCGTCCTTTGATACGGCGCTGGCGCGCCTACTCGGGACGAGGAGATTTTGACGTTGCGTCACCGGTCCGGCAACATCCCACCCTCACCCTTCGATACGGCCCGGATCCAATCCTGGGCGTATCGAAGGGCAGGCCTCAACCGCGTCGGTAATTCCATTTGAAGCGGACGGGCACCAGGGGCGGCCCGGCAGCTGTCATTGCGACAGGCCGCCGGTCAGCGTCGGCACGTCGAGCGGCAGGAAGCCGTAATGCGTCATCCAGCGCACGTCGTTCTCGAAGAAGCTGCGACCGTCCGGGATGCCGTATTTCAGCATCGCCACCCGCTCGCACCCCATGCCGAAGGCGAAGCCCTGATGGACTGACGGGTCGAGGCCGCAATTCTTCAGCACGTTCGGATGGACCATGCCGCAGCCGAGGATTTCCAGCCAGTCGTCATGGCCGTCGCCGAAATGGCCGAAGCGCAGCTGCCCGTCCTTCTTGTTGCAGGCGATGTCCACTTCCGCCGACGGTTCGGTGAAGGGAAAGAAGGACGGGCGGAAATTCAGTTTGACGTCGTCGATCTCGAAATAAGCCCTGCAGAAATCGATCAGGCAGCCTTTCAGATGGCCCATATGGGTCGACTCGTCGATCACCAGTCCTTCGAACTGGTGGAACATCGGCGTGTGGGTCTGGTCCCAGTCGCTCCGGTAGGTGCGGCCCGGCACCAGGATTCGGATCGGCGGCTTCTGCTCCAGCATGGTCCGCACCTGGACCGGCGAGGTGTGGGTGCGCAGCACCATCCTGGTGCCGTCGTCCTTGGGCGGCAGATAGAAGGTGTCCTGCATTTCCCGCGCCGGATGGCCTTCCGGGAAATTTAGCGCCGTAAAGTTGTGCCAGTCGGTCTCGATGTCCGGGCCTTCGACGACCGAGAAG
This sequence comes from Rhodospirillaceae bacterium bin65, assembly GCA_002238725.1. Classification (GTDB taxonomy): domain Bacteria; phylum Pseudomonadota; class Alphaproteobacteria; order Bin65; family Bin65; genus Bin65. The sequence continues at coordinate 98,978 of MPMX01000005.1, forward strand.
CCCATGTCGCCGAAAATGGCGCTGACTTCTTCGACCGTCTGGCTGATCGGATGGATCCGGCCCATCGGGGTCGAGCGCGCCGGCAGCGACACGTCAATCCGTTCCCCGGCCAGACGGGCGTCGAGCTCGGCGTCTTCCAGCGCCGCTTTGCGGGCTTCGACAGCCGCGGCAATCTCGTCTTTGAGAGCATTGAGCGACCGGCCCAGCGCCTTGCGGGCCTCCGGTTCCATCCCGCCAAGCATCTTCATCTGGCCGGTGATTCGCCCCTTTTTGCCCAGCGCTTCGACCCGGACGGCGTCCAGCGCCTTCAGGTCGGCCGCGGTATCCACCGCCGCCAGCAATTCGGTGCGCAGGGTATCGAGTTTGCTCATCGGACCGGTCCGGAGAGGATCGACGGACGGGCAGCGTGGACGCTGCAGCCCTATCGGCTATTCCAGCGCCTTCTGCGCCGCATCGACAACCGCCTTGAAGGCTTCGGCGTCGCGCACCGCCATATCGGCCAGCACCTTGCGGTCCAGTTCGATGCCGGCCCTGTTCAGGCCGTTGACGAACTGGCTGTAGGTCAGGCCGTGCTCGCGGACGCCGGCGTTGATGCGCTGGATCCACAGGCTGCGGAAGCTGCGCTTGCGCACCTTGCGGTCGCGATAGGCGTACAGCAGGTTCTTCTCGACCCGCTGGTTGGCCGCGCGGAAGGTATTTTTCTGCCGGCCCCGCGCGCCCTTGGCCTGTTTGATGATCTTGCGGTGGCGGGCGTGCCTGGTAACGCCCCGGGTGACTCGCGCCATGAAACGATACTCCTGATTCTGAAGGGAATGGGAACCGGTGTCCGGCTGCTGTTCGATGGGCCGTTACTTGGCGTAAGGCATCATCGGCCGGATCATCTTCTCGTTCGACTTGTCGAGAATGGTCGATCCCCGGTTGGTCCGCTTCATCGTCGTGCTTCGCTTGCTCAGGTTGTGGCTGCGGAACGCGAAATTGCGCTTGATCTTGCCGCTGCCGGTCAACTTGAACCGTTTCTTGACGGAACTCTTGGTTTTCAGCTTGGGCATTTCGGTCATCTCCTGAAGGAGCGCGCTCGAATTCAGTGCTTTCGCCGCGCCGGATCGTCCTGTTCGGCGGCCCGAGGCATGCCCGTTCCGAGCCCGGCCGCCATAGCAAAACGCCGCAAACCCGGAGGCCGCAGCGCTTCTGCCTGCATCGCGATGCAGAGGGCGGTATATAGCCAGCCCGCTCCGGCCGGGCAAGCGGCGGCAACGCGGCATTTGTCGCGCCGTCCGTCCGGTCATGCTGCGGCAGGCGCCCTGCACCGGAGCCGCTGCGGGCATAATTCCGGCGCCGCCCCTTTACCCTGCGCCCTGCGATCGCCATTCTTTGCAATAGATCAGGTCCAACCCTTGCGCGCCGCATCGCCGTGCCTGTCCGCCGGCGCGCCGTTCCGCCCGTTTCCGGGCATCGTCGGACAGGCACAGTACCGGGTAAATCCATGAGCGACATTGCTACGGCAGACAGCCTGTTTTTCGACCGCACGGGTATGAACCGCGCGCGGGTGGACCGCCTCGTCGGCGATGCGCTGCACGGCGCGGACGATGGCGAACTGTTTCTGGAATACACCCAGTCCGAGAGCCTGGTGTATGACGACAATCAGCTGAAAAGCGCGACCTTCGACGAGAGCCAGGGCTTCGGCCTGCGCGCGCTGGCCGGCGAGGCGACCGGCTACGCCCACGCCTCCGAACTCTCCGAAGACGCCATCGGGCGGGCATCGGCCACGGTGCGGGCGGTCCTCGCTGGCCATGATGGTACGCTCGCCGCCGGGCCGCGCGGCACCAACCGGGCGCTCTACGCGCCGGTCAACCCGCTGCAGGAGATGCCCTTCGAGCGCAAGGTGAAGTTGCTCGAAGAGATCGACGGCTACGCCCGCTCGAAAGACGAGAGGATTCGGCAGGTATCGGCCTCGCTGTTCGGCGAATGGCAGGCGGTGCTGATCGTGCGCGGCGACGGTCGGCGCGCCGCCGATATCCGGCCGCTGGTCCGCCTGAATGTCGCCGTCGTCGTGGAGCAGGACGGCCGCATGGAAACCGGCTCAGACGGCGCCGGCGGCCGCGCGGCTTATGACGGTTGGTTCGAGCCGGGCAACTGGCAGGGCCAGGTCGACGAAGCGCTGCGCCAGGCGCTGGTCAACCTGGAGTCGGTGCCGGCGCCGGCGGGCGAAATGCCGGTCGTGCTCGGGCCGGGCTGGACCGGCGTGCTGCTGCACGAGGCCGTCGGCCACGGCCTCGAAGGCGACTTCAACCGCAAGCGGACCTCGACCTTTTCCGGCCGGATCGGCGAGCAGGTTGCGGCGAAGGGCGTGACGGTGGTCGACGACGGCACCATGGCCGACCGCCGCGGTTCGCTCACCATCGACGACGAGGGCACGCCGACCGGCCGCACCGTCCTGATCGAGGAGGGCATTCTGAAGGGCTACATGCAGGACCGGCTGAACGCCCGGCTGATGGGCGCGGCGCCGACCGGCAACGGACGGCGCGAAAGCTATGCCCATCACCCGATGCCGCGCATGACCAACACCTTCATGCTGGCGGGCCAGGAGGCGCCCGAAGACATATTGAATTCCGTCGACAAGGGCCTTTATTGCGTTAACTTCGGCGGCGGCCAGGTCGATATCACCAGCGGCAAGTTCACCTTCTCCTGCACCGAAGCCTACCGGATCGAGGGCGGCAGGGTCGGTGCGCCGGTCAAGGGCGCGACGCTGATCGGCAACGGGCCGGACGTGATGAACCGGGTCTCGATGATCGGCCACGATCTCAAGCTCGACCACGGCATCGGGACCTGCGGCAAGAACGGCCAAGGCGTGCCGGTCGGCGTCGGCCAGCCAACCGTGCGGATCGACGCCATCACCGTCGGCGGCACGGAAGCGGCGTGAAGTCCCGACCTCCCGCAAATTCGGGGGATTCCCGGCCGTGACGGATCCCTGGGGTTTCGACGGCGGGAAAGACCGCCGGGGCGAACGCGGGTCCGAAGGCGGCGATACGTTCCGCGATCTGTTGCCGACTTTCCTGATTATCGCCGCGGTGCTCGGCGGTCTCGCGGGGCTGGGCTGGCTGCTCGGCGAAGCGTTCGGTGTTTTCGATTCGGCGGAAGACGGTCTCTATGCCGGGTTCCTGATCGCCTTGCTGGTCTTTCTCAGCGGCGGGTTGCTGGTGCGGGGGCGCCACAGGATCGGCGGTATCCTGAAATCCCTCTTTGCCTGGGTCGCCATCGGGCTCGTCGCGGTGGCCGGCTACGCCTATCGCCATGAACTCACGATGGTCTGGCAGCGGGTTATCGGCGAACTCTCGCCCGGCACGGCGGTCTACGGCGAGCGCAGCCTGACGGTGCGCGCCTCCGGCGACGGCGCCTTCTATATGGACGTCTTCCTGAACGGTCAGCCGGCGCGGATGCTGGTCGATACCGGCGCTTCCGATCTGGCACTCTCACCGGCCGACGCCCTCGTGGCCGGGCTCGATGTGGGCGATCTTCGCTACTCCGTTCCGGTGCAGACCGCCGACGGCGCTTCGAAGGCCGCCCCCGCTGTCCTGGATACGATCCGGGTCGGCGGGCGGACCTTCCGCAATCAGCGGGCGCTGGTGCTGCGCCGGGGTCGGGTTTCGTTGCTCGGCGTATCGGTTCTCCGCCGCTTCCGCTCGTTCGAGATCAGCGGCGACCAGCTGACCCTGCGCTGGTAGCGCGTCGAACGGCCTGCTCCGTTCGCACGGGTTCAGCTGCCGCTCGTCATGACGAATTGCTTCGCGGTGCCGAGCAGCAGGGCGACCGCGAAGGCCAGCCCCTCGATCATGATGGTCTGGGGCCACGGCAGGCCGAGGGTGGCCCGGACGATCAGGGTTTCGGCCGTCAGCACGGCAATCCAGGCCAGGAACAGCAGGCTGGCGCCCGGCCCGGACGGATCGACTGCAAACGCCAGGATGACGAGGAGCAACTGCCCGCCCAGCAACGGCACCTGCGCCCAATTGTGGACCGTGATGTAGGCCGCGTACTTGTCCGCAACGCCGGCGCCGCGGCAGATATAGAAGGAGATCAGCGGCCAGAGCGTCCAGACCAGCGGATAGTTAATGGCCTCGATCAGCCAGAAACGGCCGATCCCGACCCCTTTGGGCAACGGGAGGTTCAGCAGATAGACGACATAGAGCGGGAGCAGGAAAGCGGCGGCATAGAATGAGCGCCAGTAGCCCTCCAGGGTGAGATTGAAGGCCTTCAGCCCGCCAGCGTCGAGCCCGATGACGCGGAACGATCCGCGTATCGACCGTCTGCCTTCCTCCCAAATGCCCATGCGCCTATCCGCCCGAAGCCAGCGATGCCGGGTGGAACAGAACCTTGCCCCCGATCCGGAAACTGCCGATGGCGCGCTGCCCGGCCGGCGAAATCAGCCAGGTCACGAAGCGCCGGGCCGCCCGCGCCTTGACATGCGGGTGTCTTTTCGGATCGACCGCGATCGCTCCGTAAGGATTGCGCAGGCGCACATCGCCTTCCACCAGCAGCCGCAGCGGCCCGCGATTCCCGAAGGACAGCCAGGTGCCGCGGTCGACCAGGGTATAGGCCGGCATCGCCGCCGCGGTATTCAGGGTCCGGCCCATGCCTGCGCCGATCTCGCGATACCAGCCGGTGCGCTCCGACGGCGCGATTCCGGCCGCCAGCCACAGGCTGCGCTCGCGCCGGTGGGTGCCGCTGTCGTCTCCCCGGGATAGAAACACCGCCCGGGTCTTGCCGATCTTGGTCAGGGCTGCGACGGCGTCGGCGGAACCGCGGACGCCGGCCGGGTCGGCCGCCGGGCCCACGATGACGAATTCGTTGTACATCAGCGGATGACGGCGCAGGCCGTAGCCGTCCCGGACAAACGCCTCTTCCGACGGCCGGTGGTGCACCAGCAGGACGTCGGCGTCGCCGCGCCGGGCCAGCCGGATCGCCTGGCCGGTGCCGACGGCAATCACGCGCACCCGGATTCCGGTCGCCCCGGTAAATGCGGGCAGGATATGGTCGAACAGTCCGGACGCCTCGGTTGAGGTTGTGGAGGCGACGCGGATGGTTTCGGCCAGCGCCGGGCCCGCGACCGTCGCGGCCGCGGCAAGAACAGCGGCGTAAACGAGCCTTACCAGTGCAGCTCTCCTTTCAGGAACGCCGCCAGTTCCGGCGTTTTCGGTTCGCTGAACAGGTTGGCCGCCGGGCCGGCCTCCAAAGCGCGGCCGTGGTGCAGGAACACCAGATCGTCGGCAAGCCGCCGCGCCATGGCGAGGTCGTGGGTCGACAGGATCGCCGTCCGGCCCTCGCGCCGCAGCTCGAGGATGATCTGCTCGATGCTCCAGCTCGCGGCCGGGTCCAGGCTCGCCGTCGGTTCGTCGAGGAACAGGACCTCCGGATCGCGCGCCCAGGCCCGCGCGAAGGACAGGCGCTGCTGCTCGCCGCCCGAGAGGCTGCGCGCCGGCCGGATTGCCATGTCGCCCAGGCCGACATAGTCCAGCGCCGTGTGCGCCCGGTGGACCGCCTTCGCCCTTGCGACGCCCTGCAGGCGGACGGCGTGCACGATGTTGGCCAGTACCGAGCGGTTCAGGAGGACCGGCTTCTGAAACACCATGGCCTGGCGCGCCTGCGCCGCCGCGCCGGAAAGCCCGGACCAGCGGACGGTGCCGCGATCCGGTGCGATCAGCCCGTGGGCGATCTTGAGCAGCATGCTCTTGCCGGCGCCATTCGGCCCCAGAACGACAGTCGTCCGCCGGCGGGCGACCAGCATGTTGATTCGGTCGAGAATTTGTTGGCCGTCGTGCCGGAGCGAAATGTTCTCCAGCGCCAGCGGCAGGATGCTCGGAGCTTCCATCGGCCGGCCCTAGAGCTTCGCGCCCGTCAGCGCCGCTTCCGGCGTGCTGCGCTCGCGCACCATCCATGCCGCCGCGTTAAGAACGATGGCCAGGGTCACGAGAACAATGCCCAGACCCAGCGCCAGGGCGAGGTTGCCCCTGCCGGTTTCGAGGGCGATCGCCGTCGTCATGGTGCGCGTATGATGGGCGATGTTGCCGCCGACGATGATGACGGCACCGACTTCGGCGGCCGCCCGGCCGAAGCCGGCGAGGATCGCGGTCAGGACGGCGGTCCGGCCGTCCCACAGCAACGTCGGGATGGCGCGCCGCCGGCTGCTGCCCAGGGATGTGAGCTGCTCGCGATAGTCGTGCCAGAGCGATTCGACGATCTGGCGGGTCAGGGCAGTGACGATCGGGGTCACGAGGATGGCCTGGGCGATCGCCATCGCGCCGGGCGTGAAGAGGATGTTCAGGGCGCCCAGCGGGCCGCTGCGCGACAGCATCAGATAAACCACCAAACCGACGACGACCGGCGGCAGGCCCATCAGCGCGTTGACCAGAACGATGACCGCCTTGCGCCCGCGGAACCGGTATACCGCCAGCGCGCCGCCCAGGGGCAGGCCGATCAGGCAGGACAGGACAACCGCCGCCAGGTTCACCTCCAGCGACAGGATAATGATTTCCCAGAGGTCGGCATCGAAGCCGAACAGCAGCCGGAAAGCCGCGGCGAAACCTTCGGTAAGGTCGGACATCGCGGATATACTTGCGTGTTTTCGAGGGCGCGGACAGCGGACAATCCGCCCGCGTTTCGGACCGCCGGTTTACTGTGGAAAAATCTTGTCCAGCACGCGGCGGTAGATGCGGGCGAGCGCTTCCAGGTCTGCGACCGGCACTTGCTCGTCCACCTTGTGCATGGTCTTGCCGATGGCGCCGAATTCCGCGACCGAACAATAACGGTGAATGAAGCGGGCGTCGGACGTGCCTCCGGTCGTGCTCAGTTCCGGCCGCCGGCCGAGTTCTTCGGCCGCAGCGTCGGCGATTGCGTCCGATAGCGGCCCCGGCGGGCACAGGAAGGATTCGCCGGAGACGTGGATCGACAGGTCGTAGGCCCCGCCGTCGCCGATGGCGGCATCGAACCGTTCGCGCACCCAGGATTCGAGGCTGCTCCCGGACCAGAGATCGTTAAAACGCGCGTTGAAGGTTGCGCTGGCCCGGGCCGGGATGACGTTGGCAGCCGGATTGCCGACATCGACGGTCGAGACCTGCAGGGTCGTCGCCTGAAAGTGCTCGGTGCCGTCGTCGATCTTCGTATCCGTAATCGCGGCGAGCATCCGGACCAGCCGGTGGACCGGATTGTCGGCCAGATGCGGATAGGCGGTGTGCCCCTGAATCCCGCGCACGGTAACGCGGCCGGTCAGGCTGCCGCGCCGGCCGATCTTGATCATGTCGCCGAGCGCTTCCGGGTTGGTCGGCTCGCCGACCAGGCACATGTCGAGGCGTTCGCCCCGCTGGTCCAGCCATTCCAGCACTTTCCGGGTGCCGTTGACGGCATCGCCTTCCTCGTCGCCGGTGATGAGCAGGCCGATCGAGCCGCCGAAATTGGCGCTGCGGTCGTCCAGAAAACCCGAAACGGCCGAGACGAAGGCGGCGATCGCGCCCTTCATGTCGGAGGCGCCGCGGCCGTAGAGGATGCCGCCGGCGACGACGCCGGCGAACGGCTCGTGGGTCCAGTCGGCCGAATCGCCTTCGGGCACGACATCCGTATGACCGGCGAAGCAGAAATTCGGATGGTCGCTTCCCAGCCGCGCATACAGGTTGTCGACCCGTTGCGCGCCGTCGCCGAAGGGCAGGCGGGTGCAGGCAAAACCGAGGCCTTCCAGCGCGGCCTGCAACACATCCAGCGCGCCTTCGTCCTTCGGCGTGACGGAAGGCCGGCGGATCAGATCCTGCGCCAGGGGAAGGGTTTCGATCATGGTTCGCGCCGGTCTAGTCGCGCAGGAGCTCGTTTACCGAGGTTTTCGAGCGCGTCTGCGCATCCACCTGCTTGACGATCACCGCGCAATAGAGGCTCGGCCCACCCTTCGGGTCGGGCAGCGAGCCGGGAACCACGACCGAATAGGCCGGCACTTCGCCGCGATGGGTCTCGCCGGTCGCCCGGTTTACGATCTTGGTCGACGCCCCGATGTAGACGCCCATGGAAAGCACGGCGCCTTCGCGCACGATGACGCCTTCGGCGACCTCGGACCGGGCACCGACGAAGCAATTGTCCTCGATGATGACGGGATCGGCCTGCAGCGGCTCCAGCACCCCGCCGATGCCGGCGCCGCCGGAGATATGGCAGTTCTTGCCGATCTGGGCGCAGGAACCGACAGTAGACCAGGTATCGACCATCGTGCCTTCATCGACATAGGCGCCCAGATTGACGAAACACGGCATCAGAACGACACCCTTGGCGATGAAGGCCGAACGGCGGACGATGCAGTTCGGCACGGCGCGGAAGCCGGCCTCGCGAAACCGGCTATCGTCCCAGCCCTCGAATTTCGATGGTACCTTGTCCCACCAGTTGGTGTCGCGCCCCGGCCCCCCGCCGATCGGGTTCATGTCGTTCAGCCGGAACGACAGCAGGACCGCCTTCTTGGCCCACTGGTTGACCGTCCAGGCGCCGCCGGCGCCTTTTTCGGCAACCCGGAGCCGGCCTTTGTCCAAGGCGTCCAGGGCAGCGTCGACAGCGTCGCGAACGGCGCCGACCGTGGCCGTGCTGACCGTCTCGCGGTCTTCCCAGGCGGCGTCGATGGTGGCAGCGAGATCGGCAAGGTTCATTGAGAAATCCGGATCGTAGGGAAATTCGTCCGCGGAAAGTAGCGGGGCGCCGGAGGCTGTCAACGCGGCGCAGAAACCCTGTCCGTGCTGTCGGCGGGTAACCTTGCTGCGGCTAAGACCGGACGGCTCAAGTAAGCTTACGCCGCCTTGCTCGGCAGGGAATCGGTGAGCAGGGCGTAGAGCGCATCCTTGCTCGGCGAGCCGCGCAGCTTTTCGCACATTGCCGGGTCGCGCAGCAGGCGGGAAACGCGGGCGAGAGCCTTGAGGTGATCGGCGCCGGCGTCTTCCGGCGCCAGCAGCAGGAACAACAGATCGACCGGCTGCTCGTCCACGGCGTCGAAATCGATCGGTTCATCGAGGCGCGCAAAGACGCCCCTGACCTTATCCAGTTCGCCAAGCTTGCCGTGGGGAATGGCAATGCCGCTCCCGACCCCGGTGGTGCCCAGCCGCTCGCGCTCCAGCAGCACGTCGAAAATGCGCCGGTCGTCCAAGCCTGTCGCCCTGGCGCCGCGACGCGATAACTCTTGAAGCGCCTGCTTCTTGCAGGTCGCCTTCATGGCGGGCACAACGCTTTCAGGCGTCAAAAGATCGATAATCTCCATCAGCTTTCCTACCCTGATAACGGGCGCGGTCGGTTTTCTTATTGGGTTTCTGCGGCGCCTTCAGGATCGACCCAGCCGATATGACCATCGGCCCGGCGATAGATCATGTTGAGCCCTCCATGGGCCACATTCCGGAACATCATGGCCGGCAGGTCCGCCAGATCCATGCGCATGACGGCTTCCCCCACCGTCAAAGAAGCGATGTCCGTAGTCATATCCGCAACCACCACCGGCTCGTTTTGGCCGTTCCCTGAGGTGCTTGCATCGGCCTGTTCGGTCTCAGGCTCTTCGTCGTGAGCGAGGATGTACTGTTGCGCCGTCAACGTTTCAAGGTCTCTCGGCGCCGCCGGGTGGTGATCGCGGATGCGCCGTTTGTTGCGGCGAAGCCGTTTAGCGATGTGTTCTGCGGCTTTGTTGAAGGCCGCATAGGGATCCTCGGCCCGGCCTTCGCCCAGGACATGCAGCCCGCGGCTGACATGGACCTTGATGTCGACGGCGAACTCGTGACCGCTCTTGTCGAACGTGACGGTAGAATCCAGAGCCCGTTCGAAAAATTTGCCGACGGTGTCGCCGATAGTGGATTCGGCGTGCCGGCGCAAAGCTTGACCGACATCGAGGTGCCGGCCGGTGACCTTGACGTTCATTCCGGTATTCCGGCCGCTGAAACGCGCCATGTCAAGACAATGACACCGAAAAATTTTTGTGGGGTGTCCGTCCGGCGCCGTGGCGGCGGACGCGCGACAGGGGCCGTCAGCCCCGGTGTACCTTGTCATGCCGGGGGTCCGGCCGGCCGTGCCGGCGACAGCGCCAAACCGGCCCGCTGCCGCCGGCGGCGCTCAATCGACGACGGAATCCGCAGCATTTCCCTGTATTTCGCCACCGTGCGACGGGCCACGTCGTAGCCTTCGGCACGCAACAGACCGACAACCGCCTCGTCCGAAAGGGGGGCCGTCTCCCTATTGATCAGGATGCGCAACCGATGCCGAACCGCGCTTGCGGCATAACCCGGCCCGCCGTTCAGGTCGTCGATCCGGGCGGAAAACAGAAATTTCAAGGCGAAAACGCCTTGGGGCGTGCAGGCAAACTTGTCGTTCGCCGCCCGGCTTATGGTGCTCTCGTGCAAGTCGGTGGCGCGGGCGATGTCTTTCCGGGTCATTGGCCTGAGACCTACCGTCCCAAGCTCCAGGAATTCCCGCTGCCGATGGAAAATCTCGACGCCGAGAAGCAGGATCGTCGCTTTCCGCTTCTCGACTGCCTGGATCAGCCAGCTTGCTTCCTGGGACCTGTCCCTGAGATAAGCCCTTTCCGAATCGTCCCGAGATCGCGCGCGCAATATTTCGAGTCCGTCGCGGTCAAGCGAGAGGTGCGGAACAGTATCCGGGTTGATGGCGACAACCCATTGGCCGACCTGCCGGGCATGCTCTTTGTCGTATCCGGGCGCCTCGACCGCCGGCTGGACGATCAGGTCGGGCACGACCGCCGGCGCGCCGGTGCCTGCGAAGGCAAGGCCCGGCCGCGGATCCAGCTTGCGGAGGCGTTCGAGATATAGCGGCAGGTCGTCCGATTCGATGCCAGCGGCGGCGGCCAGCGCGTCCGGCCCGCGTTCGGTTAGCAGGGACAGGTTGTCGAGCACGGCCTCCATGCCCGGATCGAGTGGGCCGGCATCGATGAGCTGCAGGCGCAGGCATTCGCTCAGAGTCCGGGCGAACAGGCCTGCCGGCGCCAGCGCTTGCAGCCGCGAGAGAACATCGGAGACCTGCGCTTCGGGCACGCCGTGCAAGCCGGCGACGTCGGCAATATCGCCGGCCAGGTAGCCAGCCTCATCCAGCAGGCCGCTTAGATCGACTGCGATATTGCGTTCGCCGGCATCGACGAAGGAATAGGCGATGTCTTCGAAAAGGATATTTCGAAGCGATTGCTCTGGCGCCAGATCGGAATCTTCGCGCTCGTACTCGCCCGTCTGCACATTGCGGGGATCCATTCCGGAGCCTGTGCCCGCGGTCGCGCCGAACAACCGGGTGGCTGCGGGCGTCGGCCGATAGCCGCGCGCCGGGTCCCGCGTCGGTGCTTTAGGCACCCTGATCCCAAAATCGTCGGGCGGATCTTCCAGCGCCAGCAGCGGGTTCGTTTCGAGCGCCTCGCGGACGATGGCGTCGAGCCCGGTATTGGAGAGCTGCAGCAACCTGATCGACTGCTGCAGGGCCGGCGTCAGGGTTTGCGATTGTTTCCGCCGCAGGCGGAGATCGATCGAAAGGCCCGGTGCGGCCATCGTTGCGCCGCCTGCAGCGCGTTCCTACAGCAGGCCCGCAGCCGGCCTACAGCCGGAAGGTATCGCCCAGATACACCCGGCGCACATCCTCGTGCCGGACGATATCCTGCGGCGCCCCATCCATCAGGACAACCCCGTCATGCATGATGTAGGCGCGGTCGACGATATCGAGAGTCTCGCGGACGTTGTGGTCGGTAATCAGCACTCCGATCCCCCGATCCTTGAGATGCGAGACAAGATCGCGGACATCGCCGACAGCGATCGGATCGATGCCGGCCAGCGGTTCGTCGAGCAGGATGAAGCCAGGCTTCGATGCCAGAGCGCGTGCGATCTCCACCCGGCGCCGCTCGCCGCCGGACAGGGCCACTGCCGGCGTGTGGCGAAGATGGGTCACCGAGAATTCCGCCAGCAGGTCGTCCAGCATGGTTTCCCGGGCTTCCAGGTCGCCTTCGACCACCTCCAGCGCGGCCCGGATATTGTTTTCGACGGTCATGCCCCGGAATATCGACGGTTCCTGCGGCAGATACCCGATGCCGAGACGGGCCCGCCGATACATGGGCAGATCGGTAATGTCCTGGCCATCGAGCAGGATTGTCCCGGCATCGGGCCGGATCAGGCCGGTAATGATGTAGAAGCTGGTCGTCTTGCCGGCGCCGTTGGGCCCCAGCAGGCCGACAGCTTCGCCGCGCTGCACGGCGAGGGACACACCGCGCAAGACCGGCCGCTTCCTGAATCGCTTGCCCAGACCTTCGGCGACCAGCCCGTCGTTTGCGGCTACGAGGCGCGGGCCTGCCGGCGTTTCGCCGGAATGTGCGTGAAACCTCCGTTCGGCCAAACCGGCCTCCCTTCTTCAATCCTGCCCTTCGGCGCACGGCGGCGGTCGGCCTTCGGCTCCAGCCGGGCAAACGGGCATTACTTCATGCCGGCCTAATTCCCCCGCGGGCGCGGCAAGACCTTGATTCGCTGCGCCAGCCCGGTGCCGGCCTTCACGCCGCTGGCGGAGCCGACCTTCTGTGCGGCATTCCCGCCGCCGGTCGTTTCCGGTCGGGCCGAATCGGCTCGTTTGCACTTCTTTGCACTATCGCCGGGAACCAGCAGGACCCGCACCCGGCCGACCATGCGGCTGACTCCTGTCTTGAGATTGACGACGGCTTTTTCACCGTTCAGCTGATTCTCGCAGCGCGTCAGCTTAACATTTCCGGTCAGGGTTGCGAGCTTCGACTCGCTGTCGTAATCGCCGCGGTCGGCCCGAATGACCTCGGTCCCCGTCGTGATAACGACGCCGCCTTCCGCTTCGACCCGGCGCAGCGCAACCTTGTCGCCCTCGGCGTCCTTCAGATAGGCGACGAAGCGGCTGGCACGGACGGTCCGGTCGCCGTCGACAACCTTCGCATTGCCGATAACGTAAGCACGCAACTCCCTGCTGCGGTACTCGATCCGGTTGGTCGCGGTAATCGTCTGCGATTTGTTCGACAGTTTCAGGTTGCGCCCGCGCAGGATGAAGACGCCGCTATCGACGATATAGACCGCCGATTCGCCGCTCGCCGTTTCTTTCGCGGTCTCGATGCCGACGTTGCCTGTCGCCGTGACCTTCCAGAACCGGGTTCTGTTTTCCGCACCTTTTCTGTAGTGCGCCTGCAGTTCGTCGGCGCGAATGCTGGTCTTGCCCTGCCGTGCCGTCGCGTTGCCCCGGGCGATATAAACCTGTTCCTTGCGGCGCCATTCCACGCCCCGGTCGGCTTCGATCGACAAAGGCTGGCCCGACTGGGTGAGCAATCCGCCGCTTTGCGCGCCGAGCGGCTGGGGCGCCAGCATCCATGCCAACGGCAGGGCCGCCAAGGCGGCCCGGCAGAACCATCCGGCGGCCCGGCTCATTGGCCCAATCCCCGCATCGTTGCCGGTTCCCCCGCGCTCCCGCCGGAGAGATCTCCCGAGCCTTTGCGGTCCAGGCGCAACATCGCCCGGGTCTTACCGGTGAACATGACGGTCATTCCCCTGTCGACGATCAGGAAACCCTGGGCGGTTACCGTCGATTCAGGCCCGGTGGCATAGACGTCGCGCCCGCCCCAGGCTGTGTTCGTTTTCATGTCGATGGTTGCTTCGGCGGTGCGGAACCGGTGGTTGCCGCCGTGATGGACCGTCACATCGCCGGACAGCGTCAAACGGTTCCTGTCGCGGTCGAAGCGGCCGTTTCTTGCCTCGATCCGGACATGAACGCCGCCGCCCAGCTCGAACATCGCCTCCGGATCGTCGAGCGCGATCGTCGTCGTCTTGTGGTTGACCTGGTGCGCCCTGGACGCGGTCAGGCGGTAGGGACGGTCTTGGTCGTCGGTCGCAACATAAACCGGCGCTTCCATTGCAAAATTGCGCAGGCCGGTCGGAGTCAGGGCGTCGCGGGCAACGTCGCCGGCCTGTTTGCCGGTATTGACGAAATTCGGCCAGAACAGTGCCGCCACGATCATCACGAAGGCAAGGCTGGGCAGCGCAAACTTCATCGTGTTGACAAAACGCGTATAGGCGTCTTGCGGCCGGGCACGGGTGTCCGGTAGCCGTCGGGACTGGCTTGCAGCGTTCATGCCACCCCTTCCCGAAGACAGTCGTGAAGATGGACAAAACCGACCGGCGTCCCGTCGCGCACGGCGAACAGGCCGGTGATCTCGCGTGCGTTCATCAGGCCTAGAGCTTCCGCCGCGAGGGCCTCCGGGCGAATCGTCAGCGGCGCGGCCGTCATGACCGTCGAAGCTTCGCGCGAGACCAGTCCGGCATCCATGTTCCGTCGCAGGTCGCCGTCCGTAACGATGCCGACAAGGGTGCCCGAGCCGTCTACGACCCCGGCGCAGCCCAACCGGCGCGCGGTCATGACGATCAGAACTTCGGCCATCCGGTCGGTCGGGTGCACCAGCGGCATGGCATCGCCCGTATGCATGATGTCGGCGACCCGTGTCAGGCGCCGGCCAAGCCTGCCCCCGGGATGAAGAACCTGAAAATCGTCAGCGGAGAAACCCCGCCGCTCCAGAAGCGCCACTGCCAATGCATCGCCCAGCGCCAGCGCCATGGCCGTCGAGGTCGTCGGCGCCAGCCCGAGCGGGCAGGCTTCAGCCGATCGCGGCATGACCAGCGCGACGGTCGCCGCTTCGGCAAGTGCGCTGTCCGGCCCGCAGGTAATCCCGATCAGATCGATTCCGAAACGGCTGCAATAGCCGATGATATCGTCCAATTCCGCCGTTTCACCCGAGTTCGACAGGGCCAACACCACGTCGTCCGACCGGATTATGCCCATGTCGCCGTGGCTGGCTTCGCCCGGGTGCACGAAATACGCCGGCGTGCCGACGGATGCCATGGTCGCGGCGATCTTGCGGCCGATGTGGCCGCTCTTGCCCATGCCGGTAACGACAAGCCGGCCGGTCGTGCCCCGGATTGTGTCGATGGCCCGGCAAAACGCGTCGCCCAGATCGCCCGCCAGCGCCGCCTCAAGCGCGGCAATGCCCTCGCATTCGAGCGAAAATACTCGAAGCGCCGACGCGATATCGCCGCTTGTGTCGAGGGTGCGGGACGCCGGTTCGGGAGCGCCACGCTCTTCGGGGTCATTCGGCACTGGGGCAGGTGCAGCCTGTCTCATATCCTCTCCGCAACCGCGGCAGCCGGCCTGTTAAGCCGGTACCGGCGGCGCCGATCCTGCAATCCGTCTCGACGGTCTGCCCTCATTTACGGTGTATGCGGGGCAGGCGCCGTTTAACGCCCGTCGGTCGCAACGGGCAATCCGCTCATTTCCGTCAGTCCCTAACCCCGCGCAAATTCTAGCAGAATTGTTCCGTCAGGCCAATTCGGCGCTGAAACAGGTTCATGAATGGGCAAATATGTCCCTCTCTGCCCAGCCGGCGATATCCAGCGCCGCTCGATAGGGCAGAAATTCGAAACATTTCCGGGCCAGTTCGCCCCGGCCTTCGCGCTCGAGCAACCCGTCCAGTTCAATCTTGAGCCGATGCAGATAGAGGACATCGATTGCCGCGTAGCGGCGCTGTTCCTCGTCCAGTTCCTCGACGCCCCAGTCCGAGGTCTGTTGTTGCTTCGAGATTTCGATGTCCAGGAGGTCATTGCAGAGATCTTTCAGGCTGTGGCGGTCCGTCATGGTGCGGACCAGCTTCGACGCGATCTTGGTGCAGTAGACCGGCGCCGTCATCACGCCGAGCCGGTGCAGGAAGACGGCAATATCGAACCGGCCGAAATGAAACAGCTTCAGGATCGCCGGGTCGGCCAGAAGCGTAGCGAGGTTTGGCGCTTCGGATTGCCCCTTCGCGATCTGGACCAGATGACACACGCCGTCTCCGGCAGACAGCTGGACAAGGCACAGCCGGTCCCGCGAGGGATTGAGGCCCATCGTTTCGGAATCGACAGCGACCGGGCCGCTGAAGCGCAGCCCTTGCGGGAGATCGCCCTTGTGCAAACGGATTTCCGGCGCCGCCGCCATTGCCGCCAATTGCTTTGCCATCGACCGGGTTCCGATCTTCCTGGGGGACACGCCGGCTGGAACCGGCCGGGACTGCGAGGCGCAGACAGTCGGCGTCCAGCCCCGGAGTCGACTATCCGCGATGCCAGCCGCAGCGCGGCGCGAAGCTGAATGGTGCCCAGGAGAAGACTCGAACTTCCACGGCCATGCGGCCACAGGTACCTGAAACCTGCGCGTCTACCAATTCCGCCACCTGGGCACTCAACCGGCACCGCGTCGCCGACGCTCTTGCCGGCGCAATCTTCCGGTCGGTCGTCGTTCGCTCGAAACCGAGCGCCAGTGGGTAACTGCCGGGCCTCGCCCTGTCAATTGCAGCGGCCGGACCTCGGCAGGGCAGCGATGTCGCGGGCCATCGCAGGCAGACGGCGCTCACCGGTACTCGCCGCCGTCGGTCCGCGGACCTGTCATGTCGGGTTCGTCACATTGTATTTCAACGGGTGGAAAGCTAGGGAAAGGACGGATCGAAAACCCTCTTGTCTTTCGCCTGCCAACGGACAGCAGATGGAACGGGTAACAGTCTTTGGCGGCTCCGGTTTCGTCGGGCGCTATATCGTTAAACGCCTCGCAGCGCGCGGATCGATCGTGCGGGCCGCCGTGCGCAACCCGGAAAAAGCGCTGTTCCTGAAACCGATGGGTGCAGTGGGCCAGGTTGTGCCTGTCCATGGCGATGTGCGCAGCGAGCAGTCGGTCCGGTCGGCGGTTCGCGATGCGGACGCAGTCATCAACGCGGTCGGGTTCTGGGATGCGTCGGGCAGCGGCTTCGATGCGGTTCACCACCAGGGCGCCGCCCGGGTCGCCAGGCTCAGTCAGGAGGCCGAAGTCCGGCGGCTCGTCCATTTGTCGGGCATCGGAGCGACGGAAACCTCGCCGTCCGACTATGTCGTGGCCAGGGCCAGGGGAGACGGCGCGATTCGCGATGCCTTCGAGAATGCGGCCATCCTCCAGCCTTCGGTCATTTTCGGCCAGGAGGATCGGTTTTTCAATCTGATCGGGCGCATCCTGAAGAATGCACCGGTATTTCCGGTCATCGCCGGGAATACCAGATTGCAGCCCGTCTATGTGGGCGATGTTGCGGAAGCCGCAGTCGCGGCGCTGGACCGGTCCGAAGGCGGTACGTTTCAACTCGGCGGGCCGCGGGTCTATCGCCATGCCGACCTGATTGGCCTGGCAATGGCGCTGTGCGAGCGGCGGCGCCTGCGAATCGACCTGCCGATGGGCCCGGTCTCCCTGCTTGTGCGCGTCCTCGATTTGCTGCCGGTGCCGTTGCCCCTCTCCGGGGATACGCTTGCCCTGCTGCGCGACGACAATGTCGTCGAAGACGGCGCGCCGGGATTCGAAGCCCTGGGCATTGCGCCGGTGGCCGTCGAGGCGATCGCGCCGACCTACCTGGACCAGTACCGCCCGCGCGGGCGGTTTCGGCGGGCGAAGATGGCGTGAAACAACGGCCTTCGGCGGCCTGCTACAATTTCAGCGCCATCCCTTCGACATGGATCAGGTACAAGAGCAACCCGCCCAGCAGGATGCGGTAGACTGCGAAAGGCGTGAAGGTTGCCCGCCGCAGCCACGCCATCATGCCGGCGATGGCAAGCAGCGCCGCGGCCAGCGCCAGCACGGCGGCGATCATGACATCGGTCTGCAAGGCGACATTGCCCGACCTGTAGATGTCGTATCCGAATAGCGCCGAAGCGCCGAGAATCGCCGGGATTGCCAGGAGCATCGAGATGGTGGCGGCGTCGGACCGCTCGAATCCGAGTGCCCGGGCAGCGGTCATGGCGATTCCGGACCGGCTGGTGCCTGGTATCAGGGCCAGCACCTGGGCGAGTCCGATAACGAGCGCCTGTCCGAATGTCGTATGTTCCATTTTGCTGATGGTCATGCCGGTCCGGTCTGCAATCCAGAGCAGCAGGCCAAAACCGAGGCTGGCCCAGGCGACAACCTCGACGCTGCGCCAAGCGCTGCCGAACATGACACCGACCAGCCCGCCGGCGGCGACCAGCGGAACAGTCGCGACGACCAGATACAGAAAGAGCCGTCCGTCATCCGTAACCCGCCCAGCCAGCAGCCGGAAACCGCCGACCGTCACCCGTCCCACATCGCGCCAGAAATAGAGGACAACCGCACCGAGGGAGCCGAGGTGAACCGCAACGTCCAGGGTCAGCCTTTCGTTGGCGGTGCCGGCGCGCGTGGCCACGCCGGCCTGTTCGAATGCCTCCCAGGTCAGCACCAGATGGCCGGACGAACTGATCGGAAGAAACTCCGTGATTCCCTGGACGACGGCCAGAACTATGATTGGCAACAGCGACGCCAAGTTTCCCTCTCCAAAGCCTTTCTCACGGGGTAGCGGGCCAGTCGACGCGGACTATCACACTGGGTCGTACTGAGGCCACAGATCAGTTTATTCCGATTAAGTTAGTATAATTTTCCGGTTCGACCCCAAATTTCCAAATTCCGGCAGCTTTCGTCGGGCGGATTCAAGGATTAGGTGGCTGATGCTGTCGTCGATGCAGCATCATTTTTCCCGTCGCCGAAACGCTGCAGGAAATCCTCATCGGGCTCGGCATACTGTCGGCGTGGGCGCTTCCGGGTGGGCATCTCGGGCGAGACCGCCGCGTTTGGAAGCATGGGATCCGATGGCTGCCATCCTCGCGCCGATGCGATTCCTACAATAGCGTTCCCTGATCCTTGTCCGGCGGCAATTTCGGTCGGGACCGCGAGCCTTTCGCCATCCCGGCCGCATCGCTGTCCGGCGCTTCGACCCGCGCCGATACCCTGCCGTCCCGAAACCGCATAATCACACGTCCGGCCCGTTGGGCGCCGGCGGTGTCGGTGACCGGCTGCCCGCGCCGGTCCTGGACCAGGGCAAAACCGCGATCCAGCACGCGATTGTAGGAAAACGACTCCAGCAATTTTCCCCGTTGTTCCATCCGTTGGTTCAGTTCGGCGAGGTGCCGCCCCATCAGCGGCTGCAACCGGGCGCCGAGATCGGCAGCCCGGTCGCGCCTGCGGTTAATGAGCTGGACAAGGGCAGCCGGCCGGATGCCGGCGGCCAGCCGGTCGGCGGCCGACCGTTTTTCCCGGACCAGGCCGCGCAATCCCAGATCCAGACGCTCGGCGCGATCGTCCAGTTGCTGGGTCTTTGCCGCCAACAGGGATTGCGGATCCGGGAGGCCCCGACCGGCGCTTTCGAGGCGCAGCCGGTATTCTTCCCGCAGCCGCCCCATCGCGGATACCAGGCGGCGGCCGTCGTCCAGGATCTGGGCGACCAGTTCGCTGCGCACCGGCACGGCTATTTCCGCCGCTGCCGTCGGCGTCGGCGCTCGGCGGTCAGCGGCATGGTCAATCAGCGTTGTATCGGTCTCGTGACCGACCGCACTGACCAGCGGGATTTCCGAGGCGGCGGCGACCCGGACGACATTCTCTTCATTAAAGGGCCACAAATCCTCGATCGATCCACCGCCGCGCGCCACGATCAGCAGATCGGGCCGGGGAATTTGGGCGTCGCCCCGGATCGCGTTGAAGCCCTCGATTGCTCCTGCGACTTCCGCGGCCGCAGCATCGCCCTGCACCCGGACCGGCCAGAGCAGGACATGGCGCGGAAACCGGTCCTCCAGCCGGTGCAGAATGTCCCGGATCACGGCCCCGGTCGGCGACGTCACGACGCCGATGACGCTCGGCAGGAACGGCAGCGGTTTCTTCCGGCTCTCGTCGAACAGCCCCTCGGCCGCCAGTTTGCGGCGGCGTTCTTCCAACATCTTCAGAAGCGCGCCTTCGCCGGCGGCCTCCAGGGCCTCGATGACGATCTGGTATTTCGAGCGGCCGGCATAGGTCGTCAGCTTGCCGGTCGCTATAACCTCGAGACCGTCTTCGGGATCGACGGCCAGCCGTCCCGCCGTGCCGCGCCAGCACACCGCATCGAGCACGGCGCTATCGTCCTTCAGGGCCATGTAAAGATGGCCGGAGCCGGCGCGCTTGAATCCGGAGACCTCGCCGCGCACTCGCACCCGGCTGAATTCGCCCTCGACGACTCGCTTCAGCGAAGCGGACAACTCCGAGACGGTAACGGCCGGCGCATTGTGACCCGGACCGGCGGCCGGGTCGCTCATGTCCCCAGTTCCCGCGAGCGGTGCGCCGCCGCGCCAATCGCCCGCCGCATCAGGGCGCTCAGCCCGTCCTGCGCCATCAGAACCTCAAGCGCGGCTGCGGTCGTGCCGCCGGGGCTGGTCACGTTGCGGCGCAGGGTCGCGGCGTCTTCCGGCGAGCGGTGCAACAGTTCGCCGGCGCCGGCGACGGTCGCCCGCGCCAACGCGCCGGCTGCTTCCGGCGAAAGGCCCTCGGCGACCCCGGCGGCGGTCATCGCCTCGACCAGATGGAACACATAGGCCGGTCCACTGCCGGACACGGCAGTGACGGCGTCGATCTCGGCTTCGTCCGTCACCCACACCACCTCGCCCACAGCGCGCAACAGGGCCTCGCACAGCGCCCGGCCTTGCGGCGGCACGTTGGCGTTGCAGATCGCTGCGGTCACGCCCCGGCCGACCGCTGCCGGCGTGTTTGGCATGGACCGGACGATCGGCGCGGCAGGCGACAGATGCGCTTCGAAGAAGCGGATCGGCGTACCCGCAGCGATGGACAGGAACACGGCGCCGGATTCGGCAAACCGCGCGTAGGCCGGCACGACATCGTCCATAACCTGCGGTTTGACGGCAAACAGGATAACGTCCGGGCCGAAGCCCGGCGGCGCCCCGCCAGGGCTGTCGACGAAGGTTGGTCGGAGGCCTTCGGAAAAAGCCGCTGCGGCTTCCGGCGCAGGTTCGACAGCGACGATATTTTCGGCGCGGGCGCCGGCTGCGAGCCAGCCGCGCGCCAAGGCGCCGCCCATCTTCCCGCAGCCGACCAGCAACAGGCGCGCTGCGGGAAGGTCCATGAGTCTGCCCCTTAGGCTTCTCCGACGGTGTCCAGCAGGGACGCGGTCACCGCCTCGTTGGCGGTCTTGCCGCCCCAGGTGACGAACTGGAAGGCGGGATAGAATCGCTCGCACTCGGACAGGGCGATGTCAACCAGGTCTTCGAGCTGTTCGACGCTGGCGCCCTGATGGCCGCGCAGCAACACCGTGTGGCGGAAGACCGGATTCGAATCCTCTTCCGGCACCACGAATGTACCGAGCCAGAGCTTGTTGTTGATTTTCAGCAACAACTGCGAAATGTCGTTCAGTTTCTTTTTCGGAATGCGCATGTCCATGAAACAGGAAAGATGAATGGCGTTCAGGTCTTCGCTCCACACGAAATGCATGTGGTAGCCGCACCAATGGCCCGGATACTCAACGGCCATTTCGTCGTCTCCGCTGCGCTCGAACGACCACTCGTTCGCGGCGACGATTTCTTCCAGCGTGTCCAGGGGGTTGGGCGTTGTCCAGGTATCGAGCGCGATGCCAGACATGAGTCGCTCTCCTGCAGCGGCTCCCGGAGAATCCCGGAGCCGGAGCGTATATTCGGGCGCTGCCCGCCTCGGCCGGCGGTATCGCAGACGGCCGATCCCTTTCCCTTATCTTGTGGAATTGAAACGGCCGCATACCACCTGATGTGAAGCCTGCCACCGCATGATATTTCTGGCAACAAGATTTATTCGAAAAAGAAGGTTTTACACCAGATATTGATTCGCCATTTGTCGTGTCGTGCAGCGCTCCGGCATCGTCATTGTATCTGTAATTTTCGATCGCTCCGCGAGAACCGGAAGAGCGAATGAAGCGACGGCGAAGCGGGTGACGGTCGGCCGCTACGAGCTCATCTCGCCGACCGTGGCCCGGCGCCGGGCCGCGCAAATCCTTCTTCGGATAAAGGCCGGCGAGGAGCCGGCGCCGACGAGGAAAGACACTGCGGTGGCTGGCAAAGGGGAGTCGGAGCAGGTCAGCGCTCGGCAAGTCGATCCCGTCCGCGAAGCGCTGGTGGAAACCGCCGAGCGGATCTCCGATCGCATCGAGATATCCCTCCACAGAGATCTGCCGGAGGGTGAGGATTGAGGAATGGGATGCCCGCGTCGGCTGCCGCCAGCGTGCAGGTCGCCGAAGTCGCGCCGGCGATCGGGGTCCGGATTGAGGTTCCGTCGGCGTCCACGCTGGGCAACATCGTCTCGGGATGCGTCTTCGTCAGTTTCTGCTATTGGCTGGCGAGCCGGCGGGTGGCGCGGTGCCCGGCACCGGTCGCGGCCGTTCCCGTCAGCGACAGGAACCGCATTTAACGAAGGTCCGGCTGGCCCGGGATCGGGTCCGGGCGACGGGCCCCGCCGATCACGGCTCCGATCGGCGTGATGGCGCTCTCGGCGATCGTTCCCGCGTCGAAGGCGTGCTGCGCTTCGCCGATAGAGACGGACTGGGCGACCTCGTCGGTAAAGACGGAGGCGGCGGCGAAGAGAGCCGGTTCGACTTCCTGCTTGGCCCTGGTGTCGGTCCCCATGCAGGCCAGATGCGTTCCGGGCCTGATCCAGTCCGCTTTCAGGAGAGGTGCGAAGGAGGAGGTTATGGTGACGATAACATCCGCCAGGGCGGCAAGTTCCTCGGCGCCGACCGCATCGAACGGCAGGCCGGCCTCCTCCGCAACCTGTGCCAGCTCCGGCGGCGCCCGGCGATGGGGGCTCCAGGCGACCGCCCGCTCGAAATCGCGTTGCTCGGCCGCGGCCCGCAGTTGGAAGGGCGCCTGGTGGCCGGCGCCGACGATGCCCAGCACACGCGCATCCTTGCGGGCCAGCTGCGCGATGGAGACGGCCGAAGCGGCGCCCGTCCGGATCGCGGTCAGGTGATTTCCGGCGACCGCCGCCTTCAGCTGTCCGGTATCGGCGTCGAACAGGAAGACCGCCGACTGGTGTCTGGCCAGGCCCCTGTCGGAATTGCTGGGCCAATAGCCGCCGGATTTGACGCCCAGGACGAGCCGCGACCGGTCGAAACCCGACTTGAACCCGTAGAGCGCATCGCAATGGCCGATCGCCTCGCGCACGACCGAAAGTTCCGGGCCGCGCCCGCCGCCGCTGCGGCGAATACCGCTTCGACGGCCTCGAAAGCGTCCCGCCGGCTGACCAGCCGGGCGCAGACATCGTCCGACAGGACCGGAATCCGGACCTTTGCTGCGGCTCCCGCAGCGGCGGCGCTTCCGGCCGCATCCGGCCGGCCGGCCCGCGAGGCCGGTCCCGGCGGCATCAGTAGGCTTTGCCGCGGGCGCTCACCGGCCAGACCGTCTCGACCTTCCCGCCGCGCACGCCGACATACCAGTCGTGGACGTTGCAGGTCGGATCGCAATGGCCGGGCACGAGGCGCAGCCTTTCGTTGATCTCGAGCGCGCCGGCCGGGTCGTCGATCACGCCATGCTCGTCCGAGCACTTGACGTAGGTCACGTCATCGCGGCCGAACACCACGGGAAGGCCGCTGTCGACCGACTGCGCTTTCAGACCGGCGTCGCAGATCGCCTTGTCGGGCTTGGCGTGGCTCATGACCGAGGTCAGGATAAACAGGGCGTTCTTCCACTCGCCCCGGTCGATGCGGTTTCCCGCCTTGTCGAGAATGCGGCCGTAGTCGGCATCCATGAACGCGTAGGAGCCGCATTGGAGCTCGTTGTAGACTCCGGAATTGCCTTCGAAATAGTACGAGCCGGTGCCGCCTCCGCCGACGATGTCGCAGTCGAGCCCCTCCGCCTTTAACGCCTCGACTGCGGCCCGGACCATATCGACCGCGATATCGATCTTCGCCTTGCGGTCGGCGTACAGTTCGAGATGCTGCATCGCGCCCTGATAGGCTTGGAGCCCGGAAAACTTCAGGCCCCGTGCGGCGTCGATCGCCCTGGCGATCGCCACGACCTCGGCGGTTTCCACCACGCCGCACCGGCCGGCGCCGCAATCGATCTCGACCAGGCACTCGATCTGCGTGCCGTGCTTCGCCGCCGCGGCGGAGAGCTCCGAGACATTGGCAATGTCGTCGACGCATACGACGATCCGCACGCCGAGGCGCGGAAGCCGTGCGAGCCGGTCGATCTTGGCGGGATCGCGCACCTGGTTCGACACCAATACGTCCCGGATGCCGCCGCGCACGAAGACTTCCGCCTCGCTCACCTTCTGGCAGCAGACGCCGCAACTGCCACCGAGCCGCTCCTGCAGGAGGGCGATGTCGACCGACTTGTGCATTTTCGCGTGGATCCGGTGGCGCACGCCCATCCGTTTCGCGAATTCGCCCATCTTGACGATATTGTCCTCCAGCGCGTCGAGATCGAGCACCAGACAGGGGGTCTGGATCTCGCTTTCGTCCATCCCGACCGCGGCCGGCAGATCGTAGCCGACTTCCAGATGTTTGGTTCCGATAGGCATGTCCCTGGATGTCCTCCTAATGGTGCTTCCACGGCAATGCGCCGAGATCGACGTTGCCGCCTGTCAGAATGACGCCCACCCGCCGGCCGGCGAAGACGTCGCTGTTGTTGAGAACCGCCGCCAGCGCGACGGCGCTCGACGGCTCCACGACGATCTTCATCCGATGCCAGATCAGCCGCATGGCATCGACGATGTCTTTTTCCGGCACCGTCAGGATGTCCGCGACATGGTGCGAGACGAAGTGCCAGGTCAGCTCCTTGAGAGGAACCCTCAGCCCGTCCGCGACGGTCTCCGGCGCATCGTCCGCGATGATGCGGCCTGCCTTGAGGCTGCGGCAGGCGTCGTCGGCCTGCGCCGGCTCGGCGGCGTAGACATCGATGTCGGGCGCGAGGTTCGACAGCGCAAGGCAGGTGCCCGAGACCATGCCGCCGCCCCCGATCGGCGCGATCACCGCATCGAGCCCGTCGACCTGGGCGACGAGTTCCTTGGCGCAGGTCGCCTGGCCGGCGATGACGCGGGCATCGTTATAGGGGTGGACGAATTCCGCCCCGGTGGCCGCCTGCACCTCGGCGAACGTGGCTTCGCGCGACGATGTCGAGGGCTCGCACTCGGTAATTTTCCCGCCATAGCCGCGCACCGCGCTCTTCTTGGCCTGAGGCGCCGTTCGCGGCATGACAACGCTGCAGGGAATGCCGCGCCGGCCGGCGGCGTAGGAGAGCGAGAGCGCGTGGTTGCCGGAGGAGTGGGTGGCGACCCCGCGCCCGGCCTGCGCATCGTCGAGCCCGAACACCGCGTTCGACGCGCCGCGAACTTTGAACACGCCCGCCTTCTGGAGATTTTCGCACTTGAAGAACAGTGCCGCCCCGGCGAGGTCGTCAATAAAGCCCGACGTCAAAACTGGCGTCCGGTGGATATGCGGCGCAATCCGCTCGTGCGCGGCGGCGACGTCTTCGTAGGTCGGAATGTACATGTCCCTGGCGTCCTTCGTGGAGCGTTCCGTCACGCGGCGTTGCGGAGCGCAGGACGGGCCGTCCGGCGGTAGAAGTCCTGGGCCGCCCGCGTGCCCGACCCTGTTTCGACCGGATAGCCGAGATCCGCCATCGCCATCTCGACAGTGGCAATTCCCGACAACGCCATCACGTCCGTCATCGCGCCGAGATGGCCAATCCGGAAGGCCTTCCCGGCGAGCGGCCCCAGACCGACGCCGAACGACACGGCATAGGTTTCGCGGATGTGGTCGGTCAGTGCTTCGGCGTCGAAACCCGTGGGCACGAGAATGGCGCTGACTGTGTCCGAGTAGAGCTCCGGGGACCGGGCGCACAGTGCCAGCCCCCATCCTTGAACCGCCCGCCGGACACCCTCGGCAATGCGCCGATGCCGGGCGAACACATTGTCCAGCCCTTCTTCGAAGAGCATGTCCAGGCTCTCGCGTAGACCGTGCATGAGTTGCAGCGGCGGCGTGTAGGGAAAGCCTCCCGCCGCGTTGGCGGCGGCCATCTCGCCGAAATCGAAGAACGATCGGGCACACCCGGCCGCCCCGGCGGCCTCGAGCGCCTTCCGGCTGACGCCGACGATCGCCATGCCGGTCGCCAGCATGAAGCCTTTTTGAGAGCCGGTAACGGCGACATCCACGCCCCACTCGTCCATGCGGAAGTCCATCGAGGCCAGCGAGGAGACGCAGTCCGCGAAGAGCATCGCCGGGTGGTCGCAGGCATCCATCGCGCGGCGGACCGTGCCGACATCAGACCTGACGCCGGTCGCCGTCTCGTTGTGGGTCACCAGGACGGCCTTGATCTCGCGCTTCCGGTCGGCATCCAGCCGCGCGCCGAAGCGGTCCGCCGGTGCGCCCGTGCCCCAGCCGCACTCGATCGCCTCGACGTTCATGCCGTGTCGCCGGCACAGGTCGATCCAGCGGTCGGAGAATGTCCCGTAGCGGGCGGCGAGGATCTTGTCGCCGGGGGAAAGCGTGTTGGCGATCGCCGCTTCCCATCCGCCCGTACCCGAGGCGGGGAACAGGAACACCTGCCCGGACGCCGTCTTGAAGACCGTCTTGAGATCGTCCAGCAACGGCGCGAGCAGCGCGACGAAATCGGGCGAGCGATGATCGACCGTCTGGACATTCATCGCCCGGCGCAGCCGATCCGGAATGTTGGTCGGTCCGGGAATGAAGACGGGATTCTGTCCGGCCATGGCGCATACTCCTCGTCGCCGCTGCTGCGAAATCTAGGATATAAAACAGGTTTGTCAATTTTTTCAGAAAAATATTCCATTTTTATAACTTATTGGAAAGTGACTTATTAACAACGTGTTATATTTTCCGAATCTGCAAACTAAAAAATTGCCGAAATATTTTTTTCGTTTACACTGGAGTTCTGCCCCCTTCTGCCCGAGAAGAACGCCGCTCATGGACCGGGTTCCTCCCAAACGCTCCCGCGGTCGCCCGCGCAAGGTCGTATCCGATGTCGATACGGGAACGGTGCGCGCACTCGACCGCGGCTTGCAACTGCTGCGCCTGCTCGCGCGCGAAAACCGGATCGCGCTGACCAGCCTCGCCATGCAGGTCGGGATGCCGCCGTCGACCGCCCATCGACTCCTGACAACGCTTCAGAGACACCGGTTTGCCGAATTCGATGAAGACGCCCAGGAGTGGATGATCGGGGTCGAGGCCTTCCGCGCCGGCTCCGGATTCCTGAAGCGGATCGATCTGGTGGAGGCCAGCCGGGACATCATGCAACGCCTGATGAGCGAGACCGGCGAGACGGCAAACCTCGCGATCCCCGACGACGGAGACATGGTCTTCGTCAGCCAGGTCGAGACCCATAATCCGATCCGGGCTTTTTTCCGCCCCGGCGCTCGCAGCCCGATGCATGCCTGCGGCGCCGGCAAGGCGCTGCTCTCACAGCTTGCGCATCGGGATATCGAAAGATTGCTCCAGAAAAAGGGACTGCCCGAGTTCACCTCCAGAACACTTACCAGGCCGCCGCTCCTGTTCGACGAACTCGACGCGATCCGAAACCGCGGCTGGGCCTTCGACGACGAGGAGCGACATGAGGGCATGCGCTGCGTTGCGGCGCCCGTGTTCAATGCCTACGGCGATGCGGTGGCGGCGATATCTGTCTCCGGCCCGACGGCCCGCTTTACGGACCGGGAGATCGTCCATTTCAGCAGCGCAGTCCGCCGGGCCGCGGCCGATCTGACCGAACGCGTCGGCGGGTCGGCAACGCGCAGCGACGCAGGACTTGAGGCAACGCCCGTTCCGTAAGGGCGAAGGGGCTTCCCCTTGGCTCGGCTCAACGCAGAAGGATTGCGACCGCGTACCTGCTCGCTCGGTCAGCAAAGCGGAGTTCCTTGTTGTACCAGGCCCCCTGAATGCCGCAGATCTTCTTGCCCTTCAGCGAAGCCCAGCTGCCGATGCCCGAGTTCTTGTGCGCGAAAACGGCGACGCCGGACGAATAGTAATCCGGCTGGACGATCCCGACGACCTTGCCCGGGCAGCATGCTGTGCGACCTCCTCTGGGAATTGGCCGGCCGGAACCGAAGCAGAGCCTGCCGGACGAGGCGGCGGAGGCACCTGCGTGCGGCCATGTAGTTCCCGGCATGGCACTTTCCGGAAACGCCATTTGTATTCGCGGTAACGGGGGTTTACTCGCGCAGAGACCCGGAGCCGGAAGGGCCGTCACGGCCTGGCAAGCGATGAACCGCAGCACCGCCAGCAGGACCGCAGCGAAATCCGGGGTTGGGGGCGCTGGCGCCGCACCTTGTCGGGCGACGCGCATGGCCGGTGTTGATCGGCGCCCAAGTCTGGCCCGAGACGGTCACGGCAAATCAACGAGTTAGCGTGCTGATTGGCGCTCAACCTACAGGCCGATGAACAGTAATGCGCACGCTACAGAATTGATTATAATTTGTGTGTAAGAACATTCATGAAAAAGATGAGAATTGTATAATTTCTGAAGTATTTCGCTGCAACGGCCATCGGGATTTGCACCGTTTCGGGCCTCCCGTACCAGCCGATGCGGAGAACGAGGATGGACCTTTGAACGATCGCAACCGAGCGGATAACGAGACCAGGTGGGAGAACGAGCCGTCGATGGGGCGTACTCACGGCGAGGCCCCCGCCGGGCGCGCGCAGGCCAATCTCGAGGCCCTGGTTCAGACCGCGCCGGTCGGCGTCGTGATCTTCGATGCCGCAACCGGCGATGTACTCTCGATCAACCAGGAGGCCAAGCGCATCGTGGAGGGACTGCGCACAGCCGGAAAAACCTCCGAGCAGGTGCTCGACGTGCTCACCTGGCAGCGCGCCGATGGGGGCGAGGTCCACCTCTCCGAATCGCCGCTGGCAGGCGAGCTGATCAACGCCGAAACGGTGCGCGGGGAGCAGATCGTGATTTCGGTTCCCGACGGGCGCAGGGTGACCATGCTTGTCAACACCACGCCGGTCCGTGCCGCCGACGGGACCGTCGCGTCGGTGATCGTCACCATGCAGGACCTCGCACCGATCCAGGAGCTCGAGCGCCTGCGCTCGGAGTTCCTGGGCATGGTGAGCCACGAGCTGCGCGCGCCGCTGACCTCGATCAAGGGCTCGGCCACCACCCTGCTGGAGACCGCATCGGACCTGGATCCGGCGGTCATACGCGAGTTCCATCGGATCATCGCCGCTCAGGCCGATCACATGCACGGACTCATCAACGACCTGCTCGATGCCGGCCGCATCGATGCGGGCACACTCTCGGTCTCGCCCGAGCCGTCGGAACTGGAGGCTCTGGTGGACCGGGCGCGCAACACGTTCCTCTCCGGCGGCGGACTGCACACCGTGCTGATCGACCTGCCGCCGGACCTTCCCCCGATGATGGCCGACCGCCGGCGTATCGTGCAGGTGCTGAACAACCTGTTCTCCAACGCCGCCCGGCACGCCCCGGAATCCTCCCCGATCCGGGTCGCCGCGCTGCGTGACGGGGTGCATGTCGCGGTCTCGGTCTCCGACAAGGGCAAGGGAATATCGCCGGAACACTTGCCGAAGCTGTTCCAGAAATACACCGGAGCGGGCGACGGAGGTCGCGAGCTCGCGGGAACCGGCCTTGGGCTTGCCATCTGCAAGGGTCTGGTGGAAGCGCATGGCGGGCGCATCTGGGCCGAGAGCGGCGGGCCGGGGCAAGGCGCGCGGTTCACCTTCACCCTTCCTGTGGCCGAGGAGGGGGCCGCCGGTCGCGTCGCCGCCCCGAGTACGCCGGCTCCGTCCCGCGACGATCGGGAAGAGACGCGCATCCTGGTCGTCGACGACGATCCCCGCATCCTGCTCTATGTGCGCGATGCCCTGGCTTCTGCCGGCTACGCCCCTCTCGTGACCGGCGACCACCGGGAACTCGCGCACCTCGTCAGGACGGAGAGCCCGCAACTCGTCGTGCTCGACCTGGTGCTGCCCGAGGCCAACGGCATCGAGTTGATGGAAACCCTCCCGGAACTCGCCGACCTGCCGGTCATCTTCATCTCCGCCTTCGGTCGGGACGAGACGATCGCGCGGGCATTCGAGGCTGGCGCGGTCGACTACATCGTCAAGCCCTTCTCGACGACGGAACTGACAGCGCGCATCCGCGCTGCGCTGCGCCGGCGCGCCGCGCCCGAACCCTTCGTGCTGGGCGAACTCGCCATCCGCTACGACGAGCGCCGGGTGAGCGTGGCCGGCCGGCCTGTCGAGTTGACCGCCAGCGAGTACGAGCTCTTGCGCGTGCTTTCGCTCAACCCCGGGCGGGTATCGGACTACGTACCCCTGCTGCGCCAGGTCCTGGGCAAGAATGACGATCGCGCCGCCAGAAACGCCCTGCGAACCCTCGTCAAGGGCCTGCGCCAAAAACTCGGCGATTCGGCGACCGACCCGGCCTACATCCTCACTGTGCGCAACGTCGGCTACCGCATGCCACGGCCCGGCAATCGTTAAGCGCCGTTACCCCGGGCCACGCTGCCAGATGCTACACCGCTGCCCACCATCGTGCCCTCGGTGCCGGAGCGACCGCCGCAAACGCCGAGAAAGCCGACACCGTCAAGAGATTGCGGATGCGACCGGACTTTCATCCATTCTCAGTGTCAGATTTGCATGTTTAGGGGGGGTGCCGCCCTGGGCGGTCCGATCCGGCTTGGGTCGGCTTAACCCGGCGGAATTGCTCGACTCGTCCTTTCACCCGCAGAAACAGGCGCGAATGCCCGTTATCATGCCGCAAGCGTGTTGATCGGCGCCCAGGATTGACCCGAGACGGTCAAGGCAAATCAATGAGTTGGCGCGCTGATCGGCGCTCGACCTACATGCCGATCAACACCGGCGTCCGGGTTTCGGTGAGGTGGCCTGGAAAATAACACGAATTTAGCGCAAATCCCGCCGGGACGGCTTTGAGGGTCAGGCGCCCTTGCGGCCGCCGCGCGCCGGTTTTTCCAGCTTCTCCAGGCGCCGGCGGATTTCGGCAAGTTGCGCGGCGAGGGTTTCCTGCTCGTCGCGCGCTTTCGCCGCCATGGCCCTGGCGACCTCGAATTCTTCGCGGGTCACCAGGTCCATATCGGCCAGAAGGCCCTGCAGCCGGGCCTTGACCATCGCTTCCGCCTCCGAGCGGACGCCGGCGGCGACGCCCAGCATGCCCGTCGTCACCCGTGCGAAATCGTCGATCAACTTGCTGTTGGCCTGCATGGCGGACCCTCCTGTCGAAGCGATCCTCAGATGGGTGCAGTGGTGCCGCAGGGCAAATGCCGCGTCGTCGCGCGGAAAGTCGGTTCGAATCGGCTAGGTAACGATCTCATCGCGCGGCGGCAGCGCCATGCTGCGCCGGTCCATCGCCACCGACTTGATCAGCGCGAACACCGCGACGCCCGGCGCCAGGCCGAGGTCGCGCACCGCGTTGGCCGTCACCGTGGCGGCGATGCGGCTTTCCCCCGTCTCGTCTGCGACGGAAATCGCGATGGTCCGGAACGGGCCGTCGGACTCGGTGACCGAGACGACAGTGCCCGGCAGTGTGTTTCGGATGCTGATGCGGTCCGGCTTGTCGAGCGCGACCGATACGTCCCGGGCACGAACTCGAATGCGCATTGCACTGCCGACCGGCAGAGGCACGGACGGCACCCACAGGCTGCCGCCCGGAACGGCGAGCCGGCTCATTCTGCCCGGCACGTCCTGTTCGGCGACCCGGGCGCCCAGCACGGCGCCGGCCTGGAAGCGGCCGGTGAGCGGCATCAGGTCGGGGCGGGAGAATATCTCGTCGACCGAGCCGGTGGCCGCGACCGATCCGTCCGAGAGCAGGACGATCCGGTCGGCCAGGCGCGCCACCTCGTCGATCTGGTGGCTGACGTAGACGATGGGCGGCCCTGCCTCGTCGCGCAGCCGCTCGATATACGGCAGGATTTCCGCCTTCCGGGCGGCGTCGAGGGACGCCAGGGGCTCGTCCATCAGCAGGATGTCGGGGTTCGACAACAGGGCCCGGCCGATCGCCACGCGCTGCTGCTCGCCGCCCGAAAGCGTCGCCGGCTTCCGTTCCAGCAGGCCCTCGAGGCCCAGCATGGCGATCACGCCGCCATAGCGCCCGTTGTCCCCGGCGGCCTTCGCGTAGAGCAGGTTGCGGCGCACCGTCAGATGCGGGAACAGTCTGCCTTCCTGAAAGACGACGCCGACCCGGCGCTGCGGCGCCGCCAAATCGATGCCGGTATGGCTATCGAACAGGACGCGCCCGTTGATCGCGATCCGGCCGGCGTCCGGCCTCATCAGCCCGGCAATCATCTGGACCGTACTGGTCTTGCCGGCTCCGGACCGGCCGAACAGCGCCGTGACGCCACCGGCGCTCTCGAACCGGATTTCCAGCGCCGTCCCGGCGCGCTGCTTTGCGACGTCGATGTCAAGCATTGCCGGGCCGGTCTTCGGCGGACAGGCTGCGGCGCGCCCGGCGCGCCAGGATTTCCGATGCGACGACGGCGAGCACCGAGATGGCGATCGCGATCAGGGTCAGGCGCAGCACTGCGCTTTCCTCGCCGGGCACCTGCAGCAGCGAATAGACGGCGAGCGACAGGGTTTGCGTCTCGCCCGGGATATTGGAAACCAGCGTCACCGTGGCGCCGAACTCGCCCAGCGCCTTGGCGAAGCCCAGAACCGCGCCGGCCAGTACGCCCGGCATCGCGAGCGGCAAACTGATCGTGGCGAAGCGCCGCCAGCGTCCGGCGCCGAGCGTCGCGGCGGCCTGCTCCAGCCGCGGGTCGACGGCTTCGAACGACAGGCGAATCGGCCGGACGATCAGCGGAAAGGCCATGACGCCGGCCGCGACCGCCGCGCCGGTCCAGCGAAAGGCGATCTCGATGCCGAACCAGGCCTTGAGCCAGCTGCCGATCCAGCCCTGGTTGCCGAACAGGATCAGCAAGACGAAACCCGTGACGACCGGCGGCAGAACCAACGGCAGGGTCAGGAAGGCGTTGACAAACAGTTTGCCGCGAAACTCCTTGCGCGCCAGCACCCAGCCGAGCGCGACGGCGACCGGCA
Source organism: Rhodospirillaceae bacterium bin65 (assembly GCA_002238725.1). Classification (GTDB taxonomy): domain Bacteria; phylum Pseudomonadota; class Alphaproteobacteria; order Bin65; family Bin65; genus Bin65. The sequence goes on from MPMX01000005.1 coordinate 131,865, forward strand.
GGGCGAACAGCAGGCTCCAGAAAGAGACCTTCAGGCTGAGCAGCAGGGCGTCGCTTTCCGCTTCGCTCAACATCGGCGCACGGCCCTAGCGACTCTTCGGAATGCCGTAGCCGGCATCGGTGAAAAACTTCCGGAAGGCCGGGCTGTGCAGCGCCTCGAGCCAGCGCCGCGCACAGGCGGCGTCGCCGCCCCTGACGATGGCGGCGTCGTAGCGGATCGGTGGATGGGCGGTTTCCGGGATGCGCGCGACAATCCGGACCAACGGTTCGGCGATCGCGTCCGATTCGTAGACAATAGCCAGCGCCGCTTCCCTGCGCGCGACATAGGCCGAGGCGATGCGGACGTTCGCGGCCAGCACGATGTTGCGTCGCGCCTGCCGCCACAGCCCGAGCGACTTGAGCGCTGCCATGGCATAGCGGCCCGCCGGCACATGCCCCGGATCGCCGATGGCGAGCCGGCTCCGTCCCAGAAGGCGCGCCGTCGCAGAATCCGGTGCGAGGCGTTCGACATTCCCGCCGGAGCCGTGCGCGATGGCGACCAGCCGGTTGCTGAAGAGTGCGCGCCGCGCCGCCGGCAGGGCGAGAACCCGGCCGCGCCGCTCCAGATAGTCGAGCCAGCGCGGGTCGGCGCTGATGAACAGGTCTGCCGGCGCGCCGAACTCGATCTGGCGGGCGAGGATGCCGCTCGACGCGTAGGACACGCGGATCGTGCCGCCCGGCGCGATGCAGCGCCGTTGCGTCACCAGCCGTTCGACCGCCCGGTCCAGCGGCTCCTTCAGGCTGGCCGCAGCGAAGATGACGCCGTTGCCGCCGATCTTCGCATGCGCCGGCGCTGCAAGGAGTAGAAGGGCCGCAATAAGGGCGGTCGCGAGTCTCATGCCGCTTTCTATACGCAGGAATGCCAAAACGCCCAAACCCGAACATCGGGCAGCGTCCCGGTTCGACGCTTCGCGACACCTGACAAGAGCCATCGTTGCCGCCCCGGCCTTGATCCGGGCCCAGGAGCCTGCCCTGAGCGAAGCCGAAGGGCCGACCCGAAGGGCCTCAACCTGTGGCTCCTGGTCCCCGGATCTGCGCTGCGCTCCGTCCGGGGTGGCAATAGAGGGTGGTCTAGGGCAGGCCGCCCCGTCCGGGGTGGCACAGAGGGGCAATTTACGGCATCGGCTATCGGATCGGCAGCAGGCCGCGAACGCCTGGTTACCGGAACAATCCCCAACTCTTTCAACGGACGGGGTTGCCGGCGCTTCGGCCGGATCGCCCTTCTTCGTTTTTGCGCGGCCGTTCAATATTCGAATCCGGCAAATTGGACGGAAAAACAGGCGGTTGGCCGGCTTCCCTGAACTGGACAGACCGTTCCATATACGCGAACAAATCGCCGGAACGGCCAGCCGCGGCGCTGCGGCGCTCCGGGCAAAGCCTTGTACCACGCGGCTTTCAGCGAGAGCGGCAGCCCGGAGCGTCGGGCCGGATGCGCCGCAAAAGATTGCAAGGAAGGATAATAATCCTTGTGCGTTTGTCTGGCATTCCGCGGCCCGTTTCCGGCGATTGGGCCGGAAAAACAGGGGGTTGGCCGGTTTCCCTGGCCTGGACGGCGCGTGCACCCTGTTGTGCAGAAAATGCGCCGGAACGGCCCTTTCGCAACGATTCGGGCCGCGCCCCTGCGCCCCTGCGGGTGTCTGTGCCCCGCCCCCCCCGACCCCCCCCCCCGGAGGGGAGGGGGAGCTTCGTTCCGGAAACGCCGCGCCAAAGCCGAAAACCGTCGCAATTCCAAGACATTGCCCCCCTCCCCTTGGATTCCTCTGCGAAATTCCCGGGGAAGGTTTTGTCGGGAGCGGATCGGGTATTTTCCGGCAGCTTTGGGTATCGATCAGGGTGTTCGATCCAGCGCTGCCGGGCCGTGCGTCGGCGTATTTTGC